>CAJUTV010000009.1 GCA_910589305.1 uncultured Lachnospira sp. | reverse complement strand
CCCCACTTATGCCTTTGCAGCATTGAAGTGGGGGACTTCCTTGATGAGGTTAAATTTTTCAGCCTTTTTTCTTTAACTTTTTATTATCAAATCAAGCACCAAATTTGCCTGATGTGCTGCGCACAATGTTACTCTTGGAGCCATCAGCCCAATTCCTTGCTCTGCGCCTGTAACCTCATCACCGCATATATAAAAATTGTTTCTTATTTTTCTGCTCTTAATATCATTGCTGTTGCCATACCCTGCCATTCCAGAGGCAGCAATCAATGCTGTTTTTTTCGATTTTAATAAAAGTTGTTCTGTAAGCATTGCTTTACATTCTGCATTGTCAAAAGCTTCACAGACAATATCATCATCTTGAAATAAATCAAGCACATTATCTTTTGTCACATATGTAGTATCAATACGAATATCAAGAAATGGACAAATATCTAATAACTGCTCTTTTAATGCCTCTGTCTTAAAACGTCCAACATGACGAATACTATATTGCTGACGATTAAGATTTGTCAAATCAACCGTATCAAAGTCAATAAGATGCAAATGTCCTATGCCTGTTCTTGCAAGCATCATTGCTATATTAGAGCCAAGACCTCCAAGCCCTGCAATCGCCACTTTTGCTTTTTTTACCTTTTCATAGACACCTGGTGTATGCCTTGCACATATTATTTTTTCCCATTGTTCTCTTGGAGGAAGTACATTTTTATCAATTAAAAATACCTCATCACCTTCTTTTAAACACACAGTATCAGATTCTTGATAACCATTTAAAATACATACATATTTTGCCTTATCATCAAACTTTAATTCGCTAAACAACTCTCTAACCGTTTTACAAGATGTATGATACAATTCTCCATTTAAAATTATTTTCAAATTATTTTCCCCATTAAAATTATTTTTAAATTGATTTTTATGCCTTTATCAATATTAATCGAATGCTTGCCAATCAACCGCCCCCGACAAACTGTATAATTTCTATATGGTCTCCATCTTCCAATAATACATTGTTCATATTATCGCGAGGTACTACTTCAAGATTTTTTTCCACTACAACACGATTAACATTATAACCATTGTTGTTTAGATAGTCAATGACGCTTATTCCCTCAACTCCCTGCACATCTTCACCATTAATTTTAATCATATGGACGCTCCTTCTCCTTTTTTATATTTTTATTTTTTAATTAAAGTATGTTGTACTTTTAATAACGTTTGATTTTTAAATGATACCAACTAAAATTAAATTTGCAATCATTACCCTATTTTTTCAAAACCATTTTCTTCTAAAAATTCATCTAATAAATTAAAAAATACTTGTACTGCCTCTTTTCCGTCACTCATTTGCTGCAAAATAGCCCTCACATAACCCATAGTGCTAGGATTTTGTTTATATTTTTTTAATACAAATTTATTAAATTCTTTTGGAATAATACAACACTGATTATTTAAATCATAAGTTAAGCGGATATTCGCAATCCGCTACGCTACTTGCTCATAACCTCATAGCTACTATCGTAGCTTTTCAGTGGGAGCTTATACTCCCACTGAAACAAGCAAGTCCCTACCCCCACTTATGCCTTTGCAGCATTGAAGTGGGGGGGACTTACTTGATGAGGTTAAATAATGCTTCCCTATATCCCTCAAAAAAATCTCCTAATTTATTTAAAGAATATTCTCCCACATACATAGGTGTTCTTTTTCGTATCTGCTTTAACAATAATCTTTCTTTAGAAGTTATATCCATTATTTTATTTTCCATATTAATTATCCTTTCAAACCTGATTTATGACCTCTTTTTAACTTCTATGCTGCAACTTATTTTTAAAAATAATGAATGATTCAAATTTTAGCATAGCATTTATTATATCAAACAAAAAAGCACCACAAAAACCATACCTTTGGTGGTATGCCCCTTGTGATGCTTTACTTCTTTAAAAGATTAGCATATTCTCTTTAAAATGTCAATTTAAAAAATAGTTATATTGCGACACAAATTTATCCCATAAGAGCAGATAACGGGAGTCGAACCCGCCTCATCAGCTTGGGAAGCTGAGGTCATACCGATAGACCATATCTGCTTGCTGGATATAGATTACCACAAAATCTCTATATTTTCAAGACTTTATTTGTGTTATCCATTCTTAGGCTAATTTTTGTAAAAATGCTCTTGTTCTGTCATTTGTTGGATTGTCAATAACATCTTTTGGCGTTCCTTGCTCTATCACAAAACCACTGTCCATAAATATTACTCTATCTGCAACATTTCTGGCAAAATTAATTTCATGTGTCACAATAACCATTGTCATCTTTTCTGCGGCAAGTTCCCTCATAATTTTTAAAATTTCGGCTGTAATTTCAGGGTCAAGTGCTGATGTAGGCTCATCAAAAAATAAAATTTTAGGATTCATTGCCAATGCTCTTGCAATTGCTACTCTCTGTTGCTGACCGCCAGACAATTGACATGGATAATAGTCTTTTTTATCTTCCAATCCTACTTTCTTTAACAATTCTTCAGCAGCTTTGTAAACTTCTTCTTTATTCCTTTTTTGGACATTAATCGGTGCATCAGTAATATTTTTCATTACAGAATAATGTGGAAAAAGATTAAAATTTTGAAATACTAAACCAAAATTATTTTTTAATTCATGTAATTTATTTTTAGAAGCATACACCGTTTTTCCCGAACCTGTATTTGCTGCAGCTTCTTCGCCACAATACTTCAATGTTCCCTCATCAATTGTTTCCAAAAGAGTTGCACATCGAAGCAATGTTGACTTTCCTGAACCTGATGGTCCTATAATTGCTACAACCTCTCCTTCCTCAACGTCTATTGATATATCTTTTAGCACGCCAAGACTTCCAAAACTTTTCTTAATATGATTCATTTCTAATAGCTTCATTGTATCCTCCATTCTGAAATGCAATGTCAAAATCATGCAAAAACTGCTTTATCGCAACAAGCATTATTTGTGACATTTCAGCATAAACAACCGTATATTGCTTTTTGCACAATTTTTATTCTACCTATAATATTCCAGCTTTTTCTCAACCTTTTCCATCAGCCATGCTACAATAAAATTAAATATATAGTAAAATATGCCTGCCACAAATAATGGCATAATACTTGCCTTAGAAGCGGCAACCTGTTTTGCCAGTGTAAACATTTCTGTATAAGCTAATGCAAATGCTAAAGATGTATCTTTGACAAGTGTTATAACCTCATTAGTTACAGGCGGCAATACATGTTTAACCATCTGTGGAAATACAATTTTACAAAATGTCTGTACTTTTGAATAGCCAAGTACCTGTGCAGCCTCATGTTGTCCCACTGGAACGGATGCAATTCCTGCTCTAAAAATCTCAGCAAAATATGCCGCATAGTTTAATGAAAATCCGATAATAACTGCATAAAATCGATATGAATAGGACAATGATATATCAAATATATAATATGGTCCAAAAAATACGACTAACAATTGCAGCATCAATGGTGTTCCTCTAAGGATTGATATGTAAATACGTGCAATCCACTGCAAAACTTTCAATTTTGAAGTTCTAATAAATGTAATAAACAATCCAAGCGGCAAAGAAAATATCAATGTAAGTACAAAAATTGCCAATGAAGCTAACATACCACTAGCTAAAAGTCCAACAATTTCAACAAACTGCTTAAAAAATGGTTTTTCTTTCTCTGTGTCTTTTTCTGCCTTCATAACCGCATCAGCGCCTTCTTTGCCCAGACAGATACTTTCGTCAACGCCCCATTTTTTTGCTATTGTCTCTAATGTTCCATCGGATAACATCTCTTCCAAACTTTTTTGAACTTGATTTCTAAGAGCTTTATTGCCCTTTTTAAATCCTACGCCATACTGTTCAGAAGATACATGCTCTTTTAACATTTTAAACGCGCCGCCTCTGGCTTCTAACTCATACCTTGCAACACCTATATCCATGCAAATGGCATCGACAGAACCTGCCTCTAAGTTCATAAATGCACTATTGTAATCCGATACTTGCTGAAGTGAAGAAAAACTTTTTGCAAGTGCAATATTTTTTTCTTCCGCATTTTCTCCTGTAAAAGCTGCCAATGCAGATGAATCTGCCTGCACTAAAACAACTTTACCTTTTAAATCGTCCAATTTTTCAATTGATGAACTGCTTTTTACAACGACTACTTGAGAATTATCAATATAAGCAGATGACCATGTATATTCATTTTCTCTTCCATCTATTGTAAATCCATTCCAAATACAGCTAATTGTTCCAGAATTTAATTCCATATCTTTAGAATCCCAGTCAATTGGCTGTTTTACTAATGTCCAACCATTTCTGTTACAAACTTCCTGCGCTAAGTCTAAGTCAAAACCAACATATTCACCATTGTCATCTTTATATCCATATGGTGGAAATTCTGCATCAAAACCTACAGTAAACTCACTTCCTGACACCAACTTGCCATCGCCTACACTATCATTTTTAGAATCATTACTACCTGCACACCCAATCAGCATCGATGCAGCAAGTGAGGCAACAAATAAAACTACAATCAGATGTCTAAATGATTTTTTTACTACTTTCATTTTTATAACCATAACCTTTCTACTTTTGTAACTTTATCTATTATCTATCTTTTCTGGATACATATCATGTTCTGTAAGTCGTTTAAATGCTACTTCCTCCCACTTTGTACCTGCTTTTCCATAATTGCAATAAGGGTCTATTGATATTCCCCCTCTAGGTGTAAATTTTCCCCACACCTCAATATACTTTGGATTCATAACTTTTATTAAATCTTCCATAATAATATTGATACAATCCTCATGAAAATCACCATGATTTCTAAAGCTAAATAAATACAGCTTCAAGGACTTACTCTCAACCATCTTAATATCTGGTACATAGGATATAGTAATTGTTGCAAAATCAGGTTGTCCTGTAATAGGACATAAACTAGTAAACTCAGGACAATTAAATTTAACAAAATAATCATGATTTGGATGTTTATTGTCAAATGTTTCTAAAATATCAGGATTATAATTACTAGAATATGAAACCTGTTGATTTCCTAATAATGATAAGTCTTTTACTTCCTCTTTACTTCTTCCCATATTAATCTCCATTCTAAAGTACAACATAAAAACAGCAGCTATAAATATTTACAAGATAATTTTTATTGTTATATCAAGCCTTATTTTTGATGTTTTAACACTAATAAGCAACAAACTTATGTTTTTAAAAATACTGCCGTTTTAAATTTAAACGTAGCAACCTTTATATCTCATATAAAATAGGGTCTATCACGCCATTTTCTTCAAATGCTTTTTTTCTATCTCTGCAAGTTCCACAGACACCACATGCCTTGTCGTGTCCTTCATAACAGCTCCAAGTAAGCTCATAAGGAACTTTTAGTGCCAATCCCTTAGCAACTATATCCTTTTTTGTCATATTGACAAAAGGTGCTTCTATTTTTAATTTATTTCCGCTTCCTAAATATATCGCTTCATTCATTGCCTTATTAAAAGCAGTACTGCAATCAGGATACGCATTGCCAGCGGCATCATCACTATGCGCTCCATAACAGATAATATCACAATTCTTTGACAAAGCAATACTTGCTGCACAAGAAAGAAATAAGCCATTTCTAAATGGAACATACGTTGAAACGGTTGCTTCTTCTATTTTATTTAACTGTTTAGCATACGATTCATGTGGAATATCTTGACTAGAATGACTTAACAGTGAACAATTGCTTTCTTTAAATATAATGGATAAATCCATTTGACTATATGAAACACCATAATAATTGGCAACTACTTTTGCACATGATAATTCTTTATCGTGCTTTTGTCCATAATACATAGATAACGCATGTACATTTTCCTTGCCAAATTGTTCTACCATCATTGCAAGACATGTCGTGCTGTCAATTCCACCGCTTACCAACACTAATACGTTCACACATCTTCCTCCATTTTTTATTATTTGTTTATATCTGCACAAATTTATATTAAAAATTTATCTACTAATATTTTTACTTCTACTTATTGTTTTACTCTATTATATAATTCAGGTTCTGTCTTAAAGCGTCCGCATAATTTACTTGTAAAAGTCTTTGCCTGTGCATTTCTAATACCTCTTGCAGTCATACAACTATGATTTGCTTCTATCAGTACCGCTATATCCTCACTTCCTGTTACTTTCTGCATAATTTCAGCAATATCACTTCCAATTCGTTCTTGAACCTGAAGCCGCTTTGCAACCATATCTGCAATTCGTGCAATTTTACTTAAACCAAGTATTTTATCTTTTGGAATATAGGCAACGGTAACTTTCATATTGTACATCAATGCAATATGGTGTTCACAATAACTAAAAACTTCAATATCTTTGACAACAACCATATCATCACCATTTTGTTGAGGCTTCTCAAATGTCTTGCCATACATTTTTGCTATATCGTCATTTGTATAATTCATACCTTCAAAAACTTCTTCATACATTCGTGCCACTCTATCAGGTGTTTCAATAAGCCCCTCTCTTTGAGGGTCGTCACCTAATGCCACAATAATGGCTTTTATATGCTCTTTAATTGCCTTTGTATCTATCATAATTTATAACCATGCCTTTCATAACCTGCAAAGTCAAATGGATATTTATTATTTCCTTTGCTGCTTACTTATAATCAATCTAAAATTTATTAAACGCCTTTTTGTGATGGATTCCATATATATTTATGAAGCTGTAATTGAAGATTTACACCATTCATCTTATTATCAATCATAAACTGAACAATATCTCTTGGTTCTATACTGTCAAACACTGGACTTAAATATAATTTCACACCTGTTTGTTTAATGCGCTCTATTATATTTTTTGCCTTTATTAAGTCCTCATAATTTCCAACAACAAATTTTACAGTATCATTTTTTGTTAAATTGTTGTAATTTTCTATAAACATACTTTGTTCCATTCCGCTGCAACCTAATTTATAATCCACTGTAAATGTTATTTTATCCGAAATATTTTTATAGTCTGCTAAATTAATACTCCCATTTGTTTCTATCTCTATACAAATATCAGAAATCCTGCTTATTCTTTTAAGTAATATATCTATATGTTGTCTCCATAATGGTTCTCCGCCTGTTATTGTAACGTTACGTATTTTTGAAGCCTCAATCAATTTTGCAATATCCTCTTCAGTCATGATTACACAATCTGCATCTGTGCCATTAGCCCACTGTGTATCACAATACTTGCATTTTAAATTACATCCTTTCAATCGAATAAATAATGCTAACTGTCCAGCTTTTGCCCCTTCTCCATTAATGCTTACAAAATGTTCTACTACTTCAAAATTTGCCATTGTATCCCTCACCTCTGTACCACTTTTACACATAAATAATTGTTCAATCCATTTTCTATTTCTTCATTTATTTTTCACAATAACTAGCCATATTATTAGGTGTCTCATAAACCATTGTTTCTGCAACTTGATACCCTTTATTTGTTAAATTATCATAAAAATACTTGGAAAAATTTTCTGCTGTTGGTCTAAATTCTACTTCTCTTAATTCAAAATTTTCATTTTTTAATAACTCTATCAATTCATTTTTTAAAGAATCTTTTTCAAAAATAAACGTATGGTCAAATTTTTCTGTTAATTCCTTTAAATCATTTTTTAATTCTTTGAAATCTACAATCATTCCATTATGCTGTTGATTTTTTAATAATTCATCCGACTGAATTTTTACTAAAACTCTCCATCGATGCCCATGAATATTTTTACACTTTCCTTCATAGCCCTTTAAAAAATGTGCTGCATCAAAACTTGCTTCTGTGGTAATATAATACATTTTCCCCTCATTTCTGTACTGCTTTTTTATATAATAATTTTTCCTATATACTCCTATACATAAACAACGGATGACACGCTTTGCGAGCCATCCTTATGTCAACAAAAAGTTTCGCATAGCGAAACTCTTAAATAGCAAAACTTTTTGTTTATAGACAGAATTTACAAATAAATTTTTTAAAGCACAACATTTCCAGCATATGAGCCGTTAATTACATAATATGCGCAGCCATCTTCCGGCTTAATATAAACTTTAAGGTCTTTGATTCCTGCAACATAATGTCCATCAGCAACATAAGCCTTTTTAATATTTTCTATAATATCTTCTGTTTTAGCTTCTATTGCTTCATATTGAATAAATACTTCTGGTACAAGTTCTTTTTTATCCTTGACCTTCTTTACTGTTTCTTTTGCTACTTTCTTTGCTTCCTTTTTCACTTTGGAAGCGGCGCTCTTTGTAGCTTTTGCAGCCTTCTTAGCTACCTTTTCGGTTGTTTCTTTAACAGCTTCAATTACTTCTTCTACTTGTTCTTCCATTGTTTTATCTCCATTTGGCTCTTCTGTCTTTGTTTCTTGTTCTTCTACTTCTGATGTCTCTACGATTACTTCTGCTTCATTCATTGCGTCTTCTTTAACATTTTGTTTTTTTGCAACTGTTTTTGCTGTGTCGGCTTTTTTCTTTGCCATAAATAATAATCCTCCAAATTCCCATACAAAATTTAAATTTATGTATGTTGCAATCATTGTAAAGTATAGCACAATTTTTTGCAACATATATTAAAATTTTTTTAGAATTTTTTTAAAATACAAGCTTATTTTTACCGCTATATTTTCCTGCATATAGTTTTTTATCGGCAACATTTACCCACTCTTCTACACTCTGACCCTGTTCATAAATAGCAACTCCCATTGTTATTGTTATATTAAATTTATACACTTCATATTTAAAATCATGGTTTCCTACAAATTTTCTTATATCATTTAATATTCTGCATTGATTTTTCATATCAATTTCAACACTGCCCAATATAATAAATTCTTCTCCACCCCATCGGCATACAAATCCACCTTTGGAATATTTTTTTATTAATTGAGCAATTTCTTTAAGAACATAATCTCCACAATTATGTCCATATGTATCATTAACCTTTTTGAAATCATCAATATCCATAATTGCTAAATAATTATTTTGTTTATTATCTTTTGTCATAAGCTGCTTAAAATGTGCCATCAAATAATATCGATTCGGTAATTGTGTTAATTCATCAAACTGCGCTTTCTTATTCATAGCTTCTTCTACTCTTACTGTGAATTGAGTCAATATCCACATAAAAGCTATAACAATAAAAAATATAACAAGCGCTGATAATAATTGTGTATATTTTTGCAATGTAGTGCTTATCACATAAATCTCTTCAAACCAATTAAACCATAAAAATGAAAACAGATAAGCTATAATATCTAATATACAAAATTTTAATGTACGTACATCATCATGCCCCATTTTTTGAGAAAAATAATTCCCAAAAAATATTAGAACAATAATCGCAATATGAAAATTTTGAAACCCACAATTCCAACCAAAGCATAAAGTTGCTATCGTTACATGAATCATGGCCTCATAAAATAACATATTAACAAAAATTTTTGTTTTTTCAAATTTAATTAAACCAAAATTTAATATTCCAATTATTAAACTTACAATATTTAACTTAATCATCCAATCAGCGGCAATAACAATATAATAAATTTCAAAAAATATATGTAATATTAAAAAAAGTGCATTAATTACATAAGAGGCAATATATGCTATTTCATTACTAAAAATGTCTTCATTTTTAAAAAAATTTCTATTTATTTTAAGCATATATTCCCCTCCTTATCATCTTGTATTATATCATAAATATGTTTATTTCGTATAACAAAAAATCGCATTATTTAGCTATTATTATCGCTATTATCATTATTTTTCTTAAATTTCTTGTTATATACAACATAACCAGCTACTGCCAATAATACTACAATAACAACAATAATAAATATTATAATCCCCTTATTTGATTGATTATCAGAATTATTTTTATCACTTGAATTATCAGGTATAATATTGCCTTCTTTATCTGTTTTTGTATTATTTGTTGAATTATTTATATTATCTGAATTATTAGAATTGCCAGTGCTATTATCTTCTTTATTATCAACTGTTGGATTATTACCTAGCGTTGAATTATCATTTGACGTTCCATTATTATTTGATGTTGGATTATTTTCGGCATCTGTATTATTATTATTTGTTCCTGCATTTGTTCCTGCATTACCTGCTTCTATTAATTGGATACCTCCAATAGTCGTTTTTACATTAACAATATTAATATCATTATCAACCCCCATTATGTCGTCTAATTTTAAAGCCACATTGTCACTATTTGCTCCATCTAATATCTTAAATGTTACTTCTAATAAATCACCTGTTCTTGTATTGCTTCTTGCCTCCGCAAAAACATATACAATACTGCCTTCATTTTCTGTATTTACAATTGGGTCTGAAAATGTATTTTCAATTTTCTTAGCTGATACTAAGCTTAAAGCAGATGTGTCAAATTTTATTGTATATTGCAATCCAGCAAGTCCCGAATTTGATTGAAGAGTCATCTTAACTGTTACTTCATCTCCTTTATTTCCTTGTATAGAAGATAAAATCAATTCGCAATCACCTGCCGCAAAAACAGGAATAGTAACAACATAAAATTGTAAACCTATTATACACAATAAAATTATTATTATATTTATCAATCTTTTTATTATACTCATTTTTCTTTCCTTTTTTTTAATAATCTTAATCAAAAAAAGAAGAACAAAAGCACTATATGATGCTTTTGTTCTTCTATTGTACATTTTAATAAAACATTAATTAAGCTCTCTTCTTAGAAGTAACTGCAATACCAACAATACCTGCAAGCATTAATACGAATAATGCAATTGGAAGTGTATCACCTGTTTGAGGAGCACTTGGTTTATTATCATCTGGTGTTGGTGTTGTAGGTTCATCTGGTGTTGTAGCTACCTTATCAGAATAAACAATAGCATATGTTGAGAACTTATCAGAAGCAAATGAAAGCTGGTCACCATTTCTTGTTGGATTAAGCATTTCTGCAATTCCATTATGAACTCTTACAATATTAAACTCTCTTACATAACCTTCTGGAACAACCAAAAGATCTGCTGGAATTTGTACTGTAAATGCAATCTTTGAAGCTGTCTGAGTAATTGTCTTAACATCAAATCCTTCTACTTGCAACGTTACCTTAATATCGATAAAAGCTGCTACCTTAATATCTGGCACTGCTTGAATTGCATCTTTGTCAGCCTTTGGAACATTGTTTTCATCAACTTTGTTTACATCAACCTTAACTGTTGTATCTGCGCCATTATTTAAAATAGCCTCTTGTTCTTCCTTAGTTAAGTTATTATCTGCAACTCCACTAGGAACATCTACTTTAATATCTGCATCACCATCAACTACAATATTTTCATTGCTGTCAGATGGGCGCTCAAGCTTGTCAATTGGACGTGTTACTTTCTGACCACAATCTGGACATGTTGCTTCTTCAAGACCTTCTTCACTCAAAGTAGGTTGTTTTACTACAACATAATCTGAATCTTTAATATTCTTATGCTCACATACAAGCTTGTCAACTGGACGTGTTAATGTCTGACCACAATCTGGACATACTGCTTCTGCAATACCTTCCTCTGTGTATGTAGGTTCTTTTGTTACTTTATAATCTGAATCTTTAACATTTGGATGGTTACATACAGATTCTTTAACATTAACAGCACCTTGTACTGTTTCAATCTTTGTAATTGCCTGAGCATCTCCATCGGCTGCTGAAGTAACCTTAACTTCAACTGGATTAGCACCTAACTGAGCTGCATTAAGTACATCAAATGTGATGATTACAGCTCTACCTGATGCATCTACTCCAGTTTCATGAGCATCTGCATAACCGATAAATCCTTCTGCCATTCTTTCTGTATTAACTTCAGGAGCTGCCAACTTAAAATCACCTGCAACTGCATTTGTTGCTTTTAATGCTTCTTTATTCCATGTAACTTCAAATTGTAAACCTGCTAAATTGCCAGGATTTTCAACATTAACTGCAACTTCTACACCCTTTTGACCTTGTGTAGCCTCTACTGTATCAACAGATACCTTAAGTGGACCTGGTTCTGGAAGTGTAATACCACCATTTGTTGTAACAATGTCTGAAGCTGGTATTGGTGTAGCATCCTTGTCGCCTAATGCTGCTGAAAGAACTTTAACATTAACTGGATTAACACCTACTTTAGCTGCATCAAGTACATCAAATGTGATTATCATAACTTTACCTGATGTATCTTTTCCTGATGACCTAGCATCTGCATAACCGATAAATCCTTCTGCCATTCTCTCTGTATTAACTACAGGGTCTGCTAAGAAAAAGTCACCTGCAACTGCTTCTGTTGCCTGTAATGCTTCTTTATCCCATGTAACTTCAAGCTGCAAACCACCTAAATTACCAGGATTTTCAAGATTAACTGCAACTTGTACACTCTTTTGACCCTTTGTAGCATCCACTGTATCAACGGATAACTTAAGTGGGTCTGCGGCCTTAACTGTAACATTATTAAGACCAAGCACGCCGCCAACAACAGCTAAAACTGTTAATACAACGGCAAGAACACTAGCTTTAATTTTTTTCACTTGTGTTTCCTCCTCTTTCATTTAATAATAAGATTTTTAGTTTTATGTACAGAGTATACATAAAGTTAGTTTGACTATAACATCTAAAAGCTAAAGTGTCAATAAAATATTAAAAAATCTTATCAAAATTTATACTGGTAGCTTTTTCAAATGTAATAATCATTTTTTGCCATTTTATTTTAAGAGCATCACCACCTTAAACGCTTCTATAACTATAATGACAATAAAAATATTGACCATTATTTATTATAGTAAAATTAAATAAATAACAATAAAAATCAGTAAAATTATGTAACAAAAACAGCAATCGTTTCAATTGAAATATACCATATATTTTTTGATTTGTGTATATCTAAATAGCAATTTATTTTTAGTACATTTTAACACTATAAATTACAATTTTTTTATTTCTTCAAACATGGATTGTAATTGGTCTGATATACTGCCAATTAATATAGTAGAAGCTGCTATTTCTTCTGTGCTTGCTGCCAAATTGCCAATTCGTTGATTTACATCATCAATAATTTTTATTAATTTGTTTGCCTCACTTGTAAGAAGTGTCATTGCCTGTGCTATTGCTTCCTTATTTTTGTCACTGTCTGCCGCTGTAACATTACTTGATTCACTTAATTTACGGATTTCTTCTGCAACAACCGCAAATCCTCTTCCTGCCCCTCCTGCTTTTGCCGCTTCAATCGATGCATTTAAAGATAAAAGACTTGTTTGTTCTGCAACATCTGTAATAGAAGCATTATTGCTTCCTAACTGAACTAACAATCCATCAATCTTTTCAAATGATTTTTTCATATTATTACAAAAATTTACTACTTCAACCATAGCAGCACTGATACTACTGCTTTCTTCAGCATTATTATTATTTCCACTAACCATATCATTAATAGAATGATTCAATGTTGTAAATGACTGATTTGCTTCATGCACCATCTGAGTGATAACAGAATCTTTTTTATTCATCTGTTCATTTTTTTCTTCAATCTCTTTTGAAAAAGATTCCAACATATCTTTTTCATCTTCAATAATATCTTTTACATAATGAATACAGCTACTTGCATAATTGCAATTATTATGAATTGCTGTAGCCATATCTTTACACGTATCATAACCACAAGCACTACAATTAATGCTGCGTTTTTGAAATGTATCTTTATTCATATTATTGAAAATATTATTTAATGTTGCTTCATCTGGTTTTACAATTTCATAACCTTTCGATTTATCTGTATATGTTCTTATAAAATCATTAATATTTAATTTTGCAAACTGCTTATTAAGATTATGAAGCCTATCTTTAGGTGAAACATTCTTACTCCATGCACTACTCTTCTTTCGCTTCTTGCTTGCCAATTTAATTTTTTGTAACTCATATAAGATATCATCTGTTCTATTTTTTTCTTCTTCAATACCTGTTCCATATATACAGCCTTGACTGCAATTAAGAGCATCCACCATAAATGGCAGTTCTTTTCCTTTTAACACTCTTGTTTTATAATCTTCCAAAAAATGATATGCGTGTTTTTCGCCCTCAACCTGACGAATAAACACTTCTTCTCCACAAAACCAATATACATTTTCTTTTAAACCACCTGGCATTGGATAAATAGACCCTAATCCATATTCAATTTCATTTGAAACAGGATTCGTTTTAATATTATGTTTTCTAACGTACTCCATTAAATGTTTAAAAGTAACATTATAATTGATATATCCATATGTATTACTATCGCTTATCTCATCTTTTTTAGCTATACATGGGCTTATAAAAGCAAGTTTATCGGTTAATTTCAAATATTTTTTTGCATATATTGCAGCACACATAACAGGACTGTGAATGGGTATCAAACTTGGAATCAGCTCAGGTATATTATGTTCAATATAATTAACAATTGCAGGACAAGGCTGTGATATACCTCCCTGAAAATGATATTGTGTAATATACTTAATATATCCCCATGTAGTGATATCCGCACCAAAACTAACACTGATTATCCTATTAGCACCAAATTTTTTTAATCCCCCTAATACTTGTTTATATTCATCAGGATAATTTGCTGCAAAAGCAGGTGCCCATAATATTGATATAGATTCACCTTCGCTTAAATCATTAAAAAATTGCTCTGTATCATCATAATAGTCTCTTGCTTCATGTTCACAAGCATCAAAACATGCGCCACAGGCAATACACACATCTCCATTTACTTCAATTCTTTGATGTCCATTAGATTCAATAGCTCTATTAGCTGTTATCACAGGACAGACTGATATACATTTATTACAGCCTATACACTTATCATTTGTATATACCAAACCAGTTTGGTTTTTATATGTCATTCTTTTGCCCCTTTCACTTCTATATTGTAACATATAATTTTACACTGAAAGTTTATAAAAATAATTCTATTTACTTTGCAAACTTTTTTCACAACTTTTCTGTGCTTATTATAACATAAAACATTATATAAAATCAAAAAAATTGTGCAATTTATCTATAAAAATATTTTATATAGATACAATACACAATTTTTATTTTAAAGAAAATTTATTTTATATTTTAATATATTATTAATGACAATGTCCCTTGCAATTTTTGCAGTCTCCACCACATTGAATTGATTTTCCTGCTCGTTTATCCTTTATCATATTTCTTATTATAACCCCCACTGCACATATTAAAATTATTCCTACAATTATTGTTCCCATAATTATACACCTTTCTTTGATTAATAAAATATAAACTTGTATTATAGACTACCCTATTGTAATCTAATACTTTTTTATATTATTTAAAAGCTCCTATTACTTTACTTATATCTAATTTAAATCCTTTATTTTCTTTATAAGGTCTAAACAATAAATAGCAAAAGAACAAAAGAAAAATAAATGCTATAATGACACCTATAATATGAACATTTCCTACAAAAATACTTCCAATTTGATAAACCATAAATGAAATTATATAAGCAAATACACATTGATACCCAATAGCAAACCAAAACCATTTGATATTATTCATCTCTCTTTTTATAGCTCCCATAGCTGCAAAACATGGCGCACAAAGAAGATTAAATAATAAAAATGAATATCCTGCAAGTGGAATAAGTCCTTCAAAATCCAAAACACCAAAGACACCAACAACCTCTTCTTTTGCAACAAGCCCCATAACCGTTGCTACTGTTGCTCTTGCATTGCCAAATCCAAGCGGTACAAAAATAAATTTTATTGTATTTCCAATCATGCCAAGTATACTATTATCCAATTCCATATCTGGGTCAAATCCAAATCCATTTGATGTACTTCCAAATACAGAACCTATCCATATAAATATAGAAGAAAGAAGAATAATTGTCCCTGCTTTTTTAATAAATGAAAATCCTCTTTCCCACATACTTCTTAATACATTGCTCACTGTAGGCAAATGATAAGCTGGAAGTTCCATAACAAAAGGTGCTGGTTTGCCTGCAAACATTTTGGTCTTTTTTAAGATAATGCCAGATACAATAATTGCTGCCATACCAACAATGTAAGCACTTGGAACAACCCACCATGCGCCATCAAACAAAGCCATTGCAATTAATGTTATAATAGGGACTTTTGCACCACAGGGTATAAATGTTGTTGTCATAATTGTTATTTTTCGGTCGCGGTCATTCTCAATCGTTCTTGATGCCATAATACCTGGAACTCCACAGCCTGTGCCAATCAAAATAGGGATAAATGATTTTCCTGAAAGTCCAAATTTTCTAAAAATTCTATCCATAATAAAGGCAACTCTTGCCATATAGCCACACGCTTCCAAAAATGCAAGAAATAAAAACAATACAAGCATTTGCGGCACAAATCCAAGAACAGAACCAACACCGCCAATAATTCCATCTACAATCAATCCTTCAAGCCATTCTGCACAATGAATTGCCTCAAGTCCATCTTTTACTAAAACAGGTATTCCCGGAATCCATATGCCAAAATCTGTAGTATCTGGCATATCAATATATTCTCCATCTTCATTTAATGGAAGTACTGTTTCAAAATCAAAACCTTCTTCTGCCAGTTTTTCACCATAAGACTTTAATGTTTCATCAAATGCTGCAAAATCACCATCTGCAAATGCTGCATTTAAATCGTTTGCACCTATAACATCTGCATTTTCTGCTTCTTCAATAAGAGCTTCTACATCACTGACAAATATAAATTCTTTTGCCCATTTATCAACAGCTTCTTCATACTCCAAAGAACCAACTCCAAACAAATGAAAACCATCTCCAAACATTCCATCATTTGTCCAATCTGTAGCCCATGTACCAACTGTTGTTACACTAATATAATAGACAAGTGTCATAATCGCCAAAAATATTGGTAATGCCAAAACTCTATTTGTTACAACTTTATCAATCTTATCTGAAACCGTCAACTTTTCATTTTTTCTATTTTTTGAGAAGCACTCTTTTATTATAGAAGAAATATATGTATATCGTTCATTTGTAATAATACTTTCTGTATCATCATCAAATTCTGATTCCATATTTTTAATCTCTTCATCAATATTGGGAACCATATCAAACTGTTGACTAATTTTATCATCTTTTTCAAGCAGCTTTATTGCAAAAAATCGTTTTTGCTTTTCATCAACCAACACCCCTAATTTTTCCTCTACTGATAAAATAATGGATTCCACACTTGAATGAAATTGATGATTTCTTTCAGCAGTCCTTCCAACTGCTTCAACTGCCTTATTTGCAGCTTCTTTAACTCCTATGCCTTTTAGAGCAGATATTTCTACAACATCACAGCCAAGTTCCTTGCTAAGTTTATCAATATTAATTTTATCTCCATTCTTATTTACAATATCCATCATATTAACAGCAATTATTAATGGGATTCCAAGTTCTATAAGCTGTGTTGTCAAATATAAATTTCTCTCTATATTTGTGCCATCAATAATATTCAATATTACATCTGGTTTATTATTAATAAGATAATTTCTTGCAACCACCTCTTCTAATGTATAAGGTGACAGTGAATAAATACCAGGTAAATCTATTACTGTTACATCTTTATTTTCCTTTAATTTTCCTTCTTTTTTTTCAACTGTAACTCCTGGCCAATTCCCAACAAATTGATTAGAACCTGTCAAGGCATTAAATAAAGTAGTTTTTCCACAGTTTGGATTTCCTGCCAGCGCTATTTTAATAGACATTACTAACCTCATTTCTATAACACTTACTTAAAATAATATATCCTATCAAATATTAGTTATCACTAACATATGAATAAAAAAAATATCTTTTCTAAGTGTTACCTTTTAATATTTTACTTTTCCTTAAATTTTAGTTTTAAATTTCTAACTATAAACTCTTTTATTTTTGAATAACAGCCATAAAAGTCACTCAACAAGAATCATTTGAGCATCTAACTTTCTTAATGATAACTCATAGCCTCTTATTGTTATTTCTATAGGGTCTCCCAACGGTGCTACTTTTCTAACAAAAATTTCAGTGCCTTTTGTTATTCCCATATCCATAATACGCCTTTTAACCGCTCCATCACCTGTAATTTTAATAACCTTTACTGTTTTTCCACAGGCAATTTCTTTTAATGTCATAATTACCCTCCATTCTGCGACTCTTTTTTATAAACAACTAATAGCTCAAATTTTAGCAAAGCTATATAGCTGCCTTTTATGTGAAGTAATCTTTTACATAATAACTTATATTAAAATTTTATTAGCCATCTCTTTGCCAATAGCTACCCTAGAATCTTTAATATGAATAATAAGATTTCCTCCAACTTCTGATATAACAATTACTACACAACCTGCAACAAATCCTAAAGTTTCCAAAAATTTTTTTGTTTCTATCTTACCTCCTATCTTTTTAATAACACATTCTTGCCCTTGTTTAGCCATTGTTAAAGGCATAATATCACCTCTTTTCTTTTATGTCATATCAATAATCACTTGATTTTTTACCATATTTTTTGATGCAGTTAAGCAGATAATCGCAATCTGCACTGTTATTTGCTTATAATTTCATCGTTATTTCACAGCATTTTTATTAAAGCTTAAACTTTTGCTAAATAGACAAATCTAATTTTTGCTAAAATACAAAGATTGTACATATAAAATTAAATTGTAATTTTGTAAAATAATTCTTTCACCGTTAGTATATGCTAACTTTTATTAGTTGTCAAGGATATTTTGCTATATTTTAATATTTTTCAAAAGAAATGTCTAAAAACAGCGATTTTTTAAAGAATATAAACCTTCAAAATCACTTGACTATGTTTTATAATGTGTTATTCTATAAATAGGATTTGTTTCTATAGTATATTATTTGGAGGTTTTTTATGGAATTATTAAAAGGTAAAGTAGCTATGGTAACTGGTGGAACAAGAGGAATTGGATTTGCAATCGTAAAAACATATTTAGACAATGGTGCTTGTGTTGCATTATGCGGTTCTAAACAAGAAACTGTTGATAATGCTCTTGCAAAATTAAAAGAACTAAATCCTGATTATAAAGTAATTGGTTTATGTCCAAATTTGCAAGATTCACAAGAAGTTGAAAAAGCTGTTAATACTACCAAAGAAACATTTGGCAGATTTGATATTATGGTAAATAACGCTGGTATTTCTGCTAGAGAAAGTCTCTATGATTATAAACCAGAAGATTTTGACAATATTATGAAAATTAATGTAACAGCTGTATTTAATTGTGCACAATCTGCAGCAAAAGTAATGAAAGCACAAGGCGGCGGTGTTATATTAAACACTAGCTCTATGGTTAGCATTTATGGACAACCTTCTGGTGTTGGATATCCAACTTCTAAATTTGCGCTCAATGGCTTAACAAAATCACTTGCTAGAGAATTGGGAAAAGATAATATTCGCGTCAATGCTGTTGCACCAGGTATCACAAAAACAGATATGGTTGCAGCACTTCCAGATGAAGTTATCAAGCCATTAATAGCAACTATTCCTCTAGGACGTGTTGGTGAACCAGAAGATGTTGCTAATGCTTTTTTATATCTTGCAAGCGATATGGCAAGTTATGTAACAGGTGTTGTACTTTCTGTAGACGGCGCAGCAAGAAGTTAAGATAGAATTTTTCAAATATTTTTTATTTTATAAAAAGAGGTGGATTATTAATATATGACTACTAATGAATCAGCAGAAAATTATCTTGAAACTATACTTATATTAAGCAAATCACTTCCTGTTGTTCGCTCTGTTGATATTTGCAATGAGCTTGGTTTTAAAAAATCAAGTGTCAGTGTTGCCATGAAAAATCTTCGTGAAAAAAATCATATTATAGTATCTGATGCAGGTTTTATTACACTTACACAATCAGGACGCGATATTGCAGAAATGATTTATGAACGCCATGAATTTCTTTCAAAATGGTTAATTGAATTAGGAGTAAATGAAAAAACAGCTACGAATGATGCATGTCGAATTGAACATGTTATCAGCAAAGAAAGTTTTAATGCAATCAAAAATTTTGTCAACAATAAATAAAAATCAGACAACATATACTCCTTAAAATTCACACAAAAATATATAAAATTTAAGAACTTTATCCTGCTAAAATTAATAAAATACAATTAAAAAATAAATGGGGCTGTCATATTAAGGAAATTAAATACAAGATATTATAAAATATAATCATAGTCAAAGCGGATATTTGCAATCCATTGCGCTATTTATTCAAACCATGTAGCTGCTATCACAAGGCAAGTCCGTTCCTTCACTTAAGCTTCTGCAATCTTGAAGTGAAGGGAACTTTCTTGATGAGATTAAACAACAACTTGTATATTTTATCCTTCATGTGACAGCCCCACTGAATATTTTAATATTTACTAATAATATAATTAATAATAATATAATTAATATAATTAGTCTAATTAAAAATTAAATTTATCAAACGGCTTATTCTACTAGCAAGTCTCATTTTTAGCATTAATTAAATATATTCCATTTATTAAATGATAAAATTTCATCTTTACAACTATAATATTTCATTACATCTAATATATTCATGCCTTGTGCCAAACAACGTATTACACTTTCTTTTGCATATTCAAATTCTCTAAAAAGATTTTGTTTTTCTTCTACATTTTTATAAACCTTCCAGTATCCCACACATGCACTATTCTCTCCGTTATTTTTAAGATAGCCTACAACATCCTCAATGGGATAACCAAGAAAAATGCCCATTTCATGTGGAAATGCCTCTTTTTTTTCCATATATCTTGCATATTTTTCTTTAAATATAACAAGCAGCTTATCAATATCTTTATGCGTATTATAAGGATATCCTAACTTATAAAGAATCTTTCTAACTATGTCTTTTCTTAAATATTCCTTCAATTTTTTTTCATCATATAAAAGATATATAACCTTATTTTTTGTATAATATAATCTTTTAAAAGAATAATTACTAACTGTTAAAATATACTCTAATTTGCTATATTGTAATATTGATATTGCAAATAAATTAGAAACTTTTAATCCTGTAATAAATGGACTGCATTGTAATGCAAATTGAGTTTCAAAATTATTCCTATCCATCTTTTTAATCATTTCAAACATATCTTGACTCATACTTTTCCCCCCCCTATACGTTAGTTTAAACTAACTAAAAAAATAGTACTATACTTATATTATGAAGTCAAGAAAGTTTGCTTATTCATTTGTATAATTCATCTTTTGATATACCATAAAAATCCTTATTTAAGTATATAAATAATTTATTTTGCACATAAATGGTCTACTAGTATAATCTATTAAAATGATATATAATAGCCACAGTAAAATTTATAATATTACAATAAAAATTTAATTGTATTCATTAACATAAATTTATTTGTTTTAACAAACATTTGCACCCTTATTAAAATACTGCAAAATATCAATAAGGTTATAAATAACAAATTTACACTATATTTGGAGATTTTAAATGAAATATAAAATAAATTCATTCCAAAAAGAATTATTTAAAGCATTAATTACCTTATCTATACCTACTATAATAGAACAGATACTTTCTATATTACTTCAATATATAGATACAGCTATGGTAGGACGGCTTGGTGAACAAGCAACCGCCGCTGTCAGTGTAACAACAACTATAACTTGGTTAATTGGCAGTACATTTTCAGCTTTTGGTGTAGGCATACTTGCACTGATATCAAGAGCGCTTGGCAGCAATGACCATTTAATGATACAAAAAATATCTCGTCAGGCATTTTTAATCAGTATTGTAAGTGGAATAATTATTGAATTTATATGTATTTTCTTAAGTCCTTATATTCCTGTTTGGATGGGTGCTGAACCTGCTGTTCAAGCAGATGCAAGCATGTACTTTTTTATAATAAGTTTACCTTTAATTTTCCGCTCAATAAATTATATTATGGGAGCAGCTATAAGAGGAACAAAAGATACAAAAACACCTATGTTTATAAGTATAGGAAGTAATATTGTCAATGCTGTGCTTAACGCAATATTAATATATGGATTTAATATGGGCGTTGTAGGTGCAGCTATCGCTTCTGCTATATCTTACACATTTGGCGGAATATTTATGTTTATTGCATATAAACAGAATACACTTTTAAATTGGAATTTTAAAACACTCAAACCAGATTTTAATATATTAAAGGCATGTGCCAATATAAGCATTCCAGTCTTAGGAACAAGTCTTGTATCTAGCTTTGGTTATATTGTATTTGCTGGAATGGTATCAAGCATGGGAACTACTACTTTTGCAGCACATTCTATTGCTGTTACTGCAGAAACTATTTTTTACACTTCTGGTTATGGACTTAGAACGGCAACATCAACACTTATAGGAATATCATTAGGAGAAGGAAATCAAAAAAAATTTGAAACGATTTGTTCTCTTAGTATTATTGTAACCATTGTAATCATGTTGACCAGTGGCATACTATTATACTTTATTGCAACTCCATTAATGAGTGTATTTACTAACAGTGAACAAATTGTTTTAATTGGAGCTAAAATGCTTAAGCTTGTTGCATTTTCAGAGCCTTTCTTTGGTCTTATGGTTGTTTCTCAAGGCATTTATTATGGTCTTGGAAAAACTCATTACTCTTTTATCATAGAAGCTTTTGGAATGTGGGGTGTGCGTATATTATTTACTTTTCTGTGTGTAAATATATGGAAATTAGACCTTACAGCCGTGTGGTACTGTATGATTGCCGATAACACATGTAAAGCAATATTACTTTCTATACCACTGCTTAGCAATAAAAAACGTCAAAAATTAATAAAGCACATTTTATAATTATTTTACTTTATAGTTCAAGCAAATACACACAATTCGGTGTGCTACTTGCTTAAACCACCTAACTGCTGTCACAACGCAAGTCCGTATTTATACGTCTGTGACATTAAAATGGATGACCTCCTTAATAAAGTTAAATAATAAACTATAAAATCATTACATTAGATGTAAAATAATATAAAATATAGTATATATCAATATAAACTCAACTATATTTTGTATTTTTTTTTAATTTTATTAGAAAATCACGCCACTTTTTAAGCAGGAGTTTAACTATCTTTAACAAAAACTTAAATTTCTAGCAAAATCCCACAAAGTTATAATAAAGTTATAAACAAATAAAAAAACTAATTATGAAGAGCTACTTGACTGTAACAATATATATTTACCATCGAATAGCTTATATATCTTTAGTTAAGCGGATATTCGCAATCCGCTACGCTACTTGCTCGGGTGTTTGACACCCTAACCTCATAGCTGCTATCGTAACGCAAGTCCCCCACTTATGCCTTTGTAGCATTGAAATGGGGGACTTCCTTAATGAGGTTAAACTTCTTTATTCACTGTTATAAATAACTAAAAATAAATTTAAAAACTATAGCATTTCATTCATGGCTTATAAAAATAAATATAAAATTAGAATCTATACTCCAATACATCTAAAATATTTTCCATATCATCATCTGATAAAACATACTTTTTTTGTATTGGTTTAAGAATTTCATTTATACTTTCAAAATCTTTATTCCTTTTTTCAACAAAATCTTTAAAATTTACAATTCCACATTCATTTTTTAATGCAGACAAAACAGCTTTTTGGGCGGCTTCCATTAAAGAATCTTTATCCTTATCATTAAGAATGTCATCAAGATATGTAAGTAAATTATGTGAAATAAATTCCATATTTTTATCTATTTGTTGTTTTTCAATAGTTTCCTCATCAAAATCAAAGAGTAATTCATGGTCAATTTGATATATACCACATCTTTCCTCATTGGGCATTTGGTCTAACTTGATACAACGAATATAATAACCATCTTTATCCCATGTAAAAGGTAAATATCCATATTGGACAAGTATTGGGTTCCAAGCATCTTTTATCGCTTCAAAATGTTCTGAAAATGAATTTCGCCCAATTGGGTATTCAAAATAATGATAATAAACTGTAAGAAAAGCTTTTAAAGAAAGTGGAAGTTTTACAGCAATTTCATTTTCTAAATCTTCTATTTCTTTTTCACTGATTGAAGCTGGAACCAACTTCCATTTTTTCCATTCTTCTTTGGGGTTGGCATCATCACTCCACATCTCTTTTTCACTTATATCAAGAGGAAGCTTAATACTACATTCATCTTGAGAAAGCTTATAATAATACTGCTCAAAAAAATGCTTCATATATTGTTGATACTCTGTATATACCATAATCTATTTCCCTTCAATTATCTACTTAATTTTTAATAATAGGTCTTTTATTCCACAATAAAAAATTTATATTTTACAATAAAGTTACTTATTTTACACTATTTTGCATTATTTTGTATAATGAACCATTTTGTATAATTTTCCATAAACTATCCTTTATAAATTATCTCAATTTATAAAAAGTTTCATTATTTTTTATTACTACTTATATATTCGTTTCATTATTGAAAAAATTTTACCACTTCTGACAGTTCTCGTCTTTTAGGCGCCACAGGCAATGTTTCAGCTTTGCCAACCGCAATTACTGCAACAACTTCTTCATTCTGTGAAATATTAAATATCTCTCTTAACTTTTCGCCATCTCTAATTCCCATTATTAATGTTCCATATCCCATCTGTGCTGCCTTTAAAACAAAGTTTTCATTAGATAGTCCTAAATCATAACAACCCCATCCTTGTCCTACTTCATTTACAGGTTGTCCCCCATTATCAAAACCTGCTATATTCTTTTTAAATGTTGTTACAACCAATGCACCTGCATTCAAAGAATTTCTTTGATTAAATTCTGGCAAGCATTCCATAACCATCTTTATATAATCTTGTGATAAAGAAACATAATATCTAGCTGTCTCTGAATTTTTCCACGATGGTGCCATCAGTGCAGCTTCAACCATCTGTTCTATTTCTCTTTTTTCAATAGGTTCTGTTTCCTTATAATTTCTGATACTTCTACGCTGATTAATTACATCATCAAAATTCATTATATTTTCTCCTTAAAATTTTTATCATATTTCTAAACTAAGAATATTTCTATTTTTTAACCTCATCAAGGAAGTCCCCCACTTCAATGCTGCAAAGGCATAAGTGGGAGTGGGGACTTGCGTTACGATAGTACCTATAAGGTTAGGGTGTCAAATACCCAAGCAAGTAGCGTAACGGATTGCGAATATCTGCTTAACTATAACCTTATAAATTAAGTCTTTATTTTTTGTAACTTTTCATAAGAAACACTCATTACTATCCACAAAAATTTAACTACTATATTTTTCTTTTAATCTTTTAAAAGCTGCAAATGAACGTTTTATCATTTCTTCATCAACACAATAAGAAATTCTTACATAACCAGGACAGCCAAAGCCTGTTGCTGGCACTAATAATAGGTCTTCCTCCTTCGCTTTATTACAAAATGCCTCATCACTTTCCTCTAATGCCTTTACAAACATATAGAAAGCACCTGATGGCTTAAAACATTCATATCCTAATTGAGTCAATCCATCATATAAAATATCACGATTTTTCTTATAAATATTAATATCACCTGTTTGCCCTATACATTTAACAATAACTTTTTGGAACATACTTGGCGCACACACATAGCCTAATGCTCTTCCAGCTCCTGCAACAGCCGCATATAAACGCTTGCTTTCCACCACTTCATCTGGAACTAATACAAAGCCAATTCTTTCACCTGGAAGTGATAAAGACTTACTATATGAATAACATACTATTGTATTATCATAATATTTTGTAATATATGGAACACAAACCCCATCATATACAATTTCTCTATATGGCTCATCACTTATAATAAATATGTCATGTCCTATTTCTTTTGATTTTTTCTTTAATAAATTAGAAAGTTTAACAATTGTATCTTCACTATATACAGCCCCTGATGGATTATTTGGTGAATTTATAATGATTGCTTTTGTATTTACATTAATAATCTTTTCAAGCTCTTCAAAACAAATTTGAAATTCCTTTGTATCAGGTGGTACCATCTTAAATTTTGCACCTGCTGATGTTACAAACACTGAATATTCAGGAAAAAATGGTGCAATTGCAATAACCTCATCTTCTGGAGATACCATTAATGCTCTTAAAACAATGCTAAGAGAAGCTGCCGCTCCAACTGTTATATAAAAATTATCTGCCTTAAAATTTGTCATATATGTATCATTTAAATAATTTGCTATTGCTTGTCTAGTTTGCAAATCTCCTTGTGCAGATGTATATCCATGTAAAGAAATAGAATCTAATTCTTTTATAAGTTCTATTATTGTTTCATTAACACAATTTGGAGCAGGAACTGTAGGATTTCCAAGACTAAAATCATATACATTCTCAGCACCAACTTCTTGAACCCTCATTTTTCCATATTCAAATAAGTCTCGAATGACAGACCTTTTACTTCCCAATTCATACATTTTATCTGATATAAGCATAAAAATCTCCTTTTTTCTTTTAAATTTATATAATTAATCTCATCAAATAAACTTTCTATTTTTTATATAAAATTAGACTTATCTGTTTTAGCAAAAATATAAACTTCTGCTAAAATACTATGAAAAGCAATGAGACTACAAAGTATTAAAACAGATTATAAATATCTATTTTATTGAAAAATTTGTTTAAACACTTTCTTTATATATTTTATAGCGATTTTTTCTAAAGGTCAATTATTGTACTCAATATTTTGAAACTTTTTGAATATTTAGTTTATTTATATTTTTAAAATATAAATACTTTATTAATAATTGTTTCACGTGAAACAATTATTAAACATATGTTCTTTTTATTGTTTTATAAATATCATTTCATTATTATAAATATATAAATAAAGTTATATTGTTATTAAATTTAATATTTATTTTTTGAACTGAGTTCACTTTTCACTTTACTAATTAATTTAAAATTTATCTTTCTATTTTACTATTCCAATCTGGTTTTTGAACTGAGTTCACTTTTTTCTTTGCCAATTAATTTTAAATTCATCTTTCTATTTTACTATTTCAATTTACTTTCTGAACTCAGTTCACTTTTTTCTTTACCAATTAATTTAAAATTCATCTTTCTATTTTACTATTTCAATCTAGTTTTTGAACTCAGTTCACTTTTCACTTTACCAACTAATTTAAAATTCATCTTTCTATTTTACTATTTCAATCTACTTTCTGAACTGAGTTCACTTTTTTCTTCACTAACTAATTTAAAATTCATATTTTCATTTTACTATTCCAACCTAGTTTTTGAACTAAGTTCACTTTTTTCTTTTCCAACTAATTTAAAATTCATCTTTCTATTTTATTATTCTAATCTAGTTTTTGAACTGAGTTCACTTTTTTCTTTTCCAACTAATTTAAAATTCATCTTTCTATTTTACTATTTCAATCTACTTTCTGAACTGAGTTCACTTTTCACTTTACCAACTAATTTAAAATTCATCTTTTTATTTTATTATTCCAATCTAGTTTTTGAACTAAGTTCATTTTTTACTTTACTAATTAATTTTAAATTCATCTTTCTATTTTATTATTCCAATCTAGTTTTTGAACTGAGTTCACTTTTTTCTTTATCAACTAATTTTAAATTCATCTTTCTATTTTACTATTTCAATCTACTTTTTGAACTGAGTTCACTTTTTTCTTCACTAACTAATTTAAAATTCATCTTTTTATTTTACTACTTCAATCTACTTTTTGAACTGAGTTCACTTTTTTCTTTTCCAACTAATTTTTAATTCATTCTTTTATTTTACTACTTTAATCTATTCTTTGAACTGAGTTCACTTTTCATTTTACCAATTAATTTTAAATTTATCTTTCCATTTTACTATTTCAATTTACTTTTTGAACTCAGTTCACTTTTTTCTTCACTAACTAATTTAAAATTCATGTTTTCATTTTACTATTCCAACCTAGTTTTTGAACTGAGTTCACTTTTTAAAATCAAATTTATCATATTAAATAACAAAAAATCATAATTCACTTTAATATTTCTTAAATATGGACATATTAAAGCAAAATTTAAAATATAATTATTATTAAATTATTGATTTTGAGGAATAAGTATGTATAATAGAATTATGAACTCAGTTCAAAAGAAAATACAAAAAAATTACAACAGCAAGAGGAAAAAAAATATGTCACGAATAATTAGTTTTATCAATGAAAAGGGTGGTGTAGCAAAATCAACATCAGCAATAACTATATCTCAAATCCTAGCAATATCTGGATATAAAGTATTAATAGTAGATTTAGACCCCCAAATGAACACCACTAAAATGTTCGGTAAAGATTCTACAAACTTAGATGTGAATTATGAATATATGTTCTGTGAAAAGCAGTTGCGCGAATCTTCTGTAATGGATTTTATTGAGGAAACAGAATATAAGAACATATCCATTATTTCAGCATCTAAAGAACTAAACACTCTTATCTATAAAATTTATGATAGAAGTAAAGAACGAAATGTAGAACTATTTTTAAGAAGTAATCTTGAACTAATTAAGGACAAGTATGACTATATTATAATTGATAATTCACCATTTAAATCCTATTTAACAACATGTGCAATATGTGCCAGTGATGGTATTGTAACCCCTATTGGATTGGACAACTTTTCTTATGATGGATTGTTATCATTACTAGATACCATACAAGATATTAATAATAAATATTCATTATCTATTGAATTTATGGGAATTTTTATGACAAAAGTAGCAGGGCGAACTACTTTATATAAACAAATGTTTGAAAGTTATGAACAAATGTTTGGGGATAAATTTTTACCTATATCCATTAGAAATTGTATTGCTGTAGCAGAATCCAATACTTCTTTTGTTCCATTACTAAATTATGATAAACGATGCAGTGCTGCTTCAGATTATATAGAATTAGTAAATTATTTAGGTCTGATGGATAACAAACATTATAGAGAACTGACAAAATATTTAAAAGGTGAAAAATAAACTAATTTAACAATATTGTGTTTGTGCGTTGCTTGGCACAATAATAAGGATAGTAATAAAACATAATATTTGTTATTTTGACTTAAAAAGCAGCGTAGAAATGGGGATAAAAATGGCAAAAAAAACGTTTGCTGCTGGTATGACCAATAGTGGCATATTAAATAATAATGGCGGAGATAAACTTAAAGAAGTTCAAGCAAAATCAGAGTATAATTTTCAATATATAGATAAAATGAAGATTATTTCAAATCCTAAAAATGAAAAATATTCTCAAGATGGTATTGATGCCCTTATGGAGAGCATTATAATTAATGGTTTACGCCATAACTTATCTGTTATATATGATTCTGAAAAAGAACAATATCGATTAGTATCAGGCGAAAGAAGATATCGTGCAATATGTAAAATGGAAGAAAAGCAGTATAAATTGCTTTTTCCAACAGGTATTCCCTGTAAAGTAGAAAAATCAACAATCAGTGAGCTAGATGAAGAAATTATGCTTATATCAGCCAACCATGATGTTCGTGAGACTACTATGGAAGTGAAACGTTGGGAAGTGTCAAGATTAAAAGAACTTTATGAAGCTAAAAAATTCAAAGGGGAAATAAAAAATATTAATGCTGAAATTGCTAAACAATTAAATATATCCGAACGCCAAGCAAGAAAATATACAACTGCTGAAAAACTTATTCCAGAACTTAGTGAGCTGCTTAATGCTAATGGTATTGATTTAAATCAAGCAGATAAGTTTGGTAAACTAGATGAAGATGCACAACAAGCTATATTAAATATAATTAATAAAAAAGGAAGCATAGAAAACGAAGAATATCAATCCATTAAGAAGCTTTCAGAGGATAGAGCACTTGAAGTAAAACAATATAAAGAAGAGTTAAATATTGCTGCTGAACAAATAAAAGAACATGAAACTTTAGTTAAACATCTTGAAGAAAAAATACAAAATTTAGAGAAGAGTAGTGATAAGGCAAAAAATAAAGAGAACTTAGAAGATGAAATAAAATATATTACAGAAGCAAAAAATCGAGCAGAAAAAGAAAAAGCTAAATTAGAATCACGTATTGAAAAATTAGAAAGCCAACAAAGAGAAAAAGAGAAATTTCAAATGGCTATATCTGATGCTGAATTAAAGAAAATCAGTAATATTGCAAAGATACAACAAGCTTTAAGCACATTAGAAAACAGTTTTGATACTGTTAAAAATAATAAAGCAATTTTAAAAGAAGATATTGATTTAAAAATAAGAGTACAATTATTAAAAGACCGTATAAGCGATTTATTGGATAATATTTAATTTATAATTATAAAAATGTATGTTATATAAATAAATCAGATATAATATACAGATATTGATAACATTAAAATGTGGAGTGCCAGTAAATAACTGACGTTCCACATTTTTTATAAGAAGAAGAATTGAAAATCTTATCTTGAAAAATTTTTATTTACAATAAAATATATATTTTTTATAGAAGATTAAGTATATTTAAGAAGAAAAATCTTTTTTTTATTAGATTAATATTTTCTAAAAAAGGAATAATTATTATAAATAAAAGGTGAAAACTTTCTCAAAATGAAAAAGTAACAATATGTATTTTTATGATAAAAAGAAAGATTATATTTTATAAATTTATAAAATATAATCTTTAAATATATAAATAGATTAAAATACATATATAAATACATAAAAAATATAATATATATTATTAATATATAAAAAGGGCAAAAAGAAACCTTTAAAAAATTAGGCTGCTTTAAAATCTTTATTTAAAATTTGTACAATTATAGTTCGTATTAGACCACCAAGGTTATTAATGGTACGTTCTTTTATATAATATTTATTATATACATAACTTAAGGCATGCAATACATTATTAAATGAATATTGCATTGAAAGTTGTGCTAAATCTTCAAGTTCATAATCTTTAAATTTAAGAGGTTTAAATAACAGTTCTTCTGAATCTTCAAAAAAGTAATTATAATTAATATCCTCATAACTTATGATAGTACTGTTTTTATTATAAACAGCATTGTTAAAGCTCTTTATAAAGTCATTGAACATATTTAAATAGTTATCAAAACATTTTTGTTTTTGAAGCTTGCAGTTAAATGTTTGATTAATTTCAAAGCGAACAGAAGTGTCCGTAAAACTTATATTAAAAATGTCATTAAAGTTTTTAACAGAGTTTTTTATAATTTTAGGTTTACAATATTCTGGCAAAGTCCTTTTAAGTTCTTTAAAACTTTTATAGATAGCAGAATAATCCGTTTTAATACTTAGTGTATCTAGCTCTGCTAATTGTCTTAAATGGATTCTAAGTGATACAATATTATTAATTTTAATTAGGTGTGTGAATAATTCTAAAGAAATAATAATAAAACCTCTTCCTCCTTTGTTAGCAGGAAGATAATAAGATTCATAGTCATTCAGACACACTGAAATAGTATGGGCATCTTTTTTTGAATAAGAAAGATAGCCATACATTGTTAATATTTCAAGATTGTTCATAATTGTTTTTATGTTGCAATGCAAATAATGAATCAAGTCGTCTAAAGAGATATTATTAATAATACCAAATTTATTAGGATTATAAAAATGTAATAATATAAATAGCTTAATTGCATTTGACTTTAATCGCGGCTTGTATCCATATTTATTTTTTTCATTATAATATACTTTTTTATAAGTATTTTGTAGAGTGGTTGTCCTATGCTCACATGTAGTGCATGTATTGATAGCTGTAGTATAAACTGGTGATGTAGAAGGAAATGAATGAATAAGCGCACATTGTTTACAATTAGAGCAATATATATTGCTATAATCAGTTATTTCTTGTGTACTTTCAATTACTTCTGAATAGTTTTTCTGAAGCCCTAAAGCTTGATATAAAACAGCCTTTCCAATGTTTGTAAATAAGTTCATAACATACACCACCTTTCCGTTGTTCTATTTTAACAATTTTTGGGGTAAAAAATCAAATCGCGTTTTTTACTCTAAAAATATCTACATTTTTATTTTTTTTGGCTTTTTTACTCCAAAAATGTCTACATTTTTAAGAATATTAATGAATATTGATAAAATTTACTCCAAAAATGTCTACATAATTTCTTTGATTTTTTTTTTGTAGGAGAAAAATTTAGGTTTTTCATTTTTTACTCCAAAAATGTCTACATTTTGTTATTTCTCTTTATAAATTTATGATAATAGGGCGCAACCCTAGTATTTAAGGCAAAAATGTAGACATCAAAAAATAAAGCTTCAAAAAAAAATGTAGAAAATATATTCTTTTTAAAATAAAATTATATAAATAGATAGTATAAGGATAAATTTTTAAGAAAAAAAGTAATAAATTTACTCCAAAAATGTCTACATTTGAAAAATTTACTCCAAAAATGTCTACATTTTTGGTTTATGAGAAAGAAATATTAAAAATTTACTCCAAAAATGTCTACATTTTTTTAAAATGAAGTAATTTTAAATAGAATATTTATAAATAATTTAACATTTAAAAAAAATCAACAAATAATTTTGTAAATCATAAAATATATTTGTTATAAAGTACTAAAATATTAAAAGTAGAGCAGAAGAAACATATTTAAAAAACATTATTATTATGTTAAAATGTAGATATAGCAAATAAACATATAATGAATTAAAAATCAAATAAGCTATATAAAAAGATATATAGTAAAAATAAATAAATTATGTTATCAAGAACGATTATGATTTTTCCTCAATTTAATAATGAATATATAATTAATGCAATTAGAAAAGAATATGACCCATTACATAATTTAGTAAGACCTCATATTACACTAGTTTTTCCTTTTCAGGATAGAATATCAAATATTGAACTAGAGAAAAAGTTAGAAGAATGCTTAATAAAAACAAAACCTTTTAAATTATTATTACAAGGTGTAAGTAAGCAAGAGAATATTTATGGGAATTATATATTTTTAGATGTAAAAGTAGGAAGTAAAGAAATTATAGATATTCATAACAATTTGTATATTAATATATGGGGACAAGGATATAATCAATTATATGTACCACATATCACTATTGGGAATCTTCCATCCAAAGAGGAGATGATGAAAGTGTATACAGATATAAAACATTTAGATATTTGTTTTGAAACATTTGTAGATAAAATATCTGTTGAAGAGATTGGAAAGAATGATGAATCCTTTATTATCATTGAAAAATATTTAAAATAATAATTATAAATTGTTAGTTTAATATAGGGCTGTTGAAAATTATTTTTAAAACAGCCCTGTTAAGTTATTATTAATTATTTAAAGTAATTGATTTAATATTATTAAAATTTAGGTCTTCAATTTCAGCAGGAGATAATGGTAAGAAGTCTAAAATAAATAATCCGTTTTTTAAACAAAAACTTTTAATAGCAATTTTGTTATCTACAAACTCTTGCAGGCTTTCTTGTATTAACTGCATATTTTTTTTCTTGTTTTTCATTTTAAATCGCACTATTTTTTGAAAGTAAGTATAACTGTATTCGTTTGTGAGCGTTTCTTGATTTGCAATTTGTTCACGCTTTAAAGCATAACAGATAATTTTTGATAAGTTATTTTGTAAAACATCATAGGAGGCAGAAGAGATAGAAATTAATTTTTTATTGATGATTGCATTGCTTAAAACTTCGCCAAACTGAGCTATAGCATAAGGGCTTTCAGCATCTTCTTTAATAGCAATATTATCAAATAAGTTAAAATACATTTTACTGCCTTCTTCTTCGTATGAAAAATTATATTCTACTAGTTTTCTACAAGAGCTAGAGATTTTGGCAAGTACATTTTTGCCGACATGATAATCAACAACTTCTTTACCTAAAGTATTTAAATCAACAATGACGGATTTTTCTCTCGAAAATTCCTGCATATTAATATTTGAGATAAATGAATTAATTAGTTTTAAATCATTAGAATCCATAGATTTAGGAGGTGTTAGCTTACCAGTATTTACAGTTACCTCCAAAAGTTCACGACCATCGTCATCTGTTATTATTTCTTTTAATAAATTATTTGAAGCAGTATCCATCATTAAAGTGAAAGAAGATGGGCTAAATAAAGGTTTATCTAAAAGTTGTTCAGGAAACATACGCATATAAGCGTCAATATTGCCAGCAAGATCTGTTTCAATATATTTCCATGCACTGATAATTAAATCATTTTTTAATGAATTATAGATTGATTTATTTGTAAAGCTTGAAAGGCCTGGAAAAGATATTAATAAACTATTAGGGTTATCTTTCCAATCATTAATTTTTTTTTGGTAATCTTTAATAATATCTTTTGTGTCCATCGTTCCAAACATTGTTGTATATTGGTCAATTGGCAAAGAACGTGCAACTTTAAAGATATTGGCAAGAGGGTGTTTGGGGTCATCAATATTTAGTGTATTAATATCAGTTATATAGGACTTGTACCATCTTGCTCTTTTTTGTAATCTTGATTTTTTAATCTTGCTTACTATAGGTATTAAATCTTCACGGCTTGTCTTTCCTTCTAAGTAATTCATAAGTGTTTCATCAATTAATTCTACAATAGAAGAGCAGGGAAAATTAAGAATATTATTTTTCATATTAAAAAAGTCAATAATAGCAGGGTCTATATTTTTTGATAATTCTTCTATAAATTGTCTTGAATATTGTTCCATAGAATAACCATACCTTTCTAAATATTCAAATGAATTATAAGTAATTATAAGATTAAATCAAAATAAATGCAAATGCTAAATAATAAGATTTTAGTAGATTAGGGTATATTTCTTAATTATGGTTGTTTTGGTGAGGTAGAAGAGTGGTGGGAGGTTTTGTATATTGTATTTGACATATGTCGTCATAAATAGTAAAATGATATTAAAAAAATAAAGCAATTTTAGGAGGTTGACAATGACAGACGAATTTTTGTATTCTATTTGGACTTTTTTTGAAGCAAATCTTTCCAAACGAACAAGAAAAAACTATTTTCAAGTTGTAAAAAACTATGTAAATGTTACCAATATTTCACCAGAAAATCTAACCAATGAAGCTGCTTTAAAATATTTTAACTATTTAACCAATAAAATTAAGAACAATGAATTATCATATAATACAGCTGCAATGCGTTTATCTGTTATGCGAAAATTATGTGACTATATCAAATATAAAAAAGATTTAGAAAAAGAACCCTATATTAATTACTTTAAAGAATATGCCATACCAGAAAAAGATAAGACACTGAAAGAAGAGGATATTCCAACTGATAAAGAATTAGACAATTTACTTCTATTAGCAAGTGAAGTAAATGATAATCTATTTTATATTGTCTTATCATTAGTAATTAAATGTGGATTACGAACCAGTGAAATTTGTCAGCTTACCAATAAATCCATATATCTTGATAAAGACAATACCATTTGTTTAAAGATTGACAAACAAAAAAAAGTTGGAAGATTAATCAAACTGCCAAAAGATGTAGATTTTTTATTTAAAAATTATTTGCAAGGTCATAATATAAAACAATACAGCGACTTACAAGAAGATGATGTGCAATATATATTTATGAATAAGCGCAATACCAATTTAAAAGTACGAGATGCGGAACGTCTATTAAAAAAATATATAAGAAAAGGTGTTGATGATAAACGCCTCTCAAAAGAATATACTCTACAAGATATCAGACATTCAGCAATAAAATATATGTTATTAGGCGGAGCTGGGCAAGATTCGGTTGCAGATTATTGTGGAATTACAGAAAGATGGATGACTCGATATAACAGAGTTGTCAATGAATCAAGCAGTCTTCTTGCTGCAGATTTAAGTGTTATTAGCATTAAACCATCTTCTTTTTTGCCATAATATAATCTTATAACTACTATTGCAATATGAGATTATAAGCAAGTAGAAACGGATTACGAATATCTTTTGACCCTTATCAAAGAAATTTTTTGCTTAAAAACAGATATTAGACTACTTATTTAAAAAATACCTAAAGTAACAATAAGATTCTATCTCCATTTGAAAGGAATAAACACTATGGAACTTCATGTACCACATTATTATGATAAGTTTGTATGTATTGCTGATAAATGTATTGATAATTGTTGTTTTGGTGGTTGGGAAATCAATATAGATGAAGATACTGTCCATTATTATCAATCTTTAAATTCTCCATTTGGCAAAGAAATTATAGACAATCTTGACTATACTGATGAATATTGTTTTAAATTAAAAGATGGGCATTGTCCATTTCTGGACAAGCATAATCTATGTATGATATATAAAAATCTTGGCGAAAGTCATTTAGGGGTAGTGTGCGCTCAATTTCCAAGATATACGGAATATTATGGTAATATAAAAGAAACTGGAATAGGACTAGCCTGTGAAGAAGCAGCACAAATTATTTTTAAAGATGCTAGTCCTTTTCTGTTGAAAACTACTATAATAGAAGAACCCGCTGATACCAGTTCTGAATATGACAAAGAGTGGGGAACATTCCTTTTTAACATAAGAAACTTCTTTTTTGACCTTTTAAATAAGAATCAATATAATCTTAATGATAAGCTTATTATAATGATTCATATCGCATCTGAAATTCAAGAATATATAAATCATAATGATACAAGCCATTTAAAAGCATTATATGAAACTTTAATACATGATGCCAATATTTTTGAAAAATACATCAATAAAAATCACATGAGCAATGATGCTAAAAAAATAACAAATAGTGAAAGTTACTCTAATACTATAAAAACAAAAAATTATATTATCAACGTTGAAGATTTTATGTATAAGATATGGACTATTTATCTTGAACTAGAATCAATAAATAAAGAATGGGATATAACAAAAAATGATGTCATACAATTGCTTCATTCGGATAATAAAAAAAATTATATCGATATTTTAAATCAATATCATACTTATATTTTAAACCATACTGCAATCAAATATGATAATCTAATCAAATATTATATATATCGATATTTTATGAAAGCAGCTTATGATTATAATGTATTAGGCAAAATTCAACTTGCAATCTCTAATTATCTTATTGTAAGAGAACTTGATATGACTCAATTTATTAAAAATAATTTTTCCTTTTCCTTTCAAGACCAAATGGATACCATTCATATTTTTTCTCGTGAAATAGAGTATTCTGAAGATAATATCGAACAATTATATGAAGAATTTGTGTTTGATAATATATTTAAGGCTGAAAACTTGACAAAATTATTAAGAATTTTATAATAAACAACAGAAAAGTTCTAAATAACCCTGGGAGGAAAAATAATGATTAAAGAGGCTATTACATTACTAGTAAATCACCAAGACTTGTCCGCTGACATAATGACAGAAGTTATGGAAGAAATTATGACAAACCAAGCGACCGATGCTCAAAAAGCTGCCTTTCTTACAGCATTAGCTATAAAAGGTGAAACAATTGAAGAAATTACTTGTGCTGCAAAAGTAATGCGTTTACATTGTGAACGATTTTTAAATGATATGGATGTTTTAGAAATTGTTGGTACTGGAGGAGATGGTTCTAATACTTTTAATATATCAACTTTATCCGCGTTAGTGGTATCTGCGGCAGGTATTCCAGTCGCTAAGCATGGAAATCGCGCAGCTTCAAGTAAATGTGGCACTGCAGATTGTCTTGAGGCACTTGGCGTTAAAATTGATATTGCTCCTGCAAAAAGCGCTCAATTATTAACAGATATTAATATTTGTTTTTTGTTTGCGCAAAAATATCATACGGCTATGCGATTTGTTGGAAATGTCCGAAGAGAAATAGGAATTAGAACTTTATTTAATATTCTTGGTCCGCTTGCAAATCCAGCAGGTGCAACAATGCAGTTGCTCGGCGTATACAATGAAGTGCTTGTTGAACCTCTTGCTCATGTTCTTTATAATCTTGGTGTAAAACGTGCTATGGTAGTTTATGGCACAGATTCTATTGACGAAATATCATTGAGCGCACCTACAAAAATATGTGAATTTAAAAACAATAACTTTAAAACATATGAAATAACGCCTGAACAAGTCGGATTAAAGCGCTGCGAAAAGTCCGAACTTATAGGTGGGAACCCGGAAGAAAATGCAGCTATAGCAAAAGAAATTCTTTCAGGTAAAGAAGGAGCAAAAAAAGATGCTGTACTTTTAAATGCGGGTGCTGGAATTTATATTGCTTCTGATAACATTACATTAGAACAAGCTATTAGTAAAGCTCGCAATATCATTGACAGCGGCGCTGCAATGAAACAACTAGAAACATTTATTGAAAAAAGCAACTCATAATCTATATAATAATATTTATATTAAAATTTTTAATATACTTAATACAATAAATATATATAATAAACAAAAAAAGATTATTGCCAATAACTATTATATAGTATTGCAATAATCTTTTTTATTTATTCATATATTTAACTTCGTTAAACTAGACTTTAGCGAAGTCTTTTATTTTACTCTTTATTGATAATTCTTATATTTTTTAGGATATTTTATAAGGCAAATGGGACATACACATTTATCATTATTAAATTTCCATCCCTTTTGTCCGAGCATAACCTTAACAGCTGTATCTGCTGTATAAGGAATCGTATCAATTCTAGCACATTGTTCACATCGAGCTCCTGCAACTATCATAATGTATAATCAATCCTTTCATTTTTTAATTATATAACAAGCTATTATTTATATGGTGTAAATCTATATAGCATATAAATATACCGAAATATTTTGTGTGTTACAATTTTAACAAAATCAATAAAAAGTTTCAACAAAAAATATATAAAATTTTTATTGATTTAAACTCTTAAAATATCTACTATATGTGCGCCTGCCCCCAACAAATCAGCTCGTTCACATACCGATAATTGATATTGAATAAACAAATTAAATTCCTCTTCTGACATTTTATTTAAAAATGGTCTCATATAATTAGCATGTCCATCCGGCGATAATATTTTATATCGTTTTAATCCACATAGATTATTATATTTATTAATATCTTCTACCCGAACATAATCATACAAATCAGAAGGTGAATTAAGCGTATGAAAATCTGATGAAATTTTATTATTATTCCATGCTTCTATTATATGTCTTTCTTTAAATCCATATGTGATTATACTATATTCATTCATCACATAAGCTACTAAAATATAACCACCCGACTTTGTAATTCGTTTTGCTTCATTTAATGCTTGAACCTTATCATTAACATCAAACAAATGATACATTGGACCAAACAATAAAGTTATATCAAACACTTGATTGTCAAATCGTTTTAATTTTAAAGCATTTCCTTGATACGCTTTTACAGTACTATTCTTGGCTTTTAACAGTCCCAGATTATGTTTTACTAGTTCAACTGCGGTCACATCATACCCCTCATCAGCAAGAGCAATTGAATATCTGCCTGTCCCAGCACCAACATCCATTATTTTAATTTCATTATTGGCTACAGTACCATTTTTATCATTTTTACATAAATTAATACACTCATGTATATATTTCATTGAAATATAAAATTCAACTTTTCCATGTCTCGAATTTAAGCGTTTTTCTTCATTAAATTTATTATAATACTTTTCTAAATCAGACATTGATGCCATATTAATCCCCATTCTTACTCAACCTGCGAGTTTGAGCGTAAGCACAAACTTGCGTGTGAAAAATTTATTTTTCACCCAATTACTCTAAAACAATCTTTTTTATTGTCTCAAGAACAACCTTTACATCAATCGGCTTAGCAATATGCGCATTCATTCCTACCTCAAAAGATTTTTTCTTATCTTCTTCAAACGCATTGGCTGTCATGGCAATAATTGGTATACGACGTATTGTATTGTCAGGGAGCATACGAATTGCTCGGGCTGCTTCTAGTCCATTCATAACAGGCATCTGTATATCCATTAAAATTACTTTATAATAATTCGGCGTTATATTTGCCATCATTTGAACAGCCTCTTTACCATTTAATGCAGTTTCTACAATAAGTCCAGCATCGGTTAATATTTCTGTGGCAATTTCACGATTTAATTCGTTATCTTCCACTAAAAGAATCCTCATATCTTTTAATAAATCATTATCCTTATCATCATCATTTATAAAAGAATCTTCTTTCATAATGGATATATGAGGTTCACATAATCGAAATTCAATATCAACAATAAATTCACTGCCAATTCCTTCTTGACTTCTAACACAAATTGTACCGCCCATCATTTCCACAAGACTTTTTACGATGGCAAGACCAAGACCTGTCCCTTGAATACCACTAATCGTTGAATTATTTTGCCTCTCAAATGGTTCAAAAATATGATTTAAAAAATTTTTACTAATTCCAATTCCTGAATCTTTTATTATAAAAATATATCTTCTATGTGTATTGACACTTGCTTCTTTTTCTTCAACCTTTAATGTAACTGTTCCATATTGATTGGTATACTTAACAGCATTGGATAATAAATTAAGCAATATCTGACTAACTTTTAATTTATCACAATATACCATACGATTTTGAATGCTTGATATATCCATATTAAACATCTGATTTTTTTCTAAAGTTTGATTTTGAATAATACTGCCTGTATTTTCAATGATAGATACAATATCATTTTGAGATACCTCAATATGTGTTTTTCCGCTTTCTATACGTGACATATCTAAAACATTATTAATTAAATTTAGCAAATGCCCACTTGAATCTAATATTTTCATCAGATGGTCTTTGACAAGTTCAATATCATCAATATGTTTTACTGCTAAATTGGCAAACCCAATAATCGCATTCATTGGTGTTCTAATATCATGTGACATATTAGATAAAAATTTGCTTTTTGCAGAGTTTGCCGTCTCTGCGAGAACAAGAGCATCTTCTAATTTCTTTTTTTGCTCCATTTCTCTTTTTACTTCTCCATCTACACTCTTAAAACCAATAACAACTTGTGATGGCCAAATGGTATTGCCAACTTTTACCACCTTCATCTGCCAAAATTCAAAATAATTATCATGTACCATTCTAAAATTAACATAAAATGAATCTTGAGTTTCAATAAGAGACCTTATATAATCATTTTGACAAACTTGTTGAATTAATGGCTTATCCTGAATATAAACATTTTCAACCATATATTTTTGCACAACCGATGCAAAATTATCATTATGGTCAATATTAATATTGCCGTGATTAAATTCTGTCGAAACTCTATAAGGATATACGGTTTCTTTGTCCAAATCGACAAAAAACACAGACTTAAAATCCTCACTCAGCCCTTGTATCATCTCAGACTGTCTAGTATAATCCTCTTCTCTAATTTTATCTTTTGTTATATTTTTATCAATAGCAAGGGCATGAATATCTCCTGTACTTTCATCTTTAAATAAAATATAAGTTGTTCTTACATAGTTTTTCTTTCCATCAAATCCATCAGCCCAATATTCAATATAAGGAAAAATATCGCCCTCATAAAATTTATTAATTAAATAATCTGGACTGCTTTTTTCTATAAAAATTTTATTATTGCTAATAATTTTTTGAGCACTACAACGTCTTATAAATTCTCTAAAACTACAAGGTGCTGACAATCCAACAGTCTCTAACAAATCAATTTCTTTGTTCTTATAAAATTGACTTGCTATACCTGTCATAAGGTCTTTTGATACATTAATTTCATATACTGCCATTGATGTTGCCATTACAATATTTTTGTATAATGAAGTTCTTTGCATGGTATCATATTCGTTTGTTTTACTGTTCATGTCCAAATCTCCTTTTGTCAGAATATATGACGTTTTATTACTTTCTTTCGTATATATGCAAATGTATACTCTTCTCCTCTTTCTGCAAGCATCTTTAATAACTTAAATAATAGTGCTTCTGTTCTAGGATGAATTACATAATGACTTCTACCTTTAAGAAAGTAATCAAGCGCATCCGAATCCTTATATTTTTCTTTATTATAATTTTTACTGGCAGCAACTCTATCACAAAACATTTCAACTACATATCTTACTGGCATTTCCATACCGACAAGCCCTTCCGACTTATTGGTAGGATAATCAATCCAATATTCATAATGATGCTTATTGCGACCTTTATGATGAAGCCATGCTCCTGAGCAGCCTTCCGCCTCACGCTGAGCATTATTAGGACTTCTGTCTCCTTGATAATATATAACACCTGGTATAAACTCATTTAAAGAATATTTAGATAAATCGTGCAATAATCCTTGTCTATATAATCCAACACGAAAACAATATTTCATAACCAGCATTTTATGCGCATTAATTGTTTTTAAATGTCCTTTAAAATTACGAAAAAATTTGCTTATATTCATTGATTTTCCCTCTTGAAATAATACCAATATAGCATGTGGCTCTTATACTATAAATTTATATAGTAAAATATTACCACCAAAGCATAGATATAATTATTATACCATAATTATCTCCTATAAATCTATATGAAATGATATATTTTTACTTATTCAGAGTATATCAGCTTTCTAATTTTTATCTGCATTCTTATATTTTTTGTCATATATATTATTAATATATGTTCTAAAAAATGTATAAGCAATTGAAAAAATAGGTATAAATACTAACATTCCTATTACACCAAATAAATTGCCACCCAATGTAAGCGCCACTAATGTCCATAAACCAGGCAATCCCACAGAATTGCCAACAACATGAGGATAGATTAAATTACCCTCTATCTGCTGTAATACAAGAAAAAGTACAAGAAATGCAACAGCCTTTAAAGGACTTACCAATGCAATAAGCAACATACCAATAATCAGCCCTATAAATGCTCCAACAATAGGTATTAAAGCAGTGATAGCTATTGTAACACCAATTAATAAAGCATATGGCAGACCGCATATAGACATACACACAACAAACAATAGTCCTAATATACAAGCTTCTAAACACTGCCCTGATAAAAAGCTTGAAAATGTTGCATCAATAATCTCAACACCATTTAAAAATCGTTGTACTTTATCTTTTTTAAACATAGCATACAACACTTTTGTAATTTGTTTTCCAAGTTTTTCCTTTTGTATAAGAATATAAATGGAAAATACAAAGCCAATTATAAACACTGTAAATCCTGAAATAATACTTGTTATTGCCCCAAATCCGCCAGAGATAAAAACACCTACTGTGCCGTCTGAAACAAAAGTCATCACTTTTGATATAATCATATCCCAGTTAATATTAATATTTCCAATAAAAGAACTAAGCTGTGGGACTGAATGTAACTGTTCCATAATAAAATTCTGTGCATGTGCAACCTGTTCTGGAAGCACTTTAATAAGTTCCGTTATTGTATTTGCAAGCTGTGGAATAACAACAATCATAGCAAAGCTAATAACAACAATTATCAACAATAAAGTAATAAAAATGGACATACCTCTTATTAAATAAAATATTTTATTTGAAAGTGGTTTTTCTTTATTTTTGCGAAGCTTTAATAATATTTTTTCAACTCTTCTCATTGGCACATTAATAATAAATGCAATCACACCACCCACAATAAATGGTAAAATAACAGATATTATCCAATTAAATACAAGATATAAAGTCCCTATATTATTTAGCGCCCAATATACCAACAACAAAATTACGCCAATCGTAACCCCCCGCCTTATGTTGTCATCTTTAATTAATTTTTTCATAAAAGTCTCCATTTCTACGCTGCTTTTTGTTGATGACTTCATGTCCAAGCAACGCATAGACATAAAGTGTGGTGTGAAACATAAGTGCATTAGCATTATTTTCACACTAGTCCTCTATTTATCTTCTAATCTTTCCCATGATTTTACCATTAATATACCTATAAAGTCTAGTAATTTAGTACACTTTGTCATTGTATTTCATTCATAAATAATGCTATAATATTAAAAAGTCAAATACCACAGCAAGCTGCAATGCGTTCAACGGACGTTATGGTATTTGAACCTCGCGGCAGTCGCCAAATGGACATGCTTGCATGTCCGCTTGGTTTGTTGCTTGCGGGAATAAAATTAAAAGGGGGAAATTGTAATAATATGGCTCTACATGTAATGGACGAGGCAAACAGATGCCTACAGTGCAAGGTACCACAATGTCAAAAAGGCTGCCCAATTAACACAAATATTCCAAAAGCTATTAAATTACTAAAAGAAAATAAATTAAATGATGCTGGAAAGATGCTTTTTGAGAATAATCCGCTCACAACCGTATGCAGCCTTGTATGTAACCATGAAAAACAGTGTGAAGGTCACTGTGTGCTTGGCAAAAAAGGTGCTCCTGTACATTTTTCAACCATTGAAAATTATATATCTTCTACATTTGCAGACCAGATGACAAATGGTCCCGCACCATCTAATGGTATGCGTGTTGCTATTATTGGTTCTGGTCCTGCTGGTATAACAATTGCTATTATTCTTGCACGATATGGATATCAAGTAACCATATTTGAGGGAAAAGATAAAATAGGAGGGGTGCTTCGCTATGGTATTCCTGAATTTAGATTGCCAAAAAGTGTCCTTGATGATATTGAATACAGACATTTGCGATTAAAAGGTATTAAGATACGCCCAAATACATTAATTGGCGGTGCTATTGGCATTGAAGATTTATTTAGAGACGGTTATAAGGCAATATTTGTGGGTACAGGTGTATGGAAACCAAACTCTTTGCATATTAAAGGAGAAACTTTTGGACATGTTCATTTTGGCATACACTACCTAAACAATCCTGATAGTTATCATCTTGGAGAAAATGTTGTTGTAATTGGCGCGGGAAATGCTGCTATGGACGTTGCCAGAACAGCAATGCGTAAAGGTTCTAGCAATATTACCTGTTTTTCTATTACAAAAGAAGTTGCTGCCAGTCACTATGAGTTTAGTTATGCACAGCTTGAAGGCGTCCAATTTGAATACAATAAACGTCCTATTGAAATAACCGATGAGGGTGTTATCTTTTGTGATGTTATTGAAAATGAAGATGGTTCTTTTACAGATGTTGAAGGTTCCAATAAACTATTTAAGGCAGATAGTGTTATTATTTCTATCAGTCAAGGACCTCAAAACAGGATTGTAAACAATACAGAAGGACTAAAAGCCAACGAACGTGGTCTTCTTGACGCTGATGAGACTGGACATACCTCAAGACCAGGTATTTTTGCTTCAGGCGATGTTATTTATGGAGCAAGAACTGTTGTTGAAGCAGTTGCTCACAGCAAAATAGTTGCTGAATCTATGCATCAATATATGCAAAGTTTACCAAAAGAAGATTAAATTATTTTAAGTATATTTTAAAAATATAATCTATAGTTAAGCGGATATTCGCAATCCGCTACGCTATTTGCTCATAACCCTTTCATTCAATAAAATATATATTGAATGAAAGGGTATATTTACTTATAAATTTATGAAATTTGTGCTGCAATGGATTTTAATTCTGATTGGGTAAAACTAAAATACTTCCGTCCTGTCTCCTGTTTGGCACCTAATCTTTCATAAAATTCAATTGATGGTTTATTCCAGTCAAGACAATTCCATTCCATTTCTGTATATCCATCTGCAAGTATAATTTCAGCTATTTTAGCAAGAAAAAACCGACCTGCACCATAGCCACGAAAATTCGGCCAAATAAAAATATCTTCTAAATGTATTTTTCCTATAGCAGAAAATGAACCAAAAATAGGATAATAAAGTGCATACCCTACAACCTCTTTGCCATATTCGGCAATCAAGACTGTGGCAACTTTTCTTTCAAAAAGCCAATAACTTAACTGTTCTTTTGTTCCTGTCATATCCTGTGGTCTTTTTTCATATGATGCTAAGCCTTTTATCAGATATTGTATTAGTGGTATATCCTCTATATGCGATTTACGAATAATTAGGTTCTTAATATTCACTCTGTTTTTCTCCCTTTATTAATAGATTGTTTATTATTACGAATACTATTTCAACAATTTATTATCTATCATTATTCATAATGCTAAAATTATATCATTCGATAGACTAAACCACAATAATATATCACAAAGATTGAAACGCTTCGTCTAAATCTTCAATAATATCATCAATATTTTCAATACCAATTGAAAGCCTTATTGTATTTGGTTTAATACCTTGCTCTACTAACTCATTTGCATTTAATTCCGAATGTGTAGTCGATGCTGGGTGAATAACAAGTGATTTTGCATCCGCAACATTGGCAAGCAGAGAAAATAATTCAAGATTATCAATAAATTTTTTAGCCGTGTTTTCATCTCCTTTTATCTCAAATGTAAAAATAGAACCACCGCCCTTTGGAAAATATTTTTTGTAAAGATTTTGTTGATTAAAATCCTTTGATACAGATGGGTGATTTACTTTTTCAACAAGTGGATGCTTTGACAAATAATTAACTACTTTAAGGGCATTTTCAATATGACGCTCTACTCTTAATGATAACGTTTCAAGTCCCTGTAAAAATATCCAACTATGTATTGGCGACAATGTTGCACCTGTATCTCTAAGAAGAATAGCCCTTATTCGTGTCACAAAAGCTGCAGCTCCTGCCGCTTCGGTAAAACTAACCCCATGATAACTTGCATTAGGTTCAGACAACTGCGGAAACTTTCCTGAAGCTTTCCAGTCAAATTTGCCACTATCTACAATAACACCGCCAATCGTTGTGCCATGTCCCCCAATAAATTTTGTAGCTGAATGTATAACAATATCAGCCCCATATTCAATCGGTTTTACAAGATATGGTGTTGCAAATGTATTGTCAATAACAAGTGGTATATGATGTGCATGTGCAATTTTTGCAATGGCTTCAATATCAACAACTTCTGAATTTGGATTGCCAAGTGTTTCAATATATAAAGCTTTTGTATTGTCTTGAATTGCCTTTTCAAAATTTTCAATATCAAAAGGGTCTACAAATGTTGTTGTCACACCATAATCAACAATTGTATGTGCAAGATAATTATAGGTCCCTCCATATATATTTTTTGCAGCAACAATATGTTCTCCTGCAACTGCAAGATTTTGAATGGTGTAAGATACTGCGGCAGCTCCAGAAGCAACTGCCAAAGCAGCTACACCGCCCTCAAGCGCTGCAATTCTTTGTTCAAATATATCTTGTGTAGGATTTGTAAGTCTGCCGTAAATATTGCCTGCATCCTTTAATGCAAATCGGTCTTGTGCATGTTGTGCATTATGAAAGACAAATGAAGATGTCTGATAAATAGGAACAGCTCTTGCATCGGTTACAGAATCTGCGCTTTCTTGTCCTACATGCAATTGTAATGTCTCAAATTTAAAATTTCTATCTTTATATATTTTTTTTGCCATAGTTATTCCTTCTTTCTTTAATATCTATTTTATATAAATTACTATACAATACAAACGAGTTCTAAACAACTCTCATAAATTTGTAAAACAGACTATAATTATCCTACAAACCTGCTGTTATATTGTAATTTTCTCTAAAATACCACCTTATCCATATTATGTCAATAGGAATTATATGATTTATCCCAAAATTTTACAGTTTAGCCATTATAAGGACATATTATTATAATATATCACCGTATTATAATGACTAAACTGTAATTAATGAAATGTATCACAATAGTTATTAAACATTTTGGTCAACAGCCGCACCTTTTAAATCTTCTTGACTTAATTGCAGCTCTGCAACAATAAGGTCTAATGATTTTTTCATATCATTGGAGCTGTTTCGATTATTATTTTTAGAAAGTTCCAAAATATCTTGTTTTAACTCATAAATTTTTTGTAATTTTTCTTCATCTTCCTTGCTTTGTTCTTTTGACTTTTCTATTCTATCTTCAATAATCTCTTCTTCTTGTGCCTTATCCTCTGCCTTTTGCTTTTCATCTTCATACTTATCATCAATATCTTTTTTAGCCTCATCAATAATGGTTCCCATAACTTCTTTATTAGCAGCTTTGATAACCTCATCGCCCTGCTTTTTTGCATCGACCATATCATGGTATTTTAAGCGTTCTAATGCAATACCTCTTGCTGTTCCATATTCTTTGCGTATATTTTCTTTATTTTCATCAATTTTTTCATTTAATTCAAATTTTTCCTCGTCAAGCTTTAACATTCTCTCTTGATATTCTGTAAGACTTTTGTTTTTGATTTTTACCAACTCGGCTTTCTCCTCTGGTGTAAGCTTAACTTCATCTGGATGACGGATGCTTTCTTTTTCCTTGATAAGCAAATCTAAATCGCTTTGCTCTTTGCTGTCACTATCCACATTATATATTTCTTTTAAATTTTGTTCTTCATCTTTAATATCCGATAAAAGCATAGAATATTCTTCATTTTCTTTTTTATGTATCTCCGCTCTTTCATTGCATTGCTCAATTTCCCTGTCAATATCATTATCACGTTTAAACGCATTTCCCATCAATTCCATTGCTATCTTTTGCGCTTTTTTCTTTTTTTCCTCAATGCTTTCATTTCCAAGATGAAGGTCACTGCCATTAATTGTCATTCCTGAATTGCTAGAAGTCGTACTTTTATCATTGTTTGTTTTTTTTTCTTTTACCTCACTACTTTTAGATAAATCCATATTATTTACTGAATTAACATCTGAATACCCATTAACTTTCATAATAAAATCCTCTTTTCTGTATTATTTTCAATTAATTAAATCCATATCAAACAACTCACAAATGTAAATCTTTTCGCTTGATAACTTTCATCCATTAAACGAATATTTGTAATCTGCTTTATATTTACCTAAAATCTAACATTTATTGTCTATTATTTCGACATAATCAATAAAAATATTAACTATTACTTGTGTAAAAATTCGGCTTATGATACCATAAACAATGCAATTTTATAAGTAAAGATATGGACAATATAAAAAATTATCTATGCAAATTTTTTATCATTATCTTGACTGAAAACACAATATAAAGGAGCAATTTATGAAAGAAAATAAAGAATTAATAAATTTAGAAAAAATATTCCAATTTTGTTTAGAAATTGATAAAGAAAAGATGATAAAAAGACAAACCTATCTTTCTGATGGCAGCGTAAAGGAAAATGATGCGGAACATGCTTGGCACATGGCAATTATGACAATACTGCTTTCTGGTTATGCCAATGAAAAAATTGATGTATTAAAAACGATAACAATGTTGCTAATACATGATATTGTTGAAATTGATGCAGGTGATACTTACGCATATGATGCTGAAGCAAAAAAAACACAAAAAGAACGCGAATTAAAAGCGGCGGACAGGATATATTCTATACTCCCAAAAGAACAAGGCGATTACTTAAGAAATTTATGGAATGAATTTGAAGAATGTAAAACACCAGAAGCCAAATTTGCAAGAACCTTAGATAATATACAGCCTACTATGCTAAATCATGCGGCAAATGGTAAAAGCTGGCTGGAAAAAAAAGTAAAACTTTCTCAAATATTAGATAGAAACAAAAACACTGCTAAAGGTTCAAATGCCTTATGGGATTATTCTTATAATCATTTTATTAAGCCTAATGTAGATAAAGGCAATATTATTGATGATATGTAATATCATGAAACTATCACAGTTAAGCGGATATTCGCAATCCGCTGCGCTACTTGCTCGGGTGTTTAACACCCTAACCTCATAGCTACTATCGTAGCTTTTCAGAGGGAGCTTATACTAAATTTCTTTAATGTGGCAGTTTATTATTATTTTATTATATATTATTTTATTAAATGAAAGGACTGTGTCAAAAGACAATTTACTTTTCAAATAGTCTTTATATAAGTCAAAAAGGCTTAAACAATCTAAAACTTAACTATTATAAATGTGACTTATCATTGACAGAAATCAAAACATCATGAAAGATTTAACAAATGGAAAACCTTTAAAACTAATTATAACATTTGCAATACCTCTATTTATTGGACAGCTGTTTCAATTATTTTATAGTCTAGTTGACACAAGAATTGTAGGACAGATTTTAGGAGAAACTTCCCTTGCCGCAGTTGGCTCAACAACTTCACTAAGCGACATGCTTATAGGATTACTCAATGGTTTAACAAATGGATTTGCAATTATTATCTCAACATTTTATGGTGCAAAAGATTATATTAATATGAAAAAATCCATCGCAGCAACGTTACTTTTAAGCATTGGTTTTACAATTATTATCAGTATACTATGTCTTTTATTAAATAATCAAATATTAAGTATTTTAAATGTATCCGATACCATACTCTCACAGGCAAAAAGTTATATCTGTGTTATCCTTGCAGGGCTGATTGCTTCAACCATATATAATGCGTATGCTGCTATTTTAAGAGCAATTGGTGATTCCTTTACCCCGCTTATATTTTTAGTTATCTCTACAATAACCAATATTGCACTTGATTACATATTTATACTATGGTTTGATATGAATGTGGCAGGTGCTGCCTTCGCAACTGTTGTATCACAGGGAATTTCTGCTGTTTTATGTTTTTTCTATGTCAAAAAAAGATATCCTCAATTATCTTTAGAAAAGAAAGATTACATCCCTGTTAAAAATATCTATAATAAACTGATTAAAACAGGACTTTCTATGGGATTTATGGTATCCTTCGTCAATATTGGAACCGTTGCTTTACAGACAAGTATCAACACTTTTGGAACAAATATTATTGTTGCACATACTGCCGCAAGAAAAGCTACAACCATGTTTATGCTGCCTTTTTCTGTTTTTGGCACAACTTTAGCAACATACTGCGGGCAAAATCTTGGTGCAAAGGAATATAACCGTATTAAACAAGGAATCAAACAAACTGTATTATTAACATTTATATGGTGTATCTTTGTGGTGATTACAGCTTACACAATTGCGCCAACTATTATCCATATTATTACTGCTTCAGATATTAAAGAAGTTATGGATACAGCCTCTTTATATTTAAGAGTCAATACTTCTTTATATTTTGTACCAGCCGTTATCTGCTTATTTAGAAATAGTATGCAAGGGTTTGGTGATTCCAAAACACCTGTATTTTCAAGTTCATTAGAACTGATTGGAAAAGTTTTAATTGCTTTCTTTTTAGCGCCGCGTATTGGATATTGGGGAATTATCATCGCTGAGCCTATTGTTTGGATTATTATGGTAATACCACTTATTATCAATATGTACCGAAATCCAATTTTTAAGGAAACTTGAATTTCCTGTTTATTATAAAAACGGTTATCAAAAAGATAAAACAATCTAACTGATAGGACAACGCAAGTCCCTCACTTATGCCTTTATGGCATTAAAGCGGGGGACTTTCTTGATGAGATTAAAATATAAAATTTATAATATTACAATAAAAATAAGCTATTGCAAAATAATTGTCACCATATGAGTGATAAATAATTGTTGTTACATAATTATCTATGCAATTATATACTATTCTTTTATTTTACAACAGCTTATTTTATACTATTTTATTATGTAAAAATTCTAAATAATAAAAAACTCAATATCTTCATTAATACCATCAGAAATGGATTTTAAATCTTTTGCAGTCTGTGCTAACAAACTGATTGTCGCATTTAACTCTTCCATAGAAGCTGTTGTCTGCTGTGCCGATGCAGCATTTTCTTCAGAAATAGCAGATAAATTAGAAATAACATCATTAATTTGTGCTCGAGCGCGATTACATGATTGTGTATTACCATAAATTACATCTGTATTTTGTTTTGTAATATCAATGCCATGATTCACTTCATAAAAACTATTTTTTGTATCATTTAATTTATTTTGCTGTTCATAGATAAGCTTTTGTGCTTCGTCCATAGCGACAGTAGTCTTTGCGGCTTCCTCTTGAAGTGTCAATATAATAGCCTGAATATCTTTTGCGGCTTCATCAGATTGTGCAGCAAGTTTTTGAATCTCTGTAGCTACAACGGCAAAGCCCTTTCCAGCCTCACCTGCTCTCGCCGATTCAATCGAAGCATTTAAAGCAAGAAGACTGGTTTGGTCTGTAATATTGGTAATCAATGAAGCTGCACCACTAATTCTTTCAACTGACTGGTTTGTGATATCTAACTGTTCTGCTATTCTCTTGATAGCCATTGTCGTATGGTCATTAGATACACTGAGTTCATCTACTGTATGGACTGATTTATCACCAGCTTTTTCCATGTTACCAGCTATTTTTGTAAGAGTGCCAACATTGGATACAATATCTTCTATCAATTCTCCTATGGAAGCAATCTCTGTAGAAGCTGTCTGTATTTCCTCTGCCTGTGAAACAGCCCCTTTAGAAATATCTTCCACAGCACTGCTTATTTCCTCTGAAGCCATTGAGGACTGGCTTGCCATACCATCAAGATTTTCACCAGACTCATTGAGTGTATATGCAGACTGTTTCAATTCGGATACAATTTTTTTAAGTTTCTCAATAAGAGAATCAATGGCAACTCCCATTGCACCAATCTCATCTTTTCTTTTGGTGACTGTTCTATCAATTTCTACTGTAAGATTACCTTGTGCAAGACTATCCAAAGAATTTTTAGCCTTGATAAGACAATTTGAAATAGCCCTTGAACTCAAAAATCCAACAATGGTTGAAATCACCAAAGCTAATAATGCAATCAATACAAATCCAAGAACTTTTTTATCAATATAAGATTGAATATTTGTTCTTGGCTGACCAGCAAATACCATACCAATAATATCACCTGATTGATTTTTAAGAGGAATATAGACTGCTGAATAACTTATATTATTAATCGTTATATTGGAAGTCCTGTATATATTGCCCTTTTTTACGGTCTCCCATATATTCGGGTCACCTTTTGTTCCAACAATTCTTTCTCCATTTACATCTTTAAGAGAAGTTACCATACGTGTATCTTCCCAAAATAGTGTAATATCGGCATGACTGCTTTTTACATACTCATCAATATGGCTCATATTAGCAGACAAATTAATATTGCCTTTCCATAGATTTCCAGAAGAATCAACCTTATAATCTCCATCCAAATTTTCATAACCTGCCATTGTTGCCTCTGCCGCTAAAGCAAGACCATTTTCAGCCTCCTCATTCAATCCATCAATAAGACTGATTTGAGCAAATATAAGCAGAACTAAAGAAACAATAAGTGATGGTACAAATGATAACATAAGTAATTTAAACTTAATACTAAGACCTTTTGTTGTAGAATTTTTTTTCTTTAATTTCACACCTGTCTGTACTTGATTGGTGTCTACTTTTTGTATTGTTTTCATATCCATCCTCCAATTAGCACATTTTTTTGATATTGTAACATAAGAAATATCATTTTAGCAATATTAATTCTTGTGTTAAAATATATATATCATATATTTTTTATAAATTTTATTACTATACAACATCAATTCCTATATAAATCAAAGAATAACTAGTATTTGCTTTAATATTGCATAAAACATTATATTATAAATATAAAAAGTCAAAACGGATATTCACAATTTACTATATTATTTATTATTATTTACTTGCAAATCAACTAAATCAGCAAGTGTAATATTATCAACAACATCATTCACAGCATCATTTATTTTTTTCCACACAATATATGTTGCACAATTATCTTGTCTTTTACATATGTCTCCATCTTCTTCCACACAAGACACAGGAGCTAGTGAACCTTCTATAAGCCTTAAAATCATTCCTACGGTATATTCCTGCGGTGATTTTTTTAACATATAGCCCCCTTGTGCTCCTCTTATGCTTTTTACAAATCCACCTTTATTTAAAATAGAAATAATTTGTTCTAAATATTTATCTGAAATTTCTTGGCGTTTTGCTATATCTTTAATGCTTACAGCTTCGCCAGTATTATGCAGCGCAAGGTCTAACATAAGCCTTAGAGCATATCTTCCTTTTGTTGAAATTTTCATAATAATCATCACGCCTTTCTGTAATTTTATCTTGACAAGCAATAAACCAAATGTCTATCTATTTGCTATAAAATAGTTCCTCCGCCAAGACATATATCCCCATCATATAAAACAATGGCTTGTCCTGGTGTAATTGCTCTTACAGGTTCATCAAATATACATTCAAGTGTATCATCATTTATCATTCTTACAAGACAATTACTTCCTTTGTGACTGTATCGAACTTTAGCCTGAACTTTAATAGGATTGCTGATATTTTCTATACCCATAAAGTTTATATTATTTGCATATAATTTATTAGAAAAAACGTCTGTATCATCACCAATAACAACTTCATTGGTTTCTGGTCTTATAGCTACAACAAATACGGGTTTTCCCATAGATAAGCCAAGACCTTTACGCTGTCCAACTGTATAATGAATTATTCCTTTATGTGTGCCGATAATATTGTTGTGAATATCAACAAAATTGCCTGAATCACATGTATAATTTGTTGTTTGAACAATATATTTTGCATAATCATTATCGGGAATAAAACATATCTCCATACTATCTTGTTTATGTGCTACTTGAATTTCTGCCTTTTGTGCAATCTCTCGAATCTCATCTTTTGTGTAATCGCCTATAGGCATCAAGGTGTGTTTTAATTGCTCTTGTGTAAGTTTATATAAAGCATATGTTTGGTCTTTAATGGATGTTGCTGATTTTTTAACCGCATATCTACCATTAGAAAGCTGACAAATTCTTGCATAATGACCTGTTGCAATATAATCTGCACCAATTTGGAAGCCATATTTTAATAACTCTTCCCATTTTACATAACGATTGCATACAATACATGGATTAGGAGTTCTGCCAAGTTTATACTCGTTTGTAAAATAATCAATTACTTTACATTTAAACTGTTCTTTTAAATCAATAACATGATGTGGAATTTGAAGTTGATTTGCAACCTTCATTGCATCATCAATTGCTGATATGCCACAGCTTTTTTTATCTGTTTCTTCATATGGCGTTTTATCTTGCCATATCTGCATAGTCACACCAATAACATCAAATCCTTGTTCTTTAAGTAAATATGCCGCTACAGAAGAATCAACTCCTCCCGACATGCCAATAACTACTTTTTTCTTCATATTTACCCTCATTTCTATATTAATTTTTGCACAAAGAACGAAAAAATCTTACTCAAGCCAATATTTACAATTTAATGCAAATTAAGCGGATATTTCTAATCCACTGCACTACGTACTCAAATTATCTAGCCGCTATCATAACATACATCCCTCTCCCACTTATGCCTCTACAGCATTAAAGCAGGCGACTTGATGCGGTTAAAAAACATCTAAATTTATAAAATCATCTGCCTCAGTCACAATATCATTCCATAATTTTTCTGAATCCTTATCAAATACTGCAATGGTTTTACAGCCTGCCGACTTCGCTGTTTTGACAGCATGATAAACATCTTCATATACAATAGTTTCACTTGGATTAAATCCCATCAATTCACATATTTTTTGATAACTTGCAGGATTCTTTTTATTGATTCCTATATTATAAGAGGTTGTTATTAATTCAAAACAATCTCTTATTCCCATACGTTTACAAGCCATATCAGCACATTTTTCATCTGAATTTGTAAAAATGCACATTCTGCTTCCAATTTCTTTTTCTTTTATTATCAGTCGTCTCATTCCTGGCTTCATAGGAATATCATAAGCATAGTGTTTTTCCATAAGTTTTAATACTTCTTTTTTTAGCTTATCTGTCTCAATATCAATATTTAATACCGTTTGAAAATAATGACAACATTCATTCATATCCATTGTATATGTCGCTTCACTAAAATCATCTGGAAGCTCTATTCCTTTCGACTGTGCATATTCTCTCGAAATGCTGCTCCAAAATGGCATAGAGTCAAATAGTGTTCCATCTAAATCAAATATAATATTCTTTTTTCGATAATCAAATAGTTCATCTGCTTTACGATGCAATTTATTCGTAGCTGTTTTGATATCATTAGCTCCAAATATAGCAGAGACAACTGCCACTCCTGAAACGCCTGTATTTTTTAAATAATCCATATTATCATAGGCAATGCCGCCTATTGCCACCACTGGAATATCTACACTATCAGCTATATGAATAAGTGTCTTTTTATCCATTCGGACAGCATCTTTTTTTGTATGCGATTCAAAGATAGCTCCTGTGCCAATATAGTCCGCTCCCATACGCTGTGCCTGTTTTGCCAATTCAACTGTTTTGGCAGTCACGCCAATAATTTTATTATGCCCAAGAATTTCACGAGCTTTCTTATAATTCATATCACTTTGTCCAATATGAACTCCATCTGCATCGGATTCTTTTGCCGCCATTACATCATCATTGACAACAAATGGAACATTAAATTCTTTTGCAATGTTCTTTAAGGCAATCGCTTTTTTTACCAACTCTTCATGACTAGACTCTTTGTCTCTTAGCTGTAAAAATGTAGCGCCTCCTTCTAATGCAAGTCGCACCTGTTCTTCTAACGATACACCATTTAAACAACGGTTATCTGTTATTGCATACAAAAGCATGTCTTTATGTAAAACGTTCACAATAATCCTCCATTTACTATGTATCCAGTGCTGCTATTATTGAATTTTTAAACAACTTAAATCGTCCCTTCTCTGAAGGAACAAATCGGTCTGATTCAACCAATTTAATAAAATCGTTTAAACTTAAAAAAGTATAATCCATTGTTTCTCCAATTTGAAGATGAATTTGTGTTGTTGTTGAAATATGAACTAAATATGTATGATAAATACAGTGTCTTATATCATCAACATAACAATATAATTCAATTAAATCTTTTATATCCGCTTGAATACCTGTCTCTTCAAACAATTCACGTTTTGCCCCTTCAATAGGTGTCTCACCAGAAAGTATCGACCCTCCTGTTATCTCCCATTTTAATGGATATGTCTTATTTCTTGACCTCTGTGTTGTCAAAATACACCCATCACTTCTTAATACATAGACATTAACAACAATATGATAAACACCTTCATTTAAGGATTTTGCCATACTTCTTGGAATTTGATAACCTAGCCCATTTCCCTGTCTATCATATGCATCCCACATTTCTTCATTAAGCATCTCAATATTACTGTCAAATAGTTGTTCTGCAAAATAAACCATCTCTTCAATTTGCTGCTTATTAAATGGCATATTTTCAGGAGCAATTACCCATTGTTCATCATCTCCAACACGATGAATAATTGCTATTTTTTTTCCAGCAAATCTATCAACAGGTGTATCTACTCCAACAATATATGCACCTTGTCTTCCTCCATTAGCAGCCTCTACACCATCTACATATCCATAATTAACCGAATATACAATTGATGGATGTTCTGGATGCGATGTACCAATTGGTCTTTCTATACTAATGTCATATATATAATCATTATCTGTGCCTTGTTCCATAAGACCTCCTAACGTCAAAGGATATAAACATATTACCACAGCCTATTAATAATCAAAAATAGCCATATTTCTGTAAAATATTAAAATAAAGCGTAAAAATCAGTAGTTTTTATAATCATGCAGTGCTATATTCTGTTTAATGTAATAAATTGTTATATTATTGTTATATATACAGTTTATCACATTATATAATTACTGTTGCTCCACCTGCAACAATAATTATAACAACCTCTCATTTTTTGGTATATAGCAGCGACCACCTTTTTTATCCCCCTCTTAATTAATTTAGGTGGTTGTTGGCTATATTTTTTTATGTCAAAGTACAGCCTCAATTCGTTCTCTCATCTGTGCCTCCCCCATAATATGAACAATTGTCCATAAATCCGGTGTATTTGCACGCCCTGTAACGGCTATTCTTATAACCTCCGCCACATCAGACACATTCCCTTTAAATGTTTCAGGAGCTGCTTTATATGCTTTCATATCGGATGCATATCCTAAGGAATCTGCAATCTCTTTTAACTTATTAAACCATGTACTATTGTCATCCGCATGATTATATGATTCAAGATATTTCGTAAGAATTGCGTGAACTTCATCTGTATCGAACTTAAATGAATCCTTTTCATCTGCTTTTGAACCATCAAAAAAGTATGAAAATAATTCAAATATCTGTTTTGCATACATAAGGTCTTTTCTTCTTCTCTTCATGCCAACGCCCATATAAAGCCTTAAAATACTCAATATTTTTTCTTTATCTGCAAACCAAATTTCTTTATTTTCAGGTTCATAATCACTTGCCCATTGATATAAGAAATCATACAATTCATTTTCAGAAAGTTTTGACAATTCATTTTTACAGATATTGTGCAGTTTATCCTTATCAAAAAGAGCACCTGATTGATTCATCTTATCAATCGAAAATGGAAATTCATTAATATCCTTATCTGCAAATTTTTCATGCCATTCCTCAAAATTAGAATTTAATAAAGTCATCAAATATACTTTCATACAATAAGGATGATATCCATCCTTCTTATAATAATCTAATGATAATTCAGGGTCTTTTCTCTTTGATAATTTTCTTTTACCGCCTGTCTCTTCATCAATTTTCATTAAATGTGCTGTATGTGCATATTTTGGCATCTTAAATCCAAGAAGATGGAAAAGTTCATAGTGAATGGGAGCTGATGCAAGCCATTCCCCGCCTCTTACAACAACTGTTGTTCGCATCAAATGGTCGTCAATGGCATGTGCAAAATGATACGTAGGAATCCCATCTCTTTTTAAAAGCACAATGTCATGGATATTTTCAGGCAATTTTATTTCACCTTTTATAGAATCTACAAATGTAATTTCTTTTTCTGGATTTCCCTGTGAACGCAATCTTAAAACATATGATTTACCTGCCAAAAGATTTGCCTCAATTTCTTCTATCGTTAAATTACGGCAAGTCGCATACTTTCCATAATAACCTGTTAGTTCTTTTTGTTCTTCCTGCTCTTTTCTTACACGGTCAAGTTCTTCTTCTGTGCAAAAACAAGGATAAGCTAGTCCTTTTGCAACTAAACTTTTTGCATAGGCGTGATATATATCTACTCTCTGTCTCTGAAAATAAGGTCCATACGCGTTTGTTTCCTCATTTTCCTCAAAGCCAGCACCCTCGTCAAATTCAATATCAAAATATCTTAAAGTATCAATAATTAATTCAACAGCACCATCTACTTTACGCTTTTCATCGGTATCTTCAATTCGTAAATAAAATACACCTCCATTTTTATGAGCAATTCGCTCATCTGCCAACGCGCTGTAAAGATTGCCTAAGTGAATAAATCCTGTAGGACTTGGCGCCATACGTGTTACCTGTGCATTGTTTGGAAGTTTTCGCTTAGCAAACTTCGTTTCATAAAATTCAGGTGTATTTGTTACATTAGGAAATAACATATCTGCTAATTTATTGTAATTCATTTTTATCCTCATTTCTTAATTGTTATATTTTTCTAAAAAATCAACCATTGTCATTATTTCAGGCTGTTCAATATCTAAAACATGAAAGTCTTTATCTCCTGTAATAAATATATCCACATTTTCTATAATTGCTGTTACTAATATGGGAGAATCTTTTATATCCCTCATCATATTTAAACTTTCTGAACTTAAATTTCTTGGAGAATAAACCATATCAAAAGGTAATTCAATAAAAAATTGATTTAATGAATTTATTTTTTTAGGAAATTTTCGCTGTGTAACTAATCTTAATTCTTCAATTACATAATCACATAAAATAATTTTATGATAAATAGCTAATTGCTTTGTCAATTGTTTGGTAATATCTGAAGGAAAGAAAATTATTGAAACTAAAATATTTGTATCTAACATTACTCTCAATAATTAATACCCCCTTACTTCTTTACGAATTTCTTGCATATAATCTTGCATTTCATCTTCAGAATTAAAACCTGCCTCAATTGCAGCACCTTTAAAATCATTAGCAACTTTACTAAATGCCATAAGCGCAGAATTTTCCATATAAAACCTACCATTTTCTTCAAGAATTACAACTTTATCTCCTGCTTTTAATTGTAATTTTTTTCTTATAGATATAGGAAGAGTTATTTGTCCTTTGTCTGACAATTTTGTAATTTCCATATAAATCCCCCATTCTTATTATTTTATATTATTTTCTCGAATATCTGCAACTAATCGTCTTCTATATGCTCTGCATCCGTTCTCATTCCAATATTTTTTTTGCTCTAATTTAATAACTTCAAACGTTGTATCCATAATATCAGAACCATAACTTGTTTGCGGTTCCTCTCCTGCATATAATACGGTTATTGAATCTTGATACCGATTCATATCCAAATGATACTGCATAGCAAATCGTTCTTGACAAGACAAGTCTTCAATAATTCGTATATGAGCATAATATCCCACAAGATATGAAAAATAACCAATATCAAACTTATCAAGCCATTTCTCTTTGCTCCCTATAAATAAAATCACAGGAAAACGTCTGTTTGCATTATGTATCAAATTTACAAACTCATCATAATTATTATCTGTAATACATTTTACATTTTCTTTTAACCGTTCACAGTCACAAATACCTATATTGTCTGCAATTTCACCATAAAAATTAGGTCTTGAAAATAAAACATTGTCAGTATCTCGATATCTTTCCTTAGGCTCTGCATATACATTAGAAACAACAAACTGTATACCATCTGATGTTTTCTTTAAAAAAGCTTTTGATACCCATATTCTATTGGCAATTTTTGCATCAATATGTGTTGATTCTTGGGCAAAATACATATCTTGTTCATCATATACAATCTCTACAGAATATCCAGGTTCATTCCCCGAATAATTATTGACATATTCAGGAAGTCCATCTAAGGCTTCATTATATCTTGATTTAATCCAAGCATATATATATCCTGAAGCCTTTTTAAATGCATCCATTTCGGTCACATTGCTTGTATCTAAATAAGTTTCTGCCTTAAATACAGTATATGTCCCCAATCTTTTAAATGGTTCAAATTTTTTTCGTTTATTGTTAAAATCATCTGTGCCTAATTTTCCTTCTATATTAAAAAAGGCTTCCGAAATTTTATCATTACATGGTCCAATCGTATTAACAATGTAAATAATATAATTTACTGAAAGATTTGGCGGTCTATCCGATGTATTATTCCATAACTTTGTTATTGCTTTCGCTCTGCTAAATTTATAAAATGCCTTTGCAAGATTGATATTATTATCTAGTATATTTGCAATTTCAGGGTTGATATCTTCATTGTTAAGTTTTAAACGATAATGACATCGAATCATATCCGACCAATTATGGTCTTTATAATGCTGATGTCCTAAATCTTCAATTAAATTTACTAAAGAGTCATCACATAATTCCAATGTTGCTAAAATGCTATTCATCTTTCTTGCCAAATGTTCATTGCCATCTCCAAAAGCAGAACCTTTGTAGCGCAAATCATGTTCTATCTCATGCCACCCTTCAAAAGAGTTCGTCCGCACTTGGACTTCAAATGTATCATCAATATAGTCTTTTAATAACGGATTTACAATAGTTTTAGCAAGATAACCAGGCAGCTTAAATATACCATTTACTTTCATTGCCCTAAATTCATATTCATTTGCTTCTGTTGTTTCCCAAATTCCAGGCTCTATAAATAATGTATCTAATAGATTTCTACATATAGATACATCATCTTCAAAATAGAGAATAATTCTAATCCCAATTAAATCCTGCATCTTCTTATCTTCATTATCCGATGCCCTTTTTCGATACTCTTTGCGCTGAAGCTTATCTACTATAGAATCAACCGACTTTACCCGATATGCCACTCGATAATAAAATCCTGCCTTTTTTAACTTTTCTTCTATAATACTAAGCAAATCTTCTTGAACTACCTCTGGAACGATAATTTGTTGAGCACATTTTTTACAAAACAAATCACTATTATATACCATATCTCCGCCTTTATTAAAATACTTATACCATTACTTTGTGCAAACTAATATAAAAAAATAACACGACACACTAACATCATAACAAATGCCACAGCATAGCTGTGGCTATTATACTATAATTTCATACATAGTAAGATGATATCACAGCTATGCTGTGGTTATTATATCATAATCTGCTGTGTGAAGCAAATCATTGGCAACCTTTATTTCTTCATCTGTTGGCGACTTTACATCATCTAAAGTATATTCAATACCTAATTGTTTCCACTTAAAAACACCTAATGTATGATATGGCAAAACTTCAAAGCGGCGTACTGTTTTTAGTCCTTTTACAAACTCTGAAAGCTTTTTCAAATCTTCTTCATCATTTGTAATACCTGGCACAAGCACATGCCTTATCCACATATCTTTGCCATTATCTGAAAGATAAGTTGCCATATCAAGAATATTCGCATTATCCTTCATTGTAAGGTCAATATGTTTTTGACGATTTATATGTTTTATATCCAACAAAAATAAATCGGTATACTTCATCAACTCTTGAAATTTGCTAAAAAAAGGCTCTTCTCTTGTAAAAGGTCCGCCAGAAGTATCCAACGTCGTATGAACACCTTTTTCTTTTGCCAATCGAAACAACTCTATAACATAATCAATTTGTAATAAAGCCTCTCCTCCACTTACTGTAATACCACCATCATTTTTCCAATAAGTTCTATACCTTAACGCTTTATTTAGCGTATCTTCTGGTGCTTCTTCATAAGCATTTTTATCTTTTAAAGCCCATGTATCTGGATTGTGACAATATTTACATCGCATTTTACAACCCTGTAAAAATATAATATAACGCACTCCCGGTCCATCAACCGAACCGAAACTTTCTACAGAATGAATGATTCCCTTAATATTAGACATATATTTTACCTTTCTAAAACAACTTTTATTTCTATGAACAATATCTCTTGGCACACTTAAAACTTATTGATAAGTGCCACAAGGAGCAAATATTAGTATAAACAAGTACCTGTACATTATACCAATTTTTGTGATATACTGTCTACTATAAATTATCTTTATCTATTTTATAACAAATTATAAATTTAAAAAATAAGAATATGTGTAAAAACTATTTAAAATATTTTAACTTTTAATCATTTTTTCGCACAAAGAATATTAGATTTAATGATAGAAATTCACAATTTTTATTATGCAGTTTACACGCTACACTTCAAAACGGAGGTTCATTATGAAAAACACCTTTAATTTCCAGGTAAATCTTGGAGGAATGTTAGATATTTTATCAAATCATTTATATAAAACACCCGATGTTTTTATACGAGAATTATTACAAAATGGTGTTGATGCTATAACACAACGAAAACTTTTACAAAAAGACTGGGATAATGGAGTTATTCATATAAAAGTAGAACCACATCGAAAAATCATTTTTAAAGATAATGGTTCAGGGCTTAACGAAAAAGAAATCCACCATTTTCTTGCAATTATTGGACAATCCTCTAAACATAATTTAATAGATGAATATGAATCTGAAGATTTTATCGGACGTTTTGGAATTGGATTGCTTTCTTGTTTTATGATATCAGATGTTATTGAAGTTCACTCAAAGTCCATTGATGGCAGTCCTGCACATATTTGGAAAGGATTTCCAGATGGTACATATACACTTGAAGAAACAACAACGTTTTCTCTTGATGACTGCACACAAACTGTAGATGCTGGCACAACAATTATACTATATGCTAAAGATGAATGTCAAAAATATTATAATTCTGAAACATTACAAAGCCTTGTACAATATTATGGACTTACACTGCCTGTTCCTGTATATATTAATAGTCTATCCAAACCAATTAACTATATGCCGCAAGAATTTACTCATTTAGGACAACGACAGCTTTTATCGTTTGGTGAATGGCTTTTTAATGAAAATTTCCTCGATGCGATTCCTATTGAGACACCGCATCTTTCTGGCGCAGCTTTTATCCTGCCTTATCATACAAGCAGTTCTGTAAAAAAAGAACATCGAATTTATTTAAAACATATGCTGCTTACAGAATCTGCCCAGCCATTACTTCCAGATTGGGCATTTTTTTTAAAATGCTGTTTAAATACAGCAGGACTTCGTCCTACTGCCTCACGCGAAAATTTTTATGAAGATTTTGAACTTGAATTAGCACAACAAGAGTTTATCCTTCCTATCAAACAATATTTTAAAAAAATCAGCAAAAATAACCCTGATTTAATGCAAAAAATTATTCTTATACATTCTTCGGCAATTAAATCAATGGCTATTTGGGACAATGATTTATTTGAATTGTTTATTGATTATCTTACTTTTGAAACATCGGAAGGCACAGTTACTGGAGCTTATTTAAAAACAGCAAAAGCTGCCAGTTATATAAGCGATATCTCCCGCTTTAAACAGCTGCAATCCGTATTTTTTCAACAGGAACAACTGCTTATATGTACAGGATATACATCAGATGAACAATTAATACGCAAGCTGGCTAATACCTATCAGCTTCCAATTAACCCAATGATGGAAGAAGATTTTGAGCTGATATTGGACGAACTTTTACCAGTTGAACAAATAGAGACTCGTTTTATGATAGAAGAAATCAATAAAGCATTAGAACCTTTTGACTGTCAAGCAGATATTAAACGATTCTATCCAAGTGATTTGCCTGCACTGTATTATATGAATAATGATGTTGAGTTTATACGCCAAGCCCAACAAGCAAAAGAATCAAGTTATGGTATATTTTCAGATACATTGTCCTCACTTATTTCAAATAAATGCAAGGAAGTTATTGCTACGGTTTATCTAAATATCAACAATTCTTTAATCGAAGAAATGCTTACAATAACTGATACACGTCTCATTCAGGCATTAGGCAAAATTTTGTATGTCAACGCTTTGATAACAAGCGGGCAGCCATTGCATCACAATGAATTAAAAACATTAAATTCAGAATTATTATATTTAATATCAACAAAAATTTAGGTCGCACAAATCAATGGCTAATAGATAACATAGAATTATCACTAAAAAAATAAATATACGTTGTTTGCAGATAAAATAGTGAATTTTAAATCCATCTAAACAATCATAATTAATAGCATAAAAAATATTGTGTCAAAATATTTCTTTATATAAGATATCAACATTTGTTTATACTATATGAAATCTTATCAAGTATTTGTTTTGTCACAATATTTTTTATTTTATATAATTTTATTCTATTATTTTTGGTTCCATCATTGCCAATTTAAAATTTTCATTATAGCTGTCTGTACCGTTTCTTGCATCAAAACTATCAGCAATACTTTTTACAGTATCATAGTAATGATTTTCCAAATCAACAATATTATAAATATCACTATCATTTTTTAATGCAAAATTAGGAGGCATCTTGATAGAAATGGTCTCTTGTGTTTTTGATAAATGATGCATAAGCACCCAAGCACTTTTATAAAAATCATAGGCAAGTTTACAATCCCAAATTCCAATAACCCACTCCATACCTTGCTCTAAAAACTGCAATGCTATTTTAGGTTCAAAATAAGTCATACATCGTATAACAGCACCCATATAAGATAAATCATGTTTATCTCTATGTCCCATTCCTTTTAATTCATACGCATAAGGCTTTGCAGCTTTTGCATTGCCCTTATTCATATAATATTCAATATAATCTCTATGCATCAAATGCGGTGTGTCATGGCAAAACCACATGCGTCTTGATTTTATTGGTTTCGCCATCTCATTAGCACCTTCCTCATCATCAATTAACAGATGCATACGTATAGCATGACAGCGGTCACATGTTCTGCAATCGGACATGCTGTCTCTTCCTGTTTTCCAAAATCGTTCAAAAAGTTCATAGGCTTTCTTTTTGTCCAAATACACATAAAACTGACACATTTGCCACCAATATGTACGATGTCCTAAATTATAACGCTTTACAAGTTTATAATATTGTTCAATCATACCCTGCCATTGTTCAAAAGGAATCTGAGGAAGTGACACAATAGGGTCAATTGCCATCTGCATAATCATAACATACATCTCACCGCCATCTGGTCCTAATACATCTGGATATTGTTCAAAAATAGTACTAAATTCGATAGCAACTGGCATTGCCTTTGGAGGGTCATCATGAAACGTTGCTTCATAGGCATATAAATATCGAAAAAATAGTCGATAATAATGTTCCTCTTCCTCATCAGCCTGTCTTATAGCCTCTAAAATCACAGGCATTTTTTTAGAGCCTTGCGTTGTATCAATCTTTTGCTGCCAAACTCCTGCATCAAAATTTTTAGCCATTATATCCTCCTATCTTATCTCAAAATCTTCATCTACACTAAAAGCAATTGCAACTGTTGACGCATCTTTTAAATCGGAACCTTTTTCCTGCATCTGTGCAAAAACAGAATATGTAGCACTACTGCCAATATATTCTCTATAAATATCATCTGTCAACTCACCAAGTGTTCCTTCATGGAATACAGTTAATATAGCTCTTTTTAAAAGCTCATAATCGGCTAGTTGACTTTTATAAACTTCTATCATAGAACCGCTTGGATATGCAAAATTTACTTTTTCTGAATAGGTCGCTTCACTAAAAGCATGTTCGGTGCATATTTCTGGTAAAAAAGAAAAACATTCTATTCCTAATGTTTCATCTTGCAATGCTTCTCCTAATCGTTCAGGCAAAGATTGATATAATTCTTCTGTATCACTCTCATGAAACATCTTTGCAGCAAGTGCTACTTTATCCTTTAACAACTGAAATCCTTCTTCCCCTTGATATGGATAAGGTAAGGTTGTACTTTCTTCCTGTCGAATAAAGAAAAATTGTTTTTGTGAAACAAATCCTTCAACTTGCCATTTTGAAACAATATCTGCCACTTTTTTACTTAATTCTGGACTGACAACATCATCAATTCTGCATTCGCCAATAACATCATCGCCCATCTTAGAACCAAATATTTTAACATAACATAATTTTTGATTTCCAAGACGTTTTTTAATATCCTCTTTTAATGCGTTCCAATATGTATCTACATCCGTAAAGTTTTCATTTTTTCCTATTCCAACAATATCGGTTTTATAAACATTCCATTTATGCGTCTTTTCTGAAAAGGATGTTGTAAGTGCAATTCCTTCCTTCTCATTTTCCATTGCTGCAATTCCTTTCATAAAGGCAAATATAAAAGAACCCAATGCAAGTCCAATATTGCTTTGAGGGTCGTTTCCCATGCCAACACTGCATTCATATAAAGACTTTCCCCACTGAGGTGCTTTTATATAAAGGTCTAACACAACACCTCTTTCATCAACCTGCTGTACATCTGGATAAATAGATACGTTCCACTTTGGAACCAATACACTGTTATCTCGTAATTGTGTTTCTTCCTCCATTAAATCAGCAATCTGTTTTTTTACAAATTCCTTTACATTTTCAGGAATTGTTAAATCAACACCTTTAACGTCTTGGCTATTCATTGCATTTTGCATCTTTTCTTGTTTCTTATTCTTTAACTTGTCAAAAAATCCCATACTGCTCCTCACTTCTATTATTTTTCCGTTGTTTTATCTTTATAATAACATAACTTTATTTAAATGAATATAATTTGTATTAAAATTTATTTTTACTTAATAAGTTCCATTCCCTGATATATTACAGAGGGGTCATCACCTATTTTGTCCTGATTTTTATAATACAGCTCTTCCCAACGATTGCCATTGCCATAACAGTCCTGTGCTATACTATATAAACAATCTCCGCTTTGCACAATATATACTTCTGTTATAACTTCATCAAATTCTTTTTCCTTCCATATAAGTTTATGCTTTTTATCAAACTCATATTGGCTGATTACTTCTCCTGCACTGTCCACTCTTATAATATCCGTAAGATAATCGGTTTCATCTTTATAAAATGAAATGGTACTTCCATCACAAAGATGATATTTTAATCCTCCATAAATGCTATAATGAATTTCTCTGCATACTTTATCACTATCACCATACAAATACTGCTCACCATATATCTTATTGCCTGACAATGTTATATATGTATGCCATATTATTTTTCCAGATTCATCATAATCATTAAATTTATAGCTTAACGCATTATATCCATCAATATCTTTTGTTCTTGCATTAAATAATTCTTCAACGATATTTCCATTATAATAATTAGCAACATAATATGGTTTTCCTATGCGTTCAACCTCTTGATATGTTAAGTTTATAGAAGCTAAATTTCCCTTATACCACATACCAGAAATTTGCTGCCAATCTTCATTATATTGGTCTGCCCACACCACATATACATCTTTTTTAAGCTGCATAACTTCCACACTTTGATAAGCGTCATAATCCCAATAAATTGTTGCTGCTTTTGAAAATGTATCTTTATTATAGGTCTCTATATGGGTTAATTTTCCATTTTTATCATATGTATAGACTACTTTATCATTTTTATTAATTAACAATCCATTTTTGTCATATGTTTCAACAACATCTTCAATCTTACTATAATTATAATATTTTTTTGTGCTATCACTATTATCACTTACATTATAAGATTTTCTTTTAATATAAGAGCCGTCTGCATTATAGGAATAGGTTATAATACTTCTAGGCTCTTTTCTGCTAATATAACTTAAATAATATTTATCTTCAATAAGCCTCCCTTTGCTGTCATATGTATATATATTTTCATATTGCATAGACCACTTTCCGCTGTTATCATCTCTTTCATGGTAACCATATGTATGTATCAGCTTGCCTTCATCATCATATTGATAGTCAATAATCTGATTGCACTTAGCAAAATCTTCAATATCATATTCTTTTCCATTGGGTATATAATCTTTACTTTTTTCTTTGTCTGGCAATATAAACTCTCCCCAAACAAATATGCAGAATTGTACTAATATAATTGTTATAATATATCTTATCATTGCTCCCCATTTAAAATTTTGATTTTTCATATCATTTATACTTTTTTACTATTTTTATTATGCTCTTATATCCCTTTATTATAAAATTTTATCCCTGATAAGGATAAAACAACAAAGACTAAATTACATAATAAATTATAACACATTATAAACAAACTGTGTAAATAGAATCAAAGCAAATATGCAACCCACTGTACTAGTTTCTTAAACCGTCTAACTGCTATCACAACATAATTCTTTCACTTATGCATCTACGATATTGAAGTAAGACACAGGTTAAAATATTCATAATAATTTAGAAAAAAACTAATAGATTACAAATTATATATTATAAGATTATATTAATTAAAATTAGTATATAATTAACAAAATTGCACAACTCTTATATAATAATTTTATTAAATTTATAAAAATTTACATATAAATGCACACAATAATAGTAAAACATGTGTAAAAAATTGTGGTAATTATTCCCATAAGAAAAAAACAAAGATAAGAAAGGAAGATTGATATTAACCTCAATAAACAGAATCAAAAATTTTTCTCAATTTAATTTGTACTAAACATTGTATCAAAAAGTACAAAAATATAATTCTTTATACAGTAAGAGCAGTTTATTTTATCATAGTATATTTATATAAGTTTTAGGAGGAATTGAGATGAACACGCAAAAAAAATATAAATCTGCATTAGATGAGTATATCAACAAAATTTATGTTCTTATATTGTTATTGGTTCCAGGTGCATGCCAATGTGCTGGTCTATTATATACAACAGAGAAAATCTTTGGATTATTTCCAACTGTTAATTGGCTTGCATTAATTATTTTTGATATTACATGTTTACTTTACGTACTGATAGGAATTTATTTTATAAAGACAGGTTCTATAAATGGTTTTGTATGTCCTAATAAACTAAAAGCTGCTAAAATATTTTTGGTTGTTATTATGTTTATACAGTACAATTTTATTCTCTATATGATTCCTTCAACAGAATTTTGGGGATATGCTTTTTTATTTGTAATAACTGTATCTTTTTTATAGATGTAAAAGTTATAGTAATAACTACTTTAGAAATATCACTATCACTAATTATATCTTGGTTTATAAAAGGAGATACCCTTCTGCCAATAAAAGATGCATTATTTATACCTAATATTATCTCAAGAGTTGTTTGTCTTCTTTTAACATTGTTATTTATTATTATTTTAACATACCTAATCCGTAAATTTCTTGTTAATGCAAAGAAAGACGAAATTGAGCGAAATACAGAACAAGTAAAAAATGTTCTTGTAGCAGTTCAGGCACTATCTGAAAATTTACATACTGCTGGTTTATCCCTTTCACAAATATCTGAAAATGAGAGTACTTCTGCTGAAAAACTGGCATCTACAAGCGAACAGTTAGTTGAAAGCAGTAATCTTTTAAGTAATAAAACAAATGAAAGTATGGCAAATCTTAAAGAACTCAGCCAGTGGGAAAGTGTTGTTGCAGACAACGTAAAAAAGGTAGAGATTACATCAAGAAATCTGCTTGATAAATCTGCAGAAAATGAAAAACTTTTAAGTGATTTACATACAATTAATGGTGAAGTATCTACTTCTATGCGTGAGACAACAAATATAACTCAAAAACTTTCAGAAGCAGTACAAGAAATCGGAGTAACATTAAATCTTATAAATGATATTTCATCTTCGACTAATTTATTAGCTCTTAATGCTTCAATTGAAGCGGCAAGAGCAGGGGAAGCGGGCAAAGGATTTGCAGTTGTTGCAACAGAAGTTGGAACGCTTGCAAACAGTACACAAGAATCATTAAAAGTTGTACAGGAAGTCATTGAGCGAATACAGCAGAATGTAAAAGATATCACTTTACAAGTAGAAGAAAACTCTACAAAACTTGGCACTCAAAATGACTATTTTAAAAATGTATTTAAATATATGAAAGATATGACTGAACTTCTAAGTGCTTCTGTAAATGCTATTGAAACGATGGGAGAAGCTCATAGAAATCAGGCAGAGGTTATTAAAAAGACCATCTTTATCAATCAAAATATCGCTGAAAGCATCCGAAATGAAAATGAACAGTTCAACTCGATTAATGATATGGCTGAAAGTAATGCAAATAACACAACTGAAGTAGCAAATCAGGCAAATGCAATAAACGATATGGTTGATAAAATAACAAAACTATTAAAACAAGAGGAATAAAAATATTAAAAAAAGGGGTTGTCATATTAAAGAAATATATTCCATCTTTAATATAACAGCCTCTTTATCTTTGTTATTATCTGCCTTATCTGTTATATTGAAGGTTATACAATTCTGCATAACGTCCATTCTTTTCAAGCAAATCCTTATGTGTTCCTATTTCAACAATTTCTCCATTATCCATTACAACAATTTTATCTGCATTGATAATCGTACTTAAACGATGTGCAATAACAATTGATGTTCTTCCTTTCATAAGCTGGTCTAATGCCTGTTGCACCAACAATTCTGATTCAGAATCCAGTGCGCTTGTTGCCTCATCTAAAATCAATATTCTAGGATTTCGCAAAAATATTCGAGCAATTGCTATCCTTTGCTTCTGCCCTCCTGACAGACCAATCCCACGCTCTCCAAGTATCGTCTGCCACTTGTTTGGACTGTTCATAATAAAATCATACGCATTTGCAAGTTTTGCTGCTTTCTCTATTTCCTTTTGACTGGCATCCTGTTTTCCATATCGTATATTTTCTTCTATTGTCCCAGAAAATATAATTGTATCCTGAAAAACCATACCCATCTGATGATATACACTGCTTAACTTATAATGTTTAATATCATTGTTGCCAATACAGATACTTCCTTTATTCACATCATAAAATCTTGTTAAAAGACTAATCAATGTTGTTTTACCACAGCCACTTGAACCTACTATTGCAACACGCTCGCCTTCATTAATAGAAAGATTTAAATTTGAAAGATTCCAATTTTTTTGTTCTAGTTCATATTTAAAATAGACATTTTTAAACTGAATATTTGCAGGTTCATCAGGTTCAAAGTCAATTGCATCTTCGGCATCTCGTATATCTGCAGGCATATCTAAAATTTCAAAAACACGCTCAATCTTAGCGATACTTTGAGCATAACTAACATTTAACTCTGCAAATCTACGCAATGGAGTCATAAAATAGCTAAGATACGATTGAAAAACAATTAATTCGCCTATTGTCATTTGATTTCCTATGATAAATAGTGCTGAAAGCCCAACAATAATTGTGCTGATAACTTCTGAAAAAGAACCATTTATTGCTTCGCCTAAAGAAAAAAACTTGTTTGTTTTTTTGAGATATTGATAAATAAGATTAGAATATCCATCAAATTTCCTTTTTTCATATTGTTCCATATTAAACAGTCGAACTGTTGAATAACCGGTCATTCTCTCCTGCATATACCCAGATATCTCTGAAATATTTGCCTGCACTTGTTTGCTGTTGCTTCTGATATGAGCACGTATTTTTTTAGTGATAATAACAGAAGTTGGCAATGCTATACAGGCGATAATTGTCAATGGAATATTCATTGAACCCATCAATATAATATAAATAATAATAACAATTCCATCAATCCATACATTGGTAGCCACATTCCATATAAATATATGAACACCCTCTACATCACTATTTATTCTAGTTACAAGATTTCCTGATTTATACTCTTGATGAAACTTTGCGGACATTTTTTGCAGATGCTCATACAATTGACAACGCATAGTATTCATAATTCTGTTGGAGACTTCCGTTGCCCCTCTCTGTCTAATAAAAGCTGCTGGTATGTATACAATAGTATAAAATACTAATAATATAAACGTCCATTTTACCACTTCATAGATTTGCGCCTCATGCGTAAATGTCGTATTTGGCACTAAAACAACATCTGTAAAATACTTTACCACCTGAGGCAGAATCAATGGCAATGTAAGCTTTAAAATTCCTGCAACTGTAGCTACAATAATTAAATACCAATGTGGTTTTACATAACTTAAAACCCTAAATATTTGTGACTTATTCTTTTTCATCTTCTTATGCTCCTTTCTTACAATTTAAATTTGTAATTTTTTAACCAAATATACATTTGGTGATTTTGAATAATGTATTGATAATATATTTTTATATCAATAATTTGCATCAAAACAATATTCATTATAAAACTTTACACTTATAATTTCATTTCTATTAATGATATATTTCATATAAAAAACTTTAAAATTATGATATAATAATCTCGGCTAAAGTTGAGCTATATAAGTTTGCTGCGCAAACTTCCGTTATGTATTATTTTAAGTTTGGAGGATATTTTATGCCAATACCAATCCCTAAAGGACAACATATTTCAATACAAAAGCGCCTGCTTTCACCAGATTCTTGCATGTCTTCAATGCAAGTTATGGTTGATTATTACAATATTGGATATATCATTTCGGGAGACCGATATGTTATTACTCCTGTAGAAACCTATAGTTATCATAAAGGAGATGTAGCTTTAGCACCTCCACTATTTTTTCATAGAACTTTTTCAGATTCCAATGAACCTTATGAGACTATTCTTATCAAATTCACACCCGATTTTGTCAAACCTTTTATTGATATTATTGGTGAAAATGAATTTAAAAACTTTTATAATAGCAAGACATTCCATTTTACTAAAAATACACAACAAAAGGTTTTAAATATCTTTGAAGATATGCTAAATGAATATCAAAAAAAGACGTGTTATAAAGAATTGATTTTACAAGGAATGCTTTTTCGCCTCTTTACTACTATTATAGAAGAACATCTACCCGTTTCTAATAATATAAAAAAAGAGAGTACACCTTTAACAAAACCAATTATTGAAATTTTATATTATCTTGAATCCCATTATCAAGAAAATCCAACATTATCACAAATAGCAAAAATGGTAAATATCTCTGAAGGGCATTTATCAAGATTATTTCATTCTCAACTAGGCATACCTTACTCAAAATATTTAAACAATTTAAAAATTGAACATGTAAAATTATTCTTATTAAAAACAGATAAATCTATTACAGATATTGCTTTAAGTACAGGATATTGTAACAGTGAATACTTGTCAGCCAATTTTAAGAAAAATACAGGTATGACTCCCAAAGATTTTAGAATACAAGGAAAAAACGGTCATATTAAGCTTTGATTATCTAGCTTAATATGACCGTTCTTAAATAGATATGCAAGTATTATTAGTTGATTTATTACTTACAAAAACAGATATATATAAATAATATATCAAGTTAAGCGGATATTCGCAATCCGCTACGCTACTTGCTCATAACCTCATAGCTACCATCGTAGCTTTTCAGTGGGAACTTATACTCCCACTGAAACAAGCAAGTCCCTACCCCCCACTTATGCCTTTGCAGCATTGAAGTGGAGGACTTCCTTGATGAGGTTAAAATGATTGAATGTTTTTTAAATCAATATAATGCACAATGATATCTTCATATGTTCCATCTTTTAGCATAAAGCCTTTTGGAATCACACCAAGCTGAACAAAGCCTAATTTTTTATATAAAGCTAGTGCGGCTGTATTACTTTTAACTACTGCATTAAATTGAAGAATTTGAAACCCAAGCTCTCTTGCTTTTTTCATACAATGTTTTACGAGCAACTCTCCTATATGTTGTCCACGTCGTTCTTTTTTGATGGCATAACTTGCATTACAAATATGACCACACCGTCCAACATTATTAGGATGCAATATATATAATCCCACAACTTCATTTGTTTCTTTATCAAATGCTACTCCTGTATAGGATTGTTGATTAAAAAAAACGTTTCCTGTATCTTTATCAAGAAATTCCATTTGTGGGAATGCCTCACCATCATCAACAACGACATTCCATATCTGGATTGCCTCATATAACTTGTCATCCGACAAAGCTTCTATAGTTATATTCATACTTAGAACCTCATTAATCCCACCAAAAAAACCAAACTTTAGAGTCTATCAAACTATCCGCAACTTCATTAATTGTTCCGCTAGCTGTACCTTGGTCTAATCGGTCTGTACAAAAAGCATAATGTTCTTTTGCAAGCTCAAGAGCTTCTTTTTCATTGTCAACTGGATTTTCTACAAAATATTGCAATACATCTCTTGTTATAACCGCTGGAAAAGCATGATACTTTTCATACCAATAATGACTAATTGCCATCATATCATCAACCCATGGACATTCATTCCATCCTCCCATTGGAAACCATGCTATTACCTCCCAAGGGTTCTTTGTCGGCACTTCAAAAAGTACAATTTCTTTTACATCAAGAAAAGTAAATTCATTAATAGAACCATCACCATCAAATTCATCTGCCCAATTTTCATTGCTAACCTCATTTATCCAATCTTCACTAATATCTTCTGTGTATTCTTTAAATCTTTCTTCTAAAATTTCTTTTCCATTTCCTAACTCTTTAGCAAGTTCTTCTTCTTTAGAATAATCTTGTACATTGTCAAACCACAAGTTCAAATCTTCATCATCTGCAAGAATAACTGGTGTAAATCCTTCTTTTTTGCCTCTCTCCAACGCTTCACAGTATGCCTTTAATACCTCTTCTTCCATATTATCTGTCAATTCAAAGACTTTACAAGGGCAACCTACTTTTTCCATAATTAATTTTTCTTTGTCCATTTTAAATAATTCCTTTCTTTAAATATTTATATTATTGCAGTTACATATTGATAAATTTTTCTATATTCTTCTACCATATTATTATAAGAATTTTTCAAAAAGTTCCACTTTGGTTCTAATAACCAGCTTATATGATTATCTTTTTGTATAAATGGTTTCATATAATTAGAAAGCCTGCGAAAATGCTCCTCTTCCCAACATTGAGTATCGTGAAGCCAATGAGTAAATTCACTGCTTCTTGCTTTCATCCAAGCAACATCACCACCATATAAATCCCAATCTTTTTGAGTATATGCTTCAACAAATAATAATCCAGATTCACATTCTTTAACTCTGTCATACTCCGACCAATCAACTAAACCTATCTTATCCCAATAAACATTGGTATTTGTTTTTTGGATATGTGCTACAATAACAATACAAGTCAAGTCACAATCATCCTCACAGACTAACACAGGAACATTTAACTCTTCTTCGCTGTCAATCAAACTCCACACAAACCTATTTTCAGCTGTCATTATTAATTTGCCTGACCATGCTGGCATAAGTCCAAGAAAATCACCATTGTATTTTAATTTATTTTTTATATCAAATGACACTTGTTCTTCCAAATATTCAACAAGCGTTTTACCATCAATGCAATGATAATATTCTTTATAAAAATACTTTGTCTGTTTATAGACTACTTGTATTTGATTGATTTTTTCCATCTGCTCTTACCTAACTTTTAAATCGTCGATTTATTTATGTACCCACCAATTGGCACATCGCCCATATATTGAACAGCAATTCTATTTTCTGGCTTTCTATCTACCAGATATAACACAATAAGAAAAAGCCATTCTAAAGGTTTCATAATAAAATAAATAAAATCTGCCGCATATTTAGAATGAATCCATTTGCTAATTGAAAAACCATATTTATCATAAAATCCTCTGATATGCTTATGTAATTTTGGCGTTCTTTCTTCCAGAATCTGCTCAAAGGCATTGGCAATGCAAAGCTGTCTATTCACTATTACTTCATGTCCATGCCGTTGTCCTAATCGAATTGGCTTTACAACTTTTTTATGCCCTCCCGCTGCTACTGTACAAAGATAATGCTCATCAACTTGTATATTTTGCGGGGCAATTCTATTTGATAAATTCCAATCGGCTGTTTCTGTCCAAGCTTTAATAATTGCATCAGGCGCTTGCCCCAATAAAGTAAGAAAAGAAATCAACATTCCCAAAATCGGCCACATAAATAAAAATGCTAAAAACGGCCATGTTTCTGATTTTTCTAAAATTCTTGTACAGATAGATAAACTTGCTGAATTTTGCACTTTATTTTTTTCAAAAGATAACAACTTCCATTGTCTTACTTTTACTATTACGGTTCTTGCCGTAATAAAAACACAATTTAATGGAAATAAAAGATAAAAAATCCCAAAACCAACAGGCACTGTCTGAATAGCCCATATCACTGCCTCTGCGCAGCCAAGATACATTGCAGCTATACCAAATACAATTAAAAGAGGAGGCATTTTTTGCATTGGTATAAAACTGACAATCATATATCCAATAAATCCAACCAATGCTATACATATAATTGTAGGAAGCGTTTGCGTATTAATGGGAGCATGTTTTTGATTGTTAATTAATACTTCATACCAATCTTTCCATTCAACATCAAACAAAACATAAAAAATCGTATATACAAATCCAAGAACTAAGGTAATAATATCAACATATCGCTCTCTTTTATGAAGCAAATCTCCACACCTTACCGTAAATAAAAATATCCCTTCTAAAAATGTTAATATAAAAGGATAAATAATAAGAGTACCCATAAATTCTCCCATTGGCACTATTAATAACATTTTTATTATATCTTTACTATATATATAAGGTACAAATAAAATGGCAATACCTAATATCCAAGAAATTAACATTGGTAAAATCACCATATGTCTGGAAAAAAAGTTGTCTTGTTTTCTCAATAACTTGTCTCCAATCTTCTAATTTTCTATCTTTTATTATAGCGAAAGTTCCTATAATAATCAATAAAAAAATGGAAATAAATAGAACATTTGTTTTTATTGCAGTTCTATTAACATTATTCCATCACTCAAAAAAATGTTTAATTTTAGATATATTCTTTTGCAAATTGGTTCTCTACTCTTTTAGATTGTATCTTTATTTTCCTTTCACAAGTAAATTTTCGATTTAAATACCAATATCTTTACTGAATGTTTTTCCTTTTTTATAACAACTACATCTTGTAATCGTAAAAAAAATATTATAACATATTAATAGTTGATTAGACAATTTTTCACAGAATAGGAGATTTACTATGGATATAAAATTAACACCTTACGATTCAAAACTTTGGGATACCTATCGAGGTGCATATGGCAACGTATGTGAAATAGTTCAAATTATAATGGGCGATTTAGCTCCTTCTCCAAATCCACTTAAATTAAGACGGTTAGACCCCGAAGATAAAGACAATTATCGAATTGTCTGTGATAATCTTTTTGAAAATTTAACGCATCAGTTAAGCTTTTATCAGGCTACTTATCTTGTAATGCCTTATATGGTAAAACTTTTAGAGCAAAAGAATGCAGAAAATGATTTTGATTGGCAGCTTGTTATTATCTGCGAAATGGGCATATGTCTTGCAACCGATATCCCAAATAACATAGGGTTTGAAATCAAAAATGAAGAAGTTATAGAAAATTATAAAGCCAGTGTTACCCTTTTTAAGGAACAAACGAAACAATTTTTAAACGAAAATATAGAACAATTAAAATCGTTAGACGATAATACAAAATCTCTATTTGTTACTGCACTTATGGCAATCTTTGTAGATAGAGAAACTGCTTTTATCTTAGCATCAGGTGCTTGGGAAGAAAGTGAAATATTTTGCAGCACATGTGAATGTGAAGGATATATTTCTTTTGATGAAGATGATTTTGATGAAGATGATTCCGATGAAGAATTATCAGACGAAGAATTTTTTAAAATTTCTTTAAAGGATATTACACCTATCACAACTAAAAGTGGCAATGATGCCTATAATTGGTATATAGATATTTTAAATAAACTTGAAGCTGAAAATGAGGCAGCTATTATTCCATATTATTATGGTACACTTACTTGTCCAAAATGTAAAACAACAAAAACTGTAATGAATTTTATAAAAGATTTTTATGCTTCCTGATAAACAACTGATATCATATCAATCTTCCTCTGAGTATTTATGTACATATAAAAAATAGCCTTCATCATACATATTCAAATAAAAGTTAAATTTTTATTTAAAATATTGTATTTATGAAGGCTGTTATTATTTATAGTTTCTTTTCTAATAACGTTTGATTTCTTTACTTTCATTCACCATTTACAAAAGATATTTTATTTATTCTAGCATATTGTTCAGCCTGTGAACCTTGCATACCTATTATTTGAAAAAAGGAAACCGTTTTATATCCTTTTATTTTAAAGCCAAAATGTCCCTTATCATACTCTCTTTCTTCCATAATGCCAACTGCCATTTTTCCAAATTTCTTGACACTTTCAGGAATCTTAAGTTCTTTTAACATTAGACAATGAAAAAACGCATAATCACTTAATTCACAAATGCCATCTTCAAGCTCTACATGTTCTAATACCTCACAATCAGCAAAAGCTTCATCACAGCTTATTACCGTTTTAGGTATCACCACACTGCGCAAATGTTGCGAACCAGAAAAGCAACCATCAATTATTTTCGTTCCCTGCGGAAACTCAAAATGTTCTATTGCTGTTCCTTCCAACGCCTGTGAAAAATCTTCAACACTATCTGGAATTTCTATATGTTTTAATGAAAAACAACTATTAAAAGCATATGTTAAATCTTTAACACCTTCTGGCAAAGTCACCTCTTCAAGACCTTCACAGCCATAAAAAGCGCCAATAATAGATACGACACCTTTTGGAATTACTACACTTTTTAACTCATAAAATCCATCAAATGTTGAATCAAGAGAAACGACCTTTTTGCCATCAACCCTTTCTGGCACATGAATATGAATCTGATTCCCATTATATCGCAGCAACTCTATGCCATCTTCTGCAACATCATATGTCCACAGACCATCTAAACTGGTAAATATCTGATAATCTTCTTCATCTTCAAACTTATAAAACCAATCATAACTTTCCCCTGTTGAATATCTGCCTCTATTATCACTGTAATATGGTTTCATCTGTAACCTCCACTGTGCAACTTATTTTAAAAAGCAACCAATAACATAAACTTTAACATAACTATATAATAACTTTTTTACACACAGCAATCAATTTTTTCTATTATATTGTTTACATTGATTCAATATTAAAAATGTACTTATAACATCAAGCACTGGAATAAATTGAAGCAAATAATGAATACAACTTATATTTTGACGCAAATATGGTGAAGCAGGCGTATTCATCATTATATTAAACCTTAAACTATTAATATAGAATGCACTGATACAGCCACTTTGATAAATAAACGTACATGTTAACACAATAGGAATTGGAACAAAAATAATAAAAATACCTCTGCTGGCAGCAACCAACACAAACCATATAAAAAAACTATAAAAAAAGTTTACAATATAAAATGGAATACTGCCTAATTTTAAAAGAATCCATGCCTTTTTTAACTCATTATATTTGTGGTTTTTATTTGCTAAAAATGCCATGACTACTGTAATCCATCCTATTATCACAACTACTGCAATCATAGACAAATAAAACCCAAAAAATAATGTTCCAAATCCACCCCATTGGTCTATAAATAATATAACAATCACTAAAATACTCAGTATTAAATGTATATATAATCCTATAAAAAATAGTTTTGCGCTTTTCAAAATGGTTTCTCCTTTATTCTATAACATCATCAGGAAAAAAGTCAAAGCGGATATTCGCAATCCGCTATGCTACTTGCTCATAACCTCATAGCTGTTATCACAGCTTTTCAGTGGGAGCTTGTACTCCCACTGAAACAAGCAAGTCCCCACCCCCACTTATGCCTTTATGGCATTGAAGTGGGGGACTTCCTTGATGAGGTTAAATTAGACTTGCCTATTTAAAAATTGGCAAATGGCAATAAAGTTATAAACAATCCACAAAGTAGATTGCAATTATCCACTTAACTAGATGATAAAAAACTATCCTCAAATTCTTGTTGTGTATATGTAAAAACTTCCTGAAAATATAATTTTTCAAATCGTTCCAAGCCAAATCGAATATATTTCTTTTTGGCTTTAGAATAAAAATACTTGCCGATTTTAGCCTTTGAACAATCTTGATTTTTTATTTTGCCATCTTTAGATAAATTCTTACCCTCATTATTATAATCCTCAGATAAATTTTTACTTTCATTATATACTAATATAAAATTCATATGTTTTCTGCAAAACGATATATTTTGTTCAACAATATCATTAAATATTAAAAGACTGTCATATATTTTATTATACACATTAAAAATCATGGGACGTGTCATTATTCCATTTTTAATTTGCATATTTTATTTTTCCTACATTTTTTAATTCTAAATTCATAATACCACCTAATGCCCTACATTTTTACTGCCAAAGCTCCACCACCCAAGTATCCTCTAACCTATCAACAATATCCGGCAAAATATTCATATAACTCTCACAATGATTTAAAATAATAGCATCACTGCTAATTACACCTGATAATTTCTGCAATGTCCGGTCTACATCATGTATGACAATTACTTCCGTTATTATTGGATATTCTTTTGCAGCTTCCAAAATTAATAATTTTAATCTGCCCGAATTAGAGACAGGCGCATCTAAATAAAATACAGCCTTTTCAACTTTTTTATTTTCTAATTCTTTAAAAAGAAGATGAATAGCTGACTGTGTTTGTTCTATAATGCGATAGGTACCGCGAAGCCCTGCTAAATCTCTTATTGTACCATCCATACACCGCATAAGAAGAGAATGAGACAATGCCACCTCTAAAGTAATAATCGTATTAAAACCATCAATATAAACTTCTTTACATAAGTCTTGTTTTTTCTTTCTTTTTTCTACGTCTATATCGGGCGATATACTGCGTGCTAACGCCAAACGCTGACGCTCCGACAGCATATAATGATTGCCGACAAATGTTGTTGCATTTTTTACGGAATAGCCGCGATTAAGCAAATACAATGTATCTTTTGCCGCCTCTTTTAACTTTTGCAGTTCAACACCCATAAATTGTAATCTATCCTCTGGCACATAACCACGTCTTGCATTTTTATTATCATACATAGGATTCTTCCATTCTAAAGCGTAAAAATTATATAATAGAAATTTATAAAAACGATTCCTATTAAAATAATAAACCTTATCTGTGACATTTTAACACAAACAGGCAACAAACTACGCAAAACTTTTTATTTTTAAGATATTTTTATTTATTATAATATATATCATCAAATGGATTAAAATTTAACTGCCGCGTGTATATTGGATTACACACCATCTAAAATATATATATTTTATTCAGTATATCATTGAAAAATATAAATGTCCAGTCAAATGCCCGCAACAAACGGCAATGTAGCCAAAAGAAGCTATGATATTTGCCCCTTATGATTGTCGCCAAATAGTCCTATAAACATGTCCGTTTGACTCGTTGCTTATGGGAATAAATTATATTTGGATATTGACATTTTAAAATCCTTTCGCTATACTTTCCACAAATGGTAGAAAAAACCATAAATAAAACAATAAACCACGAATTGAAAGGAGGACAATTATGAAACATTTAATAAAACACAAAAACAATTTAATAGTAGTTAATAGAGGTTTGGTTGTCCTATTACAATTTTAAGGTTTTATATAAAGTATTCTTTTTATATATAATAAATAATTATAAGATATTTATTATATACAAAATCTTTATCTAATTTTATTAAACATAAGAATGACTTACAGCGTATGTCATTTATTATATACTATTCATTATTCTTACAGCAGCATATTTTAAATATACTGCTGTAAAAGGATTTCTAATCTCTGCTAACCTACTATAAAATAAAAATTTTATATCAATAGGCAAATTAATTCTTTTATAAATATAATTTTTTTACTTATTATAAGCAAAGCGAATAGTTGCAATCTGATTTGCTGCTTGCTTATAGAAATAATTTGCTATTTTATCAAAAATTTAAAAATTATAGAAAGGTTATGGTTATCTATATATGAATTTACCAATCACTGTCACACAAAATGACTTATTAGAAATACTTTTAAATGTTGCACTTGTTCGACCAGTATTTATATGGGGTGCGCCTGGAATCGGAAAATCAGCACTTGTTGAACAGTTCTCTAAGGAAATAGGAATGCCTTGCGTCTCACTTTTAGGCAGTCAGCTTGCACCGGAGGACATTATTGGCATCCCACAGATTCAAAATGATGTAAGTACATTTTTACCGCCTAAAATGATTGCAAGAAAAGAACCTTATGTGCTTTTTCTTGATGAATTAAATGCTTGCTCACAAGAAGTACAAAAAGCATTTTACAGTTTAATCCATGAACGCCGAATCGGTGAGTACCATCTTCCGCAAGGAAGTGTTGTAATTGGTGCTGGAAACCGCACACAGGACTCTGCTATTGTAAAAACGATGTCTTCTGCACTGATTAACCGAATGTTTCATGTACAGTTAAAAGCAGATACCAAACAATGGCTGAAATGGGCAAATGATTCTGGCATTCATGCTTGGGTTATTGACTATCTTACACAACGCCCAGACCATCTATTTTCAGAGCCGCCAAAGACAGAAGAACCCTATTCTACTCCACGTTCTTGGCATATGTTAAGCGATGCGCTCACTGAATATGGTGCTGGAAAAAGAGAAATTTCACAGGAAATTCTACGCGTACTTACTTATGGAACAATCTCACCTTCCCATGCAAGTATGTTCCTTGCCTATACCAAACAATTGAAAAATACCCATTTATTAGATGATATTATCGCACAAAAAGCAAAATGGCCAAACAAACCAGAAGAACGCGATATACTCTATTTTCTTGCTCAATCTTTCAGAGCAAAATTGCTTCGGGAACTGCCTGAAAATAAACAGTCAACAGGCGGAAATATCCTTTCTTTTGTTTACAGGGTAAAGGCAATGATAAAAGAGCTTGCAACTATTAATTTTGAAATTGCACAGATGGTAGTATCCGCCAATGGTGATGAGGTTCTTCCAGACTGGTTTATGGTGGAGATTATTCGCGACTTGCCAAGATTGGTCAATCAAAATGAGAAAAGGGGGAACCATGCCTAATTTACATTATTATCGCTATGTTGCTCCTAATGAGAAAATTCCATATAATGAACAAATTTTTTTACAAGGCTGGAATTTGATAGAAAATCACCCTTTGTTTGGAAAATTATTAGGGCATATCTATTTAAAACAAAAATATACATATGATGCAGACAGTGCCGCAATTGTTGATAATAAAGGCAATATTTATATCAATATCTACTGTAAAAAAAAGACCAGCGAATGGTTTTATATTATCGCCCATTGTCTGCTTCATCTAGCATTTGGACATTTTGACAAAGATACCATTCCATCTGATGTTTATGCTGGAAATACAATTGAAACCAAACTTGCCCTTTGGAACAAAGCATGTGATATCTATATCACACGGTTTCTGATGGATATTCAAATTGGTACACCGACTTGTGACGACCCTTCCAACGACTATACTATAAAATTAAGCAGTGAAGAAAAAATATACAGACACTTGCTTTCTTTACATGAAGATGGAACATTGCAGCCTTATGGCACGACTTCACATTCACATATGGATATGGCTGGGCTTGCTCACCCCAATGAATATAAAAATAATGAATCCAACTCCTATGCCGCACAATTTTACTATTCTATCTCTCATTTAACATCAGAAACGTTAAGCGATGTAGGCGGACATGTATATGATAAAAATAAAAATACACCCGTACTAAAAGCAGCCAGGTGGTTTATGGGAAATTTCCCTTTGCTCGGAAGTATGGCAGCCTCTTATAAAATCATTGAAGATTATTCACTATGTATCCGAAATGAAATTGAAATTGCCGCTGTTGATGCCATTCGAGGTGAAATATATATAAATCCAACATGCGGGTTTAGTGAAGAAGAATGGAAATTTGTGCTGGCACACGAATTTTTACATGCAGGACTTATGCATCATAAAAGGTGTCAAGGCAGAAATGCTTATCTTTGGAATATCGCATGTGATTATGTTATCAATGGCTGGCTTCATGAAATGAGGATTGGTATTATGCCATCGAAAGGGCTTCTTTACGATGAAGAATTAAAATCCTTATCAGCAGAAACCATTTATGACAAAATCATAAAAGATTTAAAGAAATATTCCCGTTTAAATACCTTTCGCGGCTATAAAAAAGGAGATATTCTTGCTGATGAACTGCCGACATTTGGCGGACTTCATGAAGGTGTCCGATTAGATGAATTTTATCGCAATGTTCTTCGAGAAGGTTTGGATTTTCAAATGGAACGAGGACGGGGCTTTTTGCCAGAAGGCTTAATTGAAGAAATTTATGCCCTATCTATGCCCGTTATTGCTTGGGATGTAAAACTTGGAAAATGGTTTGACACCTATTTTCCTCCTCTTGAAAAACACCGAACGTATGCTAGACCAAGCAGACGCCAAAGCGCTACGCCAGACATTCCCCGACCAAGAACAGTACTTTGTGAAATTGATGAAAAAAATCGGACATTTGGCGTTATTATTGATACTTCAGGTTCTGTGTCAACGAGAGAGCTTGGTATGGCATTAGGCTCTATTGCAAGCTATGCTGTTGCAAAAGATGTTCCTTTTGTCCGAGTTGTTTTTTGTGATGCCAATGCGTATGATGCTGGTTATCTTTCTCCAGAAGACATTGCTAGGCAAGTTGAGGTCAAGGGACGTGGAGGAACAATTTTGCAGCCAGCCGTCAATCTTCTTGAACGTGCAAACGACTTTCCTAATGATGCGCCTATTTTAATTATAACTGATGGATTTATTGAAGAAAATTTATATGTTCACCACGAACATGCTTACCTTTTGCCTAAAAGCGGAAAATTACCTTTTCATACAAAAAGTCCAATATTTTATTTTGAATAAAATTTTAAATAAAAATATGTTATAAAAAATATCTTGTAGCAAACGAGTCAAGTACTTTGCGGCAATTGTTAAATAAATAGGCGACGATGCTACAAACATTTCCGCTTGGCTTGCTGCTTGCGGAAATAAAATATAATACTTGTTATAAGGCATTATTCATACAATATTTTTTAATATATAAGCAAATCTTTCGTACACTTTAGATTTGCTTACAAGTATAAATTTGTTCTTTAGGCAACAATGGATGAATATCCATTCCTGCATTTTTTTTATTATATAAATCTTTCACATAAGCTGTAATATCTTCAATATGAACAATCCATTCATTTACATAAGATTTTACAGCTTCTCTTCTAAGCCCTAATTGTATCGAACGGATTTGCAAAGGATTTCCATCAATATCTCGTTCTGGGTCCCACTGACATCTTATATCTGATTTTTGTACTTGCTCTTTCCATTCTGTCAAGCTCATTCCCATATTTTCGTTATATGTAGAAACAATGGCATGTTGAACAATATAGTCAAAGCCTTCTCTTTTTATATCAATTGCTAACACCCTTTCTTGACCGCTTTTTGTCGCCCAGCCGCAACGATACATCATCCAGAGAAACGATGGTTTAATCCATGTCATTCTATCCATTTTAAATTTCTTTCCAAATGTGCCTAATCCAATAGCCTCATCTGCAATATCATCACAATAAGCCTGATATACACGAATCGTTTTTTCAGAATAAACAGCTCGAATTTCTTTTTTATTCATTTTTGCTGCTCCTATTAATTTTTCTTTAATATTTCTTAAAAAAGTCATTTCTAAATCTTGATATTTCCATTCCGTTTCTTTTTCATAAAATAAAATATATTGGTCAATCATTTCTATTAAATGTTTTTTGCTTCCGCCCGCCAAAATATAATTTCTTGCATCATCAAGGCATTTCTGTTCATATTTATCACCATCACACTTGCCTTGCGCACATCTTCCTCCAGTCTCTATAATCAAACTGTCATACACTTGAATTTTTCTTTCAAATTCAGTTAAATATCTCATCTTTGCATGATGACGATTCCATTTTTCTGCCCATTTTTGCACACTAATCTCCATTCTGAAAGGTAACATATGTGAAAAATACATGTATTGTCATTCTTTTTCACAGTCAAAGCAGATATTCGCAATCCGCTGCTCTTCTTGCTTAAACCATCTAATTGCTATTGCAACACAAGTCCCCACTTATGCCTCTGCGGCATTGAAGTAGGAGACTTCCTTGATAAGATTAAATCGCTTCTCCAATATCGGACAACAAGCTTTCCATTCGCTCTAATTCTTCCTCCGAATTAGCCGCATAAGTCATTTGAATATCATCTTCTCCATCCATATCCATCAATGCTATTCTGCCATTATCATTGCCATATAATATAATCTCATATTTTTTATCAATCCATCCCTTTATGGTTTCTGGTCTTTTTGTAAATCGTTCTTCTATCTTTTTTTGTTCTTCTCTTGATACAAAAAAAATATCTTCAGGATTATACTCAAGAGCAATGCTTGCCTGATAACCATACATAGCAACCATAAAATCCGACAATTTGTCTGCGGCAAGATTCCATTCATTATCATCTACACTAATATATACGGGTGGGTCTATCAATGAAACATCCGATTTTTTAACAGCAGCTTGGCAAATCCCTTGATTTTCATTAAAAAACACTAAATAATCGTCATTTAATCGTGCAGGATACTTACTAGGCAACATTAACTCATCTTGAAAAAATGAAAATGTTTTTCCATATTTTTTATAAAAAAATTTTAAAGCTTCTGGCAATTCTCCAACACATTCAATAACATCATCAAGTTCTTTGCTGCTGTATCCACAAGGATTGTTTTTATCAAATAATTTACATATTTCTTTATACTTTTTTTTGATTTCTTCCATTATTCTTTACACCCCAAAACATTGTATATTAAAAATTTGTTTTTACTTGTTGTGAGATATTTAATCTTTTTAATCTGAATCAACCCATACCAAATGTTTTCCACAATGCAAACATTGAAACAGATAGCCTTGTATTGAGCCGCCATCTGTAACAAAGCCGTCTCGAACCCACTGTTTTGCAGTATCATCTAACATATCATCATCTAAAACTTCTTCAAAAATATTCATCTCTTTTAATTCTTTTGTCCCTACTCCGCCTAAATAAGCACAATAGTCATCACAGTGCGCTCTCCAATACTCTTGCTGCCAGCCACAATAACCAGGTGTTCTATATATCAATTCTTCCGTTTTTGCTTCGTCACTTACCTCATCTGTTGAATAGGCATCCTGAAATTCTCCATCAAATTTTTTGGCTGCCTCGCCATTGGCAATACATTCTGGACAAAATATATCAATACTTTCTACAGAATAAAATGGTGCGCTATAACAAATCAATGTTTCTTTTCCACAGCAATCACATACAAACGGCTCATCTTCTTCAATAAATGCACCTGTCTTTAAAGGATTTGGATGATATTTGAATTTTGGCAATTCATTTATTAAATTTTCACTTTCCATACTTTTCCTCATTTCTGCGCTATTTTCGCACAAAAAAATAAAAATTTTCAAGTTTGTGGCAAGCGGATATTCACAACTTGTCTCACGATTTGCTTATAACCACATAACTTATTATTAAAAATCAACACCTCACAAAAATAAATATATTAATGCTCTGGATATACTTTTTCACATTCCTCTAATTTTGCAACATCTTTTTGTGAAATATAAATTTCTACTGTTTTAGACAAATCATTGCCGCATACTTTTTTCTTAGAAATATAGTCTATTACTTTTGGATAATCTTCTTTTGCATGTTCTGTAGCTAACCATATTCCTACAACAGTATTAGTTAAATAATCATATCCATTATCGGTTACTTTATTCTTTGTATACTTCTCTAATTTTTCTGGTAATTCATAAAAAATACTTATCTCTGGATTTTCCATTTTTTGTGAATCCAACTTTACAATGATTGTCTCCATAAGTTACCTTTCTTGTTCTTTATTCATCTTTTACAATACCTGCAATTTCAGCATAACCAAAAAAATCATCATCATCTAACTCTAATGTTCTATCTACATAATACTCTAACCAATCCAAAAAATCCATCGGTTTTCCATTTTTAGGATTAATTAAAGGAAGTGTTCCTGCATCATTGGCAAAATCAAAATACCAAGCGGTGCCATATGTTTCCTTATCCTCTGAATTTACAATAAGAATACTATCCATTCCACAGCCTTCCGTACATAATGGAACAAATCCACAATCTAAATTCTCATAAATTTTATCACACTCCTCATCATCTAACTGTTCTATCTCTTCACAAAGAAGAGGCTTTCTTACTGTTGCAATAAATGGCTTATCAAATGCTGGGCGTTCTATACTTTTGTCGAACAAACTATAAAGCCCATAAAACGGCTGGGTTCCTGCACTGGCAACTGTTGTGATAAATCTTCTATAATCAGGCGGCAGCTTAATACCATTTTTTTCTTCAAACTTGGCTACTCGTTCTTCTGTAAAGGGCTTGTCCCATTTTGGAGGAAATTCACCACAGCTATATTCAGGATTCTTTGAAGCAGAAAGCTCCTCCATTTTTTTCATAATTCCTTTAATTCTCTCGTCAATATCCATTTTAAACCTCATTTCTACGCTTCTTTATTGCGCAAAAAATAAATTTTTTTAATTTTGTTTTTACAATTTTGTATCAAGCAACGCACAGATGCAAATTGCTCGTTAAATTTTATTAAACTTGTAAAATAAGTTATTTTTCATTCTAATGCTGTTATTTCTATGTTACTTTCACACAAAGAATTTTTAAGTTTTATCGCTGCCCTGAAGCATATTCATTCATATAAACATCTATAACATCTCTTATTGGCTGAATAAGTGAATCCTCATACTGACAGCGCCATTTTACAGATGAGTCTAAGTTTCCATCTACAATACCGCCAATCGTATCACCATCATTTATCACAACTCCGTTATCATATATATAAGTAAGGCTATTATAAGCATGATTAACTACCCAATTAGGGTCCATATTGTGAAAATGATATTGAAAATCTGGCATATATAATATATTCATACCAATAGTATCCACTAAACTATCTGGTGTTCCTTGTATATTAAAAAATCGAACATTCACAGCAAAATATATAAATCGTTTATCATATGGTATTTGATGGTTCACAATTTTTTCTCTGGTAAACATTTTGCCGGAATTTTGAAATTGCACTGCCACACAATCAGAATATAATTCTACTAACGCTTCCATAAAATCCATAAGCATATTGGCTCTATCTTTGTAATTAGGCAATGCTCCTGCTAACATATCTACAGCAATCACATGATATGGACATGAAGACAAAATTTCTTCGCTTTCTGGACAATCCCACATCTGACTTCTTGTAAGTTCATCAATATGATAATCGGAGCTTTCCAAACATGCTGTAATCATTAACTGAACTGGTGTATTACCATCTTTAAATTCTGCTATATATTTTTTAGGTGCAAAAGCAGCCATTTCTGTGCTGTAACTAAAACACTCCCCCTCTCCTAAATGTTTTTCCATAATTTCTATTATTTTTTCTTTTGATGGCATTTCCACTTTTTGCTTAAAAAACAAATGAATCGGACAAACAGCTCCAGCTTCAGGTGCTTTTTTACTTAAATCTTGATTCAATACTTGTCCTTCTTCCATATCAGCCTCCATTCTTACTAAACGAATCTTTGATACACTCTATAACTAAAGCAAGTATTCTTATAAATCATGGGATAAGATAAATTTCTTGCTATTTTTAACTGCCTTTTCTCCATATATTTTTTGTTTTATCTATAACCAATTACTTCAAATTCAAAATTCTTACATGTAACAATATATACCCAATCATATGTTTCTATTATTATCGTTCTTAAATTTGGGTTATCATTTGATATATCCAACACTTCTGAAAAGCTGCTTGGTGTATTTATTTTTTTCTTATAAAAATCTTCAATATTGACAGCATTATATTCTTTCACTCCCTTTATCGTTAAACGATACTTATACCATTTATATTGTGAAAGTTTTTTCTCACACCACTTTGCATATACTTCCCCCAATAATATCAATATATTATTTTCTTGCTGAAAGGAATCCAGATAAATTGCATCTCTTTTTGCTTCTATATATCCAACTTCTGTATTGATTTCCTTGTATATACTTTCCATTGTATTACTTCCATTCTTTGTATCTGTCAAAGCGGATATTCGCAATCCGCTACGCTACTTGCTCAGGTGTTTGACACCCTAACCTCATAGCTACTATCGTAACGCAAGTCCCCCCCACTTATACCTTTGCAGCATTGAAGTGGGGGACTTCCTTGATGAGGTTAAAATGGCAGACTTCCTTGATAAGGCTAAACTTTCAACATTATTACAACGGACTTTATTCATTTATGATGTCTCAAAATTCACCCAATTTTTAAATAAAGTGCCACACTTTTCACATTGAATATCTATATTTATCCAATTAAACGCATCAACAAAATCCTCTACAACATACTTTTCTTCTAAATATAAATCTTCAACTACTTCTTCCTGAAATTGCTCTATATCTTCTAACTCTAAACCAATCTGAGCTTGAAAACAATCATGTTTACATACAGGGCAAAAATAAGGCTCTAAATCAACATCATCAACAGCTATTCCCTCATGGCATACAAAGCCATTAAATCCGTGTTTTGACATATCAAATAAATCATAATTTGCACCACACGAAGAGCAAATCCCGCAAACTCTAAATCCCCAATCATTCTTATAATACTTTATAGCAATATAATTATTATGCTGATTTGCATATATCTTTAACTTTATTGAATCACACCTACATGTACATTGTATCTTTCCATCAAGTCCATTGCTATCTCTATTAAATTTTGCTTCGTCAACCTGTAAAATATTTTTTAAATGAGTTGGTATTGGTAACATCAATCCCTCCTGTTTTATACTCTCTTTACCAGTCCTCACGCATTTCATCGAGCCAGTCAAGCACTTGTTCCAATGAAACTTCCTTACAGACAGGCAGATTCTTTTTTATACAATGTTGATATATTGTTTCAAGTGCTTCAAATAAATCATCACGTTCTTGCGTTTCTATAAATAAATCATATTTTTCATTCAATTTATTGAGTGTCTTGGCAAATTTTTGTATTGCTATATAGATATCTTTCTTATTATCAGCAGCTAAAAATTGTTCCAATGTTTTTTTATACAGCCTTTCAACTGCCTGATATGCCGCTGTTGGTATAAATTCATCATCATCCCAATGACGTAACGGATTTTCAAGATTTTTCTCTAGCCAATCTTTTTTTCTAAGTTTACCTATCTTAAAAAAATCCATTTTTTTCTTTAATACATTCTTGGCATAAATGCCTGCTTCATATGGAATACTCTTAAGATTTAAATAATGTAAATTTGGCAATTCATCTAATACCGCAAAATCTTTTTCAGAATATCCAAACATATCCACCAATACAAGACTTTTTAATTTTTTCAATTCTCTTATCCTATAAAATTCTGTTATTATTCCTGGATAACCTATAAGAGCCAAGCTTTCAATATCTGGATATTGACAAACTATATCCTTCATCGATATATTTTTGATAGTTTTAATATTTAATTGTCGCACCTTTTTCATACCATAATTGCGCAAGCCATATTTATCAGATTGCTGTATAAAGATAATTGAATTTTTACAAAAAATATCATCAATTTTCAAACGAATATTGATATCGCCATACAATTCTAGGCTTCCTGCTGTTTGAGGAAGAATGATACGCTTAATATTGGTAACATCTGCTTTTATCGAAACAAAACAAGAATAACTCAAATCAATAACACCCAAATAATTGCTATTTTCAATCTTTGTAATATCAATGCTCCTTACAAGAGGCGCACCGTGCGTTGCTAATGAAAGTTCCATTATATAAGGATAATTTGATGTAATCTGTACAGAATTTACACAAGGAAATTCATGTAAAACAACATTTTCTTCCATTGCCATAAGCTCTCTTATCCCAAGTGTCTGAACTCTTCGATAAATGCTTAATTTTTTTCCAAATTTGCCGACTTCATATGATTCATTGCTTGTTCTGTACTTTTTATAACGTGTATTAAAATCTTCGCCAAGCGATTTCCAAAATTCTTCTTGTATATATTCATGACCTCTGCTAAAATCCGACGAAAATGTATGACATTTTTTATAATCTGCAATAGGCATACAAACCCCACAAAAAATAAAATCTGCCGGAATCCTATCCGTTGATATATACGATATTGCAAGTGTATGATGATATCTGTAACGCTCCATATACAAAGGTTTTAAATTCGATAATTGTTGATTTGTTGGCGGCTGCACTTCAAGATAATCAAGCATAACATAACAAATACTATTCTCTTTTTTATCTGCCTTTAAAATCTGATAAGCACCATATTTTTTCAACTCTTCTATGTATAATGAATAAACACCATTTTCAATAGGTTCTTGGGGTAATTTGTTGTTCATCATTTTCCTCATTTCTGCGCTGTTTTTTGCACAAAGAAATAAAGTTCTTACAGGTTTATGGCAAGTTCAATTTTTGTTCTATTTTTTCTTGAAATATAGTATAAAACAATATTAAAAAATACATCACATTTTAACAGCAATCCCAATTATATAATACATCATTAAAATTTTTATTCTTTAAATCCTCATGATTAATAAAGAAATTGCCAATTCCACAATCGCCCCACAGTACACATTCATCTTCACTATAATCCGAATCAATCTGAAGTAAAACAATATCATATTTCTGTAATTTTTTATTGCCTTCTCTTGGGTCAAATTGAGTAAAATCAGCATATCCCATCATATGATGCTGATATTTTCCCAACTCTTCTTTTTCTTCCTCTTGTTCTTCTTGCATCTCATCAATCATTTCATAAATATCATCATCCAAAATATCATACATACAGTAATCTTCTGGAACAGCAATTTCAAACTTTTCTTTTAACAATTGGATAAACAACTTATCCCATTGATAATTACTCATACCAAGTGAAGTCTTGTCTATATATAAATCAATAGCTCTTGTTTCTAATATTGGAGTTAAATCTTTGTCCACATCTTCTGTTGTCTTAATATTTAATGACCTAATCTGTTCTTCTGTTACGCTTCTATCAACTGTTTCATGATAAATAACCTTATATCCTTTCTTTTCTCTTAAATCACAGTCTGTATCTGCATCAAAATCAAATCCATACAAATCATTCACAGCATGGAAAAATTGAAGCATCCCTTTTTGTGGAAGTTCAATTCCATCACTATTATTAAGACGTTTTAAACCATCAAGATTAATCTGTGCAAGCAGCACTAAACTATCACCATTTTCATCTCTCGGATATTCTTTGCTTAAATCCCAATAAGGAAGCCCTCCAAACTTGTCATCAAAAAGACCTGCTTCTCTTTCATAATTAATCGCGATATGATACTCATTTCTTGTTGTTTTTTCTTCAATCTCTTCTATAATACTTAATGCTTGTTCTTTTGTGATATTAAACTCTTTGTCTTTTTCCATATAAATAACCCCTTTCCATTAACCTGCAAATTTAATAAATAACTTATTGTTCTATATGCCAGCATAAATTGCTCGTTTAATCTTATTGAATTTATGAAACACTTTACCTTTTTACATAAATTTATAGTTTTACTTTATTTACAATTTTAAAATTCACTTTTGACAGTAATATTTATCATCAAGTCTTTCTGCTTTTTAACATTAGTTCAGGAATATGAGCAGATACTTTTGTGTTTGGCGGTATGGATTCTGTCACAAAAGAGTTACCTGCCACTACAGAATTTTGCCCAACTACCGTTTCACCGCCTAAAATTGTAGCATTCGCATAGATAACAACATTATCCTCAATCGTAGGATGTCTTTTTACTCCTGAAAGTGCCTGCCCTTGACTAAGTGATAACGCACCAAGCGTAACACCCTGATATAATTTTACATGTTTACCTATAACGGTTGTCTCGCCGATAACAATTCCTGTCCCATGGTCTATAAAAAAATACTCTCCAATGGTTGCACCCGGATTAATGTCAATCCCCGTTTTGCCATGTGCATGTTCTGTCATAATTCTTGGAATAAAAGGTACATGTAATCGATAAAGTTCATGTGCAACACGATATACAAAGATTGCATATATACCTGGATATGAAAAAATAATCTCCTCTCTGCTGTTTGCCGCTGGGTCTCCTTCTAATTCCGCCTCCACATCTTTTAATATAAGCTGTTGAATTGTAGGGATTTGCTCCAGAAAATTTAATGTCAATGCCAGTGCTGCCGATTCAATATTGGACGGTTCTTTTTCTAATGTATGATACGATAAAGCCACATAAATTTGCTTATAAAGCTTTTCATATATCCCTGCAAGGGTATTGCCTGCAAAACTATTTAAAGAGACATAAGCTGTATTTTCTGTGCCAAAATATCCTGGAAATACAATTCTTCTCACTTCATTAAGTATATCAATAATCTCTTCTCTCTTTGGAAGATGCTGGTCAACTTCAACTTCAAAAAGTCCCTGTTGTTTATAATTATCACTTAACTTATCTGCAATCTGTGTAATTCGGTTTTTTATATTATATTCCATAATAATCTCTCATTCTTGCTAAATTTATGAAAAAAAGCTGACTATTATTTTAACAAAGCAAATATTTGCAAACTGCTTTGTTGTTTATAACTTCATTGCTAATTTGTAGCATTTTTTAATAGGTCAATCTAGCTCTCACTTAAAAAAGAAGAATTTTCCCTAATAAAGTAAAAACAAACTAATTTGACAAAAACATCATTTCACATCATTAACATGTTCTTTTGTTTATTTTATAGAGTATGATATATCACTACTTATATTATTATATAACACGAACATTTGTTTGTCAATCTTTATAAACAATTATTACCATTTTTTATTCCTGCGAACAATACCAAATGCTATACCTATATAAGCATTCAGCCAATGCCGCAAGGGTCAAATACCGCAGCATCTGCAACCTTTGGATTCATTACAGCTTGTTGCAAAATATTTGGCTTCTTAATTATTTTATGTACTTGCAAAAAATTGCTGCATCTTTTTTCTTTATAAAAAATAATAATAACACATTACTGAAATGACACTTTTATACTACATATTTCAGCATCTGTACCAACTCGCATAAAAGGTCCATATAATCCTACCCCAGAAGTTACAATATTGTGCATATTTCCTTTTTTAAGATAACCATAGGAATTTTCCCATATAAGACCACATGTAATATTCAAAGGAAACAACTGTCCATCATGCGTATGTCCGCATAAATCTAAATCAACGCCTGCATTGGCAAGTTCGTCAAGTTGACTTGGCTGATGGTCAATAACAACAATCGGCTTGGATTGGTCTAATCCCTCTACTAATTCATCAGGTGTTTTTCTAACCTCAATATCTCTTCCTGGTCTTTTTGCATCTGGTCTTCCATACAAATAAAAACTATTATCAATAAGAACATACTCATCTCTAAGAAGTTTGATATTTGCTTTCTCTAAAAACTCATCCATGCGAATATCGCTTTGTCTTTTTTCACGTTTATCAAATCGAAATGTAAATCCACCCATGATTTTTTCAGATATATCATGATTTCCATAACACGCATACACACCATATTTACTGTTAATGCTGTTTAAAATATTGATTAATTCATCTGGATTATCAAGACTATCATAATCATTGTCAAAAATATCTCCCGCAATAACTACAAGGTCTGGATTGCTTGCATTTATTTTTTCTACCATCTGTTTAATTTGTCTTTGCCGTATATTATATCCCATATGAAGGTCTGCAACTAAAACAACATTCATTGATTTTATATTGCCAGCTTTTTTGTCAATCGAAACTTCATAATTTGTTGTATATATCACTCCTGCATGAATTACACCATATGTACTGCATGATATAATAAACACCAGACATAAAATTCCTGCAAGTATATGTACTGTTCTTGTTCTAAGTTTAGTTCTTTTTGTCACTATCACAATAAATCTTGATAAATCTGCAACAATAAGCGCTATGGTTGTATAGAGTCCAACACCATACCAATAATTACCTATACTAACCATAACCGCCTTTATATCTGAACCTTTTGGAAGAAAAAATCCAACAATCATAGCACTGGCAAAAAATATATATACTATAAGAATAGGTACTCGAACATACCATTTTTTTGTTTTTACATGAATATTTTTTAACCAAATAAACAATCGAAATAAAAAATATACATTTAACAAGACATATACTGGTGATAAAATAATTGCAAGCATGTGATATCCTCCCTATCTTGATTATAAAACAAATATTCTTCGTTCATTGCATAATCTGTTATTCCCTTGCCTTCATTAGGATTATCATTTGAATAAATCTTGTCCACCATAAATATTATAATCAATGCAACGCATATAGGAACTAAGATTGCCATTGAAATTTTCCTTAATATATTATCCAACATTGGCGCAACAATATAGACAAAAGCTATTCCGCCTAGTCCAAATACAAGTAAACCTTCTGCACATATTCTTCCATTTAAGTTTAAAAAATAGCCTGTATAATCCCACCATTTTTTTCCATTGTGAGCAATTTCAAGATACCATGATGTAAAATATTCCACTATACCACATAATATAATTGCTGTTATAAATTCTAACACTGGATTTTTTCTAAATTTAAACAATAACAACAAAATTAATATGCCCCCAGCGCCATATATTGGAAGCCATGGTCCATGAAGCACACCCCTATTGACAAATCTGCCGTCTTCTATCAAATGCAAAATCACTTCCCAAATCCAGCCAATAAAAGAAACAACAAAAAACATCACAACTAATGACACCACAGAATAATGTCTCATATAACGCAAATCTCGAATCCATTTTTTTACCATATTTTCTTTGGATGTGTCATATACTTTACTCATCTTTATAGGATAGGTCTTGCCAGACACAACACTATTAACATGTTTTATAGCAATCACCTGAGACATATATTCCTGATAAATTTCATCTTCTTTTCCATAAAATAAGGTAATTCCAAATGTATTATTTAAAAAGCCAATGATTCCCTTTTTCTTTTTATACTCTGGCAACGGCTTATTTACTAATTCATATTCTTCTTTATATGTTGCCTTAATTGTTTCTTCATCTGGTATTTCATATAAATATCTGTCATTTAATAAATCAATATTTTCAATACCATTCTCTTTTGCAAGATTTCGGATATATACATAATACTCAGCAAATGTCGCTTCTTTATAAGGATTTAAATAAATAGCTCCAATAATTCCATATGAAAAAAAATCTAATATTTCCCATAATATAAAAGACCAAGACATCACAAAGCACTGCCATTTATGACCGCACATCATCCTTCGTGATAATGTTATAGCCGTATTAGGCGATATATCTGGATTTTCTGCTACAATATATGGAACCATAAAATACGAATATTTTTTAATAAATGCACCTACAATCGTAAATAGCCACAATATTTCATAAACATCTTTTAACAGCATAGTCATTGCCGCTTTGCACCATTTGCCAGATTTAAAAACATATGCAAATCTCTGAATAGGCACTTCTTTGTATATACGTCCCTCCATAAAGATTCGTTTATATATTATGCTAAATATATTAAAAAAGAATATCCAAATTACCATTAAAACAGCAAAACTAAGCAGGATAAACAACACAATTGCCGCATTATCCGAACCTGTAATATTTTTTAACAATAAAATAATAGATACCAAAATTTGTCCACTGGATATATAATTAACAATTGAAGAAAATACCCCTTGTGACCGCCCTAATATCACATTTTCTTTAATAGCAGCATCCTTGTCTACAGTCTGTTGTATTTCTTGCTGTGTTTTATCTTTTGTTTCATTAATCTTACCTTGTGCCAGTTCACTCCATACATTTTTAAGTTTAGAATACAGACTGATACCGCCTGACGTTGGCATATCGTCGACCATTTCATTGACATCTTGATTGGTTTCGGATTGATAATACTTTATCCACAATGATATATCTTCATTTATTGTAAAGATATCAATGGCACTTGTATAAGCTATGCCAAGTACTGCTGACATAATTAACGATACAATATAGATAAGAATATGGTTTTTCACTGCAACTTTCGCTGATTTTTTTAATGTTTTTCTGTTATACATATTAATCCTCATTTCTGCGCTGTTTTTTGTGCAAGAACCTTTTCGTTCTTTTAGCAAGTTTATGTCAAGCAATGCGCAGACACAAATTGTAAGTTAAATTTTATTTAACTTGTGAAACTATTTATTTGTCACACAAATCTTCATAAGCGGTCTAATTATTTCAGATAAAATAATATAACTATTATTTGTCTAACATGTAATTTTTATTTTTATAATGGTTAGAAATTGCTTTTCCTAATACTACCAAAATACCCACTAATAATAAAAAGTAAAAATTTGCAAATCTTGTAACACACATAGAAGCTGTAAGATATTTACTTGTAAATACACCTTCAAATACCCTTTTATATAAAAATTCTGTAATTCCTTGTGCTCCTGGCAACGGAAGCATATCTACAGATATCATAATAGCTATCTGTACTAACATAATATATTGAATACTACTGCCTGATAATCCAAATCCTCTATACACAATATAAGTTAATACAACCAAGAAAAATCGCTGTAAATAACTTACTAAAAACATATATGTAACCTTTTTCTTATTCTCTAATAAAGACTTTTTTACATCTCTATATCCATCAAAAAAACCATGAATTGCTTTTGCACTTTTTTGACAATCTTTCAATATATGTATCTTTACAAGTCCTCTTAATATAGCCTGCGCTATTCGTTCTATCAAATCGGGGTTTATCATAATAAACAAAAGAAGCACTACCCAAAATACAACCATTATTAATCCTAAATAGTACCAACCCATATGTCCATAAAACACTTCATTAATTACATCATTAAAAAAAATAAGTAATACAACGCCAACCGATGCAAGAACAAACTTGTTCATTGCCGCAATAACTGTCAATGTAGCACAACTCTTAGAAAAGCTATAACCATCTTTTTTTATATAATATAATTGCATTGGCTGACCGCCAGAAGCTGAAGGCGTTATGCCGCTGTAAAAAAATCCAATAAACGCATAACTTATACATTGGAAAAATCCTTTTATTCCATTATGGGACGCAAACATAAACCATATCATAAATCCTTCACAGGATACATATAAAAATGAAGAAATTAAGGCAGCTATTAAAGCTAAAGGAGATAATGATTTTAAAGAATCTAATATTTCATTTAAATCTTGCCCTTCAAATACTGTAAAAAATGTAAATCCCATTACAAGAGCAAATAAAAAAATTTGACTGAGTCTTTTTTTTAGTTTATTACTCATATGAATCAATGACCTTTCTCTTATTCTGTAAAACATACAAAATTACAAACACAAAAATTATATCATAATAAAACTATAAAATAAAGCCAGACTATTGCAAAATCAAATACCCCGCAGCAAGCTGACGGGGTATTTCACTCTCGCAACACTCGCCAAATGCTTATATAAACACATCACTTGGCTTATCATTCATGAAAATAAATTTTCTATATAATCTATGAATATTTGATAAAAATTGCTTATTCTATTCTTTTTGATACTATTTTCACTTAAATTACTCTAAATTTGTCTACATTTTTTATTTTATAAATAACATTTATTGCTAATCTGTTTAACATAAAAAATATAAAAATCAATTATCCTTCTTGGGCAGGTATTTTTTTATCCATCTTTAAAATATGATTTTTAAGCCACTCTAACAAAAAATTAATCAATTCTTCAAGATATTCTTCTTGATTATTGTCAATTGACTCCAAATCCACTTGATTTAATTTTTCAATAAATGCTCTATGGGCTAATCGCTGAACTTCAATATCTTTATATCGAATGCGCTCCATATATTCCTCTTCATCTGAAAAATGTTTATCTGTATAACTCTTTAAATCCTTTAATACATGAACAATTCTGTCAAATTTATCATGGACATATTCCATATGTATAACATCATATACATTCTGAATAATCTGAAAAAGCTGTTTATGTTCTTCATCTATAAAATCAATATTTGTTTTATATTCTTGTGTAAATTGAAAAGAGTGCTTATTGGATTGTTTTGATGATGTATTCTCTGTTTTCATCTTGCCAATCATAATATCGCTTCCAAGTATATGACGATACAGCCAATTTGAGAGGAACAACAACAAATCCTCCAACATTTTTTTGCTTTTCTCTTCATCTAAATCATCAATATAAATCTCATTAACTTTCTTGGTAAATGCTTCATGTTCTCTTTTTTGTCTAGGCAATTCAGGGTCGTTAATCTTATTCATATAGGCTTCTTCATGCTCAAAATGAACTGTTGCGTATTTTTTTAATTCTTTAACCAGCCCTCGAACCATAACAACATGCTTATTTGCTGTATTAAGCAAACCATATGCCTCATTAATCACCTGAAATAAATGCTCATGTTCCCTGTCTATCTCTTCAATCCCAGTAATACAATCCTCTGTAAACTCATACATATCAATCACCATGCCTTTCTTTTAACTGCAAATTTTAGTATCTATGTATTTTAACATAGGCACCACAAACATTTTCCATCGCAATATCTTCCCTATCATTTCCCACAGATAACACATCTTTTGCCGAGATACCAAGCCATGTACAAATTTCCAAAACACCTGCGCCTTTATTTCTATCTTTAGCAACAATCTGCAAACAATGGTTTTCAACAAAAAAACGACACTCTGATTCCTTAAAAAAGGTTTTTATCAAAGTACATTCTTCATCATTCCATGTAAAATGATAATTTTTTATCAATGTTATTTTATAAATTATACCATCTATTTTATAAAATTGGAATCGAGCTTTTACTTTTTTTAAAAATTGTTGTAAACCTATTAAATCATTTACTTTTATTGTATAATGATTTGTTTTCAAACCATTTTCATTATTTACATATACATATGCCCCTGAAGCTGCAATTCCTCCCTGAAATAAATGAATAGCCTCTTTTAAACGTTTTATCACTTCTTCTCTAGGCATAGACGTTGCAAAAAACAGTGGAAAATCATTTTTTAACGCCATTAAATACTGATAGGTCTCTAAAGATAATCCATTTTTTGAACCCTTATCAAGAAGTGTGCCGTCTAAGTCAAAAAAAATGGCTTTTGGCTTTTTAGGAATCCTAAAAATAGGATACGTGCCAAAAAAATTTTTAGAATGAAAATCCGTCCGTCCACTGTAAGCAAGATAACAAGAACATCTTTTACTGCGGCATAATGGATTAAAAATATCTTCTTTTGTACCTTCATACCAATTAACAGGCTTTATATTACTGATATTACAAGAATGTATCTGCCCGTTCGCCTTAACAAAACAGCGATTTTTGCACATTGATGCGAAAACTTTTGGATAGTTTAATTCATTTATAAAAAAAGGGTCTATTTTTAGAAATGTATTTAATTCATCAACTGTATACTTTCTTTTTAAACCATCCATTCTATTAATCCATAAATAGATGCTTTTTGGAAGTTTATTTCTTAATTTTTTAATAATTTCAATATTTTCAGGTACGCCAACTGCTCCAGCACTTAAATAAACTCCTCTTTTAAGAAGTCTATTGCATTGCAAAACAAACGAATCAATATCCGTCATTTGCGGATGAAAAGTTGCCCAAATACAAAGCTTCTCCACTTTTCCGCCTAAATCTATATAAATCTTCAAAAATTTTTCAACGGCAAAACTAGCATTTGTCTGAACGCCTACTTTATCTATTGTGTCAAGACGCGATAGACAAGCCAATCCTTCCCAATACCAATGATGGATAAGCGCTTCTCCATATGGCGTGACAAAAACAGCACCTATAGAAAAAGTTTTCACTCTTTTTTTTACACTCTCACAAAACGCTGTCCAACACTCTCTGTCCTTCTCAAGTTCTCTATCCGACATTTTATGCTTTGAAAATGGACAATACGAGCAGTGATAATTACAACTTTTCAGACTGCCTCTATAAACAATTGTGTTTTTATCCATTAATACGCTCCCACTCAAGCATCTTTTCTGCGATTTCCTCTGAAATAAGCTGAGGTCCGATGTAATCAGAAAGACCTAATCCCATTTCAGTAAGGCAAATAAAATCATTGCTTTCATCAATCCACCCTGTGTTTATCCATTCATTTATAATTGGAAAATCCACTAATACATCTGATGCAAATGCTTTTTTATAGGCTTTTTTTGAAATTCCTGGAATAATCATTAAATGTTTAATGACATACCTTCTTTTTAATTCATCATCTGAGAGCAAAATCCCATGATGTGCCATCATATGGTCTTTTGTTTGGATATAACTGTCAAGTTCTTCTAATGCTGCACATCTTGTTATTTTGTAAGGCGTACATGTATGAAGTCTGCCTAAATATGTTCGTCCTCCACAACCTAGTGACAATGTACTTTTAAACCCGCATTCTGTAAATGGTCGCTCCCATCGGTCTTGATTTTTTTGCGTTTTCTTTAAAAAACAGCGCATAGAACATTGCGTATATCCATTTTCTTTTAAATAAGCTGAACCATATTGATATAAACGATATGTATTTTCTGAATCAAAATCATTTTTTTGTGATGATTTTACAAGCTTTACACCATGTTTAATATATAACGGATATAGATATATTTCATCTGGAGAAAATGCAATTGCCTGTTTTAAAGAATCAATAAAACTTTCTTTTGTTTGACCTGGTATACCATAAATAAAATCAAAATTAACACATTCAAAGGATGCATTATGCAACAATGTTGCTGCCTGTAAGACCTGTTTGCTGCTATGATTTCTTTGGAGTTTTCTTAACTCAGTATCATGAAAACTTTGTATTCCTAAACTAACACGTGTCACACCTGCTTTTTGCAGCAAAGCAATTTTTTCTTGGGTGGTCTGGTTTGGAGCTGTCTCTATAATGATTTCACAGTCCTTACTCAATGGCATATACTCTTTTACCATTTCAAAGATTCTTAATAACTGCTTATCTGTCAATAATAATGGCGTTCCTCCGCCAATAATAAAATCTTGAAAGATGGTGCTTTGTGGTAAAAATTGCTTATATTGTCTTGCTTGATTTATTAATGTTTCAATATAGTTATCTATTCTTGTTTCATTTAATCCTGTCACTGAAAATAAATCGCAATAGCCGCATTTACTTTCACAAAAAGGAAGATGAAGATATAAACTATGCCCTTCACCTTCCAAATGATAAAAATAATTGTTTAAATTGATATTTTCCAGCAAACCATACGCTGTTTTATGAGGATAACTATACATATATTGTATATATCGATTCATCATATCCCCTATTCTATAAAAAAGTGTTTATATGGAACAGTATTAACAACTGGATGATTTACTGCATGGAATATATAGCCATCTTCACCATAACATGTGCCATGGTCTGAAAAACACACAACAAATGTTTTTCCTCGCTTTTCCTTCCAACAATCAAATAATCGCCCTAACTGCGTGTCCACATATCTCAATGCCGCTTTATGACTCTCAATGCTGTCATTTTTATTATTATCCAAATAAAAATAATTCGGATAGTGAATTGCACATACATTAAGGTATAAAAAGATTTTTCTGTCATCTGTATTTTGTTCAAGTTTCTTTATAATAAAATCCACTTGATTATTGACACTTTCCTTTACAGAACATGAAAATGACGGATTCCAATAGCTTTTTTCAAAAAAACTTGGAAAAACATTGCCTATATCAGAACGTTTATCAAAAAATGTCACTCCGCCGACACACCATGTATCATAGCCGTCATTATGAAGCCCTTGAACAAGATTACTTGAAGAAAAACCATATGCGCCCTTTGGAGCATTTTTCCCCATACCACTGCTTTTTGGAAAAAATAACATTTCCTGCTGTGCAATATTTTTTGCTTCCTCTTTTCCAGGAAGAAAACCTGCAAAAATGGCATGATGCGAAGGATATGTAAAATTGCCTGGCGCTTGACGTTTTTCCCATAAACCATAACGATTTAAAACAGGTGTACCGCCATTTTTTTCTTCCTCAATAGCTGCATCATATCTTAATGTATCAAGACACACAAACAAAATATCATTACTGCCCACCACCTGTGTCATATCAACAGATGTTTCATTTTTTGTCATACTGGCTCGAAATGCTGCAAATGGTACTTCATTCATCATATTTTTTATCCTTTCCTTATATATTTATATGTCAAACGGATATTTACAGTCTGCTTGACCACTTGTTTATTAAAAATTTTAAGTTTTACTATTACACGTATATTTGTTAATAATTATAAAAATATTCTATAAATATAAAACATATAAACCATCTATAGCCTTAAAGAGGACTTTAACATTATATTGTTTATAAGCTCAATTTGTCTTCTATAAATTATATTGTCGCCATATACATCTTTGTGCATCAAATCGCCTTGTGCATTCATCTCAATAATATAGGGCTTTTCACTGTCTTTTTCTAACAAAACATCAAGCCCTACACTGTTTAATCTTGGATAACAAGCTGCCGCTTTGATACAGACATCACAAAGTTCATCAACAACAGATGTTTTTAAATTTAATTCATTGAAAGGGATTGACAAATTGTTAAGATGCAAATTTGTAATAGGTCCTTTTGATAATCGTGGCAAAATATAATCAATTCTTCCATCTTGAACAATCACACGCAAATCAAAATAATATTGGTTGTCAATATAATCATTATCTTTGCTTTGACAACTTGATTTTCTATGCCATTTTTCTACAATACAGTCTAGCTTTAAAAGTACATCTAAAAACTCAACCGCTTTATCTTGTTCTAATCGATGCATCCTTTTCGTGTTAATAAGTTTGTTTTCAAATAACTGCGCACATGTATATAAAACAATTTTGTTTTTTGTCGGTACAAAACGAAGTGCTGACACACCAGCAGCTCCAGAACCAGTAACAGGTTTTATAAAGACTTGTCTCCACTGATTTTCCCTCATAAATGACAACAATTCATCACTTTTTGAAAATGTATGAAAAATTGGTTTGGTAACAGGAATACCATTTTGTATTAACTTTTGCTTGCATTTTCTTTTATCTAACAGTTCTAAAATATCCATAGGATGATTAAAATATGCGCCAAAAGGCTGCTCTGTCAAAGTAAACAACGCTTTCTTATATTGATTCGTAAGTTTATCTAAATCATTTAAGATAGAACTATCCCATTTTGGTGCATCAATTTTAATAATGCACTGTTTTAAATCTTTCCTTTTCTCCAAAAGCAAAAAATTATTCCAATCACAAAATTCATAATCAATCCCTGCCTCACAGACCGCTTTTTCAAAGTAAATCTTTCTTTTGTCGCCTTCTACACCAAGCAGTAAAATCTTTTTTATTCTGTCAGCATCGCATTCATCCAAATTTCTCCGTCCCATACTTCGACGTCCTCCTGCTCAGACAGGTCTATAACGATTGGCAGTTGTTTCAATTTTTTCATCATCTCATCCGATAGATAATGATAATGTAAATCTACTTTTTTAATATTTGGATATTGCGGTATCTTCTCTAATAAAAGAGTGCCTCCCTTATCCGTCAACGTGCCATTAGACAAATCCAACGTGTTAATTTGACTCATATATTTACTTTCAAGAACGACTTGTGTCAATTCATCTTGAATTTCACTGTCTGTAATTCCAAGATAAGTTAAATTTGGAAAATCCGATTTTGCTAATAAATTTTCAATCGTTTTTGCATCTCCATCAAATCCATAATTTTCAATACCAATATATAATAAAAGCTTCTTTAAATTAGGTAATTTTGCTTTTTGAATCTCCTCGATAACATTCTTGCCAAGTCCGCCGCAAATAATTGTCAACGACCTTAAATTTTCATGTTCGATATCTCCTAGTGTCAAATTAGTACTGCCCTTTATTGTTAATTCTGTTAACTGCGGCATAGCTGCCCAAAGCTTGCTGTAATCTCCCTGCTCAATCCAAGACACTTCACACTCTTCATAAGTCATATCACCGACAAACAATTTTTTGATATGACTAAACTTATCTGCATTTTCAATAATGCCATTAATAATTTCCTGACAATCTTCACCTCCATAACCCCAACAGCCAATAATCAACTCTTCTAAATCAGGAAGTTCACTGTCTGCAAGCATCTCTCCTATCATCGTATCAGGACCTTTGCTATCATCGTTACAATCATCCCAATCATAAACATATTTTTTACTTTTACCCATACTCACCAATTAGAACTGTCACACAGTTCTTTCTCCTTTACCATAATAGTGCAATTATAGCACATATGTTTTGTTTTAACAATACTTGGCAAATTATTTAATGGAAAATTCGGGCAACCTATGTTATATTATACAAAAATCAAATAAATATTAACAATTCGCTGTACTGCCTGCTCATTATAGATAGATTGTATAATTAATTATAAATTAGGTAGGTAAAAATTAGAGAAAAATTAGATTAAATATGAAATAATAAAGATAATTATAGAAAGGAGGATAACCTTGATTATTGATTTTCATACTCATACATTTCCTTCGTTTTTGGCAGACAGAGCCATTTACACACTCGGTCATAATGGACGAATTAAAAATTATATAAAAGGAACCAATGACAGCCTTATATCTTCTATGAATGAATCACATGTTGATTACTCTATTCTATTGCCTGTTGCAACCAAACCAACTCAAACAGAAAATATTAATCAAACTGCCATTGCTATCAATGAATTTTCTGAAGAAACAGGGTTAATTTCTTTTGGCGGAATACACCCTGATAATGAAAATCCTAAAAAAATTATCAAAGACCTTGCTCATAAAGGTGTAAAAGGAATTAAGCTGCATCCTATTTTTCAAAAAACATATATTGATGATATAAAATATCTTCATATTATAGAATATGCTTGTGAAAATGATATGATTGTTTTGATTCATGCAGGATATGATATCACCATTCCTCTGTATAATTATGCCAATATATCACATATTATAACAATGTTAGATACCCTTCAGCCAAAAAATATGATATTGGCTCATATGGGCGGCTGGGGATGCTCTTCACAAGTAGAAGGCACTCTTCTTGGACGAGATGTGTATTTTGACACAGCACTTTCACTCCTTCGGTTAAAGCCTGCTCCAAATACAAAACGCCGCCCAGAAGAAGCACCTCCATTGTCAAGAGAACGTTTTTTACGATTTGTTAAAAAACATGGGGCTTCCAAAATATTGTTTGGTACAGATTGCCCTTGGGATTCTCAAAAAAATGTTATTGAATTTATAAAAGACAGTGGTCTTTCTGATAAAGATACTTCTGCAATACTTGGTGATAATGCCGTTCAGTTGTTAAAATTATAATTGCATTTATGCTTTGTTTTCTTTTTCTACCAGTCGAACAGCACCATAACGTTCACGAAGCTTTGGTTTTTCAATCTTACCTGTAGCGTTTCTTGGAATCTCAGCAAATATAATTTCCTTTGGTCGCTTATATCGAGGAAGTTGATTGCAAAATTGCTCAATTTCTTCCTGTGTACATGAAACATTATCCTTAAGCTCTATAACAGCAGCCGCCTTTTCACCAAGACGCCTGTCTGGAAGTCCTATGACTGCCACATCTTTTATTTTATCATAACGTCTTAGGAAATCTTCTATCTGCACAGGATATAAATTTTCACCACCGCTGACAATAACATCTTTTTTTCGGTCTACTAAAAAATAAAAACCATCTTCGTCCTGCATAGCCATGTCACCAGTATAAAGCCATCCATTTTTAAGCGATTCCTTTGTAGCTTCCTCATTGCGATAATAACAAGTCATAATGCCAGGTCCTTTAACACACAGCTCTCCAACTTCCCCCTGTTTGACTTCATTATTATCTTCATCAACAATCTTACAGACCCAACGATAACCTGGAACGCCTATAGCACCTACTTTGTGTATATTTTCCATACCAAGATGTACACAGCCTGGTCCTGTTGATTCCGATAAACCATAATTTGTGTCATAACTATGATTTGGAAAATACTCTTTCCATCTCTTAATAAGGGATGGCGGTACAGGCTGTGCACCAATGTGCATAAGCCGCCACTGTTTTAGTTCATAATCTGAAATTTTAATTTTTCCACATTCTAAAGCATCTAAAATATCTTGTGCCCATGGCACTAACAGCCATACAATTGTACATTTTTCAGAGGATATAGCAGACAAAATGGTCTCTGGTTTTGTCCCCTTTAAAAGTACTGCCTTACTTCCTGCTACAAGACTTCCCATCCAATGAAATTTAGCACCCGTATGATATAGCGGCGGTATACATAAAAACACATCATCTCTTCCTGTTTTGTGATGTATCTGCTCCATCTGTGCCGCCTGTGTAAGACTTTGATGTTTATGTAAAATAGCCTTTGGAAAGCCTGTTGTACCTGATGAAAAATAAATAGCACCATAGTCATCTTCTGTGATAACAATATCTGGCGATTTACTAGAACAATCGGCAACTAACACATGATAACTTTCAGCAAAACTTGGACAGCTATCACCAAAATAAATTAAAAGTCTCCCTTTAGAAAGTTTATCTGCATAAGTCTCCATTCTTCCTATAAATGCAGAGCCAAACACAATCACATCAACCTCTGCAAGCTCTGCACAATATAATATTTCATCTGCATCATACCGGAAATTAAATGGCACTGCTATGGCACCCGTCTTTAATACGCCAAAATAGATAGGCAACCATTCAAGGCAATTGTGCATAAGAATAGCCACTTTGTCACCCTTTTTAATACCACGCCCCAATAACATATTAGCAAAACGATTTGCTTTTTCATTAAACACACTCCAGCTAATCTGTCTGCGATATGGCTTAAATCGTTCTGGCTCAATTAAATCAAACTCTTTCCATGTCATTCGACGATTATCTCTCTCATCTGGATTTAATTCTACTAAAGCTATCTCGTCTGGGTAAAGCTTCGCATTTCTCTCAAGATATTCTATAACAGGCATTTTATTCCCCTTCCTAACTGTAACCCTTTATTCTTTATTTTTTATGAATCTGTTTTATTTTTTGCTTATTTTGATACATCATTACATCCGCTCGTTTCAATGTTTCTTCCAGCGATTTGTCAATAGCAGGGTCATATATGGCATACCCTACTGCCACACTGACAGGCACTACAAATTCCTGTTCATTCTTTTTTTGTATTTCTTCAACAAAACGATTATATTTATTTTCAATATCTTCCTGTGATGTATAATTCATAATTGAACAAAACTCATCACCGCCTATCCGATAACATTTTCCATCTATACCAAAAACTTCTTTAATAATATGAGAAACCATTGTAATATAACAGTCCCCATATTCATGACCAAAATTATCATTACACTTTTTTAAATCGTTTAAATCAAACATAAAAAGAACCGTAGGAATCACTTTATATTCTATCTCTACTTTCATAAACCGCTCATTCATATCTTTATTAAAAGCAGTACGATTGTATAATTTTGTCAACTCATCGGTAAATGCAAGTTTTCGATATAACTCGCTCTCTTTTGCCTGTTCTATTACCTTGCGGGAATTGCGCACAGACTCGATTGCCATAACAATAATATAAAACAGAAAACCTAAACTTCCATAAGGAGTGCTTTTATTATTTACACGATATTCCAAAAGCTCTAGCACAATTGTAACTAAGATAATCAATACACAAGAAATATTTAATTTTACCTGCCCTGTCAATTTATATTTTGTCACTTCATAAATACTAAAAAAAGCAACAACTATAATAGACAATGCAATCATAACATGTGTAAGCCAAAGCGTTTCACGCAAATCTCTAATATCAAATAACTGTAAAACAATTCTTACAGCAACAACAATACAATTTGCATAACAAATAAAACTCCATAAACGATGATTTTTTGATTGATAAATTTGTTGTAAAAATAATAAAAATGGTATCGGCATTATCATTAGCATCATATGGTCCATATATAAAAGTCCAACATGAATAGGAAGGAACATTTCTAATAATTGAGTTTCACTCATATACCATAAGCCAAGCATAATTGCAAATAACGTAAAATGAAACAATGGTTCTTTTTGCTGCACTTTTTTTAAGATAAACACCACATAAAAAAACAATATAATTCCGACTAAAAGAATTGCCGCAGCAATAATAAAACGCGGTAAATGCTCTTTAATAATTAAATGCTCCACCGCACTTTGCGTGCCAAAATAAAAATTTCCTTTTGGCTTGCTGTCTTTATAAACAGGTGTAACACGAAATACAATTTCTTTTCCTCTATCAGCATGTGTAAGTGAAACAAAATTCCAATAATATCCTGATGTTTTTGACAAATAACCACTCTTTGCCGAAAGCGAATAAACTGGAACATTATCAATTGTCACCTCAATTTGCATATGTGCTGAATCATAACCTATCACTTGATTATCCATATCTTCTATAGGCAAAATCATTTTATAAACAAAACTTTCCCCTTCTTTAAACTGTTCCATTTTGTCATCCCACAATTCAGCTACTTGAATTTTTGTTCTGTTATAAACATCTGCCTTAAGAAATGGCAATGCAAAAGAAACACCAATAAGCGCCAGAATAAAAATTGTTATGTAAATCCTTGTGGTTCTTTTTTCCATCTTTAATGACCATGCCTTTCCATAGGTAATACTTTTTCTTTAGTCTACTTTCGATTCTGTCATTAATTGTTTAAAAACTTTATTAAATACTTCCACAATATGTGGGTCGTAAACTGTTCCGCTTCTATCATTAATCTTTTTTAGACTCTCGTTAATTAAAACTTTCCTATCATCACACGGCTTACACAACATTAAATCAAAATCATTTACTATTGTTGTAATCCTTGCTTCTAATGGAATAGCATCTCCTTTAAGATTCTTAGGATATCCTGTTCCATCCCAATTTGCATGATGATATCTAGCTATATGAATAGCCATATCTAAAAGATTGCTTTGATTGTTTTCTCTATCAATTTCTTCTAAAATTTTAGCACCTTCTTCTGTATGAATTTTAATCATATCAAGTTGTTCTTCCTGCGATAAATTTTCATTAAACAGCAACGCATCGGATATAAGAATGGTTCCTATATCATGAAGTCTTGATGCTACTCCAATTGTTTCTATAAAATTATCTGTAACAAAAGTTTCATATTGAGGAATAAGCTGTAAACTTTGAGCTAAAATACTGCAATTATATCCTATACGTTCAAGATAACTTGTCTTATGCACATCTCTTTTTTCCAGTACCTTTGCAAGTGCTAACAATACATTTTCCCGCTCTTTCTCAATATGCTTTTTTTGTTCTGTCATCATTTTATATATCATTCTATTATAATCTTCCATTTCCAATTTAGCATAATAATTGGCTAATTGATTATTGACCCTCATAATGACTTCTACAGGTTCAAAAGGCTTTGGAATAAAATCCACTGCACCTGCATAAAATGCTTGTTCCTTTTCCTCACGAGAATTTGCAACAGTAATAAAAATAAAAGGAATATCTCTTGTTCGCTGATTACTCTTTAACAGCTTACAAAATTCCAAACCATTCATACCAGGCATAGAAAAATCTGATAAAATAAGCTGCGGCATAGTCTCATTCATAATATCTAACGCCTCTTGAACGCTTAATGCACAAAGAGCCTCATACCCTTCTGACTCAATAATATCTTGCATCAATTCAACATTAATGCTGATATCATCAACTATTAATATTTTCGGCTTCTCTTTATTGCTTTCCACTTAAATAAATACCTCCTCTCACGACTCTTCCAACATATCCGATAATATACGTTTTACATTTTCGTAAGCCTCTATACTCTTTTCATAATTTTCTTTTCTGATAGCCATTCCTAATCGAAGCACTGCTCTTTTTACATCACTATCTGCTTTTTCTGTCAAGGCCTTTATCGTTTCTCCTAAATTTTCTGCCTTTTCCCAAGAGCCTAACTCAATAGAAAGAATCAGTTTTTCCATTCTTTTCTTTAATTCAGCTTTATTATTGGTTGTGCCAAACTCAAAAAATTGTTCTTTTCCATCATTTTCTTTATTTGTTGTAATATTTGCCCATCTTTTAAAAACTTCACTTAAATCTTTGCTCTCTTCAACAGCTTGATTAACACGAAGTTTAATATTAAAAGAAAAACAACTGCCATTGCCTTTTTCACTCTCTACATGAATCGTACCACCCATCATTTCAACAAGCTGTTTTGTTATAGAAAGTCCCAGACCTGTTCCACCAAAACGCCTTGTAATAGAAGCATCTGCTTGTTTGAAACTCTGAAAAAGTTTGTCTTGTTCATCTTTTGATATTCCAATTCCTGTATCACGTACCATAAAGAATAACTCTATCTGGTCATTTATCTGTGACGTCTTACTAACATCAATGCTAATACCTCCCATTAGTGTAAATTTTATAGCATTAGAAAGCAAATTATTCAATATCTGACTAATACGCAAACTATCCCCTATGACGGACTGAGGAATATTCTTATCTATGTATATATTAATCTGAAGTTCCTTTTTATTAATCTCTGCCATATGTGTGGCAATTACTTGGTCCATCATATTATAAAAATCAAACTCAGCAACCTCAATACTAAATTTACCCGCCTCCATCTTAGAAAAGTCTAAAATATTATTAATAATCGCTGACATATTATTGCAACAATAAATAATAATTTCTAATGTTCTTCTTTGCTGTTCATCGGTTACAACTTCAAGCAGTGTTGTCACATGACCTCGAATCCCATTGACAGGTGTTCTTAGCTCATGTGTAACATTTGCTGTAAATTCATTTCTTACTTGCTTGTTCATTTTTTCTTCTTCTTTAAGCTGTCTTACGCGCATATCCATATTTTTACGCCAAGTAATATCTTCCGCTAAAAGACAATAACACCCATTTATCACAGGAAAAAAACGAAGCGATATTGGAAAACAAGTGCTATTTTTTCGATATACAATTGTTTCTTCCACATCAATAATCTTTGCAATATCAAAAGAATCAAATGTTCCATTATCTTGTCTAAATTCCCGCCAGAAAATCCATGTCATATTACATTCTAAAAATTCTTCTTCACTATATCCAAGTTTTTCTCTAGCGCAGCGATTACTAAATAATATTTTTCCCTGTTCATTAAAAGTAATCACAATCTCCATCGTTTGCTCTGTTACGATTGAATTTACTTGATTTTTTTCCATCGGACTAAGCCTCCTCTGCACTTTAAAAATCCACATAGAATATTGTCATTTTAACATATTTAATAATATTATTCAATCTACTATATTGAATCTATCATGTATAATATTAAGAGGTAAAATAAAGGTTCAGCCTTTTAGACTGAACCTTTGCTATATATAGTATGATGCAATGTTTTAGCGGTAATTGAATATATGAATCCATAAATCACTGCAAATATAATTACACTTATCACTGCACAAATTAAAAAGAGTAAACTATTTGGCATAAAAAAGATTTGTAACAGACAATTCAATGGCTTAAAAGCGACACCTAAATGTATAATTGCCACAATCAGCGGAAGAAAAAATACTAAAAAAATCTGACTTCGTATACTTTTTTGCACCTCTCTATTGCTCATTCCAACCTTTTGCATAATAACAAAACGATGTCTATCTTCATATCCTTCCGATATCTGCTTATAATAAATAATAATAGCTGTTGCAAAAACAAACACAATTCCAAGCATTATCCCAAGAAATAAAAAGCCACCAACCAGCTGATAAAGGTTTTGATATAATTCTTTCTTTGAGTCGAAATTAAATTTGATTTCACTATCTGGCGAATTATTTTTAGACAAATTTGATATAACATCTGTTGCTTCTTTTTTAATCCTTTCTTCAAACTCCGTTTTTTGACTATCTGTACCATTATAATCCAATGCAACAATATTATTTTCTCCTTGATTTATGGCTGGCAAATCGGAAAAATATTGTTGTATTATCTGATTCATAACAGTTTCATCACTCACTACCATAAAATAACATTCAAATATTGTAAATGTATTTCTTGTTGATGGTACTTTTTCAAGCGTATATACATTCTCAAATTCCATATTATCAATATAAAAATGTTTAAATTCATTATTTGCACCATCGTTTACTGGCATACATGCCACTTGATTTTTTTGCAGATTTAATTTTATACCCATTAATCTTTCATATTCTGAAGCAGTCATTAATGTTATACTATTCATTTCTGTACTGCCTGTAAAATTTTTTGATTCCATGCTTAAAAGATTACCATTTTCATATTCATATACTGCCTCAAAATAATTTTTTGTATCCAAATAAGTCACTTCAATGTCTAGCTCTTTTGCAACCTTTTTTATTAATTCTATAAATTCTGACTGTATCTGCTTTCCTGAATGAACATCTCCTAAAATATTTCCACTAATTTGCAAATCATTTTCTTGCAATGAATTTACACTATCTTCAACGCCCGCATACAAAGATACCGTTGTTGAAAGCATAACAAGAACGCCTGTTGCAAGTATACATATAGAAGAAAGACCAACCGCATTTTGTTTCATTCGATATAACAATCCAGAAACCGCTGTCATATGATTCGGTTGATAATAATATTTTTTATTTTTCTTTAAGGACTTAAGCAATGCAATGGTACCTGCCACAAACAAAAAATAAGTTCCTATTATCACTAAAATTATAGCTATAAAAATAATCTCTAATGCCTGTAATGGACTTTCTATAGTGATTGCAAGATAATAACCGCCACCTAAAAAAAGAAGTCCTAGCAAAAGTAAAATCCATTTTATTTTTGGTTCTTTTTCTCCCATCTGATTGCTTAGCAAAAGTGTTGATGGTTTTAATCGAATAATTTGCCATTGGTTATATATATATGTTATAAAAAATAAGACAAAAAAAAGTCCAATTGTGATAATTATACCCTTTATTGAAATATAAAATCCAAGAATCGTTGGGATTTTTAAAATTTTACATATCAATGAAGTACACAATTTATATAGTAATATCCCAATTCCTATACCAATAACCGATGACATGATATAACTTATAAAATTCTCAAAAAATAAAATATGTCCTATATCCGCCTTATTCATACCAAGTACATTATATAAACCAAACTCTCTTTTTCGCTGTTTCATCAAAAAACTATTGGTATACAAGACAATAATAAATGAAAGAATGACAACAACAGCAACCCCCATTTCTATAATCATTAAAAGCTGACTTGCTACTTTAACTAAGTTTTCATCTTTTTGCAATGTCATCATAATATAAAACATAGCAATTAAGCCTGCTTCTGCAAAAATATGTGGTATATACAGTCTTTTATTTTTCTTAATATTTGCTGTTGCCAACTTCAAATGAAATCGTATGCTATTCATAGTGTCCCTCCCCTGCTGTAATACTAGTCAAGGCATCGGATATTTTTTGATATAGCATTTCATTTGTCTGCCCGCCTTTGTATATTTGATGAAAAATCTCGCCATCTCTTAAAAACAACACTCTGCTGGCATGACTGGCAGCTCTTACGGAATGTGTTACCATAAATATTGTCTGTCCTTCTTTGTTAATTTCTCTAAATAAACATAACAGGGCATCACTGGCTTTTGAATCAAGGGCTCCTGTTGGTTCATCTGCTAACACTAGGCTAGGATTTGTAATTAATGCCCTTGCGACAGCAGCTCTTTGTTTTTGTCCGCCAGACACTTCATATGGGTATTTTTTCATATGCTCATAAATGCCAAGTCGCTTTACTAATGGAATTAATCGTTCTTGCATGGTATTATATTTTTCTCCTGCTAATACTAATGGAAGCATAATATTGTCCTCCAGCGAAAATGTATCTAAAAGATTAAAATCCTGAAAGACAAACCCTAAATTTTCTCTTCTAAATTCAGCAAGTCGCTTTTCTGGAATAGTTGATATATCCTTACCATCCAGTATTACCGTTCCTGAAGTTGGCTTATCAAGCGTTGCCAAAATATTAAGAAGCGTTGTCTTACCACTTCCGCTCTCACCCATAATTGCCACATATTCTCCTTTTTCCACTGAAAAATTGACATTGGAAAGAACTTTTACCTGATTCATTCCTAATCTTGAAGAATAAATTTTTTCTAATGAATTTACTTGTAATATTGTCATCTAATCACCTTGCCTTTCTATAACCTGCCAGTTTAATAAACAGCTTGCTGTTCTATGACAGGCATAATATAAAAAATTTATTTTCATACTACCTCCTTGCAAGAGAATAACAAAAAAGTTCTGCTGGCAACAATCGAATCATGTGACAATATCATTGTAGAATGTGACAATTTTGTCATATTATTTTTTATTTTCTAGCATCTTTAAAAAATCTTTTAGTAAATTTTCATTCCACTTTTAATGGTGTTTTATGCAAATCAATATATACACTGGTTCCTTTTCCAAGTTCAGACTCTGCCCACATTCTGCAAGAAAGCTTATTTGCCGCCTTTTTGCTTAAATATAGTCCTAAGCCTGTTGATTTTTTATGAAGTCTTCCATTATATCCTGTATACCCTTTTTCAAATATTCTTGGTAAATCTTCCGATGATATTCCTATTCCAGTATCTCTTATTATAAGAATGTCCTCATCATTTAAAAATATTGTGATAGAACCTTTATTTGTATATTTAATTGCATTAGAAAGTACTTGGTCTACAATAAAAGACAGCCATTTTTCATCGGTAAGCACCTTCCTATTTATCGGTTTATATTCAAGAGATAAACGTTTATGTACAAATTCACCTGCATATTTATGTATGCTTTCCTTTAAAATTAAATCAATATTATACTTTTTAAGAACAAAGTCTGTACTTTCACTATCAAGCCGTATGTAACAAAGTACCATTTCAACATATTGTTCAATATGAAATAAATCCGTAAGAAGCGCCCGATTACTGTCTGTATCTTCTAGTTGCAGTTTCATTCGCATTGCTGCAATCGGCGTTTTTATCTGATGTACCCATGTACTGTAATAATCCATCATATCCAATCTGGAAGCTTCTGCTTTTGCATGTTGATTTTTATAATTTACAAGAATGGTTTGAATAACTGCATTATAATCTTCTTCTATTATGTTGGTATTTACAGGAAGTTTCTCATTTACAAGAAGTGGATACAAAATTGCTTTATCTGCACATTCCAAAAGATTTTTATGTTTTTTTATAAAACGGTTAAAATGCAGTATTATTAATATAGCTGTAACAAAAAAACATAAAACAGCCGCATACAAAACGGCTTCTATGTCACTATTATAAAGAAATAAAACACTCCCAAATATAACGACAAATACGATAAACAATAATCCTATAAATTGATATTGTTTTATATACCTAATAAACATTTTTATTCTCCTAATCAAACCAACATTTACAGCCTACTTTGCTGCTGTCTTAAATCACCTAACTATCATATCTCTTATTTTTATCTATAAATGAATGAACTTTTTTATTCTATAATATACCCGCTTCCCACTTTTGTAGTTATAAAATCCTTTAAGCCAACTTCCTCTAATTTTTTCCGAAGTCTGCCCACATTCACTGTCAGCGTATTTTCTTCAATATAAGAATCCATCTGCCATAATCTTGTCATCAGCGTATCACGGCTTACAATTTTTCCTTTATTTTCCATCAATGTCTGTAATATCTTAAATTCATTTTTTGTCAACTCCATATGATGGTCTTTGTAGGTTAAACTAGAATCATTTAGGTTTAAAATAGCTCCTTTATTTTCTAGTACAGGTACTTGTCCTGCCATATCATAAGTACGTCTTAACACAGCCTGAATCTTTGCTATCATTACATTTAAGTCCACAGGTTTTGGTATAAAATCATCGCCGCCCATATTCATTGCCATAATAATATTCATATTATCTGAAGCAGACGAAATAAACACAATGGGTACTTTAGAAATTTTCCTAATTTCATCACACCAATGATATCCATTGTAAAAAGGCAGCATAATATCCAACAGCACCATATGAGGGTCAAATGCAATAAACTCTTGTAAAATATTTTGAAAATTCTCAATTAATTGAACTTGATTTCCCCATGATTCTATCTGCATTTTCATCAATTCTGCAATGGAATGGTCGTCTTCTACTATTAATATTTTATACATTTTAATATCCACACCTTTCTATAAATCTATCGGTTTAATAAACATTCTGTAATAAATATTTTGCTCAAAAAAATCCTATTACCGATTATAGCAAAGAACAACTTATTTTGCGAGTTGTTCTTGTAGACTGCCATATTTTATAAGTCAGCCCAGTATAATAAGTAATAGGATAATACTTTATTTTATGTCTATGTATTGTTTAAAATATCTTGTCTATTTTGTGCCTAATTCTTTGCATATAGCTCCTACATACTCTTCCAAATCATGATTTTTTTGATAATATTTGTAATCCTGTTTATGTTTAATCTATATATATTCTTCAAAAAAAACATGCTTCATATATCATTATCACCTACTTTATAAATAATTTCATATAACAAATTAGAATTTTTTTTAGTAAAGAATACAGGCTTAAAAATAGTCTTATTTTAAAATCTTTTGGTTGATTTAAATAAATAGTTGCTATCACTATAAAAATGGTTAATACTATAATAAGAAATATGCCAATAAATATAATACGTTTTTTATGTTTCTTTATATATATACCCTCTAATCAACTTCATTTATTATATATGACCAAAATTCATGTTTTTTTAATATAGTTCAATCTTATAACCAACCAAAAATCAACTAATAATATACGTTATTCCTTATCTACAGTATTTATATTTTCGTACTTTATACTAATAAGTTCTGATGATATACAGACTAATTCTATCATGGACTCACTTGTTGTCCATGTATATCCATAACTGCTTATTTCTTCATGAGTTCCATATTTACCATCATATATTTTAACAAGTTTATCTGAAACTGTATTTAAAGAACAATCTTCTTCGTCAAAAGATACAAGTATTGATACTTTATTAAAACCATCTTTATAATAATAAATTTCTGCCGCCTCTACATTTTTAATTCCTTCATAATCAGAAACTGCATTTAACAGACAATCTTTACTTGAATTATCAATACAATCTTCTCCAATCCTTTCCTGTAATTCTTCTTTTGAAGTTCCCCACGCCAATCCATTGTAGAATCCCTTTTTTTCTTCCTGTCTTTTTATTATGTTAACAATACCAACTATTAAAACGATTACAGTAAGAATAACAATAATTGATATAACAGTTAACAATACTTTTTTTCTTGTATTCATCTTTTTATTTTTTATTGATTCTTCTATTGGGCATCCGCAATGGGGACACATATCTGCTTTATCACTTATTCTTGAATTGCAATCTGCACATTTTAACATTGTCATATTCATTCTCCATCATTTTATCTTTTTTCTGGTATTTTATTTTTTAAAGTGTTATATTTTGTCATAAAATCTGCATCTAATGAATTATAAGAAGAAGTGTATGTTGTCAATGAACCTGTAGGGTCTGTAGCTAGACTAGCAAATGAATTATATTTTTCATTTAATTCAACAACTGCATCATAACAATCTCTCAATTCACTTGGTGGATTCTGTAATTTTTTCATAATAGCATTTATAGATTCTTTATCTTTCTTAATATTATCTATCTTTTTTTGGAAAGAACTATCCGCAAAAAGATTTCCTAATGATGTATTAAAATCATTAAAGCTATATGTTGTTTTTGTATATTTATCTGTTGTAGGACTACTCTCTTTCATTATTGAATTAGACCATACATCATGAATTAAACTTGCAGCATCTTCACATGCAGCAGCGCCTCTAAGCATCTTTGATACAACAGTATTTACATTATCTATATATTCATTATAGCTTTCTATGGCTTTTTTTTGATTATTTGCCTTAATAATAAAAAATGTTGACAGTGCTGCTATTATTAAAACTAGTGCTGCTATTCCTCCAAACATTATCCATTTTTTTGTGTTTTTACTAGCTTTTGCTGTCTGAATTTCTTTTTGTATAAGTTCTTCCTTTTTATCCTCCGCAGGACAGCCGCAATTAGGACACATCTTTACATCATCTCCTAAAATTGCCCCACATTCAGAGCATTTCTTTTCAATTTTAACTGTTTCCTCTTTTAATATATAACCACAATTGATACATTTTGTAGCTTTATCTGAGATTTCTTTTTTGCATCCAGGACAACTTACTAATGCCATATCTCATACCTCCATTCATTTGTAATAAATTTTTACAATTCTATTTATAAATGGGTATCATTTTGACCTATTATTATAGAAAAGTACACAAATAAAACCATCAATGATACGTTCATGTAATGGCTTACTATAGAATAAATATATTAAATATTTATTTAAAGAAAAAAAGAAAAATTGCATTTGATTCCATAACAAGGAAATCAACTATAGTTTAATAGACTTCATTGCAGATATATATGTCAATAAAAATGGCACAATAATAGTTTCTAAAAAAAAATAATTTAATGTGACAAAAAACTGTTATTAATAAATAATAAATTATAACAATAAAAAATTAAAGTAAAATACTTTAATCTTTTATTTAGCTATATATAAAAAAGACTATCACAAAATAGAAATTCCATACCCAATATAGCAATTAATAATAACTATATTGGGTGTTGAAATTTTCTTTGCAACAGTCTCTTTAAATTTTTATAAGCTTACTATTATATTATCAAATAAATATTTATAATCTGCTTTTCTATTTGCTTAGAACCTTATCATCATTTTTCTGATAAAGTTAAAAAATATAATTACATTTTATCATGGAATGTTCTACTGATTACGTCCATTTGCTGCTCTCTTGTAAGGTCGATAAACTTAACCGCATATCCTGATACACGAATTGTAAAGTTTGCATACTCTGGCTTTTCTGGATGCTCCATAGCATCAAGAAGCTTATCTTTACCAAATACATTCACATTTAAGTGATGTGCGCCTTGGTCAAAATAACCATCCAACACATTAACCAGATTTTTCACTCTCTCCTCATCATTATGTCCCAAAGCTTCTGGATTCATTGTCTGTGTATTAGAAATACCATCTAATGCCCATTCATATGGGAGTTTTGTAAGCGAATTAAGAGAGGCTAAAAGTCCATTTTGCTCTGCACCATAACTTGGGTTTGCACCTGGCGCAAGAGGTGTGCCTGCTTTACGTCCATCTGGCATAGTGCCTGTAAACTTACCATAAACTACATTTGAAGTAATTGTAAGAATTGATGTTGTAGGCTCTGAATTTCTGTAGGTATGTCTTTTCTTAATTTTACTTAAGAATGTGCCAAGTAACCATACAGCAATATCATCTGCTCTGTCATCATCATTGCCATATCTAGGGAAATCGCCTTCTGTCTCAAAATCAACAGCAATTCCGTCCTCGTCACGAATGACTTTAACCTTTGCATATTTGATAGCTGACAATGAATCAACAACATGTGAAAATCCAGCAATACCCGTTGCAAATGTTCTCTTAACATTGGTATCAATAAGAGCCATCTCTGCAGCTTCATAGTAATATTTATCGTGCATATAATGAATCAAATTTAATGTGTTGACATAAAGGTTTGCCAGCCAACCCATCATATCCTCAAATTTTACAATCACTTCATCATAATCAAGATATTCGGATGTGATTGCTTTATATCGAGGTCCTACCTGTGTTCTTGACTTTACATCAATACCGCCGTTAATTGCATATAAAAGACACTTTGCAAGATTGGCTCTTGCTCCGAAAAACTGCATTTCTTTACCTGTCTGTGTAGCAGATACACAACAACAGATTGAATAATCATCACCCCATGTTACTTTCATAACATCGTCATTTTCATACTGAATAGATGATGTATCCACTGAAATCTTAGCTGCATACTTTTTAAAGTTTTCTGGCAGTCTTGAAGAATAAAGTACTGTAAGGTTTGGTTCTGGCGAAGGTCCCATATTCTCCAACGTATGAAGAAAACGATAATCATTTTTTGTTACCATTGAACGTCCGTCAATACCTGTACCTGCAACTTCAAGTGTAGCCCATGTTGGGTCTCCTGAAAACAGCTCATTATAAGATGTAATTCTTGCAAATTTAACCATTCTGCACTTCATAACAAAATGGTCAATTAATTCTTGAGCTTCTTCCTCTGTAATTTTACCTGCTTCTAAATCTCTTTCAATATAGATATCAAGAAATGTTGAAACACGACCTACAGACATCGCTGCACCATTTTGTGTCTTAATAGCTGCAAGATAACCAAAGTATAACCATTGTACTGCTTCCTTTGCAGTTGTCGCTGGTTTAGAAATATCATAACCATATATTTCTGCCATCTTTTTCATACCTTGTAACGCTCTAATTTGTTCAGCAATTTCTTCTTTTAAACGAATGACATCATCTGTCATCGTATTAATGCCACAGTTTTCCTTATCTTCTTCTTTCTTCTCAATAAGAAAATCAATACCATAAAGGGCAACTCTTCTGTAATCACCTACAATTCGACCACGACCATATGTATCTGGCAAACCTGTAATAATATGGCTTTTACGCGCTGCTCTCATCTCTGGTGTATAGGCATCAAACACACCCTGATTATGTGTTTTATGATAATCTGTAAATATTTTATGCAACTCTGGACTTGGTGTATAGCCATAGTTTTCACATGACTGCTCTGCCATCTTAATACCACCATAAGGCATAAAAGCTCTTTTAAGAGGCTTATCTGTCTGTATACCAACTACTTGTTCCAAATCTTTCATTGACTCATCTATATATCCAGGCCCATAGGCTGTAAGTCCTGATACAACTTCTGTCTCCATATCAAGAACGCCGCCTTTTTCTCTTTCCTGCTTTTGAAGTTCTTGAAGTTTTCCCCAAAGTTTATTGGTAGCTTCTGTAGGTTCTGCTAAGAAACTTTCATCGCCATCAAAAGGTGTATAATTCTTTTGAATAAAATCTCTAACGTTGATTTCCTGTTTCCACAGTCTACCTTTAAATCCATTCCACTGCTCAAAGTTTATCATAGCTGCTTATTGCCTCCTTAAGAATTTTGTAAATATGTTTATAATTGTATATCTGCATACAGAAATTGTATATTGTACACTGTATACAAATAACTTCAAAATTTTAAGTGATGTTTTTATTGTTAAATGAATGGCAACATTTGACAATTTTCTAACAATCACTTGCAAGATGATAATATCATTATAAAAAAAGAAAAGCAATAGTTTTTTATTAGGTTTTTAATTTAATACAATGGCTTCCTTTTCCATATACAATTAAGTAATGTAAAAGTTAAAAAAAAGTAAGATAAATGTCACAAATATGAGATAAATATTAGAAATATAATATGGACTATTGCATTTAAAAATGGTACAATGTTGCAAGTTTATAAGAACTTTTTCTCGATTTTTACATAAATAATATAAATAACAAATCAAGTATTTTTCATATGAATTATTTTTATTGACATGATGTATTTATTATACAAATAAGGAGGATAGTTTTGACAAAAAAAATTCTTTTAAGAACACTTATTATTTTAGGAAACACTGTAATTCTAATTGTTCTTGCTCTATACTGTATTATGTGGATTTGTGTTAATGGTCCATCTTCTCGTGCAAAAGAGTTATTTGTAATGTCCGTAAGAGAAACCAGCGCTGTTAAATTCCTTGCTAATATATATTGCAGTGCTGATGAAATTAAAGATATTGAACAAAAAAAGAATATTGATGTCACTGATTTTGTTGATACTTCACTGATTAATATTGACGATGAAGATGAAACGGATACGAATGATAATGAAAATAATAAAGATAATGAGAATATAGAGGATAATGAAAATATTATCATTCAAGAAGATGGAATTATTATAGAGAAAATTCATGGTTCTACTTTTAAAGGTTATATGATGTCTATCAAAGACCCTTCAAGAGTGATTGTTGGTACTTCCTCTAGTTCATATTCCTCTAATGTCGCTGGTCGCAAAATTTCAGAAATGATGGAATCTTATGGGGCTGTCGCTGCAACAAATGCAGGAGGATTTGATGACCCTAACGGTATTGGAAATGGTGGTATTCCCATTGGTATTGTTATGTCAGAAGGTGAACTAAAATATGGCAGTCGCAATCAAAAATATAATATTATAGGTATGAATAATGAAAATGTTTTAATTGTTGGCAATATGACAGGACAACAAGCTATTGACAGCGGCATACGAGATGCCGTTTCTTTTGGTCCCATTCTTGTAATTAATGGACAAGCTACTGAAGCCTCCCAAAGCGGCGGATTAAATCCCCGCACAGCTATTGGACAAAAAGCAGACGGAACTATATTATTACTTGTTATTGATGGCAGACAAAGTTCAAGTTTTGGTGCTTCCTATGAGGATATTGCTGATGTTATGCTGCGTTTTGGTGCTGTCAATGCCGCTAATCTTGATGGTGGAAGTTCAAGTATGATGTTTTATAAAGGCGAGCTTTTAAATTCATGCGCTTCTCTTTCCGGTCCGCGAAATATGCCAACCTGCATCCTTGTTAAGTAATATATACCATAAATTATAACTGTGTAGTAACTTAAATATATTGTAAAATTGTGAGTTTTACTCCTATATATAAATATACACATTTGTGTGTGGGAATAAATTTGGAGGATTATAATGAAATTTAAGCATGGACTTATTCTATATAATTGCGTCTTACTCTTAATCATATTCGTTATTTGTGTTTTAGAGTGGAATTCATTGTCAAAATACCAAATAAACTATGAAGCTAAAAAACAAGAAGAACAACAAAGCCGTGAGGAAGCACAAAAAAAACATGAAGAAGAAGCATCCATTGCTGAAGAACATCGAAAAAAAGACAAAACTATTATTGCTGATGGTTTTATGAAAATATACATTAATGGTGAATTAATTACTCCTTCTTTAATTTCAACAAAAAACGATACAGTATGTGACGATTTAACAGAACTTACAGGTATAGAAGCAAATAAATGTACTTACACAATATCTATTGCCAATGTAGATACACTTATGGTAAAAGATGCATTGGATAATCCATTAACACCTATTGATAATAATAATTACATATCTGCAGCATATCAATATAATGAAACGTTAGCAAAAGAAGCACTGGACAAATTTGAATATTACTTATATTTTTTTAATGGTATGGCAAATTTGCAAGATATGAAAAAAATAACCAGAACAGAAAGTAAAGCATATCAAGCTTTAGTAAAATCAACAGAGATGCTGCACTGGTCAAAAAAGTCAACAAATCTTACTTTTGATGAAGAAAATGTTACCAATATGAGACAGTACGATGACAATCATTTTATATGTGACATTCAGTTTAAAATGACAAAAACATTGAAAAATGGATACACAGAACAGGAAGATGTCCATTACCGCATACTTTTTGAAAAAATAAATGATAATTGGTTTATATATTCTTACTCTACAATTTAACTTTATCCGTAAAAAATTCAACTTGCCTATTCAAAAAATACTTCAAAGAGGCAATAAGATTACAAGAAAGTCTCCACTTATGCCTCTACAGAATTAAAATGGAGACTTTCTTGATAAAGTTAAAATATATAATTGTTGCTATACTTTTTACTTAATTTATTTTTGGCGTTTTTTCAAATGGTTTTATCTTTTTTAACTCCTGTGAAATTTCTATATGTTGAGGACAATTTTTTTCACATGCACGACACTCAATACACGCTGATGCCTGACCTTTTTCGTATACTGCCCTATTATAATACATATTAGAAAAATTGCCATTAATTTTATAATTATTATAAACCCCAAACAATCCAGGAATGGCAATATTTTTAGGACACACTTCCATACAATATCCGCAGGATGTACATGGAATTTCACAAGAAGTATTAATAATATCCACCACCTTTGACAGAATCTTTTTCTCATCTGCACTTAAAGGTTTGATATCATTCATAAGCGCTGTATTTTCTATCATCTGTTCCATATCATTCATACCGCTTAATACCATAAACACATTGTCTAAAGAAGCAGCAAAACGAAGGGCATATGATGCAGGAGAGACCTCAGGATTAAAATCATGCAGCAATTTAACAGCTTCTTTTGGCAAACTTGCTAATGTACCTCCTTTTACTGGTTCCATTACCACAATTTGTTTTCCATGTTTAACAGCAGTTTCATAACATTTTTTTGACTGGATAACATCATTTTCCCAATCTAAGTAATTAATCTGTAACTGCACAAAATCCACTTCTGGATGTTGGGTTAAAATCATATCTAATGTTTTGGCATCATCATGGAAGGAAAAACCAAAGTTTTTTATTAGACCTTCTTCCTTTTTCCTTAAAGCAAATTCAAAACCTCCAAATTTTGAAGTCTTTGCATATCGGTCACGCCCCATATTGTGCATTAAATAATAATCAAAATATCCAACGCCTGTTTTTTCTAATTGCTGTGAAAAATACATTGGGTATTCCTCTGGCGACTTAACTAATATTGTTGGCATCTTATCGGCAAAAATATAAGATTGTCTGCTATGTCGGTCTGCCAATGCTTTTTTACATGCATCCTCAGACATTCTATCATGGTATGGATATGCTGTATCAAAATATGTAAACCCTGACTCTAAAAAATAATCAACCATCTGATTAAACAATTCTTGATTAATTGATGTTTTATCTTCAAAATTGTAAAGAGGAAGCCTCATTGTACCAAAACCTAATTTTTTCATATTAATCCTCCATTCCGAAACGTGGTGTAGGAATACATCAACAAGCTTATTTGTTTTGTGAAAAATAAGTGCATTCGTATTATTTTTCACACTATTCCTCCATGTTAATGTGTAAAAATCATTTAACAAAAATATAAAAAACAATCCTTATTATTATAAATAATTTTTGTTATGAAATCAATATTACAATCTATTATTAAAAATAATTTAACTATATATTTATTTTAATAAAATTGTACATGTTATACTTGATTGAAAATATATTTTATTTTATAATTATAGTTAAGCGGATATTCGCAATCCGCTACACTACTTGCTCATAACCTCATAGCTACTATCGTAGCTTTTCAGTGGGAGCTTATACTCCCACTGAAACAAGCAAGTCCCCACCCCCACTTATGCCTTTGCAGCATTGAAGTGGGGGACTTCCTTGATGAGGTTAATTTTTATCATTTTTAATATATGCTGTATAAATCGTAATATATAGCAGAAGGGATTACTGTGGATAATATATGTATAGGTATGCTGGCTCATGTAGATTCAGGTAAAACTACACTTGCAGAAGCTATGTTATATAAAAGCAAAACAATAAGAACATTAGGACGTGTCGATAATAAAAATACTTTTCTTGATACCAATTATCAAGAACGTGACAGAGGAATTACTATATTTTCAAAGCAAGCAATTATGACAATAAACAATTGTACCTATACCCTTCTTGACACACCCGGTCACGTTGATTTTTCCGCTGAGATGGAACGTACACTTCAAGTTCTTGACTATGCAATTCTTATCATAAGCGCTACAGATGGTATCCAATCGCACACCGAAACACTTTGGCGACTTCTTGCAAGATATAAAATTCCCACATTTATATTTGTCAATAAAATAGACCAACCAACTGCTAATCGGTCAAGAGTTCTTGAACAATTAAAAAACAAACTGTCAACTTCTATTATTGACTTTTCATATCCAAACTCTGAATGTTGCCAAGAAGAAATTGCTCTATGTGATGAGCAGCTTCTTGATACCTTTCTCAATGGAGAAACAATATCAAACAATTCTATAAAACAACTTATAAAACAGCGCAAACTCTTTCCTTGCTTTTTTGGTTCTGCTCTAAAAATAACAGGTATTGACGAATTTATTAATCATATAACTTCCTACACAGAAAGTAATTTATATTCTGCGGATTTTGGCGCAAAAATTTTTAAAATATCAAGAGATACTGCTAAGACAAGGCTTACCCATTTAAAAGTAACTGGCGGTACCCTTTCTGTGAAAATGCAAATTGGTGACAATGAAAAAATTAATCAAATTCGTATTTATTCCGGCGAAAAATATATTACTGTCAATAAAGCAACGCCTGGCATGATTTGTACAGTTACTGGTCTTGAGACTACCTCTGCTGGAATGTCATTAGGAAGTGACAAAACTTGTATTACACCAATGTTAGAGCCTGTACTTACCTACAAATTAAACATTTTAGATAACACAGACGTACTTGCAGCTCTTCCAAAACTAAAACTTCTTGAAGAAGAACATCCTGAACTTCATATTGTATGGAATGAATTTTTAAGAGAAATCCAAGTTCAACTGATGGGAACTGTTCAAATAGAAGTATTGCAAAACCTTATTAAAGAACGATTTAATCTTTCTGTATCCTTTGAACATGGAAATATTGTATATAAAGAAACAATATCCAATACTGTGGAAGGCGTAGGACATTTTGAACCTTTAAGACATTACGCAGAAGTGCATTTGATACTTGAACCAGGAGAAGAAGGAAGCGGGATTACTTATTGTGCTGACTGTCAAGAAAATTTATTAGACAAAAACTGGCAACGACTTATTTTAACACATATTTCTGAAAAAACACATATAGGGGTGTTAAGCGGCTCTCCGCTTACTGACGTAAAAATCACTTTAGTTGCAGGACGCGCCCATCAAAAACACACAGAAGGCGGCGACTTTAGACAAGCTACTTATCGCGCTATTCGACAAGGTTTGATGCAAGCTGATTGTGTATTGCTAGAACCTTTTTATCAATTTACACTAACCCTTCCAACAGCATGTGTAGGAAGGGCTATGACCGATTTAGAACGAATGAAAGCAGATTTTGAACTCAGTTCACAAAATACAGGAAATTTTGAACTCAGTTCACAAAATAATGATTCTAATAATATAAATAACCATGAATTTTCTACTATTACAGGAATTGTGCCTGTATCTGAATTTGGTGAATATCAAATAGAAGTAATTGCTTACACAAAGGGAACTGGCACCGTAAGCTGCACAATGGCAGGCTATAAACCATGCCACAATACCGATGAAGTTCTTGAGCGTATTGGTTACGATGCTAATAAGGATACTTTAAATCCATCTGATTCTGTATTTTGCAGTCATGGCGCTGGAGAAATTGTGTTATGGAATAAAGTATTTGAGCGTATGCATCTTGAAAGTGTCCTAGCCCAAAGAAGCGGACAAACACAAAACAATACATTTTTAAGTAATTCAAAGCAGACAAGCCGCACTGTATCAAATGAACCAATTGGACTTGACGAAATTGAATCCATATTAAATCAAACTTATTATGCTAACAGCTCTAATTCTGCCAAAAAGAAGTGGAAAAAAGCCTCTTCTGTTCAAAAATATAATTATTCTTCATCAAATAGTATTTCATCGGAAGATAATGGACAACACACTTCACAAGCTGCTTCTGCACATAAAAAGAAATCACAAATTTCTAAAGAACACTATCTTTTAGTTGATGGGTACAATATTATATATGCGTGGGACGAACTAAAAGAACTTGCCTCTGTAAATATGGATAGCGCACGCGGACGACTTTTAGATATTCTTTGCAATTATCAGGCTATGACAAAATGTACACTCATTGTTGTATTTGATGCATATAGGGTAAAAGGTCACGATACAGAATTATTAAATTATAACAATATTCATGTTGTATATACAAAAGAAGCTGAGACAGCAGACCGTTTTATTGAAAAATTTGCTCATCAACATGGACAAAATCATCATGTGCGGGTTGCAACATCAGACGGACAAGAACAAATTATTATTATCGGACAAGGATGCCAACTTGTATCCGCTAGAGAATTTTTACAAGAAATAACAGATATGGAACAATATATTCGAGAAACTTATTTAAATAAACCTCTCTAAGCATATTATTCAATATCTGTTATTGAATGATTTTAAATATATTTTTATACTATATTTTTCATATGGTAAAACTCTTTATTTAGTGATTTATATTATTACTCTTATTTTGATTTAACAGCATCACCTGTCAGCCAGCTTTCATCTGGTGACATATTAAATGTTATGGTACTTCCATCCGAAGTAGCCACAATCGTACCTTGTAAATCCGTTCTAAAAACTTTAATTCCTCTCATTCTAAACTCATTCATTGTAGCGGCATGTGGATGTCCATAATCATTCCCCTCACCACAGCTTATAACCGCATACGCAGGTGATGCCGCATTCAAAAATTTTTCAGAAGAAGACGACCTACTGCCATGATGTCCTACCTGATATATATCACAGTCAATATCAATACCATTATCTACAATATCACTCTCTGCTTCCTCTTCTGCATCACCTGTAAATAAAAATTTATTATCGCCATGTTTTAATATAATGCCAACAGAACTATTATTAGAGCTTTTATATGTATCATTTGGCGCAATAATGGTAAATTCAGCTTCTCCAAATGAATATTGATGTCCAACAATAGGTTCTGTAACCGAATAATTTTTTGACTCCATTGCAGCAATCACATCTCTATGTGTTTTTGTTGTTTTCTTATAATCAGGCATAATAATTTTATCACAGTCAAATTTATATATAATAACATCAACACCCCCTTCATGGTCGCTATCTGGGTGTGTCGATATCAAATAATCCAATTTTTTGATATTTTGACTTTCCAAGTAATCCTGAACTTCTGTTCCCTTATCATTTTCACCTGCATCAATAAGCATCGCATGTTCACCACATTTGATAAGTGTTGCATCCCCTTGACCGATATCAATATAGTGTATTTCTAGCTTATCACTTACGCTTTGCATAGAATCATTTTGTGTGGAATCCACATTATGAAAATGAATACCTGTATCGTCAACACTAACATTAACATTACATCCTGTGAAAATAAGCGATAACATAACTAATAACGCAATTAGCTTTTTCTTCATACGAAAACTCCTTCCTGTAATTATTTTACATTCAGCAATTATAACGTATCAAAAAAAAGAACGCAAGTTCCAAGTTTTTATTTCTATAAAATATTTAATGTTAATGCCATGCCAATGAAGCAAAAAGCTTTTGCTTCTTATGTCTAATATTGCCACAAATTATTGCTGCTTCATTCTTTACATCTGTTACATAAAAATGATACAATACATAAAGTGTCTACTGAAAGCTTATATTACTGTATTGTTTAATAATCAGCAAAATATAGGCTTTCTGTGAATAATCCTTTTATTCAATTGATTATTTGCACAACAAAATTACTTGACATGGAGGATTTATGAAAAAGATAGTAAAACGAATAATATCCTGCATTATAGCTGCTATTACTGTTATTTATTGTATTACATATACAACCATTCAAACTGCCAATGCAGCTATGTTTGATATTATTATAAGTATTACTGCCGATAAAGAAATTGTAAATGCTGATGATATTCTTACAGTCTGTGTGACTGTAAAACATTTTCAATCAACCATATATGATGATATCAATCCATTAGTCAGTGGCATCCAAGTTGAAATACCTATTGATACAGATATCTATGAATTTGTGGATTTTGTAAATACTGCTGAGGATAATGATGACATTCCTCTATTTATTAACACAGATTCATCCCAATCTGCCAACTATGATGAACTTACAAACACTGTCAAATGTATTGGTTTAAATTCAGATACCCCTTATATAACAGAACATGAAAAAGATGTTCTTATTATGAAATTTAAACTAAAAGCAAAGACAACTGCCAATGTAAGTTTTTCATTGGGAAAAACAATTTTTGATAATATGTTATATAAAGATGGAAAAGAAAATTTACAATACTCTGTTATTCAATTTGCTTCTGCTAGTAAATATGGTGATGTCAATAATGATGGGTCTGTAAATATACAAGATGCTGTGATTCTTAAGAAAGTTTTAGCAGGTATGAATATTGATTATAATTTCTGGAACAGTGATGTAAACAATGATTATCAAATTACTTCTAGTGATGCTGTTATATTACTTAAGCATCTGGCAGGTATGTAAATATAGAAAAAAATACTGCTCCTGCAAACTTAAACTTTTCTATTATAATAAATGTTTTAGTGTGGTCAAAAATTTATTTCGATTAAAAATAATAAATTTATATGTATTTTGATTTTTAAGATATATAATAATGGCTGGAAATAGCAATGTCCAGCCATTTTTAATTTCTTTAATTTCACAAAAAGGTATTATTATATTTTTATATTCATCTGGAAGTGTCAATGTTTGATTTTTATAAATGATAGCATTATCTGTAATAAAAATTGCTCCGCCTCTTATTCCCTTATAACACAAACTGCCATAAAATGATTTTTTCATTATAACTCCCTTTTAAAATATATTTTACTAATGAAATATCTTCTTTTTTATAAAAGCCACTGCCACACTGATTGGTCTTCTAACAGGTCTTAAACACAACCATATAAAAGACAATACTCTATAAACAATATTTTCAACAGAAATTGACTTGCCATTTCTAATAATTTCAATTAATTTTCCATGTATTTGCTCTGCCTGCAATGGTCCTTCTATATGTGTCTGATTATCTCCTGTCATATAAAATCCTTTTTTAGTAATCCGCACAATACGATGCAATACTAATATCCCTGAAGCATCCCACCTACGATATAACACCACATCGCCTCGTTTTAACGTTGCTGTATCTGCTTTTGTTATAACAGCCATATCACGTTTTGGAACAAATAAGGGATACATACTGTATCCCTCTGGCTTTATTATAATATTGCCCTCTTGTAATGCTAAAATAATTTTACTGTTATCATCTAATTTTTTTGCACTATCTGCTTTTTGTATGCTATCTGCTTTTTTTGTATTATCTGCATTTTTTTCAATCTGCATAAATTCCTCATTCTTGCATTATTGTAAATATTTTTTAGTCAAGCAAATGCTTACAATATACTTCACTGCTTGTTTATAAACTTATAAATTATAATGCGCGCGTTCTCCGCCAATATACTTTGCTCTTGTTCTGGCACAAACTAAATGTGCCTCACCAATTTTAGAAATATTTAATCGGACAGGAACTGCCACATCTTTTAAATTCATTCCAATTAAAGTATCGCCTATATCCATTCCTGCATCCGCTTTTACATGCTCAACAGCTACTGGATTAGAAAAATACTTGTGTGCCATTGTTGCAAAAGAGCCGCCTGCTTTTGGAAATGGAACGACATTGACAATTTCATATCGGTTGTTTTTTGCCGCTTCCTTTTCTAATATAATGGCTCTATTAAGATGTTCACAGCACTGTGCCGCCAAATATATTCCTTTTTCCTTTGTCGCTTCCCAAATTCCAAGAAAGACGTCTTCTGCCAAATTAGGTTTTGAAGCTGAACCAATTTGTTCGCCAGATATTTCACTGGTAGAACAGCCAACTAAAAATAAATCGCCTTCCTGTAAATTTGCTATCTCTATTAATTGTTTAGCAGCATTATATGCATCTTCTTTTAAATTCATTGCTTACTACTCCTTTTCTATTTCATATATAAACTTTCTTTTTAGAAATATATATCCAAAATCTCAAAACAAACTTTGGTGAATAATTATCTTTCTTAATTTTTTCATGCAATCAAATAACATAAAGGAATCATTTGTTTTGCTATAGTTACAATTTTTTCTCCAGTAAATGAAATCGTATTTTCATGTGACAAATATATAAGCCATTCTTTCGATTTATCAAAAATAAATGTTTCAGCATACCATTGAAAAATATAACCATCTTTATCTCTCTCATATAACAATTGAGTAATATTTTCGTTTTCAAAATATTCTCTGTAATCCATCTGAAAGAGACTTACTTTTTCAATATGACACCATTTTATAATATTTTCTATAAAATATATATTATTATTTTGATATATTCCAATAATGTCATATGCTGCCACAGGAATAGATTTTTCAACATGAACAAGTGGATACCAATATAAACTGTTATGGTCACTGTTACTTTTAATATAATGTATAAGTTCCTTTTCAATCTTTGGATTTTTCACATTTAGCCTCCATGCTACAACTGACTTTTAGAAGCTGCTAATAAATTAAATAATAATATATATATACAAATTCTTAACTTATTTTTTCTAAAAATAAAGTCCATTTATTCCTAATAAGATGAAATCATTATTTATTTTTAATAACATTTCTTAAAATACCAGACGACTTTATAAACATATATAAAGCGCTTCCAAAAACAATACCGCATATGGTCTGCCCTGTTATAATGGGAACTCTAAGCATCGCATATTCCATACCATAAAGAGGAATCTTAATCAGTGTATATAAAGCAATATGCACCACTGCGCCTGCAACAGCCCCTATCAGCCAATTAAACTTTACTTTTGACAATAATTTGTATGCCACTATTCCCATAATCAATGCCCATATGCCTTTAAAAAGCATTGTTGGAAGTACCCATATGGTATAACCTCCCAGCAGGTCTGATAATCCTGCTCCAATTGCTCCTGCCAGCATACCTTTTCTTGTTCCAAACATACACACTGTAAGAATAATCATACAGTCGCCAAGATGTGTATAGCCAAACGATGTAGGAATTTTAAAAAAATACGTTCCCACAAATACTAACGCCGCCATTAATCCAGTAATTACAATATCATATATCTTTACCGAATTTGCTGTATGGGGTTTGTTTACACTTTGTTTTTTCTTTGAAATGGTCTTTTCCATACGTCTTTACACCTCTTTTATTTATATCTCTATATTCATAAATTCACAAGCATTTTTATAAAATATTCGATTCATTCCTTCTTCGTCTATGCCACATGCCTGAATTTTTTGTATTTCTACAGATGGTGCATGAAATGGCGTATCCAGTCCAAACATAATTTTATTTTGTGCTACATTCTCATAAGCGTTGCGGATTTGAACGCTCATTGATGTTCCAGAGGTTTCAAGCCATATATTCGAATATCTTTTAGCCATTGTCAGTGCCGCATCTACATAAATTCCATTTCCATGCCCCATATGAAGCATACATATCTTTAATGTTGGATGTCGTTCTGCCAAAAGTCCAATCTGCCATGGCAGTGAAAATGGCGCATGACCAGAATGTACAAAAAACGGCTTTTCATAATAAGCACAGATTTCAGCCGCTGGGTCAACACAAGGCGCATCTGCCGCATAGCCGTCAAATAAGGATTGTATTTTACCACCCTCAAAATGTTCATCTCGAATATAGTGTTCTAATTCATCATATGCTTTTTTTCCTTTTGAACAATCAATTCGCGCTATTGGTATAATCGCTGTTGGATATTGCCTATAAGCTTGTAAGGTCTCCTCATTATTCGATGAATTTGATGAACATAAAACCGTTTTTACAATGTTATATTCTTCCATCTGCTGAATGAGGTTATGCGCATCCATATGGATATTAAATGGCGCGCCCCAAGTACCTATATGCGAGTGCATATCTATCTTTTTAAACGTTGCAAACATTTTTCCTCCATTCCTCCATTTATTTAATGGTTAAGCGGATATTCGCAATCCGCTACGCTACTTGCTCGGGTGTTTGACACCCTAACCTCATAGCTACTATCGTAACACAAGTCCCCCACTTATGCCTTTGCAGCATTGAAGTGGGTGACTTCCTTGATGAGGTTAAAATACAATGCTGGCATCTTAAACAGAGTCATTATTATATATATCATTGGAGTGCATTATATTTGCAAAGTGGCTATATTAAAATATTCAGTTTTGATTTATTTTTTATGGTCAGATTGAAAATTTTACTCTTTTTATATATTGTATATTGATAAATATTTTTTATCAAATATCTGTTATACACTAATAAAATATTCAACCCTTGCAAGAGTCAAATACTCTATACCAAACTGCAATGTGTCCAAAAGTCACTATGATATTTGACTCTCGCGGCAGCCGCCAAATAAACAGGCAAGTATGCTGCAAGCATATCCCCTTAGCTTATTGCTCGCGAAAATAAAATTTAGCGCATTGAACACATATAGACATTTCATTAACCTCAAGAGGTTTAAAATATTTTCTTATAAAATATCCGGCAACAGAGTCAGGATTTGCAATATGCTTAGGCATATCTGGCTTATATCCTTTTGCATGACAAATTTGACATTCATTTATCCATTTTCTTAATTTAGGATATGATTGTAAATATAATTCACCTTCATTTCTTTTCATATTACACTTCTATTTTCTTTCTGATTTGACTTCTTTTTCTAGCATTTTTTAATATATGAAAAGCACTCGTATGCCGAATATTTTTGTTATTGCGCATAAATACAACCAATGTAAGACTCCACAATATTGGCCATAAAATAATATAATGTGATATTTTAGGATAATTGATAATCATTTGATGATGAAATTCTCTTATCAAGCTACTAATTTTGGAATCACGCAAAACGACCATTCTATTTTTATCACTATATCCAAACTCCTCCGCCTCTATAATATCCGTTATAATAGCATACAAAAGCTTTTTATCTTCTTTTTCTTTTATCATAAATAAAACTTTTTCTTTTGAAAGACCAAGATACCTCACACAAATACTTGTAATAGAACTTACAAAAGTTTCCATATGAAGCTGTTTTATATGATGCATAAATTGCTCTTTTTCTGTATCACTAATCGTTCTATTCCAAAAAATCACCCAATCACACAAAAGTTTCAATCCAAATCCTGCCCTTAAATAATGCTGTAACATATGTATCATTAAACTAAAAGCATTATACCCATCTGATGAAATATAAAGAGTATTTCCTAAAAAGCAAACACTTTGGATATGCTCTTTATATTCTTTAACAATATCCTGCAATTGGTTGTCTATACGTTTATTGTCAAAATGTTCTGCAAGTGTTTGATGCAATTCAACCGTTATTCCTCTATCATTTACCAATTCAATATGATGACTGGAATGCTGCTTGTCAACATATTTTAACCCCTTGCTTAACAATACATAAATTGCTTTATCAATTTTATTTTTATCTATAATTAATATATCAATATCACCCGATTTTCTAATTTCTGGAACATCATAATAAATTGCTGTTGCAAATCCTTTTATTAAAACAGACTCAATCCCTGCATCATTTAATATTTTTTGATATTTACTTGCAAGCCACAATAATCGGTAATTTCTCATTACGACCTTGTTTGCTTCATCAAAAACATACTCTTTTTGTGTATGATTGCAGTTATCAATAAATACTTGATTTTCCGCAATTATTGACAATACATTATGGTTTTGCGCTAATTTTATAAGATTCCACCAATCGCTGTCCGACAGTTGAAGAACGGTTTTCACAAATATATCACCTGAAAGAATTTTATTATTATTGGTCAACTGTGCATTTAACAACTTTAACAAAATATATTCATAATTCTTCATCGTATCTTATATTCCTTTCCATTGTATTTGATATGAATTGATAATAATATATTTTATTTATAATATAATTCTGATTTGCATAATGCTTTCTATTTAATACATCTTTCTAAACCTATTTATTATACTGCTTTTACATGAAATTTTTTTCATACTCCCACTGAAACAAGCAAGTCCCCACCCCCCACTTATGCCTTTGCAGCATTGAATTGGGGGACTTCCTTAATGAGGTTAAACAAGCTTATAATTTCACTTTTACTTACAGCAGCAATCAAAATTATTTTACCATTTATTTATTCTTAATTCTATACTATAATAGTTCTTATACTATTTTTAAATACTATTTGTTATGTATTGTCAAAAGCAAAAAATATTTCTGTTTTTATAAGAACGAAAGGTTTAAATCGATGAAAAAAATAATCCTTATATTAATTGCATGTATCTCTATATTACTATGTACTTTTACATTTTTTTGGATTGATAAAAACTACTATACAATCAACTATACTTCCAATGCGTTCAACGAAACCGCCCAATTTCTTGACAATCCTTATTGTGGCTGGTATCAGATATGCACTTATATGATAACAGATGATGCATATAATCATTTTGACGATTTAACCAACCGCTATATAAGAACTTGCAGCAATACAAGACTTGCATTAATAGAAATCAATCTTAAAAATTTTAACGATAAAGATTTATCTGATAATGCACTAAAACAAATTGATAGAATTTTAACGATGTGGAAGAATGGAAAACATCAGCTTATTCTCCGATTTATGTATGATTGGGACGGAAAGGCTATAGAAACAGAACCTTCTGATATATCCATTATCAAAAAACATATGGAACAAACTGCTCAAATTGTCAATTTGCATACGGATAATGTATATATATTACAGGGAATATTTGTAGGGAATCATGCTGAAATGAATAATTCTAATTATATGAGTACAGATTCCATGACAATACTGGCAAATCATCTTAATAATTTGATATCAAAAGATATTTTTTTATCGGTGCGAACACCTCAACAGCTAAGAACCATCCTTCAAACGGCTTCAATTCCTGCAAATAACCGTATAGGGTTATATAATGACGGGATGCTTGGTTCAGACCTTGATTTAGGAACCTATGGCGCTGCCAATGATACATTTACAGATGAACACTATGACTTAAAAGGCAATCGCATACAAGAATTAAACTATCAAAATGAACTGTGTAAAAATGTTCCCAATGGCGGAGAGGTTGTTCTTGATAATTATTTAAATGATATTGACAATGCTGTTGATGCACTGTCAACAATGCACGTTTCCTACTTAAATTGCCTGCATGATGCAACGGTTATTAATAAATGGAAAACACAGATATATCAAGGAAATGATATTTTTAATGGTGTTACTGGTTATGATTATATAACAACTCATTTAGGATACCGATATACTTTTGTTGATTCTTCTATAAACTATACACCATTTAATGATATTTTTATGATAAAACTAGATATTAAAAATGTAGGCTTTTCTTCCTCATACCATGATTTTAACGGAATGCTCAATCTTGTAAAAACAGATTCCGATAATCCAAAAACTGCTGACAAGAAGTCCATTTCTTTTTCAAAAGACATTACAACTGCTCTTCATACAAGCAGTTGGCAGCCAAATTCTGTTATAACAATTGATACTTCCATTCCAGTACAATCAATTGAAACAGGCGTTTATGATATTTATATCAAACTATATAATCAAATTAATGCAAACAATAACTTTGATAAAGCTGAAACTATTCAATTTGCCAACGATATACCATTAACTGAAAATGGTTATAAAATTGGAACAATTAATATTAAACAAGGGTTCTAAAAAACATTTTTTTATAAATTACAAGTGCTTACTACTTATATTTTCTAACCATATAAAATTGTTATATTTAATATTTTGCCAGCAGGCAGTGCACTTTTTTCAACCAAAATATCAATATCTGCCTCACTTTGTAAAAATTTTAATGTTTTTGATTGAAATACCATACTGCCCTCTTCATTGCTAATAATCAGATATGCATCTTGATATAAGGCTGCAAAACCTGTATTAACAACGGTTATTCGGACATATTTTCCAATGATATCCTCTTTTATTTTGCGAATTTGAAGAACAGCTCCCAAATTTTTAGTAATATAATCATATATGCTTATTCCTGTTGGCATCTGTTCATTCTTCCATTTATCAAGAACTTGCAAATCATATTGACTGTTTAAATACGATATATGTAACTTTTTTAAATAAAGAATGGCTTTCTGTCCATCATTTTCAATATTTGCATTTACTGCCTCACCTCCGACAGGCAAATTTTGAGCTACTTTTACAACATAATTTTTGTCGGCTTCAATATCGGATAAATCAAATGTCCCATAATCATCAACCGATGCCATCAGTGCATCATCATATATGCCAACCATCGACATTATCTCATCAGCAGGCAATCGACGCGCACTTAACTCACTATGCAATTCTCTATGCTGAGAAGGTCTGCGCACAGCCATTCTAACAGTTCCATTCGTAGCTTTATATAATGCAATAATAACATCTGCTATATTTTCTTTATTAATATAACGGCTTGTATGCATCTCGCCCCAACTGCCTACAAAAGTTCCCTGCGTTGTAAGGATAATATCACTGTTTTCTTCCATTATTGAACCAACTTGTCTGATATGACCTAATATTATTCTCAACGAAGAAGGTTCATTGAGAAGCCCCTGTCCAGTCTCATCATACACAAATCTCAATATGATTTTTTTTTCATATTTTCTAAAAAACTGCATAATATTTTGAAAATTTTTTAATGCTTTATCTGGAATTTCCATCTGATTGTATTCACCGATATTAATTCGCGCCAAAACTAACGATTCCTCTTTTTTTAAACACCATTTCATCTCTTCAAAATCATACGATTGGGACAATTTGAATGGAAAAATACTAAACCACCCTCTGCCTGCGCCAATTGGATTTTGTATTATATTAAATTTACGCATTTTTATAATAATCCCCATCCTTAATCTGTCCATTTTATGACAAATATTATTATTACTTGTATAACTTTAGAAACTTTCTTATTTTACTTGTCCCTTTTGATTTTTTTCACTGCTGATTTTTTGTGGTGTTTGATGTTTTTTTTGCCTTAACACAACACCCACAATACTAAGCATCATATGAAACATGTAACCAATAGGCTTTATTAGCCCTGAGTGCATACTCATGCCATAGCTTCTTGTGTGCATAACTGCTGGTATCTCCACAACATTATATCCTTTTAAAATCATACTTGTAAGCATATTAGCATCCGGGTAACGGTCGTCAAAATTGCCGTATTTTGAATAGTCTAATACTGCTCTCCAACTTAATCCCTGCAATCCAGATGTTGGGTCTTTAATGGTTCTTTTTGTTATCAGCTTAATAATACTGCGAAACATTTTATAAGCCAGCTCTTTTAAAAAGGAAACTTCAAATGGCGAACTGTCCTCTAAATACCTAGAACCTAGCACAATATCTGGATATTCCCCATCATATTTTGTCTTTAATGTCTTGTATATATTTTTAACATTACAGACATCATGCTGACCGTCTGCATCCATTTGAATAACATACTTGTAATGATAGCGAATCGCATATTTATAACCTAATTGCAGCGCACTGCCATAACCAAGATTAAACACATGTGTAACAACAGCATGTTTATGAGCTTTTGCTATCCAATTGGTATTGTCAAGCGATGCATCATTCATCACTAAGATATCTGCAAATTCAGCAATATCAGGACTTTCAAGATTTTTAAGTACCTGCTCAATATTATGTTCTTCATTGTATGCTGGAATGATTATCAATACTTCTTTTTGCATAACGCCCTCCATGCTGTAAATATTATAAAACAACTACTGATTTTCTAACAGTGCCTCAAACATTTCTAATTCTTTGCTATAATCAACTTTTACTTTTAAAGCATTTCTGCCAAATATTTTTGCTCTTGTTGGCTCTTTAATAAGAGATTCTATTGCACCTGCAATATCTTTTGGATTAAAATTGCACAGTAATCCATTTTCACCACTTTTTATCTGCTCTCTATTGCCGCTGCAATCGGAAGCGATAATTGGGCAGCCAAGTATTTGTGCTTCTTGAATGGCTATACTTTTGCCTTCAAATCGAGTCGCGTGAACATATATATCTGTTGCCACATAATATGGATAAGGATTCTCTTTCGCCCCTGCCAAAATAAATCGTCCTGACACCCCTTCTTTGACCGCTAAATTGCTAAGTGTACTATGTTCTGGTCCATCGCCAAGTATCACCCAATAGATATTATATCCTTTTTCGATTAAGATTCTAAGCGCTTTTATGGCAATATCAAAACCCTTTTGTTTTGTAAGCCTTCCCACTGTCAAAAGAAGTGTTCTGCCATCTTCTTTTACAAAAATCTTATCATTTATTTTTTGTTTAGATTTACTGATTATAGACTTTACATTGAGCATATTATGAAAAACGGCAGTCTTATCCTTGCAATCTGGGTAAATATGAAGAAAATGCTCTTTTACCTCATCAGAGACCGTAAATATTTTTGTATAGTGCTTATAACAGTCTTTATCTAATTTTCTTGTATACCCTGCAAGTTCATAATCAATATGTATAAATCCCACTTTTACTGGCGCATTGACATAATCTCTTACATAGTATGCTGCCGCTCCTTCCAGATAAGCCACTGCTAAATCAAATTTATTATCAAAACGCTCACTTCCATCAGATACCACTTTCCATAATAATTTATCAAACAATAAGCCTTGTTTATTTTTTATCATATTGATAGCATTACTTATAATATACAAAATATTTTTAAATATAGCCCCCTGTAAAAACATTTTTTTCAAGATGCCCCTTATTAACACCTTTTTTCCTTTTGATGACAACACAGACTCCTTGCAGTAATGTTTATTGAGAAGCTTTACATAAGATGGCAATTCCTCTACCATCTCTCCCTGATTTAATACTACATACAAATAAATATCATATTTTCTTGTATCCATATTGTTTAAAAACGCTATTAAAGCAGTCTCAGCACCTGCTCTTCCCAATGTATTAATAACAAATAATATCTTTTTTTTCATATTTTTGATTTATCCTCACCTGTCATCTTTGAAATCCTTGCTAAAATCCGCTCATTTTCCTGATTTAATAAAGACACGTGCATAGCAAGTTCTTGATTTCTTCGCCTTAATCGTGCAATTTCCTTTGTGACAACAAACATAAACCATACAATAATAACAGCAATAATAGCGGCTAATATATACCCACTGTCATTGAATGTCGTAATCCAATCAGAAAACACAGGTATAATTCCGGATAAAATTAAAATAATACCAAAAAATAACCACATCCATGTAAATTTTTCTGTTAAATTTTTTCGTATATATGTCAATAAACAAAGAGTAATAAAAAGAACACCAACAATAACAACGCATAAGCGTAAAATTTCACTATTCATATGAATCCTCCATTCTGAAACATAGCGCAGGAATTTTGTTTGTGAAACAATAAGTATATCCGCATTATTTTTCACATAAGCCTTCCTATTTCTATTTTTGATATACTTTAGAAGCTGGCTTATCTCCAACTACTTGGTCTAATATTGTACCATTGCAAAAGATATGATACTCAATATTTTTTTCAAGCCACTTTAATCGAAAATATCCGTAAGTCCATGCAATAAAAGAACCTATAACTAATCCTGCACCATACCATATAATATCAAGCTTTGAGCTGATAATGCTAAATATCAGTGTAAATAATACAAAGAGAAATGATGTGATAAGTGAACCTGTAATATCATTAAAATAATACAAAAACAAAAAAGTACTATACATAATATACATAATAAAATATCCTGCCGCCAAACAAGGATATAGTTGAATAACCAGACCGCTATAGCCTAATTTTTGCAATACAAGCATACATATCAAAAATACAACGGTTGATATAATAAACTGGATTCGCACCATACTCATTATTTGGTCTGCAAGCATTCTAAACATTCTGCTTTTTGTCTTTGAAATATCCAACAAACGCCCTCCGATAATCGCCTCAGAATATTGTTTGTATCTTCCATTAAAACGCATCTCGACCAATGCCACAAAGATTACAGATGCTGATATATTGGTAAACATGGCAATACACGTAGCAAAATCATAACTTTCTGCATATACAAAAGAATTAACCACCACATTTTTAAGTGATGTGTTCCAAAAAACAAAATTGTGTATATATAATCCTAAAGTATAGAAAAAATTAGCTAATATTAATCTCCAAAACTTACAAATATAGAGAAACACCTCTTTATATTTGCCGCTGTTTTTCGTAAAATACTGCCTTAACAGCGCATACCCAAGACTGGCTATAATAAAAAAGCCAAGAGTTAAAGATAATAACATTGCATAGGTTACTTCTACATGAAACACTTTAACGAGCAATAATGAAAAAAGTACAGATATCGTCATACCAATAATATAAAACAAAGAGACTTTTCCATAATCTTTACAAAGTGACAGATAAAGCATTGTGTAAAACACTAGAGACAAGGACAAAAAACAAGCAATAGAAGTAAGAATATAGCCGATTCCCACTTTACCTACAAAATGCTCATGTATTGTAAATGGAATAAACATTATACAATCTAATATAAGATTTAAGGCAAGACCTAAATAAAATGCCGCCATAATGCTGTCATACTCTTCTTTAAAAATGACATCGGATACATATTTTGACAACACCGCATTAAGCAATGATGAACCCAACAAGGAAAATATAAATACATATAAAACAGTGGACTGAAATAATTGTTTGTCACTATAAGATGCATCACTATACCCCAATATAGCCTGCATCATCAGTATAACCCCAATAACGACCAACATTGGTGCTATGGTTGATATAACGCTGTAACCTGAACCCACAATATAACTAGTCACAGAGCTTTTCTCGAAAAATTTATTTAATTTTATTCCAATACCTGCCATTATTATACCTCATTTTTCAAATGTTTATACTTCCGCTTTGTCTTATATCTATGATGTCTGTTTACCAATTCTTTCCAACTCCTCATAAATATTGCGATAGGTCTGTTTCATCGCTCCAATAGTATATTTATTTTTATACCGATTGTAGCCATTATCACCATACTGCTTTCGGATATCTTCATTTTCAGCTAAAAAAAGCATGGCATCCTTTATTTCTTCTACATTCATAATATGTGTTAAAATTCCAGATTGTCCAATACCATCGTCCTCACCATATATTAAACCATAACAATTCCCTACATCAGTAGCGATAACTGGCTTATGTACAGCATAACTTTCTATAATAGTCAATGGCTGTCCCTCACTGATACTTGTCAAAATGGTATAATCCATCTTGCCGATATAATCAATAATATTTATTCTTCCTGTAAAAACAATATCTTTAATATTCATTGTATCAACAAGGTCAAAACATTCTTTTGCATATTCTTCATCTTCATCTGTTGGTCCCATAATCCACAATTTCAATTTTGAATTATTATTTTTTGCATACCCAAATGCCATAATAAGCGTTTTTACATCTTTAATAGGGGTAACTCGAAGAATTGCGCCAATATTAATAAATGTATCATCTGGACTTTTAGAAGGGACATTGACAAAGCGGTTTGGGTCAATGCCATTTGGTGTAATAATCGTTTTTTCTTCAGGACAACCCAATTCAATCTGCAATTCTCTTGCTCTTGCATACAGTGAAGTTACCTTATCTGCTTTTTCATATGCAAAAAGCGACATTTTCCGAAACTGCTTAATCCATATGTCTTTATATATTCCATCTATCCATGAAGCTCGTATAACTTCTTCTTCTCGTTCTCTGGTATAAATACCATGTTCCGAAATCAAAAGTTTACTCTTTGGATAAAGAATTTTTGCCATAGAGCCAAGTACGCCTGAATACCCTGTAGCCACACAATGATATATATCTGCCTTTGGTATATCAGACTGCATTGCCAGTAATAGCGGAAGATACATAGAACGCATCGTCCACAAAAAATCAGAAAATACCATTTCAGAATAACCGCTTTTATAATTTGCCATAACACAATTTAAAAAATCAGGTCCCATCAAAAGATTATCAATAGAAACTTTCTTACTTTGAAACAAGTATGTCAATGTCTCCCAATCCGTTTCAACTCCAAGTACAAGTGACTCTAATGCCTTTACATTTTTAGGTGATAGTCTTGCATCTTTATAACTTTTTTTAACCTTATTCACCCACTCACTGTCATTAAGATAAACCTCATAAACTTGTGTCAAATTGTCTGGCAATGTATATTTAAATTTTGCGCTTACACTGCGGTCTGATATAATGGCTAACATGATAAATTCATGTTCTGGAAAAGATGTTATTAAACTGTTAATCCAACCAGATACACCACCTACAACATAAGGATAACAGCCTTCGGCTATAATACATATCTTCATATTTTATAACTGTATTCCTTTCCATTATTCTTGTTTATTAGATAATTGTTAAACTCCTTCTATAATCGCACAAAACCAATCATTTGATTACAGATATTTTAACCATTATCTAATGTTACCTGCTATAATCCTTCAACTCTATGGTTACATCATGTTGATTTGTATACACTCTTAAAATATATGCACCATCTTCAATTTTAATATAATCTGCACCAGTGACATTAGCAATCTCTTTATTATGTACTCTTAGCACAAATCTTGAATCTAACGATTTGCCATTGACCTTAAGATGGATAGTATCCTCCTGCATAGAAGACTCATAATTTGTTGCCATAAATTCTCTTACCAACTTATCTGCTTCAGACACTGTACATTTATTTAAAAACCCATTACTTTTTGTATACAATGTTAATGCTGTTGATATCTGCTTTATACTTTTATCCCACAATTTTTTTTCATCGTCTGGATAATATTCATTAGACATATCCAATTCTATACCCGTATATGCCAATGCTGTATAAAAACATTTTTGTCTGTAATCATTAAAATAAGTGTAATGTCTTCCATTAATCAAACTGTCAAGAATAAGGATATCTTCTGTTCCATAAGCGAACAAAGGCGCATTGCCATCACTTTTTTGGGCTACAATCGTCCTTAAATTTTTAAATATTGATGAGTGATTATCAAGAATTTCTTGAACTTCTGAACGCTTTGACATAATACTTAAAAAACTATAATTATTTAAATAACTATTATACGTATTATAATCAGCTTCTATCTTGTCTTTTACTGAAATATTATCTCTTCTTGTTGTAGTAAGTCCTGCCTCTGCGCTTTTTTCATTCATCAGGCGGAAAAAATAAAATAAAGAGCTGATGGAAGGCTGTATATCATCTTTATATTGCAATTGCAAAGCAGGCATAAACGTTGCTTTAGAGCCAACAGCATCAATTAAATTAGATATCTCTGGCCACATTAAATTTGTAAGCATAGACTCCATATTTCTTGAATAAAACTTTTTAATGGTATCATCATTTTCAAAGGAAAGTAATGGATACGCATTAATTACAAAAGTCTCTGCATCAACAACAGGATATATTTCATAATCGTGTGTTTCATACATAATACAGTCAAGAATGGCAATACCAGAAATATCTTCCATCAATCCGCCATTAATACAAAATACATACCCATTTTCATGCCTCTTGCTCCATACAACTGGAGGCTGCTCTTCATTTTTTAGATATTCATATCTGCTAGGGTCAACAATCGCTGACATATACGTTTTTGTGCTGTTTGTGGTCTGATACCAAGGAACCTCTAATTTTAAATCCTGATACATCTCTTCCTGCTCTTTATTTTCTGGCAAATACCATGTTTCGCCGCCAAACAAGAAGCCTTCATATAATTTATATCCTACTGTCTTAATATTTTGGGCAACTAAAGATATACCGCAAAAATCTCTCAACAATGTATTCCCAAGAAAATCATCATAGGAAGGCAACGTACAAAACACAACAGTAATTCCCATATCCGCAAAAGATTGAAGCTTGTCAAGCTGCTTGGAAAAATTGATAAACTTAGCGTCAACTAATAAAGCCTGCGGCAAATTATGTTCATTAATGGTTACATCTTCCAATGTTGTATACATACATAAATTTCTCTTTGTATATCTGCACCACTCATAGACTGTAATTCCACAATCACTGTCAATATCGCCGACAAAAGAGACATATCTTGTGTTGCCATTCGTCACTTTTCTTTCATCTGTCGCAGGTAAATATGCACCGCTTCTTGTAAATGTCGTCTTTGTATCCGCAGCATATGTATTAATATCATAATCATTATATTTTCTTCTTATAATGCCCGAAAATTGAAACATAAACAAAATAAGCAACATTACAATGCTTACTGTAAAGTATACTCTTTTTGTAATATTTCCCTTATCCATAGAAGCCCTCCATTCTAAAGCACAGCACACAAATTACACACTATTGTCGCATCAAATCTTATTTGTGACGCTTTGGCACAAAAGTCCACATATTAGCAACAATTATTCATTATATCCATAATCAATAATCAAATTATTTAAATTAGATGTATTTTGAATTAATTTATAACAAATAAATTCATTATCTTCATAATAAATTGTGAAATCGTTTGGATATAACCGCATATATTCATTTGCCCAGTAATACATCTTAGACATTATCATTAATCTTAATCCATCTGTATAAATGCTAATTCCAGATGCCGCATCCGGAAGATACTCGCTTGCATGTTGTCTTGACACCATACTTCCGCTTTTATCATGTTCTTTCATATAATCGACAGGCTTCTTTTCTACAAAGAAATAGACATACTTTGTTGGAATATTATATCGATTCGCCCTTTTTTGTTTCTTTAAAAATTCATAAATTTCCACATGCCAGCCTCTATCATCTATCATACGAAATTCATCATTTGCTGATACAATCGTCCATGTTCCATCTTCATGTTCCTTCATAATATTATATAAACATTGAATTGCACCATTTCTTTCAAGTGTCATTCCCTCCGAAATTCTTGCAGGAGGTCTGATACCAAATATAACAATCAATACAATACATACAATAACGCCTCTTTCTAAAGAAAAAATATTATGTACGCGCGAATCTTTTATAATATCATGTATAATCCCTGTCACAATATCTAAAAACATGCCCGCAAAAGCAGTCATACAATACATCATATAAATTCTACAGCGGCTTTGGTCCATTAAAGCGGGCAAACCAAATATTGGGGATATAAACATAACATGTATCAATAAATTTCCTATCACTATTGTGATATAACTTGAGCCATATATATATTGTTTTGCCAGTTTTAAACCTATGCCAAACAATATCATAAGCAGACTGCCTGCAAGCATCAGTATCACATATACCAACGCATATTTGTTAACAACATAAGAATCAACACCGCTAACTAAAGCTTGAAATGCTCTAAAACATAAATCAACGACTTTCTCTCCAAAGCTTTTTGATGGTTTTGTACTTTCTGTCCCATTGTTTATATTGGTCGTATCTGTATTGTCTCCTTGCACTGGATTTTGTCCATTATTTGTATTTTGCTGTGTATTATTTGATGATGAATTATTTATATTATTGTTTACATTATTGTCTTGTCCTGTTGTATCACTTTTACTGGAATTAATAATATTTAATCCCCATCCTATAGAGCCTTGCATTTTATTTCCCTGCATAATGGAAACTGCCATAGGAAGAACAGCAATAAGTACGCCTATTATAAATGCTGTCATCAATTTTAACATATATCTAGGTCGGATAAATCGGTCAAAAAATGCAGCAACAATTGCTATACAAAACAATCCCGCAATAAATGTTCCATAAAAGTGTATGGCAATTGTCAATGAAAAGCTTAATGCAGCAAAAAATAAACTTTCTCTGCCATACATATCATACATATTTCTATATCGAAATTGATATCGTATTTTATTCCAAATCTTTTTTGTGTTGTAATCTACTTTATCCCACTTTAAACTCTTGGTATTTTCTTTTTCATAAAAAAAGAATTGAATTAAAAAATATATGGTTGGCATAATAAATATCATGCCGTATTCCTGCGGCAAATCGGCAATATATCTTGAATAACAGCCAGAATTTAAATAATCAACAACTACATATATAATAACAGCAGCATAAGAAGAATATCTTGATTTTGTCAAGCCCTTAATTGTAGCAAACAACGCTAAATGTATATAAAGAACACTTGTCAATGTAAACAGTCTCAATAAAATATAAGTATCTATGCCAAAAACTTCATGTAAATAATAAATAATACAATGAAATCCATGCGGATACACGCCTGCTATAAATACTTTATTTTGAGACATTCCATTAATCCAATAATTATGTACTGGCAAATCCGAAGCACCATAACCATAATTAACCAGACTGTTTGTTCCATAAAAATAACTAATAATCAATACTAAAAGTGTACTAAATATCAATTCTATATTATACGTTTTAATAAATTTCCAAATTTTTTTAGCATATGCAATGATTATTTTTTTTAAGGCAGACCATATAATGGTCTTTAAACTTTTTGCTCCAAGCGTTCCTCTCACATGCTTATCAAGAACATCAAATATATTTACAATTCCTGTGCCTATTTTTTTTCGCTTGATAATAACATAAATAATAAGTTCTACCCCAAAAGAAGCCAATATCAATGTTGTTTTATTCGATATCTTCATTAATTGTAATAAAAATACAATATTAATAATATATATATTACCAACAGTCAAATAAATCATAAAACGGTGGACAAATCTTCTATTTGCAAACCTTTTTCCCAAAATCAGACTGGGTATTATCACTACAACAAATGTATATAAAAATAATATTAAGATTGATTGAAACGCATTGATTACTCCCATCAGATAAACCTGCCTATTTTTAACTAAATGTTCTAAAAAGCTCTAAAGTATCACTGTCAATAGTAACATCAACCTTCTTTAATTCCTCCAATGTGCTTAAGAACATTTCTCCGTCCCCTATACTATAATAATACCGAAAATAGCATTTATATGTTATCAGTTCTTCTTTGTATCGATTTCGTGCTTGACCACACCATTTAAATGCCTTGTCATATTCTGAAATATCAAGCAATAATTCAACAACCCACTCATAATATTCAGGCTGCAAACATTCTTGATATTTTTCTTCCATAATATCTAACGTATCATCTACAATTTCTACCAACTGCTTATATTCTGTTGGTGGAAATACATCTTGTTTGACTGTGCTGTAAATAGTCTCTATCAACTCACAGGCATCTTTTCCTGCTTCCCCGTACTCTCTTACAATTTTATGAAGCTTATGAACCTTATTACGAAAGATGCCCAGCTCATCACCAAGTGCAGAAGCTGCATAGTGTGATGTCTCCGAATCTTCACTGTTTAACGCATAAGACAGCGAACCCAGTGTTTTTTTCGTATCTCTTTTTAAAATATTCATCATCAGTTGTCTTTGATTGCGATAGTCTGATACTGCAACAGCCTCACGTATTGAGACAAAGTTACTCTCCTCATCCGCATTGCTTTTCTCTAATTGCTCAATCCTATCCTTGCTAAACACAACATCAGATAAATCCACTTGTTTATGAAAAAATAATTTTTTCATCAGGATGCCACAACCCCAAAAAGCGGCTACTATAATTGGACAACTCACTAATATTAATAATACATCAATAATATAAAAAATCATCATTACCCTCTCTATATATTATATTCTGGTAATCATTTCATAACGCAGTCCTAAATCTTTAATTCGCTTTGCCACATAGGTTGCATCTGTAGAGTTGGTATTAGCAAGCAAAATATATAAATGGCTGTCATTTAAGCTTCCTAAATAATCAGTTGTTCTAAGAAGTTTTGCCATTTTTTCTCCTGCTTCATTTAAAGTCATCATATCATCAACACTTACTTTAATAATAGAACAGTCCGCCAAATGCTTTTGTCTTGCAGCTACAAACGCATTGACAAGTGTTCTAAACGCATTTGGTTCAAGTACTCTTGTTCCTTCAATATATCGCTCACTCTCAAGCATATTAATATATCTATCCGCCTTAATAACAGCATTTTGAATAATATAACTGATAACTTTCAAGCGGTTGGATTGTGACAGATTCATTCTCTCAAGAGGCATATCCCACAACATAATGATAGAGTTTAATTCATTATTTTCTGAAATAGCAACTGCCATCAGAGGATAATCTCTCAACAGCTTTCGATTCATAAATACTCTGCCTTGCTTGAGTTCCTCATACATATCATCATATTTTGTATATTCTATCGAGTTTCCTAACTTTCGTGCATTATCTGAAGTCATAGACATCAATCGTGCAAAAGACCTGTTTGATACGTTATAAATAGCCACATCTTTGCATCCCATAAGCTGAGACACCACTTCCGCCGCATGGAAGTAAACTTCTTCTGGAGCGTCGCTGTCTAATGTTGATGTAATCTCAAAAATCTTGCCTAAACTTTCACTTTGATTGATAACCTGCGTTTCAAGCTCATCTTTTATCTTGACATTAATCGTATTAATATCTTCCACATCTTTTAATCGACTGCCTAAATATGCTGATTCATCTAATTTATCATCTTTAATTAATTTTATCTTATCCCGCAGATAACCTACGCTCATACCCACAATAATCAACTGGGCAATCCATACATATGTATTGTAATCAAGCATAATATCAAAACCTGTACGACCATACGCCTGTCGAAACATATATCCCGCCACTGATAATATTGCTGAAAATGCCGCCTGTTGCTGACCATAAACTAACGCGGCTAAAATAACAAACAACAGATAAGGGTCTAGTTTTGCAAAGTATGCACTGCCAGTCACTCGGTTATTAATCATAAAAAATGGTATAAATAAAAGGATATTTTCAATAAATGGCAAAGTTGCTAAAATAAGCGGTTTAAATTTCTGCCATATCCTTTTAACAAAGCTATCTGGCTTTACTTCCTCTGCAATAAATCGCTCTGGTTTTTCTTTAAAAAGCTTAATGGTCTCATCAACACAAGCTTTGGGATTCTTAAAAATACTTACCTTCAACTGGGTTGAGAGGTCTACCGCTTCAATTGCAAAATCATCCTGTGTAACTCTTGGATTTTCAATAGTTTTGCACTGTTTGTTTAACGCCTCACACACCATCTTTACAACAGCCGACGTTGATATTATCTTATCCGACTGCAACACAAATAATCCTTCATCTAAATGCGTTGTGCAAGATACATTATATAACGCCATAACCATATCAGCTATATATAAAGGAGAATATCCCATCTGGCGAATTGTTATGGTATTTTTTTTATATCCTTCTACCAGCATCTTTGCACAGTCTCCCATAACTTCTGAAGGATTAGCAGGCAACAGACATAAATTATTAACACGAAGCGATATAACATCACTCATTGTACTATTTCTAAAATTACCGCATATATTTTCACCTTTTTTGACAGCATACGCTTTAAATAACTGTGAATTTTTTATATAATTGTCATCATCATCTTTTTTTTCATGCGCAAGCTCACGAAACTTTTGCTCTGTAATATCTTCAATATCATCAGAAGACAGATAAATAAAACGCCCATGCCCCAAAACATAAAACGCATTTAAAAAATTATATAATCCATTGCCAAACTCTATCGTCTCACTATATCCATTTTCCCAATGAAAACTGGTATCAAAAGCCCCTGTAAAAATAGTAATATCAGGATTTACACTCTCAAACACTTCCTTTATATAAGCATTATCATATGCAAATCCATACGATTCATAAACCCTGCTAAAGCCGCCCTTTTTTTCACTCTTTTGTCTGGAAAGCGTATATACTCTAGCCCCTTCTTTACTAAACTTTTGAATAATCTCTGTACTAACCGTTCCGGTTCCGCCTATAATTAATACTCTCATTATTTCCTCAATTCGCTATTAACCAGCATATTTACAAATGACTCTGTATCGTTTAAAGCTTCCTCATATGATATGTCATACTCTTTCACCATATGATTTGCAACATCTTCTTTGGAATATCCTTTTTCCAAAAGCTCATACATCTTGGCTCCTGTTTCATTTAGTATAATAGGGTTTTGATATTCTAAAATAGCATCACCTGTTCTTACAATCCAATATGAACCAGCAGCCTTCCTTATATAAGTATTATTATCCAGTTTCATTACCATTTCCTTATGCCAACAAAAGCTCTCGGCCTATTGGCAAAGAGCTTATTTTTTAATAATATTATATTACAAATACCTATTATTGTAAAGAATTCATTATTTCCATTGTGCATTATATAAATCAGCATAGAATCCTTGTTTTTCTAGCAATTCTTCATGATTGCCCTGCTCAATAATATCTCCGTCTTTCATAACGAGTATTAAATCTGCATCTTTAATAGTAGATAATCGGTGGGCAATAATAAAACTGGTTCTTCCTTTCATCAAATTATCCATCGCTTTTTGGATTTGATGTTCTGTACGTGTATCAACAGAAGAAGTTGCCTCATCAAGAATAAGAACAGGATTATTGGCAAGAATTGCTCTTGCTATTGTCAATAATTGTTTTTGACCTTGACTTACATTACTGGCATCTTCATTGAGTTCCATCTGATATCCGCCGGGAAGCGTCTCAATAAAATGATTGGCATAAGCAGCTTTTGCAGCTCTAATAACCTCTTCATCGGTCGCATCCAGTCTTCCATATCGTATATTTTCCATAATGGTATCTTTATACAGCCATGTGTCTTGAAGAACCATTCCAAATGCATCGCGCAGTTCACGTCTATTAAAGTCTTTAATATTATGTCCATCTAATAAGATTGCGCCATCATTTACATCATAAAATCGCATAAGCAATTTTACCATCGTTGTCTTTCCAGCACCTGTTGGTCCTACAATAGCAATTTTTTGTCCAGGTCTTACTTTTGCTGAAAAATTATGAATAATAATCTGGTCTTTTTTATAGCCAAACTGAACATTTTTAAATTCCACAGCGCCATTAATATTGTCAACTTTCACTGGGTTTGCAGCAATCTGCTCTTCTTCTTCCTCTGAGAGAAATTCAAAAACACGCTCCGAAGCCGCCGCCATAGATTGAACCTGATTAATTACTTGAGCAATTTGTGTAATTGGCTGTGTGAAATTTTTAACATATTGAATAAATGCTTGAATATCACCAATTGTAATGGTTCCATTAATCGCCATAAAACCGCCTGCCAGCGCAACACTTGCATAGCCTAAATTTCCGACAAACATCATAACAGGATGCATCATGCCAGAAAAAAACTGTGACTTCCAAGCTGATTTATACAAAATATCATTTGTCTCATTAAATTTTTTAATCATATCCTCTTCTTTATTAAACGACTTTACAACAAGATGACCGCCATAAGTCTCTTCAATTTGTCCATTAATGCGCCCAAGATATTCCTGCTGTGTCTTAAAAAACTTTTGAGATTTCTTAACAACAAGGGATACAAGAAATGCAGAAATTGGCAAAATAACTAAAGCAATCAATGTCATCCAAAACGATATACTTAACATCATTATCAAAACACCTATCATGGTAGCAACGGATGTAATAATCGTTGTAATACTCTGATTTAACCCTTGCCCTAAGGTATCAATATCGTTTGTTATCCTTGAGAGAACCTCTCCATATGTTCTGCTCTCAAAATACTTCATTGGCATACGATTAATTTTCTCAGATATTTCCTTACGCAGTTTATAACATACTTTCTGTGTAATTTCTGTCATAATCCAGCCCTGTAAAAAGCTAAATAACACACTGACAAGATATAAACCTAAAACAAAAAGCAATATCTGGGCAATTTTATCAAAATTCATACCGCCTGTGCCAGATATTTTTGCCATCAAGCCATTAGAAAGCTCTGTTGTCGCTTTTCCTAATGTCTTTGGTCCTATAACATTAAAAATTGTCGCTACTGTTGCAAATATAATAACTACAAATATTGCAATTTTATAGTTTCCTATATATTTGATTAGCTTTCCGATAGAGCCTTTAAAATCTTTAGCCTTTTCAGGTATAGCCCCCGGTCCGCCGCCATGTCTTCTTGAAGGAGTTTTTATTTCTTTACTGCTCATTATCCTTACCTCCCTCTATATCTAATTCTTTTTCAGACATCTGTGACCTTGCAATCTGCTGATATACCTCGCAATTTTTCATAAGTTCACGATGTGTTCCTTTGCCAACAATTCTGCCATCATCCATAACAAGAATCTGGTCTGCATAAATAATGGTACTAACTCTTTGTGCCACAATAATCATAGTACTTTCTTTCATTTTCTCTGAAAGAGCTTTGCGCAGCGTGGCATCCGTTTTTAAATCCAATGCCGAGAAACTATCATCAAATATATAGATTCTTGGATTTTTTGCAATTGCTCTGGCAATAGCCAATCGCTGTTTTTGCCCGCCTGATACATTTGTACCACCCTGTGCAATATGAGCTTCATATTGTTCTTCTTTGCTCTCAATAAAATCTGTTGCCTGTGCTATACTTGCCGCTTCCTTTATATCGTTATCTGTAGCATCATCTTTTCCAAATCTTAAATTACTGGCAATCGTACCTGAAAAAAGAACACCTTTTTGAGGAACATATCCGATTTCACTCCGCAAATCTTGCATTGAGATGTCTCTTACATCATAGCCATCAATTGTAATAGAACCTTTTGTCACATCATAAAGACGAGGTATCAAATTAACTAATGTTGTTTTGCCGCAGCCTGTACTGCCTATAATGGCAGTTGTTTTTCCTGGTTCTGCCACAAAATTAATATCTTCAATTGCATCCGTTTTTGCACCTGGATAACAAAAATGAACATGGTCAAATACAACAACGCCCTTCTTGTCTTTTATAGACTTTGGATTTGTTTTATCCATAACAGAAGATTTTTGATTTAAAACTTCATCAATTCTGTTTGCAGATACAATCGCTCTTGGCATAAATATAGACATCATTGTCAACATAAGAAACGACATAACAATCTGCATTGTATATGTTATAAATGCTGTCATTGAACCAACCTGCATAACGCCTTCGTCAATTCGATGTGCTGCAACCCATATAATTAATACATTAATGCCATACATAATTAAAGTCATAGCAGGCATCATAAAGGTCATTACTCGGTTGGTAAAAAGCATAGTCTTTGTAAGATTTTTGTTGGCATTATCAAACCGTTCTTCTTCCTTTTTTTCACGCCCAAAGGCACGGATAACAGACAAGCCAGTAAGTATTTCTCTGGATACAAGATTTACTGCATCGACAAGTTTTTGCATTTGCTTAAATTTTGGCATTGCTATCATCATCAGTAAAAGAACAAGACACATGATAGAAGCTACTGCCACCGCGATAACCCACTCCATTCCAGAATTGGTATTCATTACCTTAATAATTCCGCCAATTCCAAGTATAGGAGCATAAGCAACCATTCTTAAAGAAAGAACGGTTACCATCTGAATTTGCTGAATATCATTCGTCGTTCTTGTTATAAGAGAAGCCGTTGAAAACTTGTCCATCTCGGCATTAGAAAACGACATAACATTTTTGTATACGCTGACACGCATATCGCGTCCTATACCAGCTGCAACTTTTGAGGCTGCCAAGCCTACAAGAACTGTTGTGACAGCTATCAATAACGCCATGACAACCATCTTGCCGCCCGCTATAAGCAAATACCTTGTCTGAATGGAATGAATATCAAGTCCTGCTAATGTATCTTGCTTTACAGCATAAGAGACACCCATAGCATGTACAAAAGATTCGCCCATTGTGTCAATTGTTTTTTGTGTATTTTCTCTTACCTGTTGTATAACTTCATCAGGCATAGACCCCATCATGGAAAATTGCTGCATCTGTGTCGCATCTGCTTCTTCCATTTGACCGACAATCAATAAAGGCAATACCAATAAAGAATCATACTCATCTAGTTTTTTTTCACTTTTTTCCTTACAGCGATAAATATCATTATCCTGCTGATATAAGGAAATCCATTGTTCCTTTTCTTGTGTAGTCATAAACAATTGCGCCTTTTCATATTCCGAAGCTATGATTGCTTCTGGAATGATGTGCTTTACCCCACTATTTTGGATACCTGTATCAATAATATCCGATGTGTACTGAGGAAGTGCAAGGTCACATACAGCCTGTAATATCAACAATAGAACAATAATAACAATTGTTTTCCAATACGGCTTCAGATTTTTAATTATCCTACCCATTCTCTCACTCCATTTCTATTATAAAATTACTACCGCTTTGCAACTATACTAAACAATCATTCCTACTCTTTGCAAGTTTATTTTACAAAAATAGAAGTCCTTTTAAAAACGATACATTTTTATACAACCTGTCTTGCTTGAAAACGCTTTTTATATGCGATAATAAACAAAACAATCGATAATGCCGCCGCTATATAATCTGTCAATGGCTGTGTCAAAGCCAGATTTTGTGGTGTATTGCTTATTAAACTAATCGTTATCAAAATTGGAAAATAAATAATTCCCTGACGACTGACGGATAAGATTAATGATGGTATGGCAGCTCCCATTGATTGAATAGCATTCATAAAGATAAATAAAATACCAAGTATTGGTCCAGACAATATATAAATTCTTGAAAATGAAAATCCATATTGAAAGGCTTGTTCATCTTCCAAAAATGCGGTTACTAGAGGTGCCGCTCCAAAATAACAAATCACAGTCATAATTGCACTTAATATCAATCCAAATACAATGGAAAACTTTAGTACAGCAAGATATCTCTTTTTGTTTCCCGCTCCAAAGCAATATCCTAACAATGGCTGAATACCTGTACCTACACCAATAAGCAGCATAACTGCAATCATATTGACCTTCATAGCAACACCAAGCCCTGCCACTGCCATATCTCCATGCTGCATCATAAATTTATTGATTATAATATTAGAAGTACTCATAAGGATACTATTTAATGATGCGGGAATACCAATGGAAAATACACCTATTAATATCTTCTTTTTTGCAGAATAATCTTTTAGTCGAATCGATAACATAGATTTTTTAGAGACAAGATGCATAATGTAAAATACTGCTGAAAAAACATTGCCAAGAACTGTAGCTATTGCAGCACCAGCAACATTCCAGCCAAACGCTAAAATCATAATAGGGTCTAGCACAATATTAATCAAATTGCCAATAATCATGCCCATCATTGCTTTTGTTGCCTGCCCTTCTGCTCGGATAATATTACTAAAGGCATTACTTATGATAAGAAATGGTATGCCCAAAGCAACAATTGTCAAATACTGCGCTGCATATTCAATTGTATCATCACTGGCTCCAATCGCTCTGCATATAGGGGTGTTAAAAATCCATATAACAATCATTGAAACAACACCAACTACCAAGCTTGTCCAAAAACTAAAGGAAGAAGTACGCTTTGCTTCTTCTTTTTTACCTTCACCCAACATTCTGCTAATTAAACTGGTTGAGCCAATACCAAATAACATGCCCACCGCCATAAATAACAAGAATGCTGGTGTCGCCACAGAAACTGCCGCAACCATATAAGCATTTTTTGTTTGACCTATAAAAAATGTGTCCGCCAAATTATATACTAATACCATTATCATACTTACAATAGAAGGAATGACATTAGTAAGTACTGCCTTAGGAACTGGCGCATCCCTAAATATTTGTTGTGTTTTGTCTTGCATATCAATCCAACTCCATTCTAAATTTTAGTTTCTTCTTTTAGAGAGACTGTTTACTATAATATCACAATTTTTTAAAAATGTTTAGTAATATTATGGGAAATCTATAAATTTTTTATAAACAATAGAGTGTCTATCTTACAACTAACTCTTTTAAATCACAATTTTATATAAAATAACAAATAAGACTGTTACAAAAATAGAAATCTCTTATCAAATATATCATTCTCTAAATAAAGAATAACTATATTGAATAGTCAAAGTTGATAAGATTAAAATCTATTTTACAACAGTCTATATTTATAAAATATCAAATTTTTTAATATAATTTATTTTAATATATAAATCAAAAAGATATCACCGAACACATATATACACAAGATAAACCAAATACATCAATAACATAATAATGCCCTCTGCTTTGCTTATCTCTTTTTTGGTCCAGCCAAATACCCATACAAATATACTCATTATAATCAAAATAACAATATCAATAATATTGTCCATCATAAATGCAACAGGGCTTATCACTCCTGATATACCAAGTACAAAAAGAATATTAAAAATATTGGAACCTATGACATTTCCTAATGCCATATCCACTTCATTTTTCTTGGCAGCAACAATCGATGTAACCAATTCTGGAAGAGATGTTCCAAGCGCAACAACTGTCAAACCAATTAATGTTTGAGATAATCCCAATTTTCCTGCAACAACGGATGCTCCATTAACAACAAAATCGCCTCCATATTTAATTGCAACTGCACCTCCAACAATATAAAGAATAGTTTTCCATACAGGAATCACTTTATACGCTTCCTCTTGTGATATATCTGTTCTAGCCTTTTTAGCAGATATAATCATCCACACAAGATATACAACAAATATAATAATAAGCACAATACTGTCTATATATCCAAGTTCCATTTCTAGGTACCCTAATCCAAGCAAAAAAATAGCACATATAATAGAAAATGGAAATTCTTTTTTAAATACTTTTGTATTAACTGCTAAAGGCGCAAACAATGCACATGCGCCGCATACTACCATTAAATTAAAAATATTAGAACCTATAGCATTACTGATAGCTAATGTATTATTATTATTTATAGAAGCCGTCACACTGACCGCACATTCCGGCAGACTTGTTCCCATAGCAACAATCGTTAAGCCAATAACTATTGATGGAACATGTAATCTTTTTGCTACAGAGGAACTTCCATCAACAAAACAATCAGCACCTTTAATTAACAATACAAATCCTAAAAGCAAATATACTACAGCTTTGAAAGTCTCCATATTAATCCTCCCTATTTAAAACCGCAAGCACCAGCCATCTATTTTTAGGCTGATTTCCATTAGCACATGTGGAAAGCGTAATAATACAATCATCTTCCTTTATTTTCACAGACTCATCCCAAATCATTTGTGTTCCTATATCTTTTGCATCGGTCAAAAAATCTTGCATCTGCTCATTATTTTCAAATTTATACTGATACATAATGTGAACATCTGTAAATTGAAATGCTGCAAATATTTGATACGTTAAATTTTTTCCTTCTATATAAATATGAATCTCTTTATGCTCAGCAAAAAATTGTTCATCTTCATATTTGTGAAGCTGTGAAAACATTGTATTGTCAATAAGATTATGTCCATAGATAATCGTATTTTTATCTTTAAATGTATTTGTATTGTAATGCTGTACAAACAATGTACCATGATAGTCATATTCGCCTTCTATAGTGCGATTAAGATAATACTCATTTTCATCATAAATAATAGGATAATCAATATTGGTACCTGGTATATTGATATAAGCAAAAACCTCACTGTTAATACTTTTCAATTCTGAAAAATCCATTGTTGTCGTAGGTTCTTCTGTCGGTTTAGGCACTATTGTTGTGCTGTTTGTTGTTTTTACAGCATTTGTTACAGGCTCAATACCCTTTTTATCACTATATATTAAAAATACTAAAAGTACAGACAATATAACAATAATTCCTGTAACGGCTATAATACTATATTGCTTTTTTCGTTTGTTAAAATGTTTCCATTTTTCACTCATTCTTTCTTTTACTCCGAAGCATTTTATTTTTAAAATAAGCAAATCAAATAAAATCTTTAGTCAAGCCAATATCCACAATGTGCTTTGCCACTTTCCTGATAAGATTAAACTACTTATTCCATTTTATTTCTTATATCTTCATATATCTTTTTATATCTCTTATCAATATAATCAATTAACAGCTGAACACACTCATCTAAACAAAGTTTGCTGCTATTTATTGTCAAATCATAATTTCTTGAATCACCCCATCTGTAATCACAATGTGTATTGTGATACTCCTTTCGTCTCCAGTCCTTTTTTCTTATCATATAGATGGCTTCATTTCTGGTAAGATGGTGTGCTTCCATAACTTGATGGATTTTGCTTTCTCTATCTCCTCGAATAAATATAGAAATAAGCCCTTTATATTCTTTTAATATACTTTCTGAACATCTGCCAACAACAACAAAAGATTCCCCACTTTTTGCTTTTTCTTTTAAAAAATCAAACTGAAGCTGTGCAACATGGTCGGATATATGCGTACTCATCCCTCTTATTGTGCGATGAAATATTCTCGAAATGCGTTCCTCATCATATTCATGCAAAGGCGCCACATCTACATTACGGCTATTTGCAACCTCATTGAGTATATTGCGGTCATATAAAGTTAAGTTATAATGCCTTGCTATCTGCTCTGCTATCTCATGTCCTAAACTTCCAAATTCTCGGCTAATTGATATAATAAATTGTTCCATAAAAATAACCATGCCTTTCCATAACCTGCAAATTTAATAAACAATAATCTGTTTATGTGCAGGCACAAATTGCTAGCTAACCCTTATTCAACTTTAACCCTCATTCCTATGCGCAGTGTAGGGCTAAGCTCTCTATTTCTTTATAAATATCGAATATACATTAAAATTGTTGTTAAGATTAATACAATCATTGTCGCAGGAACCATTACTTTACAATATCGTCCCCATTTGATAATATGTCCATTTTTTGCGGCTGTTGCAATGCCCACAACATTAGCTGATGCTCCAATTGGCGTTGCACTTCCGCCAATATCTGTGCCCATTGCCAACGCCCATGCCAACACTGATAATTGAATACCTTGTACAGCGGCAAGATTATTGATTACAGGAATCATTGTAGCTGCAAATGGTATATTATCAATAAAAGCACTGGCAATTGCTGATATCCAAATAATAATGGCTAACATAATATAAAAATTACCGCCGCTTATCTTTCCTATCATATTAGACATTAATGTAAGGATACCTGTCCGTTCAAGTCCTCCAACAACGACAAATAAACCTACAAAAAACAATAATGTCTTATAATCTACTTTTTTCAATAACATAAGAGCTGATTTACCTGCAGCAACTAATGTAAGTATTGCTATAAATGCACCAATGAACGCCACTGAAAGACCAGTCATTGCATGGGTTACCAGCAATACAATAGCTAATAAAAATATACAGGTGCTTATAGCAAACCCACTTTTACTTTTAATTGCAGATTCTGGCGAAGGAAGCGTTGCTAAGTCTATCTGTTGTTCTTTATTTTTTGACAATTCTTTTCTGAATACAAAATAAAAATATAATATTACAAAGATAAGACAGATGCCTGCAATTAAACCTGTATTTGTCACAAAATCTGTAAAAGAGTAACCCAGTGATGTTCCAATAATGATATTGGGAGGGTCTCCGCACATCGTTGCAGAACCGCCAAGATTTGCACAAAACACTTCTGATAATATTATAGGAATTGGATTAAACTTTAACAATTGTGACAATTCAATAGTGACCGCCGCCAAAAAAAGAATAACCGTAATACTATCAATAAACATAGCAAGAAATGATGACAAAATCATAAATGTTACAAAAATAGGCACCACTTTGTATTTGACAAGTCGAGCAATCCGCATACAAAGCCATCTAAAAAAGCCAACATGAGCCATGCCTTCCACCATAATCATCATACCTGCAATAAATATAATTGTAGACCAATTAATACCACTTGTAATTTCTGAGGACTCACCTGCCGAATACCAAAACTGCAATTCAAATATACTTTTAACATTTAATGTATCTATAATTGCCTGAAAACTATGAAGTCCTATGCCAAAAACAGAAATCAATGTAATAGCTGCACATATTAAGGTGATTATGTAACGCTCCCACTTATCAATAATAACCAAAATAAACATTACTAAAAATATGGTTATTGCTAAAATCTGTGCCAACATTAATTTTTTCCTCCTTATCATAACATAAATCGTTTGCTTTTCAAACGATTCTCTTGCCATCAAGCAAGTAAGTTTTCTTTTTTTAATCTTTGCACAGTATACATGTTGCAAAAATAACTTCTTTTATATACTACTGTACATAAAAAATGCCGCATGAATGAAAATATCCACTGCGGCAGCTCATATGTCTTATGGAATTATCACCTTTTTAAATCCATGTATCAATACTTATTAGCTTAAATTATTATTACTATTTTTATCTAAGAATCAGCAAAACCAATATACCAAGCAAAATCCTATACCAGCCAAAAAACTGAAAATCATGTTTCTTAATATATTCCATAAGAAACTTTATTACAAAAATAGACACGATAAACGCTACTAATGTTCCTATTATTAAAATGGCTATCTCTGCACTTGTAATTGTAACTCCTGCGGCTACATATTTTACAGCTTTCAAAAGACTTGCTCCAAACATAACAGGCACTGCCAAAAAGAATGTAAATTCGGCGGCTGTTGCTCTGGATACGCCAATTAATAATGCGCCTATAATTGTTGCGCCTGAACGTGACGTTCCTGGAAAAACTGCGGCAAGGACTTGAAATAATCCAATTATAATGACTGCTTTATATGTTAAATCGCCAATGCTGCACATAATTGGTTTGGAATCTTTTTTATATCGTTCTACCAAAATAAATAATGCACCTACAACAATCAATGCAATCGCCACTGGAATAGGGTGATAAAACAACGCATCAATTTTATCGTCAAACAAAAGTCCTACAATTGCTGCGGGTATACAGGCAATTACAATCTTTATCCACATTTCAAGTGCGCCTTCTTTAAAAGACAGGATTTTTTTAGATGAATCGCGCGCTTTTTTCATACAAAACGGCCACAGTTTGTTCCAAAATAAGAGAACTACAGCCATAATCGCACCAAGTTGAATAACGACCTCAAACATCTTATAAAATTCATCAGATACATTGAGATGAACAAATTGGTCTACTAATATCATATGCCCTGTACTGCTTATAGGCAGCCATTCTGTGATGCCCTCAACAATACCAAATAAAATTGCCTTTAGTACCTCAATAAACATATTCATTCCTCATTTCTTTGCTTATCGCCAATTTAGAATAATATATTCAGTTTTTGCATAGGTATTCCTGTGAATCCATGACTTTTAGCATCTTTGTATCTCTTCTTTTATATTTACCACTCTTCGTCAACTGTTTTGCTTTCACAGTATCACACTGCATGATATGAAATATATTGCGCACACGTTCCTTAAGCCCTTCATCATAAATCGGCGCTGCAATTTCAACACGGCGTTCCATATTTCGTGTCATAAAATCAGCAGAAGCTATAAATATATGGTCTCTTTGTGCCGTTCCAAATATATATATTCTTGAATGTTCCAAAAACCTTCCAACAATACTAATTACAGATATATTTTCTGTATATCCTTTGATATCTGGCACCAGACAACAAATTCCCCGCACAATAAGCTGAATTTGCACGCCCTCTTTAGAACACTCAATTAATTTATCAATTATTTCCTTATCTGTCAATGAATTTATCTTAATACCTATAAATCCGGCCATTCCTTGATGAACAGCCTCAATTTCCTGATTCATATATTCCAGAATTTTATCTTTCATACTTCTAGGAGCAACTAATAAATGTTTGGTATCATGGATAAATTCGCCCATACATAACTTAGAAAATGTCGTCGCTGCTTCGATTCCTATATTTCTGTCAGCCGTCATCAAAGATAAATCGGTATAAAGCTTTGCTGTTTTTTCATTATAATTGCCTGTACCTATCTGTGTAATATACCGCACTTTATTCTTTCCCTGATAGGTGATAACACACATTTTAGAATGAACTTTTGTATGGTCTAAGCCATAAATCACCCGACAGCCAGCCTCCTCTAGCACTCTTGACCATCCGATATTGTTTTCCTCATCAAACCTTGCCCGAAGTTCCACCAATACAACAACTTCTTTTCCATTTTCAGCAGCATTAATCAATGTCTCTACTATTTGAGAATTTTTTGCTACTCTATATAAAGTCATTTTAATAGATATAACATTGTCATCTTCTCCTGCTTCTGATAAAAGCTTAATAAATGGAGTCATACTTTCATACGGATAGCATAAAAGCCTGTCTGCTTTCTCAATCTGACTCATAATAGAAGTAGCAGGCGCAAAATCACGTGCAATTTTTGGAATATGTCTATTATAAAACAATTCTTTATTGCCTCTTAATTTATCTCTTATTTCAAATATAAACGAAAATTCTAAAGGTGACTGCGAATAAAAAATCTGTCTTTTTTTCAGCATCAATTTTTCTTGCAGTAAATGAATAATCCACTCATCACTTGCTTTATAACATTCTAATTTTACTGGCTGAAGCATTTTTCTTTTTTTAATAAGCTTCTCCATACTTTTTCGATAATCGGCATCCTCATTATCTAGTGCTTCATCAACGTCAATATCCGCATTTCTTATAATCCTTATCAGTGAACTGCTTTTAATTTGATAATTATTAAATATCTTTGACATAAAATGTAGTATCAAATCCTCCACAAGTACATATCGATTAGAGTCAGACAATACAGGAATCAATCTTTTTAATATGCCGTTACTGCATGGCACAAATGCGATTTTTTCACGTTTTCCTGAATAAATCGCAGCAACTGCATATATTTCTTCATTATTTAAGAAAGGAAAGGACTGTTTTTTGCCAACAACTTGAGGTGATAACACTGGCAATATTGAATCTTGAAAATATTTTTGCAAATATATCATATCTTCATATTTTATTTTGTTAATATCTGCAATTTCTATATGATGTTCTGTTAGCTCTTCTATTATTCTATTATATGTTTTATCTTTTTTTTCGGTAAGTCGTCTTGTTTCTTTAAATATATGATGCAATTGCTGTTTCACCGTCATATTGGTTTTATTATCTTTTTTATCTTTTTTATTCTTAGAATATACTAATTGGTCATAAAAAGAACCTACCCTTATCATATAGAATTCATCCAAATTTTTCTGAAAGATAGATGCAAACGACATTCTCTCACATAATGGAACTTTTACATTTCTGGCTTCATCTAATATTCTCTCATTAAATTTAAGCCATGAGAGCTCTCTATTTTCATAATATGGATGCTTTTGTCTATATTTTGGAATCTTATTGTATTTACTGTAATTGTTTTCCATGTATTGTCACTTCCTTAAGAAATATATTTTATAGATATATTTCCCAAATGTGACAACATCTATTCATTTGCTACAATATCTTCTCCATTCCAATTTTTTGAGGCACCAAACCGCATTTTTCATAAAATTGCAGCGCATTTTGGTTACAGCTCCAAACGTTTAATGTAACATTATAGCATTCTGATTTTCTTGCATACTCAATAACATATTCATACAGCGACTTTCCTATATGAGTACCTCTGCTCTTTTCATCAACACATAAATCATCAATATATAATGATTTAATATCTGTAAGAATATTATCATTTATATGTTGTATATACTGACAAAACGCATAGCCTAAAACCGTCTCATCTTCACTCACTGCAACAAATATGGGTTTCATATCATCCTCAATAATTGCTTTTAACTCTTTATCAGTATACTTTTTTGTATTTCCCTTAAACAAATCAGGTCTTTGATTATGATGCACAGTCAACACTTGCATCAGTAACTGATTTATCCCTGTCATATCACTTTCTTTTGCTCGTCTGATTTTCATATTTTTTCCTCATTTCTAACACAAATCTTGTGATTAAAAATTTTAATTCATGACAATAGAATCCTGAAAAAACATAGATTCTATTGTTTTTAATTTTAACCTTCATAATCTTACTGTAACGCCTCTATCAGCCCTTTAATACCTTCTTTATCATATATATTTTTATAATATCCAACTTCATTTCCAATTAACGAATCAATCACCTGCATACCAAGCAATTCTACAGGCGCCTTATCATCTGTCATTATATAATGTCCAGAATAATACCTCTCTAAATGGCTGTTTACTTTACTCATCAACGCTTGAAGTTGTGTATTCTTTTCAAGATTCCTATTTGTATGAAATGTATTTATCAAATCTTTATTGCCTGCAAATAGTTCTCTGTTTGTAGAACCAGACACATCAACTGTATATACATCACTAAATACATGAGCTATCGTATCCGATAAATATTGACTAATATTTCCTTCTTGTGCTGAACGCATATTCATATTAACGACCATCACACCATCATCATTTAGATGTTGTTTGACCATTGTAAAAAATTCTACAGTTGACATTTGAAACGGAATCGTAATATCCTGATAAGCATCGACCATAATAATGTCATACTTCTTGTCAATTGCCTGTAAATAAGCCCTTCCATCATACGTTGTCACAGTTACATTATCCGAAAGCTCAAAATATTCATACGCCAACTTTGTAATTTTTTCATCAATTTCAACTCCCTCTATTGTGACATTATCAAAATGATGATTGAGCTGTGTTGAAAATGTCCCTGTTCCATTGCCTAATATTAACACATCAACGTTATTTTTATGATAAATGTCCGCCATATAAGCAGATGCAAGTGCATAGTCATAATACATACCAGTCAAACTATTATCCTTTACAAACATAGACTGTACACCAAACAACACATTGGTAGAAAGAATAACCTCATTATCATTTTCTTTTACTTGTAAATAATTATATATAGACTCCCCTTCATAAACTAGATTGTTTTCCCAAAACGCAAATGCTGTAGAATGTCCAAAAATACAGCATACAAGAAATAAGACTGCACCCACTATCAACTTTTTTGCTACTATTTTTGACGATAAAAAATAAATAAACGATAATATCAATAAAATGGCTGCAAAAACTAAAAAAGTAATCGATGTACCCCAAGCTGGTATAGTTACAAATGTAGGTAAAAACGTACCTATAATACTTCCAATCGTATTAAATGCACCCAAATTTCCAACCGTTTTACCATTGTCCTCAAGGCTGTCTACCGAATACTTTACCAATGAAGGCGTCACGGTTCCAAGTAAAAATAAGGGAAATACAAAGATAACCATACAGGCTGCAAATGCTGCCCAGACCAAAAAATTACTGTTGACAGTAAAGATAAGTACCGCCGAGATACCAATAATAATATATTTCCCAACAACTGGAATCAATGCAATCCAAATGGCAGCAATGATAATTCTTCCATAAAGCTTGTCTGGATTAGGATTTTTATCGGCTGACCTGCCGCCAAATATATTGCCTAAAGCCATTGCAATCATAATTGTGCCAATAATGATTGTCCAGACTATCTGCGAAGAACTAAAATAAGGCGCAAGCAATCTACTTGCACCAAGCTCTACTGCCATCACAGACATTCCTGAAAAAAATTCAGTTATGTATAAAAAAATCTTATTTCTTAAAATAGGTCTTTCTTTCATATTTAATCCTCATTTCTGCGCACATCTTTTACGCATTAGCGAGTTTGTGGCAAATGTATGCAGACACAAATCCCGCGTGTGAAAAATAAATTTTTCCCACGAGTCTTCGTTCCTTCGTTCTTACTCAGCATATGAATTTGAGCGTAAACGCAAACTTGAGTATAAATAATTTATTTTTCATACGAATAATGTCTTTCCCTACATAAATGTATAAAATTTATATAATGTCTGCATTATTATACTAAAATATTACGCTAAACACAAGGAAAACCTACATTCCTAAAGCCATAATTAAAATTCCAGTCACCATCAAACAAAGTCCTATAAGCGATTTTTTACAAAGTTTTTCCCCAAATACGATATAAGAAAATAGAACCGTTATTAAAATGCTCAATTTATCAACCGATACAACGACACTGACTACTCCCTTTTGAATGGCATAGTAATAACACAGCCAAGAAGCTCCTGTAGCCAAGCCAGATAACACTATGTAAATAAATTCTTTTTTGTCAATATCTTTCAAATTTTTATGCTTTCCTTTAGCAAAAACAATTCCCCATGACATCAAAAGCACAACAGTTGTGCGAATTGCTGTACCTAAATTGGATTCTACATTAGAAATTCCAATTTTTGCAAGAATAGATGTAAGAGCGGCAAAGACAGCAGAAAAAACAGCATAAATAATCCATTTATTATTTTTGTCAATCTCTTTGCTTTGTTTGTTTTCTATCATTAAAAAAATCCCAGCTGCAAGAAGGACTGTTCCCAATAGCTTCACTTCTAAATGATTCGTTTCTTTCAATAAAATAATTGTAAGCAGTACTGTTAAAATAGTACTTGATTTATCAATGGGAACAACTTTATTTACATCACCAATAGACAATGCTTTAAAATAACATATCCAAGATGCTCCTGTAGCCAAACCAGACAATACTAAAAAAACAAACGATTTCAAATCTATTTGTGTAATTGTTTTCATCGCTTGAACGACAAATACCATACACCATGCGGATAACAAAACAATAATTGTTCTAATTGCCGTTGCAATATCGGAATCTGTTTTTTTAATTCCGCACTTAGCAAGAATGGATGTAAGTCCTGCAAAAAAAGCAGATAAAACTGCCATAAAAAGCCACATAATCTTTTTCTTTTCAATATAAATAATAGTTTCATTAAACATGTATGCAATCTGTTTTTCTGCTTGCCGGATATTTGCAATCCGCTACGCTACTTGCTCGGGTGTTTGACACCCTAACCTCA
>CAJUTV010000008.1 GCA_910589305.1 uncultured Lachnospira sp. | reverse complement strand
CGCTCTTAATGCAGTAGTTGATACTTTGCCGAATGGTATTTATCCAAAAGGAGATAAAGCATTTTGGGATTCTATTATGTCGGGGAAAAATTCTGATATATGGGACAAGGCAGCTTATGCTTTAGTGGATTATACAGATGGATGGTTTCCCGATTTGTGTCGTACTTATGCAGAGGCACATCGAGATACGATTCAAGTAGGTTGATAACTTTTAGTTTTGAGTTTTTGCAATTACCTAAACAAAATGAATATGAAAGGATAATTATATGACTAATTCATATCAAATAATAGATGAAAAAACATGGAAAAGAGCAATGCACTGTATGGTATTTAGAAATAGTATTGAACCTGCTTTTTGTGTGACATTTGAATTGGACATTACAAATTTTCTAAAAAAGATAAAAGAGCAGGGATATTCTTTTACCATTGCAATGGTTTATGCTGTCTGTAAATGTGCCAATGAAATAGAGGAGTTTCGATATCGTTTTTTAGAGGATAAAGTAGTGTTGTTTGATACAATTGATACGGCATTTACTTATCTAAATCCAGAAACAGAATTATTTAAAGTTGTTCAAGTGCCTATGACAGATACAATACAAGAATATATAGAGTTGGCAACAAAAGTTGCAAAAGAACAAACGCAATATTTTACAGGACCGTTGGGAAATGATGTTTTTCAATGTTCGCCTATGCCTTGGGTAACATATACACATATATCACATACCAATTCAGGTAAAAAAGGGAATGCAACGCCTTTATTTGATTGGGGGAAATATTTTGAAAGAGAAGGCAGGGTAATGATGCCTGTTTCTGTGCAAGCACATCATTCGTTTGTTGATGGTTTGCATATTGGAAGGTTTACGGAAAAGTTACAGATATTTATGAATGAATATAAATAAGATTGTATAAAAAATATTTAAAAAATAATTTAAAATATTTGAAAAGAGTTAATAAAGTTATAGATAATAAATGTATGTTTTGTGAAAACTATTTATTTTTATATTAGTGATGTATATTGTTAATATAATTATTGATAAAATAATATATAATTTTTAAAATAAAAAAATAGGACAATTCGCCTAAATAGTGGATTGTCCTATTTTAGTAATTTGACAGGATTGTAAAATAGAATAATATTTTAATTGACATTTTTATAAGATTCCAATAGAATGATAGTGAACACTTGCATATGGGGGTTGATAAGATGGATGACACAAGTCAAAAAATTATAGATGCTACTATGTCATTGATACGTGATAAGGGATATGTAGCTACTACTACGAAAGATATTGCGCGTTTGGCTGGAGTAAATGAATGTACTTTATTTAGAAAATTTGAAAATAAAAAAGATATTGTATTACAGGGAGTGGCTCAAGAAAAATGGAGAGCAAATGTTACAGCCGATGTTTTTCAAAATGTGCAGTGGGAGTTAGAGCCTGATTTAGAAATGTTTATGAATGTTTATATGGACAAGATAACACCTGATTTTGTCAATTTATCTATTGGATTAAGAGCGCCGCAGCTTTACAATGAAACAGCCCCATTAATTATGAAAGTGCCACAAGCTTTTGTATCTTCGTTAATTGCGTATTTTAAGAAAATGCAAGAATTGGGAAAAATAGCACCGTTTGATTTTGAGAGTTTGGCAATGACTATTTTTTCTTCCACATTTGGTTATACCTTTTTAAGTGCTTCTTTTAATCAAAGTCTTACAAAGGTTAGCAGGGAAGAATTTATTAAATGCAGTGTTCAAATTTTTTTGGAGGGGATTTCACAAATTTGATGGTTTAACTTTAGGAATTTTTAATTTTTATGGGTAGTAAAATGTTTATATTATATAATTTACTGTGAAATAGTACAATGGTATAAATAAATTTTTATCTTTTAATTCATACAATTTTATCAAGGAAAAAAATGACGCTGGTGTAAAGCGTCATTTCAATAGCATTTTATGCGTGCAAGTACATGCTTTGATAAGGCTATATATTTGTTGCTTACTTATGTCAAAATGTCACAAATAAAGGGTGATATAAATTTTATATTACATTTTGGAATGGAGGATTACTATGATTATGACAGGAGCAGAATTATTTGTAAAAGCACTGAAAAAAGAAGGCGTAGATACACTTTTTGCATATCCAGGAGGGCAGGTTATTGATTTGTTTGATGTTTTATATGCAGAAAAGGATATCCATGTTATTTTGCCAAGACATGAGCAGGGATTGATTCATGCTGCTGATGGATATGCACGTTCCACTGGAAAAGTGGGTGTTTGTTTGGTTACAAGCGGTCCAGGTGCAACCAATCTAGTGACAGGAATTGCAACTGCCAATTATGACAGTGTTCCGCTTGTGTGTTTTACAGGGCAAGTGCCAACCAATCTTATTGGCAATGATGCGTTTCAAGAAGTCGATATTGTAGGGATTACAAGGAATATTTGCAAATATGCTGTAACTGTTCGCAGGAGGCAGGATTTAGCCGAAATTATAAAAAAAGCGTTTTATATTGCAAGAACTGGAAAACCGGGCGTTGTTGTAGTTGATTTGCCAAAAGATATCCAGCAACAACATGGCAGTGATAAATATCCAGATAAAATTGAAATTAGAGGATATAAACCTAGTAGATGTGTTCATGTTGGACAGATAAAAAAAGCAATAGAGATATTAAATAATGCACAAAGACCTATTTTTTTAGTTGGCGGTGGTGTAAAGAGCAGTCATGCAGCTTTAGAAATGCAGAAACTTGCAGAGATAACAGGTGTTCCTGTTATTACTACAATAATGGGAAAAGGAGTTCTTCCTACAAACCATCCTTTATATATAGGAAATATCGGGGTACATGGCAGTTATGCAGCCAATACAGCAATTAATAAATGTGATGTGCTTTTTTCCATTGGAACGAGATTTAACGACCGTATTACAGGAAAAATAGAGCAGTTTGCACCCAATGCAACAATTATTCATATTGATATTGATTCGGCTTCTATTTCAAGAAATATTGTTGTTGATATTCCCATTGTGGCAGATGCAAAAAAAGCAATTTGTTTATTGATAGAAAAAGCAATGCCTTTAACTATAAAAGCGTGGGTTAATCAAATTTATAAGTGGGAAAAACAGTATCCAATTGTTATGAAAAAAGAAGGGGTTACGCCTGAGAAAATTATAAAACATATCAATCAGATTTTTGATAGTGCAATTATTGCGACTGATGTAGGGCAAAATCAATTATGGACAACACAGTTTCTTGATTTAGATGAGAAAAAGCAACTCTTGACTTCTGGCGGTTTGGGTACAATGGGATATGGTCTTCCGGCAGGAATTGGAGCAAAAATAGGAAATCCACAGACCAATGTTATCGTGATTGCAGGTGACGGCGGTATACAGATGAATATTCAGGAAATGGCTACAGCAATTGTGTATGAATTGCCAATAATTATTTGTATTTTTAATAATGGCTATTTAGGAAATGTAAGGCAATGGCAGGAATTGTTTTTTGACAAACGCTATTCAAGTACTTGTATGCGTTATAGAAAAAGTTGTGCCATATGCTGTAATACACCAACAAAAAATTGTCCAACATATACGCCAGATTTTGTAAAATTAGCGCAAAGTTATGGTGCCAATGGCATTCGTGTGACAGAGGAAAAACAAATAAAAGAAGCATTGCAAACAGCGAAAAATACAAAAAAGGTGCCAACAGTTATTGAATTTATTATTGATAGGGAAGAAAATGTTATGCCTATTGTTACGCCTGGAAAGGCTTTGAATGAAATGATTATAGAAAGGAAGGAAAAGGACAATGATAAAAAAACGATGCATATGCCTGTTTGTTGAAAATGAAATTGGTGTACTTGCCAGAATTTCTGGATTGTTTTCTGGAAAATCTTATAATGTAGATACATTGACAGTAGGAGTGACAGAAGATAAGAGCATTTCTCGTATGACAATCGGATTGACAAGTGATGACCGAACCTTTGAACAGATAAAAAAGGTGCTTAATAGAAGCATAGAAGTTATCAAAGTAGTAGATTATACAGATAGGACTATACATATAAAAGAATTGATGTTTGTTAAAATAAGTGTTTGTTCAAATAAAGATATAGAAGAAATTTTTAGAATAGCAAAAGTCTTTCATATCGCTGTAAGAGATTATAATCAAAAAAATGTATTAGTAGAAAGTGTGCAGACACAAGATGATAACAACCGATTGATTGCTTTATTGGAGCAATATTATAGCAATCGTATTGAAATCGTAAGAGGAGGAACTGTTGCAATAGAGGCATTAAATGGATAAGTTTCCTCACAGTTGACAAAATAGAATTAAATATCGTGTTAATCCATTGTATTCTCTTTGAAAACAGATTATAATTTGTGTATAAAAGATAGGAGACAATATAAAATATTTAACCTTATCAAGGAAATTCCCTGTTTCAATATTATAGAGATATAAGCGAGAGAATAGGGCTTGTGTTGCGATAGCAGCTAGATGATTTTAGAAAGCAGCAAAGTAAATTGCAAATATTTGTTTGATATCGTTTTATTAAAAAAATGGAGGGACAATGAATCATTTTAATATAGCACAAAATCTTGTAAGACTTCGGCATGAAAAGAAAATTACACAGGAGCAATTAGCATACTTTTTGGGTGTGACAAAGGCTTCTGTCTCAAAGTGGGAGACTAGACAAAGCCTTCCCGACATAAGCCTGCTGCCATTGATTGCTTCTTTTTTTGATATTTCTATTGATGAATTAATTGGTTATTATCCACAGCTTTCTAAAGAAGAAATCATGCAATTATATTATGAATTTTCAGAAGATTTTGCAAATAAGCCTTTTGATGAGGTAATGGATAAGATTAATGTTCATATAAAAATGTATTATTCATGTTATCCTTTTATTTTTCAAATATGTATATTACTGATAAATTATTATATGCTTGCAAAGGATAAGCCACAGCAAACAGAAGTTTTACAACAGATTATTGCATTGTGCGAACATGTCCAGTGTGACTGTAAAGATATGAATATATGCAGCAATGTTGTTGTTTTACAAGCAATTGCAAATTTGCAATTGGGAAAGGCAAAAGAAGTAATTGAACTTTTGGAAGATATAACAAAGCCATATAAATTAATTAATCATGGTGGCATATATTTGACAATGGCATATATGATGCTGGGCAATATTGAAAAAGCAAAAAGTTTTACACAGCTAAATTTGTATTATGATATTTTATCGTTAGTTGGCGATGCAAAACAATATCTTTCTATATCCATTGATAATTTTGATGTCTGTAATGAAACCATAAAGCGTATTGATAAAGTAATTAAAGCATTTGAGTTAAAAAAGCTCCACCCCAATGATACGGCAGTATTTTATTATCAGGCAGCAATATGTTATTGTTCAAATGAGGATATACAAAATGCACTGTATTATTTAAATCTTTATGTGGATTGTCTTGAAGAATTATTAAAAGATGAAGAAATCATATTGCATGGAGATTGGTATTTTGACAGTATTATAGAAAGTTTTAAAGAATTTGGTGTTGGGTTAAAGGCTCCAAGAAACAGAAAAGTAATTTTGGAAGATGTCTATTGTTCGCTTGAAAATCCTGCATTTGCAAATCTTTATAAGGAGGTGAATTATAAAGAAATAAAAGATAGATTAAAAAAATTTTTATCAACAACAAATTTTATAAAATGATAAATGTATCAATTTTATAATTTTGTGACTGTGCTGTTTGATAGAAAGTTATGAAAATGCTTTCTTTGTATAAAAATAATACAGAAATGAGGATGTGTATGGAAAATTTAAAATCGTTGTTACCATTTATTATTCCGATTATTATTGCTGAATTGGCACTGTTAGGGTTTACCTTGTGGCATATTCTTACACATAAGAATTATAAATGTGGCAATCGAACATTGTGGGTAATTGTAGCTGTTGTTGGTATGCAGTTTATTGGACCTATTTTATACTTTATTTTTGGAAAAGAGGATTGATAATGGATATGTTACAAATTTCACATATTAGTAAGTCATTTGGAAAAAATCAAATATTGAAAGATTTAAGCATTGATGTTCCTAAACATTGTATATTTGGTTTTATTGGGCAAAATGGAGCAGGAAAAACCACTACAATGAAATTAATATTAGGTTTGTTAAAACCAGATAAAGGAGATATTTTTGTCAATGGACAAAAGGTACAGTTTGGTGAAAATTCAACAAATCAATGGATAGGATATCTTCCAGATGTACCAGAATTTTATGGATTTATGACACCAAGTGAATACTTAAAAATGTGTGGCGAAATTACTGGAATGAAGTCGGATTTGATTAAGAAAAGAAGTGATGAATTGCTTGAATTGGTGGGGCTTGCTTCACATAAAAAACGCATAAAAGGATTTTCAAGAGGAATGAAACAACGACTTGGCATAGCACAAGCGCTTATCAATAATCCCAAATTATTAATATGTGATGAGCCAACAAGTGCATTAGACCCTGTTGGAAGAAAAGAAATATTGGATATTTTAAAATCAGTAAAAGAACATACTACAGTTGTATTTTCTACACATATTCTTTCAGATGTGGAAAAGATTTGTGATAGAGCAGCATTTTTACACAATGGCAGTATTGTTCTTGAAAGAGATATTGCAGATATTAAAAATGTAGAGAGAGTTAGTAATATAGAGATTGATTTTATTCAACATCAAGAAGCACTCCATTTTATAGAATTATATGGTGAAGGTGAGTTGATTGAAACAAATAAAGTTATCCTGTCTGCTAAAAGCCAGTCTGGTATGTTAAACGTTCTTGGTATATTATCACAAAATCAGTTTAATGTCATTCGTGTGCAAAAGCAGGAACCTTCACTAGAAGATTTGTTTTTGACAATTATAAACCAAGATAAGCAATAAATAGCTTGTATAAATTAGTTGAAATTTTTAATGGTGGGGTTTGTGACTGCGCGCTGCTTGCCACAAGCCCATAAGAACTTTAGTTCTTTGTGCATAAAGCAGCGCAGAAATAAGGAAAAAATATGAAACAATTTATAGCATTTACAAAAAAAGAAATTTTAGAACAAATTAGAAGTGGAAAATTATTTATTATTCTTCTTATTTTTATTGTTGTTGGTATTATGAATCCTGCAATTACAAAATTAACGCCATGGATAATGGACTTATTGTCTGACCAACTTAAGCAGACAGGTATGGCATTGCCAGCAGTTAGTGTTGATGCAATGACCTCATGGGCACAGTTTTATAAAAATATGCCGATGGCATTTATTGTATTTATGATTTTTTTTAGCGGTACATTTATTGTGGAATTTCAGCATAAAACGTTAATTAATATGATTACAAAAGGAATGGTACGATATAAGATTATATGTGCAAAAATGCTTGTTATAGCAGTTCTTTGGACTGTTGGGTTTTGGATATGTTATGGCATAACTTATGGATATAATGCGTATTTATGGGACAATACAATTGTGAATAATCTTTTATGTTCAGCAGGAATGTATTGGCTTTGCTGTGTGTGGATTATATCTGTAATTCCATTGGCTTCTGCTTTATTTAATTCATTGGGAGCATGTCTTCTCATGGAGGCAGCAGCAGTTTTTGTGCCATATTTATTGCAGATGATACCAAAATTAAGTCAATATATGCCAACACATCTTATGGATTCTGTCAATTTATTAATCAATGCCACCACCCCAAATGATTATTTATGGGCAATAATTATTTCAATAGGGCTTATTATAATTAATATGGTAGTGTCTATTATTGTTTTTAATAAAAAAGAGTTATAAGACCAAATAATTATTAGTAAATATATTTGTGTCTGTGTGTTGTTCTTGATATTGCATTGAAGAAACGACAAGAAAAAGCTATCATGCTGTAAAGCCCCCCTTTTATTAAACGAATATAAGTTTAATGAAAGGGGTTTTGTATGTAATATATGGTTTTTATACAGACAAATTGCTCCATTATGTGCTGCAATATTTTGAAAAAAAATGATAACATACCCATTTTTCAATATATGCAATAATTTCATTTTTTGATGTTGATGAAATTTGTTCTAATGGACAATTCCAATCAAAATTTTTGACAAGCTGCAAAATATAATTTCCGTTGATATCATAACTTGGATACCAGCCTAAATCAATAATTAAATTAGCTTTTTCATTGTGAAGTTGCAATAAATCTTCATGTAATTCAAATGAATCCTGTTTATTATGTATATTGATATCATATTCTGTAAAGTTATTATATTGTATTTTCCATCCTGCCTGAATCCGCAATGGCTGTAATTCATAATACATTGATTGACCTGTTATGAAGTGACTTTTTTAAGTGAAAATTTTAAGAAATCACAACAAATTTTTCCTTTCATGTTTGTTTTATTATTGTATTGTCCCATTAAATGATTGTCAATTATTCTTTGAACATTTCATCAATTTTTGAATGGCTACAAAATAAGATAATTAGTTAAATAGTCTATTGTAATTTGTTGTAAGCAACTTATTTTTGGACACAATATAATAACTTATTTTTTTATTGACATATACCCCACATGGGTATATTATATTTGTATGGATATAAAATTAGAATTTATTTAAGGAGTGAAATATAATGAGCAAACAGCCTAATTTTCCTTTTGATATAACAGGTTATACCTGTTTTTCCATTATCAACTGTCCTGTGGAGCAAGCAGTACAGCTTTTGAAGGAGTATCCGGATATCTGCGTTGCAGAGGATAGAGTTCCCTTTTCCTTTCAAATTGCTGTTTTACCAGAAGACACAAAGTGGACTCTTTTACGCTGGCCTCAGCCAGGAAGATTTTATGATTTGATGAATTTAACCATATGGCTGATGGGTTATCGTGCTGGTCTAGGCGGAGAGAATCCTATTTTTGCCGCGCTCCCTTCTGCAGAGCAAGATGAGAAGGGTCTGTTTTTGGCTCGACCAGACTACGACAATCCATTTGGTGATTCTATGTTGGGTTTTTGGCAAAACTGGAGTTTTGATTACACAATACCAGGAGAAAAATTACAATGGATTGGCGAGAACGTGTTTCCTCAAGAGTATTTTTTTAATGGTCGCGGTTATTCTTCTACTGGCTTTCAACTGGAGTGGTTAAGGCATTTGGAACGTATTTCAAATTGGGTGGAGTGTTCTATCCTAATGGAACGATAACATTTTCAAAAATTTTAGTTTATGAAATTGCCAAGTTACTGTAATTTTTGTGATTGTATATAAAAATAGTTGGTATATATCAGGCTTTATATATTTAAATAATATATTATAAAGATAAAATATTTATTATAAATAAAAAAGGAGAATGTATGGATTCATGCTGTAACAGAAAAAAAGAGAGAACAGAAAAAGAGTATAAAGCATTGATTAACAGGCTTAACAGAATAGAAGGTCAGATTCGCGGTATTCGTGGTATGGTTGAAAAAGATGCTTACTGTATTGATATTTTAACACAAGTGGCAGCTGTCAGTGCAGCACTTAGTGGGTTTAATAAAGAATTGTTGGCAAATCATATAAAAACATGCGTAATGAATGATATCAAGGAAGGGAACGAAGAAACGATGGATGAACTTTTAGAAGTGTTAAAAAAATTAATGAAGTAATGATTTTTTTGGTAAAAATAATGTTAAGATATTTATTTTTCAAAAATAAGTTTGTCATTTGTTTGTGTTGAAGTGTCGTAAATGGGGGGTGTAACAATAGAAATTGCTTTTGCAACTGCTTTAACAGTTTTTTCTATTGTATAATTCCTAAACTACGCTTTAGAATGGAGATAATATGGAACAATATCAAGTAACAGGCATGAGTTGTGCGGCATGTAGTGCCAGAGTGGAAAAGGCGGTAAATAAAGTAGATGGCGTGACAGCATGTTCAGTAAACCTTCTTACCAATTCAATGGGAGTGGAAGGAAGTGCAAAACCTTCAGATATCATTAAGGCAGTAGAAGATGCTGGTTATGGCGCATCTGTAAAGACAGAAGATTCAACAAAAAATAGGAATGCTGATTCTTTAATAGATTATACTGCACAAGAAGAAGCATTGCAGGATAAAGAAACACCAAAATTAAAAAAGAGACTTCTTTTTTCAGTTCTTTTTTTACTTATATTGATGTATTTTTCTATGGGGCATATGATGTGGAATTGGTCTGTACCATCCTTTTTAGCACAAAATCATATTGCGATGGGATTGTTGCAGATGCTACTTACCATTATAATTATGATTATCAATCAAAAATTTTTTGTAAGCGGTTTTAAAGGGCTGATTCACCGAGCGCCCAACATGGATACATTGGTTGCTTTAGGTGCGGGTGCAGCCTTTATATATAGTACATTTGCATTATTTATGATGACGGATGCGCAGGTAAAAGGCAATACAACCCTTGTAATGGAATATATGCACGAATTTTATTTTGAGTCTGCTGCCATGATTTTAACATTGATTACGGTTGGAAAAATGCTGGAAGCAAAATCAAAAGGAAGAACAACGGATGCCTTAAAAAGTTTGATGAAATTGGCGCCTAAAACAGCCGTTGTTATAAGAGATGGACAGGAAGTTACAGTTTCTGTAAGCGAAGTGTTTGCAGGAGATGAATTTATTGTAAAACCGGGAGGAAATATTCCTGTTGATGGTGTTGTGATAGATGGTATAAGCGCCGTTAATGAGTCAGCACTTACAGGGGAAAGTATACCTGTGGATAAGCAAAAAGGAGACCGAGTTTATGCGGGAACAATCAATCAATCTGGTTTTATTCGCTGTCATGCTGTCAATGTTGGCAAAGATACGACACTTGCTCAGATTATACAGATGGTAAGCAATGCGACAGCGACAAAGGCGCCTATTGCTAAGGTGGCAGATAAAGTGTCAGGACTCTTTGTGCCAACCGTTATTGTTATAGCAATAGTCACTATTTTAGCATGGCTTATATCAGGTGCTGCTTTTGGGTATGCGCTGGCAAGAGGAATATCTGTTTTAGTGATAAGCTGTCCTTGTGCTTTAGGACTTGCGACACCTGTGGCTGTTATGGTTGGCAATGGTGTTGGAGCAAGAAATGGAATTTTGTTTAAGACGGCTGTCTCGTTAGAAGAAACAGGAAAAGTTGGCGTTGTAGTCTTAGATAAGACGGGCACAATTACAAAAGGAGAGCCCAAAGTTACAGATATCATTCCATATTGCACAAAAAAAGAAGAACAAGAAAGCCGAGCGATGTTGCTTAAAATGGCGTATTTATTAGAGCAAAAAAGTGAGCATCCATTGTCAAAAGCAATTGTGGAGTATGGCAATACAAAAAATATTTCATTGGAGGAAGTGCAAGATTTTCAGGCGGTTGCTGGAAATGGTCTACAGGCTATGTATAAGGGAAAGCAACTGGTTGGAGGCAATTTTTTATTTGTCAGTAAATATGTTGACATTTCAGAAAAAGTAAAAAATCACGCTGATATATTAGCACAAAATGGAAAGACACCATTATATTTTGCCTATGATAAAAAATTTTTAGGAATGATTGCAGTTGCGGATGTTATGAAACAGGAAAGTCCGCAGGCAGTAGAAGCTTTAAAAAATATGGGAATTGAAGTGGTGATGTTAACGGGTGATAATGAAAAGACAGCAAATGCTATTGGCAGACAGGTTGGTGTAGATAAGGTAATAGCAGGGGTACTTCCAGATGGAAAGGAAAATGCAGTAAAGGATTTAAAAAAACGTGGTAAAGTGGCAATGGTGGGGGATGGAATTAACGATGCACCTGCATTGATTCAGGCTGATATGGGGATTGCGATTGGTGCTGGAGCGGACGTTGCCATTGATGCCGCTGATGTAATATTAATGAAAAGCAGGTTGACCGATGTTGTTACTGCAATTAAATTAAGTAAGGCGACATTAAGAAATATCCATGAAAATTTATTTTGGGCATTTTTCTATAATGTTATTGGAATACCGCTTGCGGCAGGGCTCTGGATTCCAGTATTTGGCTGGGAACTCAATCCTATGTTTGGTGCAGCAGCCATGAGCTTATCCAGTTTTTGTGTTGTGACGAATGCACTGCGTCTTAATTTTTTTAAGTCCTTTTATAAGGTGCAACATGAAGTATCATCAGACTCAATAGAGGTTAAAGAGCATGATTTTATTGAGATAGAAAATCTATTGTCAGAAAATAATAGAACAATGGGTGAATTATATTTTGTAGAAAACAAGGAACAACATGGTTCGCAAATGGACGATATGTTTAATAAAAAGGAGGTTATTATGGAAAAAACAATTACAATTAAAGGAATGATGTGTGAACACTGTGAGGCAAGAGTGAAAAAAGTGCTTGAAAAATTGGCTCAGGTTAATGAAGCAAAGGTAAGCCATGTTGATGGAAAAGCCGTTGTTTTGTTAAATGCAGATATCGACAATGATATAATAAAAAATGCAATTGAAGAACAAGATTATACCGTTGTCGATATTGTTTAAAATGAATGAAGAATAGTCTTACATAATAATTTTACAGTTGTATTTATATTTTCAGAGCTTAAAGCGGAGTAATTGATAACAATTATTCCGTTTTTTGCATAGATGGAATTTTCGTAATAATCTGAGAGACAAGAGAATTTTAAGCCATTTTGATAAGCGCGTTCTATCAGTTGTTTATCCGATAAATTGGTATCTATTTTCATTAGAAAATGAATCCCTGAATCGGCTTTGTCAATCGTTATTTTATCCGCTATAGGACTATGTTCTAATGCGTCAATAAATTGATTTCGCTGTTTTCTATAATAAAGTCTCATTCGGTTTATATGTTTTTCAAAATGTCCAGTCTCTATAAAACGAGCCAATGTGTACTGTTCAAAATTTGATACAGTGCAGGAATAAAAACCTAATTTTTTGTTAAAAAGATGTAAAAGATTATTTGGTAAAATCATATAACTGATTCGTATTGTTGGCGTCAATGATTTTGTAAAAGTGTTGATATAAATAACATGCCCTGTTTTATCAATACTTTGCAGTGAAGGAATGGGTTTTCCAGATAGGCGAAATTCGCTGTCGTAATCATCTTCAATGATATAGCGGTCTTTATTATTCATTGCCCAAGATAAAAGTTCATAACGTCTTTTAATACTCGTAACAATGCCTGTTGGAAAATGGTGCGATGGGGATATATGTATAATATTGGCATTACTTTTATAAAGAGCATGGATATCAACACCTTGTTCATCCATAATAATGGATTTACATACAACGTCATTGCTTTTATAGATTTTTCTTATTTTGCTATAACAGGGTTCTTCCATAGCAAAAGTGTAATTTCGTCCTAAAAGCTGTATAATAAGTCCATAAAGATATTCCGTTCCAGCACCGATAATAATTTGTTCTGGATTGACAGTCATTCCTCGAAAATCTCTTAAATGGTGGCTGATTGCACATCGTAAATCATAAATTCCGCCAGAAGGACAAGCTTGTAACAAGGCATCACTTTGGTTTGTTATCACCTCACGAAGGTATTTTGACCAAGTATAAAATGGAAACATGGCAGCAGGTGTTTTGTTGGAAGTTAAATCAATCTTATAAGATTGATAAGTATCATTGCTTGAAAGAAAGTTAGCTTGTGTAGCAAAAGCTGTATTATTTGGCATAATGGTATTTTGTGTAGCAGGATAGTTGTTGTTAGAAATTAAGTTATTTTGAGCAGCAGGATAGTTATTGCTAGATGTCAAGTTATTTTGTGTAGCAGAATAGTTGTTGTTTGATATAAAGTTATCTTGATTAGCAGATGCATTGTAATATTTAGTGTCATTTGAAACGGTATTTAAAGATTGAAGTGGGTGTAAAGTTTCAATAATGGTTATATCTGCTACATAATATCCTTTTTTGGCAACAGAATAAATATATCCTTCTGCAATTAATTGTTCATAGGCATTTTCAACAGTGATGGTACTAATTCCAAGATTTTTAGCAAAAGACCTTTTGGAAGGCAGTTTTTCACCTGACGAAATCACGCCGTTTATAATATCCGTTTTAATACAGTGATAGAGATATTCATATAAATGTTGAGAACCTATATTTTCAAATGAATACGTAAGCATTTTTATATCTCCTTATATTCTTTAAAAAGAGTATATCATTTTTCTTTAATAAAATAAACACAATTTCCAAAATAGAATAAAAAATTTACATTTAGTATATTGACATAATAAAAACAAAGATATATACTTTTTGTATATTAAAGATTTAATATTGATATATATAATTTATAGTACTAAAAATTATAATTCTTTTTCATAGCAATTGCAAATTTATTTGTACATATAATCGACTTGTGTTCTATTTTAAGTTTGGTATGTGACTGGAGCATATTGACGAATGTCATTAGCATAAAATATGCTATCATGTTGCTGTGCATTATGCAATCTATGAATACTTTACAGATATTTTACGCTGTATCCAATATGGGCATATCACAACGATATACTCATCTATACCATCAAATTATGTTGAGTGTCATTTTTTAAATAGATATTTTCAAAATAAGAGTATGGTTTAATGTTCCTATTTTAATCAATTTCCACATAATAGTGGTCTACAAAATATTAATTAATGAGGTATAACATTGAAAATAAAGATTTTCAATTATGAGATTTGTGTCTGTGCGTTGCTTGTCACAAATTCATTATGTGTAAAAAGCAGCGCAGAAATGGGGAATAAAAATATGAATTATTATGATTTTTTAAATAATGTAAAGGAGGGGGTGGCAAAACTCGCTGATAAAAAGGATAGTATTACAATAAACCATATTATTAAAAATAATGGTAAAGAATTAGATGGCATTGTAATAATGGAAGAAGGCAGCAAAGTTGCACCTACAATCTATGTAAACAGCTATTATAAAGATTATGTAAATGGATGTAGTATTGAGACAATATGTGATGAAATTTATAATACCCATGTAGAAAATAAGAGTAATATAGATATCAATACGGAATTTTTTGAAGATTATAGAAATATAAAAGATAAGATTATATATAAGGTGATAAATTATGAAAAAAATCAAAAACTTTTAACGGATGTGCCTCATAGAAGAGTACTTGATTTAGCAGTGGTTTATTATTTTATTATTGAACATTGGGATAATATCAGTGCTTCAGCGATGGTACATAATGAACATCTTATAACATGGAAAATAACAGAGGAAGATTTGTATTTAGCTGCGGTAAATAATACACCAGAATTGTTTGATTGTGTTATAAAGCCGATGAGCTCACTGTTAAATGAATTTGCAAAACAATGTCAAGGTGATTCAGCAGACAATTATATTAATGTTTTTAATCGAGACTATGAAATGTATGTGATGACAAATAAAACAAGAATTAGTGGTGCTTCCTGCATTTTTTATGATGGTGTGCTAGAGCATTTTGCAGATTCTATTAATTCGGATGTCTATATATTGCCATCTTCTGTACATGAGGTAATTCTTTTGCCAAAGACAAAAGGATTTGATAAAGATGTGCTAAAGAAAATGGTTCGAGAAGTCAATATTGAAGGTGTTTCAGCAGATGAGGTTTTATCAGATAATATTTATGAATATGTAAGAAAAGATGGAGAAATTATTATGCACGCTTAATAAACATTACATTAAAAATAACTATTTTGACTATTTATAAGTCAATATGTCGTGAGGGTCATAATACCAACATGTTTTATATATTTTTTTATTCATGGAAGGTATTTGACTCTCAGGCAGTTTTATTTGACATACATAAAAAGTTGTAAAAGACCATTATTTTTATAAATAATGTTGACATAAATGTGCATGATGGGAGTTGAACCCACGACTTTTTGCTCCGGAGGCAAACGCTCTGTCCACTGAGCTACATGCACGAAATATAAAGAAGCGCAAATCCATAATTTGGATTTACGCTTATGATTTCCTTATTAGGAAATTGCATCCTTAGATAAATTCAATCACAAAAATAAATTTTTGAGAGTTGTTTACAACTCTTTTTTTATATGGAAAAAGATAATTTAACAGTACGTTTGTAATTTTTTTTCCAAACGAATACCATTATATCAAAGAATAATAAAAAGTCAATCCAATAAATCATAAATTTTTGTTCTTTTGTTTTTTTATATGAGTTTTTCCGCTGATTTGTTCTACAATAAGCTTTAGCACAGTAGTGCATGAAATTATAGATGGATTAAAGGAACCGTCTTCTTGATGATAATGTTTCATTAATAAATGGAAGGCTTGATATTTTTCATTATCAGGGACAATTTCAATCCGACCATGTCCAATGACACTTTCATATTCCATTGTGCAAGAGCAGCTTTCGTTTGACATGCTAGTAACGAAGTTGTGTGAACAATCCATTTCAAAACTGGCGCGATTGTCTTTTGCAATCAATTCATATTTTTTTCCTTCATTGGCTCCATGAAAATATAAAATAATTTGTTCATTTTCTGTCTGCATACCAAAATTAAGTGGCAGAATGTATGGATAATCATTATCATTTAAAGCTAAACGACACACATCGCATTTTTCCATCACTTGAATAATATCTTTTATACTTTGAATTTCTCTATCAGCGCGTCTCATATCTGTTTTTTATCCTTTATTTATTTTGCTGTTTTATTTGATAAAAATTATATCATAGATACGTGTAAAAATCAATTATAGTTTATAGGGACAATATATATTGAAATCATTATTTTTCTATAATAGTTATAAATTCTTTAAACTTTTTTTATATATAATTGTATATTTTAAAGAGATTAAAAAATATATATTAGAGAATAATTTTCTATTTAAAATCTTTTTTAAATAGATATTGATTTTAAAAATGCAGAATAGTATAATTTATTTAAAGAAAATTTGAAATACTTACAAAGGAGTGTGAGAGATTGGCAATAAGTGAAATTTTGGCAGCGTTGGCAGATAAAACTCGTAGAAATATTTTATTAAAATTGAAGGAGGGAAAAATTAGTTCAGGTGATTTGGTTATTGAATTAGATATGACGCCGCAAGCATTATCCTATCATTTATCAAAACTAAAAAAAGCGGATTTGATTTATGAGACGCGTTATAAAAACTTTATATATTATGAGTTGAATTTATCCATTCTTGATGAAACGATATTATGGATAGACAATTTGCGGAAAGACCAAAATTAAAAACAATAATAAGACGATTAACAATTTCTAACAATTAGTTAGGTATGGAGGTTAAATATGAAAACAAAAAAAATTATATTATATATTTTTATGTATTTGCCATTAGCAGCAGTTTTTATTGCATTGCCATTTTTGCCAGATACAATACCAGCACATTACAATTTTCATGGTGAAATTACTCGGTGGGGAAGCAAATATGAATCACTTATTTTTCCTGTATTTACAATATTTTTTGGCTTTTTTATGCTGGGTGTGGCAAGATACTGTGCAAAAAAAGAAGAAGATGGAAAAAATAATGAAAACATTTGTCTGATTACAGGTATTGGATGCCTTATTCTTTTTAATGCACTTACAGGATATTCTTTGTATACGGATTTTACTAAAATTGAAAATCTTTCTTTAGCTGCTGTTGATATTAATCAAATTACATGTGGAATACTTGGATTATTGATGATGATTATAGGAAATATTATGCCAAAAGCGCGCTTAAATTCAATATTAGGAGTAAGAACAACTTGGAGCATGAAAAATGAATGGACTTGGAAAAAAAGTCAGCGATTTGGCGGCATTTTATTTATGGTAGCAGGTGTTTTTATTTTTGCAGTTTCTTGTTTGACAAAAGGAATGACTTGTTTTTTATGGGTAATGGGAATACTTGCTGTTGTTACAATTATTAGTGTTTATTACACGTATTATATTTACAAAAAGAGTTTAAATTAAGAATTAAACATAGTGTTTTAAAAGTAGATGATTGTGCAAGCTTTTATAATACTGATAATAAAGCAGTAGATAATTAAAAATAGGAATGATATAATCAAAGTATTGAATGGAACGAACGGAGGCAGTTTTTATGGAATATTGTATGGTTTGTGAGAGAATTGATTGGATTAAAAAGAGTAAGAATCCGTATTTTGTTAAAGAATTGAATACTGGATATGTTGTAATTGGAGACCATCAGCGCATTAAAGGTTATTCCTTGTTTCTTTGTAAGCAACATGCAACAGAATTACATTTTTTGGAACCTGATTTTAGAGATAAATTTCTTCATGAAATGGCAATTGTGGCAGAGGCTGTTTACAATGCTTTTAAGCCAGATAAGCTGAATTATGAACTGTTAGGCGCAGGCAGCGGTGTTCATATGCACTGGCATCTTTTTCCTAGAACAAAAGGGGATGTTGAAACAGGAGGACCTGTCTGGAAATTAGGGCAGGAATTGTTAGCGGATGAATTTTTGCCAGCGTCCGAAGAGTTGGAAGAGTTAAAAACTCGATTGTGTGCAGAATTAGATAAACTGCTTGAAAAAGAAAGAGGATTATAGGAAAGAAATTTTATAATATACAAATATAGTTGTAAGAAAGAACATAGGATAATAAAGTTTATAAAAAAAACAAGTTTGCTTTGCGAAATTTTAACATTTTTCTATAGTTTGTTTTATGATATAATAACCACAGCAAAGCTGTGCTTTTATTAGGACATAGTAAGAGACAGCTATACGAAAGGAAATAGATACCAGTGCGCATTAATAAGTATTTAAGTTTGGCAGGCGTGTGTTCCAGACGAGAGGCAGATCGATTGATAGTTGCAGGAAAAATTAGAATCAATCAAGACCTTGCACAGATGGGAAGCCAGGTGACAGAAAACGACAAAGTTTATATGGATGGAAGACTTGTAAAAGTAGAGGACGAGCGAATATTGCTTGCTGTCAATAAGCCAGTTGGTATTGTATGTACAACAACAAGTAATCAGGGAAGAAATAATATTGTTGATTACTTAAACTATCCAAAAAGAATCTATCCTATAGGAAGGCTAGATAAGGATTCACAAGGTTTGCTTTTAATGACAAATGACGGAGAATTAATGGATAAGTTACTGCGTTCTGTCAATGGACATGAAAAAGAATATATTGTTGATGTTGATAAAGATTTAGATAAAACATTTGTAAAAAGAATGCAAGCTCCGATGTATATTAAAGAGTTGGATAGAACTACAATGCCATGTGAAGTGAAATTACTGGGTAAGAGAAGATTTAGCATTATTTTAAAGCAGGGATTAAACAGACAGATAAGGCGTATGTGTGAAATTCTTGGGGTGAAGGTGTTAAAATTAGAACGAATAAGAATTGTAAATATTATGTTAAATGATTTGCCTGTTGGGGCAACAAGACACATTACAGATGAGGAGTATATAGAACTTTGTAAAGCAGTTTATGTTGGAAAGGAAGAGTATGGAAAATAGGCTTAATCGCATTAAAGAACTTGTTGAGATTTTAAATGAAGCTGGCAAAAGTTACTATTCAAAAGGTGTTGAGATAATGACAAATTTTGAGTATGATAAACTTTATGATGAATTGGTTTTGCTTGAAAAAGAGACAGGACATGTCTTGTCAAATAGTCCTACCATTCATGTGGGATTTGAAGTTTTAAGTGAATTGCCAAAAGAACGGCACGAAAGTCCTATGCTTAGTCTTGATAAAACAAAAGAATTAGAAGTACTTGCTGATTGGCTTGGCAGTCAAAAAGGCGTTCTTTCATGGAAGTTGGATGGATTAACAATTGTTTTGACTTATGAGAATGGAAATCTCAGTAAGGCTGTAACAAGAGGAAATGGAGAAGTTGGAGAAATTATTACCAATAATGCAAAAGTTTTTAAAAATATTCCCTTAACAATACCCTATACAGGAAAACTGATTGTTCGAGGTGAGGCAATTATTACGTACTCTGATTTTGAAAAAATCAATGCCAATATTCCAGAAGTTGATGCCAAGTATAAAAATCCACGTAATCTTTGTAGTGGTTCTGTCAGGCAGCTTAATAATAAAATAACAGCAGAACGCAATGTAAAATTTTTTGCATTTAGTTTAGTGACTGCGGCAGGAGAAGATTTTAATAATTCCAAAATGCAGCAGTTTCAGTGGCTTACCAATTTAGGATTTGATGTTGTTGAACATAAGGAAGTAGACCAAGCTAATTTAAAAGAGACCGTTTTATGGTTTGAGGAAAAAGTAAAAACAAATGATTTTCCTTCCGATGGACTAGTTATTATATATGAAGATATTGCTTATGGTGATTCTTTGGGACAAACTTCAAAATTCCCCAAAAATTCACTTGCATATAAATGGACTGATGAGACGGCAGATACTGTTCTTCGAGAAATTGAATGGAGTGCTTCCAGAACAGGTTTGATTAATCCCATTGCCATTTTTGACACTGTTGAACTAGAAGGTACCAATGTGTCTCGTGCTAGTGTACACAATATCAGTATTATGGAAAGTTTGCAGCTAGGAATAGGAGATACAATTTCAGTTTTTAAGGCAAATATGATTATTCCTCAGATTGCCGAAAATAAGACAAAAAGCGGTAATTGTGAAATACCAAAAAATTGCCCAGTATGCGGCGGTTTAACGCGTGTTGAACAACAAAATGGGGTGAAATCATTGTATTGTACAAATCCGGATTGTCAGGCAAAACATATTAAGAGTTTTGCACATTTTGTCTCAAGAGATGCCATGAATATTGATGGATTATCAGAAGCTACCATTGAAAAATTTGTACAACATGGCTTTTTAAAGGATTATGTATCTTTATATCATTTAGAAGAATATAAGGAAGATATTGTTGAACTTGAAGGTTTTGGAAAGCGGTCGTTTGATAAACTTATGGAAGCTATTGAACATTCCCGACATACAACGATGCCAAAAGTAATATTTAGTCTTGGAATTTCTAATATTGGACTTTCCGTTGCAAAAATGATTGTTCAATGGATTGGCAGTGAATCTGAGAGACTTCTTTGCGCGACAAGAGATGAATTAGAGGCAATTGATGGTGTTGGAGCTGTTATAGCGGATGCATTTGTATCCTATTTTGAAGATAAAGATAAAAAGAATGTATTTTTAAGATTACTTGATGAGCTTGATATTGAAAAAGAAGTTGTCAACGATAATCCTAAAATACTTGATGGAAAAATTTTTGTAATAACAGGTTCCTTACAGCATTTTAATAATAGAAACGATTTGAAAGATTTGATAGAATCGTTTGGTGGAAAGGTTGCCAGTTCCGTTAGTAAAAATACAACCTATCTTATTAACAATAATAATACTTCTCAATCGACAAAAAATAAAACAGCAGCAAAATTAAATGTGCCTGTTATTACAGAAGATGAATTTTTAACGCTTGCCAATGTAAGTATGTAAGTATTATATTTTAACCTCATCAAGGAAGTCCCCCACTTCAATGCTGCAAAGGCATAAGTGGGGGTGGGTGGGGACTTGCGTTACGATAGTAGCTATGAGGTTAGGGTGTCAAACACCCGAGCAAGTAGCGTAGCGAATTGAGAATATTTGCTTTGATTTTTGTGGCATTTGCCAATACGCTTTTAGCCTTTAGCTTGTTGCCTCAAAAAATATTTATAAATAATTTTATACATAAGGAGTAAGGTATATATGCCAATCAGGATTCAAAGTGATTTGCCAGCAAAGGCAGAATTAGAAGAAGAAAATATATTTGTTATGGACGAAAGCAGAGCGCTTTCTCAAGATTTTAGAGAATTAAGAATTGTTATTCTAAATCTTATGCCTATTAAACAGGATACAGAATTGCAGTTATTGCGCGCATTGTCTAATACACCGTTGCAAATTGATGTCACTTTTTTACAGATGGAAAGTCATGTTTCTAAAAATACATCCGCTTCTCATATTAAAAAATTTTATCAGACGTTTTCAGAAATTAAAAATAAAAAATTTGATGGTTTGATTATAACGGGAGCGCCTGTTGAAAAGCTAGATTTTGAGGAAGTTAATTATTGGGATGAATTGACAACGGTTATGGAATGGTCAAAGAATCATGTGACCTCAACCTTACATATATGTTGGGGTGCACAGGCAGGTCTCTATTATCATTATGGGGTTAAAAAGGAAATTTTAGAAAAAAAACTTTCAGGTGTGTACAGACATAAAGTAATGAATCGCAAAGAACCTCTTGTAAGAGGTTTTGATGACTTTTTTATGGCTCCGCATTCACGTTATACACAAGCGAGTCGAGAGGATATTTTAAATAATAATGATTTGATTGTGCTTGCTGATTCCAATGAGGCAGGAATTTATTTAACAATAAGCAAAGACGGCAAAAAAATATTTGTTATGGGGCATCCAGAATATGACCGATTGACATTAGGATTGGAGTATAAAAGAGATTTAGAAAAAGGACTTACAGATGTGGATATGCCTATTAACTACTATCCAGATGATGATTGCAATCGAAAACCAGTTTTGTCATGGCGAAGTCATGCTAATAATTTGTATACTAATTGGCTGAATTATTATGTTTATCAAAATACCCCTTATGAATGGCAGTAAAGTGGTGGGAAAATACAGCTTTGTATAGTGTTTCAAGTGATTAAGAGGTGGCATGTAAAAAAATCAAAATACTATAATTGGTGGCATATTTTGGCATAAAATAGTCTTTTATAACCTTTTTATGGAGACAAAATGGAGATTTTAAATTTTTAAATGGAGACAAAATTATATAATCTGTTATTTATATAAAATGTAATATTAGTAATGAAGAAAGAGTTTTATGTTAAAAATTATTCTAGAATAAAAAACTATTAAAAAATGAGGATACAAAAACATCCTCATTTCCTAAACTTTTCACTTGCAAATATGTAAGGAATTATTTCTAATCATCTTAGAAACAATCAAAGGATATTTGCGTGTCCGATGATTGCCACCGGAAACTAATAAACGATGTTTAAAAGTTACAACAGGCTATCTCCTATTTGGCGTAGGAGGTAGCCATTTTACTTTTTGTGGTGATTGTCTATGTAAGTTAAGGCAGCAAATACTACTAACAGTAAAGTTAATACTTCTAATATATTCATAGAACCCCCCTTTCCGTTTCTGAAAAGAGTAATCACCAGACTATCCCTACGTTGTTCTAATCTGGGTTCATATGTATTCCATAATTCATCCCACCTGAAATAGTATTTTGGTGTATACTCTGTATAGAATTTTTCAATTACATATAGATATTCCTTTTTCATATCATCTCTTATAGACTTAGCCATACTTTTAGCTATATTTTCAGCATATTTTTTTATATCTTTTTTTAAGGAATTAGGTATGATAATTTTGTTTGTGGTAGACATAGGTTTCCTTTCAAAATAGCAGAATAGAAAAATCTCTATAAGCTGTAATACTTATAGAGATTAAATGATTTATATTAAAATATAAAAACTAATTTATGAAATTGATTTAAAAATCATAAAGAACAAAAAGAAAACAGAAAAGAATAAAAGGGATAATGTTGATATAATTAAATATATTAGACAATAAAACAAAAATTTATTCCATATATTTAAACAAACAACAATTATACTAAAATTAGATGGTTGTCAAAGTACAAGTGATACCCTAGAGGAATTATATCAAAGCCTTAACGAAGTAATGGAAGGATATATTGAGGTAAAACTGGAAAATAATCTTTCTGTACCAATTCCAGAGGCAATAGAAAAATATAGTGGAAAGTTTGTTGTAAGGATTTCAAAATCTTTACATCAAAGATTAGCGATTGAAGTAGAAAAAGAAGGTGTAAGCCTTAATCAGTTGGCATTATATAAATTGGCACTTTAATTTATGATATATATGTATGTAGTATTAGCAGGGGGTTAAATCCTGCTTTTTATATTCGCATAAAGAAGATGAGAATGTTGCATAATTATCTTTGTTTCATAATTTTTTTTAGCCATAAGTGTTACAAAAATGCTTGACCGCTACAATTTTACATAATTCTGTTTATTCTTCACATACTATGATTGAAAGAAATTGAATGATAATTATTGCAATATGCTTTAATTAGGCATATAATGAAATCAGAAAGGATGTGATGTGATGATTACTGTAAGTATTCGTTTTGATGATGAAATGAAAAAGCAACTGGATGAAATGTGTGAAGAAATGGGTATGAACCTTACTACTTTTTTTATGATTTATGCAAAAAAAGCCTTACGAGATCGCCGTATTCCCTTTGAAGTGGCTGCCCCTTTGGAACCTTTCTATTCTGATTCCAACATGAAGCAGCTACGAAAAGCAAGCCAACAAGTTAAAAATGGGCAGGTAATCGTAAAAACTATGGAAGAACTGGAGGCTATGGAACGTGAGTAAAATCACTTTTGCTGAAGATGCATGGGAAGAATATCTCTATTGACAAACACAGGATAAAAAACACTGAAAAAAATAAACAGCCTCTTAAAGTCTATCCAACGAGAGCCATTTACTGGAGAGGGAAAGCCAGAACCGTTAAAAGACAGTTCAGATGGAGAATGGAGCAGAAGAATCAACGAAAAAGACAGGTTTGTTTATATAGTCAGAAATGATAGCATTGTCATAACCCAATGCAAAGGACATTATAATGACAAATAAGTAGAATGTTATGAAACGGGCGTGAATTTATGTTATTATTTTTGAGTAATATATTTATAAAAAGGAGTGTGATTTTATGATAGCCACTAATTTTGCAAATATAAGAAATAATTTTAAGGAAATATGTAATCAAGTTGTACAAGATTCAGATATTGCTATAGTTACAAGAAAAAACAATGAAAATATAGTTTTGATGTCACAATCATATTATGATAATTTAATGGAAAACCTTTATATTAGAGAAAGTAAAGCAAATTATGACTGGTTAAAAGAATCTATTAAGCAGGCAGAAGACGGAAATTTGGTCAATTTTGAGGTGGAGGATTAATATATGAATGTGTCTTTCACTGAAAATGCGTGGGAAGATTATCTTTATTGGCAAAATATAGATAAGAAGATAGTAAAGCGAATAAATGATTTAATAAAAGATATTAAGAGAAATCCGTTTGAAGGAATAGGAAAACCAGAAGGACTAAAGTATGATTTATCAGGTAAGTGGAGTAGAAGAATTAATGATGAACATAGACTTGTTTACCAAGTAGAAAATAATAATTTGATTATCTACACTTGTAAATATCATTATTAAGGGGATTTATTTATGTACTATCCTATGTATATGATATGGTCAGATGTAAATCAAGCTTATATTGTAATTGTACCTGATTTGCTGAGTTATATGGCAGATGGAAGAATAGCAGGTATGTAATAGCATTTTTACAAAGTGCAACAATCCCTGAAGAAATTCCAAACACTAAAACACTAGAATCGATGCGAGAATTAGAAGAGGGAGGTGGTGAAGTATTTGAAGGTTCTGCACATGATTTTTTACAAATGATGTTAGAGGATTGACAAATGTTAAAAATTAAATATTTAGGGAAGATTAAAAAAGACTTGAAGACTTGTCAAAAGCGATAATATAATTTTTCATTACTAGAAAAGATTCTTGACAAGTTGCAGATACCAGAGCCTTTGGATGATAAAAATAAAGACCATCCATTAAAAGGAAATTTCAAAGATTATAGAGAATGTCACATAATGCCAGATTGGCTTTTAATATACTGTCAAGATAACAAATATTTGGAGTTATATAGGACTGGCATACCTTCTGATTTGTTTGGGTAATAAATGCAAAAGAGGAAAATAGAAATATTCTTGAACTATCAAAAGGTTAAATAAATATTTATATTAACACCACAATTTAAAAAGATTGAGGTGTTATTTTTTATATCTTAATTAATAGTGTTGTTAAGCATTTGCTAGAGGTTGAATTATTCAAAAATTTGCCAAGTAAAATTAACCATTCAGACCTATCCAAAACATATAAAATTAATTTGGAATGATGATTTTGAAAAAATATGTAAGAGTGTTGGAATTAAGCAAAGAGTTTGAGAGTAATTCATACGTATTCATGTTTAGGATTGGAAAAAATAAAAGTTAATAAACAATAAATGAATCTTTTAGTGAGTAAAATTTAACTATATTTTATGTTGGATTAATAAAATATATTAATGAAATTGTCAATTTAAATGGAAAAAGTTGGATATATATAATAAAATAAATTTTATTAGAAAGAAGGGGTTAAGCAAATGAAAGATAGTGCAATACAAATGGCAAAAAGACTTTTGGTAGATAGTATTTGGAAAAGTGCTAATTTAGAGGGGTTGGGAACTACATTTCCTAAAACAGAGGCTATTCTTGCTAATGCTCCAACCAATACAAAAACAGAAGAAGTTTTATTTGTCATTAATATGAAACGAGCATGGCAATTTCTATTGGACAATCTTGATTATAATAATTGTATAGCTCTATTAAGAGAATATAATAAAATTGCAGGGGAATTGTTATTTAGTTATGCTGGAGAGATTAGAACAATTCCTGTACAAATTGGAGGTACATCATGGGAACCTGAAATTCCACATACTGGAATAATTATAGAAAAAATACAAGAAATTGAACAAATAGAAGATATTGAATTAAAGGCATTAAAATATTTTTGTTATATTGCAAGAACACAAATGTTTATTGATGGAAATAAACGTGTTGCTCAATTGATGGCAAATAAGATTTTAATTGAAAATAATATAGGAATTTTTCAAATACCAATTGAAAAGTTGGAAGAATTTAAAGAGATGTTAATTAAATTTTATGAATCAGGACAGGATGAAGAAATTATTAATTTTATGAAAGAATTTTGTATTAGGAGAATAAGATAAGGTGTTTTTTTCCAAAACTCATAGGAAGCTGAAAGAAAGTAAATTTTAATTGGAAAAAGGATATTTATAATTAAGTAAAAAATTATTATAACAATATTTAAGTAAAAAAGAATAAATATATAAAATTTAAAATAATAATTTCTATCTAGCATAGTTTTAAATGTTGGATAGAAATTATTATTTTTATAGTATTTATTATAATATTTCATGTATCCATTACAAGAAAATTATAAAAGATACCATGCTAAACGGATAATCTTTTTTCCTTATCAAGATACTTTTGTGTTTCAGATATAGCTTTTAAGTACCCTTTTATTTCTCCTTTAAATTCATATTTTTTTGCGTCTGGTAACATTCGATATAATTCTAACATTTCATCTTCATCCAAAGAAGTTGTTTTTTTGGAAGGTGTTTCCTCGCCTGTAAGAAGGTAATCTAATGACACTCCTAAAAAGTTTGCAATCGTTTTCATATATTTGGCGGGTGGGTCATTTACCCTGATTTTCCAAGTTGACATTGTAGAGGTGCGTATTTTAAGCACATTACATAAATCAACTGCTTTTTTGTCTTTTTGGTCTAGTATCTGGTAAATTCGCTCAATGATTTCCATAAATTACCTCCATAAGTTTATAAAAAAAATAAACACTCATTTGCGAATTAATTATTTACAAATTCGTTGTTGCGTGATAAAATGCAAATAAGAAAAACAAATATATCAAAATTGCGAGTTTTAATGCGTTGTTTTTCTATTATTTACGAGTTGCAAAAGAGTGTTTTGTTTATTATAACACGCAAGTACGTAAAAATACATATATTTTAGAATACATAGGAGGTGATATACAAATGAAATTATCTAAATGGAGTAAGGAAGTTCGTAAAGCTATGATTGATGAGGAATTGAATTTAAAACAGCTTGCAGATAAGACAGGGTATTGCAGCACAACGATTTCAATGGTTATTAATGGGCGTTATGGCAAAAAGAATTTTATTAAAATAGTGACCGAAATTAATCATGCACTAAAGCTGAGTGAACTTCCAGAAAGACCTCAAGTGCCTTCAGAAGATTGGATAAAATCTGTTCGCAAGGCTATGATTGATAGGGGAATCAATCAAGTAAATCAGTTGGCAGCACTAGTTGGTTATAATAGAGATAGAGTGTCATTAGTCATTAATGGCAGCTATGATAAAGCAGTTATTGAAGCTATTAATCAACTGCTTAACATTTCGAGTGAGACAAACATTATAAGCAGTAATTAATATAAGATAAGGTTCATTCTTTTGATGTAAATCTTAAATAAGCCGCAAAGAATGGGAGACTATATGATGAAATTTTTTATTTTGAAGAATGGGATATGTCTTGTAATTGGTACATTACTTACAATGTGGGCTGTAGAATATGTCTGCAATCAAAGAGGTTATGCGACAGTTGGCGGTGAATGGCTAATTACTCCTGTTATGTTATTGCTTATAAATTTTTCAGAAAAATTTGGAAATAATAGATTATTTATATTAAGTGATGTATTATTAAAATTTAAAAAAGATAAAAAAATAGAAATGGAATAAAATATAGTTTTATAATAACAGGCATTTGAGAAATTCGGATGCCTGTTATTTATTTGTAAAGATGTATTATAAAAAAAGTTGTTGTCGAACATGTGTTTTATATGATATATTAGTCATAGGGATTAATGAAGAATATATTAAAAATGTTTTCTAATTGATATTTCACATAGCAATTAAAAAAGGATTTTCCTTTAATGTGCTGTTTAAAAAACAAATATATGGTTGGATTTTAACAAATAATGGTGTATAATGGCTCTGTTTGTACAAAAAGGTGGCAATTTTTTTGGTGAGATAAATTTTAGTCAAGCGAATATTTGCAATCTGCTTTGTTGCATACTCATTGTTTCATTGCCTCTTCACAGCATTTGGGCAGGAGTTTGGATTCCTGTCAAAATAGGCAAGTCTGACTTTTCCCTGATAAAGTTAAATAATAATTATCAAAAGATGAAATATTTTATATAAAATAATTTATTAGTATTTATATATTTATTATTGTTTGTAAAAAATAAAGTGTAGTCCAATATAAAGGTTATAGGATTAAGATTGGAGTTATTGAATGAGAAGAAAAAAAAGAAGAAGATGGGATTTTATAGCAGTTTTCTTAATAGCAATAATAGCATTAGGAATATTTGCGTATATTAAATTTTGGAATGGCAAATTTGTTTATATTTCTACTGGATTTAAAGAGAACGAATTATTTAAGATAGATACCATGAAAGCAGATGTTATGGAAGCCAATTTATTGCTTTCAGATGCCAAAAAAGAATATGAGAAATTATTTGGAAATGGCATTTGGAATCAAAACATTGAAGATGTCACATTTAATGATTATATTAAGGAGCAAGTAAAAGCAAAGCTGATTCGAGTGTATTGCATGAATTTGATGGCAGATGAGACGGGTGTTGCATTGTCTCGAAATGTAAAAGATGGCATTGAGGCTGCTACAGATGAATATTTTTCTTCCCTTAGTCTAGGTGTGATTGATAAATATGGAATAACAAAAGAGAAAGTAAAAAATATGTTTATATATTTTGCCAAAGCAGCAGCTCTTTACAACGATTGTACAGAAGATTTTAAAGCAGAGATTAGTTTAGATGATGCAAGAGTAATTACTATTCAATATATATGTGCAGATACGAAAGAACAAATTGATGCAGCAAAAACTCGATTGGATAATAATGAAATTTTTTATGTAGTGGCAAAAGATATAAATCAAGGCGAGTATGAACGGGAATGCCGAAGAGGTGAACTTGATGAGGCATTTGAAAAAGCTGCCTATAACCTTAAAAGTGGTGAGGTTAGTGATATTGTCGAGGCTGGTGGAAAGTATTACATTATAAAATGCAATAGTGATAATGAAAAATCAAAAACTGAAGCAAATAAAATAGCAATATTAGAAAAGAAAAAATTAGAATCATTTAATGCAATGTTTGAGCCTTATGAGGCGCAAAAATACATTTATTTTAATCAAGAATTATGGGAACAATGCAATGTGTCTGGTATGGTGACAATTGATAAAAGTTTTGAAGATGTATTTAATTCCCATGTAAAATAAAAGGTTAAGGAGCTGTCGCACTAAGGACAAAAGTTTATTTTTTAGTGTGACAGCCCCTACAAGTTTTTTGCTGCGAAAAAACTTGAGCTATTAACAGTTCTTAAAAATTAGTTGCAGTATGGAGGTTCATAATGACAAAACAAAGTTATGATGCGAATAGCATATCAATATTAGAAGGGCTTGAAGCGGTGAGGCTGCGTCCGGGAATGTATATCGGAAGTGTTGGAACAAAGGGATTGAATCATCTGATATATGAAATTGCAGACAATGCAGTAGATGAACATCTTGCTGGATATTGTTCTCAGATAAATGTTACATTAAATAATGACGGAACGGCTACGATAAAAGACAATGGACGAGGTATACCTGTGGGAATCCATCCAAAGGCTGGAATCCCTGCTGTTGAAGTGGTATTTACAATGCTTCATGCTGGCGGTAAATTTGGCGATGGAGGATATAAAATTTCAGGAGGACTTCACGGTGTAGGTGCTTCCGTTGTAAATGCTTTGTCTGTATGGTTAGAGGTGGAAGTACATGTTGATGGACAAGTCTATTTTCAGCGATATGAGAAAGGCAAACCAATAGAGCAATTAAAGCAGATTGGTACATGCAGAAAAAATGATACAGGTACGACAGTAACATTTTTGCCAGATGATGAAATATTTGAAAAAATACGATTTAAGGGAGAGTCTATTAAAAGCAGACTTCATGAAACAGCTTATCTTAATCCGAATCTTACAATTGTATATGAAGATAAGCGTGTTGGCAGTGAAGAACAAGTAACATATTATGAACCAGATGGAATTAAAGCGTATGTTAAAGAGTTGAATAACGGCAAAGAAGCAATCAATGACCTTGTCTATTTTAAAAAGGTTGAAGATGGAATTGAGGTTGAGGTTGCTTTTCAGTATGTCAATGAATTTGAAGAAAATATACTTGGATTTTGTAATAATATTTACACACAAGAAGGCGGTACACATATTACAGGCTTTAAGACAAAGTTTACAATGATTATTAATCAGTATGCAAGAGAACTTGGTATATTAAAGGAAAAGGATAATAATTTTACAGGTTTAGATGTAAGAAATGGTATGACAGCAATTGTTGCAGTCAAACATCCAGAACCGCGATTTGAAGGTCAGACAAAGACAAAGCTTGATAATCCTGATGCAGGAACGGTGGTAAGCACGATTACTGGAGATGAGGTTCAGTTGTATTTTGACCGAAATTTAGAACAGCTTAAAGCGGTGATTGCCTGTGCTGAAAAATCGGCAAAGATACGAAAGGCAGAAGAAAAAGCAAAAACCAATCTTTTGGTAAAACCTAAATTTTCAATTGATTCAAATGGAAAATTGGCAAACTGTGAAAGTAAAAATCCAGCAGAATGTGAAGTGTTTATTGTAGAGGGAGATTCGGCAGGAGGCTCCGCAAAAACGGCGCGCAATAGAAAGACACAGGCTATTTTGCCAATACGAGGCAAGATTTTAAATGTAGAGAAAGCTTCTATTGATAAAGTTTTAGCAAATGCAGAAATTAAGACCATGATTAATTCGTTTGGCTGTGGATTCTTAGAAGGGTATGGAAATGATTTTGATATATCAAAACTGCGCTATGATAAGATTATTATTATGACGGATGCCGATGTAGACGGCGCACATATTGATACGCTTTTGTTGACGTTTTTCTATCGTTTTATGCCAGAACTTATCAATCAAGGACATGTATATATTGCAACACCACCATTGTATAAGGCGGAACTTAAAAAGTCTGATAAGAACAAAAAAGGCAGTAAAAAAGGCGATAGCCAATATCTTTATGATGATAAAGCATTAGAAAAATATAAAGCAAAACATGCAAGTGGTTCATTTACATTACAGCGGTATAAAGGTTTGGGAGAGATGGACCCTGAACAGTTGTGGGAGACTACATTAAATCCAGAAACGAGAATATTAAAACAGGTAGAGATTGAAGATGCTAGAATGGCAACAGAGATTACATCAATGCTTATGGGCAGTGATGTTCCACCAAGAAGAGAATTTATATATGCACATGCCAGTGAAGCTGAAATTGATTCATAAATTTTAATCATATCAAAGAAATCTTTTATTTTAAAAGCAATACAAAAATAAATCCTTTCAGAAATAAATAAATGGGAATGATAATTTTATGATTATATATTATTTGGCATAAAAGGACTAAAACAATTGAGTGGTTTTTTGTGCAAAAATGGCATAGAAATGAGGATTAGAAGAATGGCAGAAAATATAATAAAAACAGAATATTCAGAATTAATGCAAAAATCATTTATTGATTATTCGATGAGTGTTATTACAGCAAGAGCGCTTCCTGATATAAGAGATGGATTAAAACCTGTTCAGAGGCGTGTATTGTATGCGATGGACCAGCTTGGGTTAAATTATGACAAACCTCATCGAAAATCGGCTCGTATTGTCGGTGATGCAATGGGTAAGTATCATCCGCATGGCGATAGTTCTATATATGAGACGCTTGTTGTACTTTCTCAAGATTTTAAAAAAGGAATGGCACTTGTGGACGGGCATGGGAATTTTGGTTCTATTGAGGGTGATGGGGCTGCTGCCATGCGTTATACAGAGGCAAAATTAAAAAAATTTACACAGGAAGTTTATCTTGCTGATTTGGATAAAAATGTAGTTGATTTTGTTCCCAATTTTGATGAGACAGAAAAAGAACCTGAAGTGCTGCCTGTGAGAGTACCAAATATCTTAGTCAATGGTGCAGATGGTATTGCTGTAGGTATGACAACAAATATTCCCACGCATAATTTAGGCGAGGTTGTCGATGCAGTATGTGCTTGTATGGATAATGAAGATATAACAACACAAGAGTTGATGGAATATATACCTGGTCCGGATTTTCCAACAGGTGGTATCGTTATTAATAAATCAGAATTGCTTGATATTTATGAACATGGCACAGGAAAGATAAAGATTCGTGGCAAAGTAGAGTTTGAGCAGGCAGCAAGGCGTGCTGACAAGGACAAACTTGTTATTACCGAAATTCCATATACAATGATAGGTGTCAATATTGGAAAATTTATATCGGATATTGTGGATTTGATTGAGTCAAAGAAAATAACAGATGTCGTTGACGTGTCAAATGAATCCTCTAAAGAGGGGATACGAATTGTTTTGGAATTAAAGAAGAATGCTGATGTGGAAAATTTAAAAAATATTCTTTATAAAAAGACAAAGCTTGAAGATACATTTGGTGTTAATATGCTTGCAATTGTAGATAAAAGACCAAAGACATTGGGAATAAAAAGTATTATTAAACATCATATTGATTTTCAATATGATTTGGCAACAAGAAAATATACAACACTTCTTCAAAAAGAGCTTGATAATAAAGAAATCAAAGAGGGATTGATAAGAGCCTGTGATATGATTGATTTAATTATTGAGATTTTAAGAGGAAGCGCCAATCTGAAAATGGCAAAAGAATGTTTAACGGATGGCATTGTAGAAGGCATTAAGTTTAAGACCGAAAAATCAAAAAAACAAGCAATGAAGCTTGATTTTACACAAAGACAGGCAGCAGCTATCTTGGAGATGCGATTATATAAGCTGATTGGTCTTGAAATTCTTTCTCTTCAGAAAGAATATGATGAATGTTTGAAGAAAATTGCAGAATACGAAAAAATCTTAAACAACAAAAAAGCAATGGCAAAAGTGATTAAAGCAGATTTGCAAAAAATCAAAAAATCATATGGTTTTGAGAGAAAAACAGTGATTGAAGATGGCAAGGCAGCAGTAGTGATTGAAAAGGAAGTGCCAGCAACAGAGGTTATGTTTATTATGGACCGATTTGGCTATGCAAAGACTATTGATAGGTCTGCTTATGAGCGAAATAAAGAAGCCGTGCATAATGAGTATAAATATATTTTTTCCTGTATGAACAACGATAAAATATGTATTTTTACGGATAAAGGAATGTTTCATCAAATTAAAGTAAAAGATATTCCTTTTAGCACGAAATTTCGAGATAAAGGTACCCCAATTGATAATTTGGGGAATTTTAATAGCAGTGACGAGCAAATTATTTTTCTATGTGAGGCGGCAAGGATAAAAAATCAAAAATTATTATTTGTCACAAAATTAGGTATGATGAAACTTGTTCAAACCGATGAATTTGATGTTGCAAAAAGAACAGTTACCGCAACGAAACTTACAGATGATGATAAATTGCTTGATGTATTATTTACAGATGTCAAAGTTGAATGGCTTTCTAAATTTAATTATGATGGACAAATTATAGAAGAGGAAGTAATAACAAGTGAACAAAATGTAATTGTACAGACGGCAAACGGCGTATTTTTGAAATTTCCGCTTACAGAGATACCAATAAAGAAAAAAAGTGCTGTTGGAGTAAGAAGCATTAAGCTTGGAAAGGATGATTCTTTAGAAGAAGTGTATCTTATTGCAAATGGGGATGCGCTTTCAATGGATTATAAGGGAAGAATGGTTGATTTTGGAAAAATGAAGATGGCTCATAGAGATACGAAAGGAACGAAAATAAGGATATAAGAAATAGATTATTTTTAAAGAGTATATCTAGTCTTAATAAATATACAGTTTAAGTCTAAAAGGAGAATTTATATGGACTATTCTGAAGTTCAAAACATTGCAAAACAGACAATGAATGATATAAAACAAATTATTAAACCAGAAATGAATCTAATGGATATTCGTCAAAAATGTGAAGAAAAAATGATAGAATTAGGTGCTACTTCCTTTTGGTATTGGGATATTGGAGCTTTTTGTTTTTCAGGTGATGAAACAGCTATTTCGGTATCTGGCAAAAAATATCAAACATCAAATAAAATTATTCAAGATAATGATATTATTACAATTGATTTAAGTCCTCAAAATAATAATATATGGGGTGATTTTGCAAGAACAATTATCATAGAAAATGGACAAGTTATAAATGATATAGAAGCTATCAGTAATGTTGAGTGGAAACATGGTTTACAAATGCAGGAGAACTTACACTTAGAAATGAAACAGTTTGTAACACCTGATACAACATTTGAAGAATTATATTTTTATATCAATGATTTTATTGTTCAAAATGGTTATGTCAATCTTGATTTTCTTGGAAATTTGGGACATTCTATTGTGAAGGACAAGGCTGACCGAATTTATATTGAAAAAGGAAATTATGCTAAACTTTCTGATGTGAAATTGTTTACTTTTGAACCACATATTGGTATTGAAAATTCTGTTTTTGGCTATAAGAAAGAAGACATTTATTATTTTAAAGAGGAGAATTTAATAGAATTGTAAGGATATAAAAATAGTATTATAGAAAAAATAATTAAACTGGAAATGATATAATAGATATGGATAATTTTGTATTTATAGTATTAAAAATATTTTATATATGTGTAAAAAAATAAAACGAAAAGAATAATGAATTTGTTAAATTTAGTAAGGACTATAGATAGATGATTGATAACAAAAAAGAACAGGAACGAGATAAACTCCATTGCACAATATGAAATATGGCAAATGACCTTAGAGGAAGTGTTGATGGCTGGGATTTCAAACAATAATAAGCTGACAGAGCAAAATATCTAAAATATTTTAAATGCTTATAAAGAGAGAGCAAATAAAGAATATTATTCAAAAGTTGTGCAAAATGAAAAAATTGCAGAAGATTGATATAAAAAAATTGAATGTTCAAATTAAGGAGATTGTAGTAAGAAAAGAAGTGTTTAGGGTAGAAATAGATAAAATTATTGCACAAATTGAGTTAGAGCAGTGAAAGAATTTCCATTTTTGATATATATGATAGAAGATAATAATATAACAGTTAATGCAATATTAAAAGATGAAACAATCTGGCTTTCTCAAAAAGGAATGGCAGAGTTGTTTGATGTTGAAGTTCCAGCAATCTCTAAACATCTTATGAATATTTTTGATGAAGGTGAATTAGTGGAAAGTTCAACTGTTTCCAAAATGGAAATAGTTCAACAAGAAGGCAAGAGAATAGAGGGAAAATTTCAAGACAGGAAGCATTAGAAAAAGCGTATGGTGAGTATGATATTTTTAATAAAATACAGATAATTCATTTTGATTTTGATGAGATGATAAAAGAAGTGCTTGAGAAAGAGGAAGAATAGAACAAGTAAATTAAGTGAAAAGAGTTATTAATAGATTGTTCATGTGTTTTGAGAAATATATGGAATTGGTATCAAATATTGAACCTTTATCTTTTGAAAGTAGTGAATATTTGAATAGAGAAGCAGAAACACTTAACATCATAAAAAGGAATGAACATAATATGACTAAGGTAAATGTATGATTGAATTACATGGCTGGTTATCGATTGTAGAAACCTATAAAAATGAAGATTTTATACCACAAGAAGAAATTGAAAAGATACAAGAACAAGTAAAATTCATTATTCAAAATAATACGTGTGATTTAGAAATCCAATATCAAAATGGAACCCCTTTTCTTAATACATTGGTTTGCTGTAATCATAATACATCTCAAGCAAAGCAAATTATTGAAGTATATACTAAAATTTCAGAGATAGCAACAGGCAGTTATGGAATGATATATGTTTGGGATGATGAGGATAAAAATTATTATAATCATTTTCAAACTTATATATTTAAGAAAGGGCAATGTGAATATAAGATAGACACCAATTTTTCACCTTGTATTCCTACAATTGAAGATGCATTTATAGATTGAAAAGAATTGGAGCCATAGGCACAAATTTAATACAAAGATAAATCACACATAAAGCACCAATAATTCAATTCATTTTCAATTGCTTTTTTATCTAACAAGTTCATAACATTTAAAAATGGTTCATATAACTCATCATGTTCAAAAATATATTCTAAATCGCCATCAACTTCCAGATATTTTTTTTCAAATTGTGGGTAAAATTGTTTCCAGCAAGCCATTGATAGAACAAATTGTTCAATACTGCTGTTGATAAACTGCAATTCTAAGTCGCTATCTGTAAGTTTCCAGCCATTTTCGCTTAATTCTAAGTTTGCATTATTAATATACCAAACCTCTCCAGTAGTAATATGGACAAGATATTCGCCTGAAATATCTTCATTTATTTGTGTCACAGTTTCTCCCATACTTTGACTGTAAGTACATATGGATTTCCAGCCGCCGATTGATAAATAGATATCATTTTCAATTTTTTTGATATGGAATTTTTCTAATGGAAAGTAGTAGGTATAGACGTCTTGAGATTTCAGTTCTTCTGGTTCTCTAATAAGAAGTACTTGTGAAGGTAAGCCTATCTGAGTTAAAAAGGTTATCAATTCTTTTGGAAGATTTATATCATTAAAGTTTTCTTTTGGAAAGGGACGTAAAGTTGCAAGAAAATGGGGGTCTGGCGTTAAACAGGCATTTTGAATGGTATTGAGTAAGTCCTTATATTTCATAAAAATAACCTTGCCTTTCTATGAATCGGCGTTGCTTTTTGTTCAAAGTTTTCGTTTTTAACTTTGTATAAAGAAACGCACAGATATAAATTAAAAGTTAAGCGGATATTCGCAATCCGCTACGCTGCTTGCTCATAACCTCATAGCTGCTATTGCAGCTTTTCAGTGGGAGGTTATACTCCCACTGAAACAAGCAAGTCCCCTCCCACTTATGTCTTTGTAACATTGAAGTGGGGGACTTCCTTGATGAGGTTAAAATGCTGCTGAAAAAGAAACATATAAAAAAGATTTTCTTTTTCAACAGCTTGATTTTTGACAAAAATATTACAACAATAATAAGGTATTTATGTCAAAAAATTAGTGTCCAGTTCTTCATAATGTTGAATAACTTTTCGCATCATTTCTGGTCCGGGAGCACCAGTTGTCAATCTTTTTTCAATACATGTTTTTAGGCTGATTGCTTCATAAATATCATCGTCAAATACAGGGCATATAGCTTTGTATTCTTCTAAGGAAAGTTCATCTAAAGCGATGTCTTTTTCAATACATTTTAAGACCAATTGACCAACGAAACCATGCGCATCTCGAAATGGAACATTCTTTTTAACAAGGTAATCTGCAGCGTCAGTGGCATTGATAAATCCTTTTTTAGCGCTGTTTTCCATTCGTTTGCTGTTAAATTTCATCGTGTCAATCATACCCGCAAATAATTTGATACAGCCTTTTACAGTATCAATAGCGTCAAAAGTCAATTCTTTATCTTCCTGCATATCTTTGTTATATGCTAGAGGAATACCTTTCATCGTTGTAAGAATACTGATAAGAGCCCCATATACACGTCCTGTTTTGCCGCGTACAAGTTCTGCTATATCAGGATTTTTCTTTTGCGGCATAATACTAGAACCTGTGCTGTAGGCATCGTCTAACTCAATAAATCGATATTCATTACAGTTCCAGATACATATTTCTTCTGAAAATCGGCTTAAATGAACCATCATAGTAGCCAATGCGCTTAAAAATTCAATGACATAATCCCTGTCTGAAACACCATCCATACTGTTTAACATAGGTGCGTCAAATTCAAGAAGTTTGGCAGTCATCATTCGGTCAAGCGGATAGGTTGTTCCAGCTAAAGCACCAGAACCTAAAGGACAGTAATTCATACGTTTATAGATATCAAAAAGGCGGCTTCGGTCTCTTAAAAACATTTCATAGTAGGCACCAAAGTGGTGTGCAACAGTGACTGGCTGAGCCTTTTGCAGATGCGTAAATCCTGGCATATAGGTTTCAACATGTTCCTTCATAATACGAAGAATACAATTCATCAAATGTTTGAGTTCTTCATCAACATTTTTTACTTCATCGCGAATATAAAGGCGCATATCAAGAGCAACTTGGTCGTTGCGGCTTCTTCCAGTGTGAAGCTTTTTGCCTGCATCGCCAATTCGCTGTATCAAAGTTGCTTCCATAAATGTATGGATATCTTCATATTCATCGGTTATTATTAATTGACCGTTTTCTATATCGGATAAAATTCCTTTAAGACCTTCTTGTATTTGGTTACATTCTTCTTCCGATATAATTCCTTTTGCTCCAAGCATTTTTGCATGAGCAATGCTTCCAATAATATCATGTCGGTAAAATTTTTGGTCAAATGATATTGAAGCATTAAAATTGTTTACTAATTTGTCTGTTTCTTTTGTGAAACGTCCACCCCATAATTTCATATTGTTCCTCCATTTGTGTAAATTCTTTATCAAAGTAAGTTTTTGATTTTATTTTAAAAGCAATTTATCAACAAGTTTATTTTATATTGATAAATGATTTATAACCTTATAGTTGCTTTGCAGTATTTTAGTAAGAGCATACCTGTTTAGTCAAGCAGATATTCGCAATTTGTTCATAACCTCATTGCCGCTTGCAGCATTTTTTAAACAGGCAAATGGAGTTCTTGTTTAAGCGGCAAGAGACTTCTATAATGAGGTTAAAATACCTTTCTTTATTTTTTAATATGAAAAAAGAAAGTGTTTACTGAATAAGGTTATATTGATTATAAGATAAAACTGAAATAGTGACAATATATAGTTTTTATTGATGTGAAAAAATTTTTAATAAATATATAAAAAATCTTAATTGTTTTCATCATCAAGTTCAAGACTGTCAAAGTCGTCAATATCTTCTAAAATTTCAGATAGATTTTCAGTATCAATCATTTTTTCTGAATGTTTAAATTCATTTTTATTGTCAACATTATCTGAAGTTTTATCAACATTTAATGTTTTTAAAGGACTTTTTTTCTTTAAAATCGAATCAATAAAGTCTGTGTGTATAGTACTTTGTTCATCTATATCTTCATTGCTTTTTTCAAGCAATTTTTGATATAAAAGCTGTGGGGTTATATGTTTTCGTTTTAATATATAAAGCCCAATTAATATAAGAATGCTTAAAATTGTAATTATACAGCCTTTTATAAGATTGACAGGTATATATGTTAATTGAACTTTATGGGAGCCCTGTGTGATATCAGCGCCAAGCAGTGCATTAGCAATAGGGTAAGTCTCCGCTTTTTTGCCATCAATATATAAGCTCCATCCTTTGTCAAAAGGAATTGAAAACATAAAGGTACCATCATAATCACAATGAACAGTTCCATCAAATTGAGTATCCGACCAACTTTCAATCATAAATCCATTTTGAGAAAGCATATCACACACTTGTTTATAAACATCAGTATTAAGCATATATACAGTAAATGCGGTGTCTTTATCGCTTCCAATTTGTACAGAATCATTGGTAGTGACATAACCGGCATCAATAAGATGCGGGTCATTTTTTAAATTTCTAAAACTTTTTACATCATTGCCTACAGTGACACTTAGAAGGTCTACTTCACTGTTTTGAACATATATATACATATGTCCGTCTCTCTTAGGTGTAATAGTGACATCTGATGAAGAATTATAATTGTAATCTTCAAGGAATACATTGTTTTTTCCTGTCATGGAATAAATCAGTGTATTTTGATTTTCAATTCCATTGTTAATATCATATCCTGTCCACTCATTCACATCGGAATGAACAACATATCCAAGCGGAAGAGCGTTTTCATTGCGATATATAAATTCACCGTCATTTCCAGTGTAATAAGTTAGTAAAGAATCCGTTGCAAGCAGTTGATTGCTAATTAAATATTTTACAGAAAATAACGAGTTCGTAAGCAGTGTTGCACCATCATAGCTGTAGGCATTTGTTGAACCATACATGCCTAAATCTTCAAATAAATCACTCATGCCAGCACTGCATGTAGAGGAAAAGGTTGAAATGCTATGGTAGTTATGCCAAGCGCCATCATTTTTTGACCTTGCTCCCCAAATTTTGTCCATTCGATAAAAAGAATCATCATCATTTTTAACGGCAGCTGTTACATTTTTAACGGCATTATAGTCTAAAAGATAGGAAGGTCTGTCTGTTGTTCCTAATCCGGTTTTTTGCATATTTAACGCACATTCTGTAATTGCTAAAGCAAATACAATAAAAAGCGCGATAGGAGAATCGCTTTTTTTCTTATGTTTGATAAATAAGGCAAGAGCATAGCCAAGCATATAGGCTCCGCTGATGTAAAATATAGTGAATTTGTAATTTTCACTTTTAATAAAGAGTTGTTCAGTTATTAAAAGAAAAGCGGCAGCTATCCATACACAAAAGGTAATATTGCGTCTTGTAGTGTCTTTTATATGGTAATAACCTTCATATGCCATCGTCAACATAAAGAAAATATAAATGTAGGATTGACGGCAAGGGAGGCTGTTTGGATAGTGAAGTCCATGCCATATAAAGTTTGGTATGTTTAAATTAAAGGCTAATAAGAATGCTAAAAGCATCACACATTTGCCGATTTTTTCAGTTGTCTTAATATTTTTGTTGCATATATATAGTGGAATTAAAAGAAAGATGGCAACTCCACAATATATATTAGGGTAGTGTTCTAGTCCAAGATGTACAGGAACCTGCATAAGTTGTCGCACCAGCATTTCTATAATGGAAAAATAAGCTTCCAATTTTTTTGGAAAAGATATAGAACTGGATGCAGAAAGAGAGAACGTATAAATTTCTGGCAGCAGCAAACAGGCAGCTAAACCTGCTGCAAGCAGTGAAAATATGCCCCAGTTAAATATCTTTTTAAAATAAATTTTTGCTGATTTTTTTCCATTGTAAGAAATCATTAGTACAATAAAATACATGATTACACTTAGGCATACCATAATAGAAATATAATAATTGGATAGTATACATAATCCAAGTGAAATGCAGTATAAAAAACAGTTGTCTTCATTGACAAGTTTTTCAAGTCCTAACATAATAAGGGGAACAAGTATAATGCAGTCAAGCCACATAATGTTCCAACTGTATGCTGCAACAAATGCAGACATGGAATAAAACATGCCAAAAAGAGAGATAATACAGCTTTTATTATGAAAATGTTTGGTGATATAGTAAGTAAAAGTAACACTAGAAAGGGATAATTTTAGTATAATTAATACATTCATTATCTCAATCATGCTCTTTTGTGGAAAAAGTGCAATCAGTAAATTCATTGGGCTTGACAGATAGTAGGCGGCTAAGGAAGTAAAATTTGTTCCCATACCAATGTCCCAGCTGTATGTCAAGGATTCCCCACTTCTTAATTTATTCCATAATTCAGAAAAGAATGGTGCATATTGGTGATACATGTCCGAACGCAGATAACAGTTATCACCAAAAGGATAGATATCTTTTAGGTAATATAAAGCGATAAATACCATAAGCGGTATGGCAAAAGCTATAATATAAGTGATATTACCACAAGGAATAAGACTGTCTGTATTGTCAAGCCACCTTATTTTTTTTCGCTTTTTTTTCATTGTGTTTATCTTTTTCATGGCAAACCTCCCTAAATTGTAACATAATAAACAATAGTTTACTATATTTTAATATGATTTGCACTTGTATTTTTATTTTTTTTTTTGTAATATTATCATGTGCGTAATAAGTTCCTGTTAATTTTAAATGGGGATTGTATGATTAATAAATTAAATGTATTAAATACATATTTAAAAAGCAATAAAACAGCTATCCGATATGGAATAGTCTGTTTGACAATATTGATTCTGGGTACAATATATTGTATATCTGTATTGGCAAAAAAAAATAAAGATGTAGTTGAATATTACAATTATCAGACAGTAAATGAAGAATCTCTATATTCTGCATCAAAAAATGATAATGAAATTATTTCATCAAATGAAAACCAAAATTCCAAAATTTACGTATATATATGTGGCTGTGTAAAAAGTCCCGGCGTATATCCATGTGCTGAAGGTACTAGAGTATATGAAATCATTGACATGGCGGGCGGTTTAACAGAGGAAGCATATGTAGAAGCTCTTAATCTTGCCGATATCGTACAGGACAAAGATAAGATATATGTTCCGGATATGGAGTCTTTCCAAAATCAGGAAAATCTATCTGGCAGCGACATTGATATAGAAAATTCGTCAAAAAAATCATCACTTATCAATATTAATACAGCTTCACTTTCAGAGCTTACAACGCTTCCAGGAATAGGTGAATCAAGGGCAAAAGATATTATTGAATATCGTACCAAACAGGGTAAATTTAATTGTAAAGAAGATATTATGAAAATAAATGGTATAAAAGAAGCGGCATATTCAAAAATAAAAGATTATATAACGGTGTAAAAAGTGTATTTTTAAAACGTTATTTGCCGATATAAAGTTTGTAAAGAATATAAATGAGTATTTTGTATTTGTGATAGTTTGTTTTTTAGATGACTGATAATTTAGATAATGAAAGGTATGGTTGATACATAATGGCAAATAAAGTATTGATTGTAGACGATGAAAAGTTAATTATAAAAGGATTGAAATTTAGTTTAGAACAGGATGGAATGGAAGTTGAATGTGCCTATGATGGAGAGGAGGCTTTTGACTGTATTAAAAAGAATGATTATGATATTGTTCTTTTAGATATAATGCTTCCAAAATTGGATGGTATGGAAGTCTGTCAGCAAGTTCGAGAATTTTCTAATGTGCCAATTATTATGCTTACGGCAAAAGGCGATGATATGGATAAAATTTTAGGGTTGGAGTATGGAGCAGATGACTATATTACCAAGCCTTTTAATATTCTTGAGGTCAAAGCAAGAATTAAAGCAATACTTAGAAGAAATGTCAAGAAAGTGCAGCCTGTTGTCAATAGCAGTATTATTATTTCTGGAAATTTTAGATTGGATTGTGATAATCGAAATCTGATGATTAATGAAAAAGAAATTAATCTTACAGCAAAAGAATTTGATTTAGTGGAGATTCTTGTAAGAAATCCAGGCAAAGTATATAGCAGGGACATGCTTCTTAATATGGTTTGGGGAAGTGATTATCCAGGCGATGCAAGAACGGTTGATGTACACGTAAGAAGATTAAGAGAAAAAATTGAGGATAATGCCAGTGAACCGAAATATATTCATACACGCTGGGGAGTAGGATATTACTATAATGTTTAAAAATCATAATGATATGGATGTAGAAAAAGAAGAAAATGAGAATCAATTTAAAAAATATGTAAGTGATTTTTTAAAATTGATTAACAGTACAAAAGTTGGAACATTTATTATTATTGTTACAATATTGTTGATATCGCTGTTTACTGTAGAAAAGTGTACCAGTCATTTTCTAATTCGAGGTATGGTAGAAAATGAGCTTGCAAGTTTACAGACAAGCACAGCAGTGATGGCAAATGAGTTTTCAGAATATTTAACAATACATGATGCAGAAAAAGGTGGTGTTTATGATTTATTAAAACATTATTCTGCAATGAATTATATGCGAATCCGAGTAATTGATGAGCGTTTTGTGATTGTGTTAGATTCCTATTATACAGAATATTCAAGAAGTATGATTAATCCGAATGTATTAAATTCATATAAAAATAAAAAAAATATTTTTGAATATAATAAAAAATTAAATTCAATAGAAGCGGTTGTTCCTATCATTAATTCAGAAAATGCAACATGTGGCGTTATTGTTACGGATATGTCTTTAAGTAAGATTATATCGTATAAAAAATCAATTTACAATAATATATATACAGCAATAATAGCAGTAATGATTGTTTCTATCAGCTTAATTTATCTGATAAATAGCATTACATCAAAACGTTATAAAAGATTATATCAGGTTATTGAAGAAGTTGCTGCCGGACATGTGGATAAACGTTTGCCAGTCAAAGGAACCACAGAGATGAAAGAGCTTGCCATTCATTTTAATACGGTGATGGATAAGGCAAACAGTTTAGATGAAAGCAGGCAAGAATTTGTATCCAATGTATCGCATGAGTTAAAAACGCCAATTACATCTATTAAAGTGTTAGCAGATTCACTCAATATGCAAGAAGATGCACCAATAGAATTATATAAAGAATTTATGCAGGATATTGTGGAAGAAATTGATAGGGAAAGTAAAATTATAGATGATTTGCTGACCCTTGTAAAAATGGATAAAAAAGCCGTTGCTTTAAATATTGCTTCGATTAATTTAAATGAATTAATGGAATTGGTGTTAAAGCGTTTAAAGCCCATTGCTGAAAAGAAAAATGTTGAAATTCTTTTTGAAAGTTTTAGACCCGTTGTTGCAGAAGTGGATGAGGTGAAATTTACACAGGTAGTATCCAATCTTGTAGAAAATGCCATAAAATATAACAATAATGATGGATGGGTTCATGTATCGTTAAATGCAGATTATCAGTATTTTTATGTGCGAGTAGAAGACTCTGGAATAGGTATACCAAAAGAAAGTCAAGAATTGGTCTTTGACCGATTCTACAGAGTCGATAAGGCGAGGTCTAGGGAGACTGGCGGCACAGGGCTTGGACTAGCCATTGTTCAAAATATTATTCTTATGCATCATGGAATTATTAAACTGTACAGTGAAGAGGGACAAGGAACGACATTTACGGTAAGGATTCCTTTAAATTATGTAAATGAGAGTAACAATCTATCCATTAAAGAAGATAAATTATAATTTGGAGGCAGTGTGAAAAGCCGCCCAGAAATGAGGATTAATATTTTGAATAAATATATCAATATACGGATACTTTTTTGTGCTTTAACAGTAATTTTTTTAGTATGTTTAGCAGGCTGTGAAGAATCATCAGAAGGTATGAAAATATATTATAGAGATGTTACAAATAATAATCTGGTGGCAATGGATTTTGAGACGGAAAGTACAGATTCTTATCAGATTATTAATGAAATGTTTGAACAAATGAGAAAAAAGCCCAAGCAAAAAGAGATTGATATTCTTCTTTTAGATGGGATACAAATTATGAATATTGAGATTAATATGAATGTTGCAAATATTTATTTTAATCAAGCTTATAATGTGTTAAATAATATTGATGAAGTGTTGATGAGAGCTGGTATTGTAAAGGCAATAACACAGGTTGATTTGATTGATTATGTACGTTTTTATGTAGATGGTTCGCCTGCAAGATATGCAGATGGAACCTTTATAGGATTGATGTCGCCCGATGATTTTATTAATGATTCAAAAGATGCGATTGGCAGTGTTGAATGGAGAGATATTACATTATATTTTGCTAATAAAACGGGAGACATGCTTGTTAAGACAACGGAAAGTGTTGGATATGCAAAAAATACATCCATTGAGAGGATTGTTGTTGAACGCCTTATCAAAGGAACGACGGATTCTAATTTATCTTCAACGCTTCCCTCTGATTTAAAATTATTGAGTATTTCAGTTAGCGAAGGTGTATGCTATGTGAATTTAAGTTCTGTTTTTTTGACAGAGATGGTGAATGTATCCAATGAAATACCTATTTATTCTATTGTTAATTCTTTATGTGAATTAAAAACGATAAAAGAAGTACGAATTATGATTAATGGAGATTCCAATCGCAGTTTTCGCGAAAGTATACAATTAAATACATCATTTCAATATAATAAGGATATTGTAAGCACATCATAGAAAGGATGGTGATTTATATAAGAAGACCGCTTGTATTCTATTGTATAATAGAACTTGTCTTTTGCTTGTTAAGTATCTATGGGGCAGAGCATACTGCCCCTTCTTCTTTCAATTCGGTTATTAGTGATACAAATAAAACACAATCAACAGTAATAGGAATTGTAAAATCCATAAAACAGACCGAATTTGGGGTCAATTATCAATTATCAAACTGTACAATACAAATTCAAGAGAACCGTTGTGAAAATAAAAATGTTTTAGTCAATTCTAATGATATAGAAACACGCTGTCATATTGGTGATACAATCTGTGTAAAAGGAGGATTAAAAAGTTTTCCCAGTCCTAGAAATGATGGGGAATTTAATCAAAAGCTTTATTATAAGTCGATTGGTATTTGGTATAAAATAGCAGCACAAGATATCAAAATAATAAAAGAATGCAGTGGAATGGCAAAATATCAAAATCAAATAAAAGATTCATTAGATAGACATTTACAAAGTATGACTACACAACAAGATTATGGAATTATGGAGGCGATTCTTTTAGGTGATAAAAGCAATTTATCACAAGATATTTACCAACTGTTTCAAAAAAATGGCATAGCACATATTATTGCAATTAGCGGACTGCATGTATCTTTTCTTGGAATAGCCATATATAAGTTATTAAAAAAATGCGGTTTTGGATTTCTTACCTGTTTTACCATTAGTCTTTTATTTCTTGCTACATATGCAGCATTAACAGGGAATGGTGTATCTGCCAGACGTGCGGTTTTTATGTGTGTAGTGCAAATGGGCGCTTCTATTTTAGGACGAACATATGATACATTGTCAGCGCTTGCATTATCGGCAATGATTTTTCTTGCTGAAAATAAATATAGTTGTTTTCATTCTGGATTTTTAATGTCTTTTTTGGCTATCTTAGGTATTCTGGTTGTAGTGCCTTCTTTAAATGCAATGATTCTTCCTGTTATGGATAAAAAAATAGAAAAAATAGAGCAAAAAAATCAAAGAATTTTTAATTATATTGCTTCTTTTTTGCGTTTTATTACAACGTCTTTTATAGGAAGTTTAGGAATTACTCTTTTTATGATGCCGCTTCTTTTATATTATTATTTTGAGATACCATTGTATAGTGTTTTTTTAAATATGATTGTTATACCATTTATGTCTTTATTATTGTTTTGTGGAGTTGCAGCGTTGTTGATTTCTTATATCTGTATGCCAGTAGGTGTATTTTTGATGGGAACCGTTCACTATATTTTAAAAGGGTATATGGTGTTATGCGAGATAACACAGAAACTGCCTTTTAGTCAAATACAGGCACAAAGACCACAAATAGGACAGATTTTATTGTTTTACAGTTGTATTGGATTGATGGCATTGGTTGTGTGGGTGTTTCAATCAAAAAAATTTACAAAAATGATATGTTATAAATATAAAATAAATAGCATTAGAAATTGTATAGCGATATTCTTTTTTGTAACTGCGCTGTTGATTTTATTTTATAAAGGAAAGGTTCCATTTACAGTGGATATGATTGATGTAGGACAAGGTGATTGTATATTGATAAGACAAGAAGGTATCAATATGCTTTTTGACGGCGGAAGCAGCGATATTAGCAAGGTTGGAGAAAAGAGGATATATCCATTGCTTCGCAGTTATGGCATAAAAAAAATAGACTATATTTTTATCAGTCATAGTGATAATGACCATGTGAATGGTATTATGGAATTAATGGATTTAACAGATAAAACATTTACTATAGAAAATATTGTGTTACCCGATATTATCAATCAAAACACAATAACGCCCGATGATTCTTATATAAACATTGTTAAAAAAGCAAAGGAGAAAGGGATTCATATTATATATGCTGCTTCTGGATGGGGTGTGCAATTTCCTTGTGGAATGAATATTTCATGTTTGCATCCATCACAAGGATATTGGTATGAGAGCAGCAATGATTATTCAGCAGTATATAGTGTAACTTATAAGGAATTTTCTATCTTGATGACAGGAGATGTTGAAAAAAAAGGTGAACAGTATATACTAAGAGAACATCAATTAAATAAAACAATGGTGTTAAAGACCGCTCATCATGGCTCTTCTAGTTCGTCCGATAAAGAATTTTTGGAAAAAGTACAGCCACAGATAGCAATTATTTCATGTGGTATAAACAATCGGTATAAACACCCGTCAAGTGAAACCATTAACCATTTAAAAGAATGTGGTGCAGAGGTTTATATTACAGCAAAGACAGGACAGATAAAAATTATTGTAAAAGAGAAAGGCATAGAGGTAAGAACATATTTAGAGGATAAAAAATAGGAAGTTGTAAAGAAGAATAAGTAAAGTTTTTTTTTACAATTGATAAATTTACTGATATAATAGAACGAGTGAAAGGAGAAGAAGTGTGAAAGTTATCAATGAAGATATTAAAAATAAGACTTTTAAAAAAGTTTATCTTCTTTATGGTGATGAACCCTATTTGAAAAAACAATATAGGGATAGAATGAAAGAAAGTATTACTGGTTCTGACACGATGAATTTTTCTTATTATGAAGGAGAAAAGTTAAATGTTAAGGAAATTATAGAAATGGCAGACACCTTGCCCTTTTTTTCCGAAAAACGTCTGATTATTATTGAAAACAGTGGATTTTTTAAACGTTCTAATGAAGAGTTTGCGGCGTTTGTCAGTGCATTGCCAGATTATTTGGTTCTTGTGTTTATAGAAGAGGCGGTTGATGAACGAAATAAACTTTTTAAGGCGGTGAAAAAAGAAGGATATGTTTCCTTGATGAACCAGCAGACAGAAGCCGTGCTTATAAAATGGATTGGCAAATGTTTTAAAGAAAAGGGGATGACGATAGAATCAGCCGCTGTAAAATTGCTCCTTGATAAAACGGGGGCGTCGATGATACTGATTAAGGCAGAGATTGATAAAGTAATATCGTATTGCGGTGCAAGAAATGAAGTGAAGATAACAGATATTGAAGCGATATGCAGCACAGTGACTGTAAGTAAAATATTTGATATGATAACAGCCATTGCCATAAAAAGGCAGCAGGATGCCTTAAAACTCTATTATGATTTGCTTGCTCAAAAAGAGCCTCCTATGAATATACTTGGTTTGATGGTACGTCAGTTTAATGGGATTTTGCAGGCAAAAGAAGCGTTGGCGGTGGGGATAAATCATTATGATATTGCAAAAAGTATGGGCGTTGCACCATTTATTGCTCAAAAATATAGCAGTCAGGCAAAAAATTTTAGTATAAAACAGTTAAAATTGGCTTTAAAAGACCTTGCTGATGTGGAAGAAGCAGTAAAAACAGGAAAATTGGACGCCAAGATGGCTGTTGAATTAATGATTATAAAATATAGTGCGAAGAAGGTGGATGTAGACCATGTTGGATAAAATAAAACAAACATTGAAACAGATGGATAAAAAGAAATTAATAACGCTTGGTATACTGGCAGCGGTGATATTGATTGTAGGAATCTTTGCAGGAATTGGTATATCAGCAATCACAAAAGAAAAACAGCATACAGTAGGCAATGTTGCAACGCCTGAAGATGCTACAGGTGGCAATACGATTTCAAATTCAAATGCGACGTCAAACCAGCCAACCGATTTGGCATACAGCAAAAAAGAAGATGAGCCTTCAGCCATTGCAGATTTTGCGAAAACAAATACATGGGAAAGTGATGGTAAAAAATTTGCACAGATTGACGTTACAGTAAAAAATGCTGGTGTTGGAAAAATAACAGATTGGACTATGACGTTTACACTTGGTGCAAATGCCAGTATTGAGCAAAGCTGGAACTGTGTATTAGAGACAAACAAAAATGGAGATATTCTTGAGGTGCAGATGAAGCCTGTGGATTATAACAAGAATATTGAAGTTGGAGAAGGAACACAAGGAATTGGATTTATAGTTGGTGCCGATACCGACGTTAATGTAGGAAAATATAGTATAGAGACAACCGTAGATGGGGTTACTATGGTGGCAGACGGCGGTGAAGAACATCAAGATGATGAAACTGCATCAACGAATAATGAAGAAAATACAGATGGCAATAACAATACTAACAATGGTAATAATCAAGGCAATACGGATTCAAATACTAACAATTCAGGGAACAGTTCAAATAATGATGAACCATCAAACGGCGGTGATAATCAATATACAGGACCAACAACGACAGTGTCTGGACGTCTCCATGTAGAAGGCACATCGATTGTTGACAGCAGTGGAAGTAAGGTTCAGCTTCGAGGTGTCAGCACGCATGGTTTAGCTTGGTTCCCTCAGTATGTAAATTATGAGGCCTTTCAAACATTAAGAGATGATTGGGGTGCAAATGTGGTGCGTTTGGCAATGTATACAGCCGAATATGGCGGATATTGTACAGGAGGCGACAGAGAAGCACTAAAATCGTTAGTGGATGCAGGTGTAAGTTATGCGACACAGCTTGGAATGTATGTTATTATTGACTGGCATATTCTTAGCGATGGAAATCCTTATCAACATAAGGATGAGGCCGTTGCCTTTTTCTCAGAAATGTCTGCCAGATATGCAGGCAATGGCAATGTAATATATGAGATATGCAATGAACCTCAAAATTCGGATTGGAATAGCGTTATAAAACCATATGCAGAGGAAGTATTATCTGCTATAAGAAGCAATACCGATGCGCTTGTTATTGTAGGAACAAATACATGGAGCCAAGATGTCGATGCAGTGATAGGAAATCAGATAAATGATTCAAATGTGTGTTATGCACTGCATTTTTATGCGGCAACACATACCGATTATATCCGAAATAAATTAATAACAGCTATGGATAATGGGATACCTGTTTTTGTAAGCGAGTGCAGTATATGCGATGCTTCTGGAAATGGCGGTATTGACTATGGCTCAGCAGATGCATGGCTCAATCTGTTAAACAGCAGAGGTGTTAGTTTCCTTGCATGGAGCTTGTGTAATAAGGCAGAGACCTCTGCGCTGATAAATCCGGGCTGTGATAAAACAAGCGGCTGGGATGAAAGCGATTTGTCCGATACTGGTCGATGGTTTAGAAATGCAATAAGAAATCGTTAATACATTCTGAATGAGAGGAGCTGCGAAAATGAAACAATCCGTGAAGTCGATTTTGCGCTTTTTATTTCCTGAAATACAAATTGTTGATGCTGTAAAGCAAGAAGGATTTATTGCAAAAAAACAAATACAACAAAACAGCAAACATACAGGTAACAGTACCATTATTGGTAACACGGTAATACAAAGCAATGGAGGTTCAAGCAAACAAAACTCTGTTACATCTGTAAATCGGACAGCTGCACCCAAAGTAGAACCTACATCTTCTCCAGTTACAGTGAATGCGGATAAAATAAATGAAAAATTTGAGGGTATTGAACAGCAACTTCGGCAAAGCTGGATAGCATCGCATAGTAATATTTTGGCTTTGTGTCAGGCATTTAAGCGTCCCTTTGTGATGGGGGTTCGTCCAATGATGCCTAAAAATGCAATTTTGCTGATTGGAAATGAAAGTCACGGTAAAGTAAAAGCAATCCGTGATATATGTATTTTGCTTAAACAAAAACGCATATTGCGCTATTTAGAGGTTCCAACTGTAGGCTTTGAAAGATACCCAACCAGTTCTGAGGATGAACTATTTTTGAGTGATTTATATAAAGCATTGTACTCTCAATCGGATGTTATTGTTTTTGAAAGTATTGATAAAGCGAATTTTCGGTGTTTAGATATGGTGTTCCAGCTTATAAAAAGTGGAATCTATCGTCTGCAAAAGAGATATGTATTGCACAATGGTATGCTTGTGGAATCAACAGGAATGTTGAATACCGCTTCAATTTCTGAATTGAATGCAAATGGCAAGTATTTTATTTTTACATCTACCTGTTCTGCCGAAAAAGTAACAGAATATGTAGGGAATGAATTTGCTCGGCTCATTAACGATATTATTGTTCTTGATGAGTTTAGCCAATCAGAACTGCAAGAAGTCGTTGAAGGTATTTCAAATAAATTGATAGACAAGGCAAAAAAGCAGCTTCAATTGGTTTTATCAATTGATAGGTCTTGTATTGATAAGGTTATACACTGTTATGATACTACGAAAGGTGTAAAAGGTTTAATTGAAGTTGTTGAGGAATATATTTATAAGCCATTGGCAGAATATAGGCTTTGTCATCCTACACAAGAGGATGACAAAGCTGCACTTAAATATGAGGATGGTTACAAGCTTTATATTCAAGATGAGGTAATCTTGCTTAATAGCTATGTTAAGCGTTATGATGCTTTGGCACTTGAACATGTTAAACAAGAGCTTGACAGCGTTATTGGATTGAGCTTGGTTAAAGAGTATGTGCTTAATCTTGAAAACAATTTAACGGTTCAAAGGCTTAGAGCTGCAAAAGGATTAAAGGCAGCAGACCTTTCCATGCACATGATTTTTACAGGGAATCCTGGCACTGGCAAAACAACAATTGCCCGCATTGTAGCTAAATATTTAAAAGCCATAGGTGTACTTAGTTCTGGACAGTTGAGAGAAGTTAGCCGTTCTGATATGGTGGGGCAGTATGTTGGTCAAACCGCAAAATTAACTACAGAATTGATTACATCTGCAATTGGCGGTGTACTGTTTATTGATGAAGCCTATTCTTTATGTCGTGATAAAAACGATGTTTTTGGTTTGGAAGCTATTGATGCTTTGGTAAAAGGCATTGAGGATTACAGAGATAACCTTGTTGTTATTCTTGCGGGTTATTCTGATGAAATGGCAGAGTTTTTAAAAACAAATCCTGGCTTAAAGTCAAGATTCCCTAATGTAATTGATTTTGAAGATTATACACCAGATGAAATGTATGAAATTGCTAAAATAACCGCCAAAAGCAAGGGATATCGTATTTCCGAAGAATGCCGTACACCTATGCTTGACGTGTTTGAAAGAAAGCAGATTAAAGGAAAGAATGATAGCGGTAATGGTCGTCTTGCTCGTAATTTAATTGAAGCAGCGATATTAAATCAATCTCAAAGAATAGCTAAAGATAATACGCAAGATTTAGAATTACTAACAGTGGAAGACTTTGAGCTGCATCAAAAGAAAACATTTAACCTTGAAGAAGAACTGGCAGCAATTATTGGTCTTGAAAATGTAAAAGATTTTGTGCGAACACAGTACCATGTGATACTTGCAAGAGAAAAACGCAAAAAAGCATCCTTGAAAGTGGATACAACTCAGTCGTTGAATATGATTTTTAGCGGCAATCCAGGTACAGGTAAAACAACAATGGCTCGTGTTGTTGCAAATATGTTTCATTCAATGGGATTGCTAAAATCAGGACATTTGGTTGAAACCGATAAAAGTGGACTTATTGCAGAATACGTGGGGCAAACCGCCAAAAAGACGGAGGAAGTGTTTAAGTCCGCATTAGGCGGCGTACTGTTTATTGATGAAGCCTATGCTATAACGAATGACGGCAGCAGCTATGGGCAGGAGTGTATTGATATTTTAGTTAAACTGATTGAGGACTATCGCGGGGAAATTCTTGTTATTTTAGCTGGTTATAGTAAGGAAATGAATGATTTTATGAAAGCCAATTCTGGTTTAGAATCTCGATTTCCGCTTAAAATTGATTTTCCAGATTACTCGGCAGAGGAATTGTTTGAAATTGGTAAAAATATGATTTCTAAAAAGGGCTTTAGTCTTTCAGAAGATGCAATTTTGGCATTTAAAGAAGCGGTATATGACTTAAAACGTCATTCTACTGCTACTTCAGGAAATGGTCGTATGGTTCGTAATTATATTGATGAAATCATTAGAAACCAATCTTCTCGTATTGCATTGTCGGAAGTAAGCACTGAAGAAATGACGGTTATTATAGCAAAGGATATAGAAGCACAATCACCTGTCGAAAATACATATAATCTTGAGGCAGAGTTGAGTAAAGTTGTTGGTCTGGAGTCTGTCAAAAACTATATTCGCAGTCTCAATGCAAGATTAATGGTTCAGGAACAGCGTAAAAAGCATGGCTTGAAAGTTAGTACCACACAAACACTCCATATGATTTTTATGGGCAATCCTGGTACTGGCAAAACAATGATGGCTCGTACAGTGGCAAATGTACTGTTTAATATGGGTATTATCTCTACGAATAAATTGGTCGAGACAGACCGTTCAGGATTAGTTGCAGGTTATATTGGTCAAACCGCAATAAAGACCAGAGAAGTTATTGAAAGCGCTCTTAATGGTGTTTTGTTTATTGATGAAGCATACGCCTTAGCACAGGGAGGTAATAATGATTTTGGGCAGGAAGCAATTGATACGCTTGTTAAGATGATGGATGATAACAGAGATAGACTTGTTGTAATTCTCGCAGGATATTATGATGATATGCACAATTTCTTAAATAAGAATGCAGGCTTGCAATCTCGGTTCCCGAATATTATTGAATTTGAAGATTACTCAACAGACGAATTGTTCAGCATTGCTGAAAGAATGTATAAAGAACAAGGATATATATTGAGCTCTGAGGCAATAGAATTATTGGGTGAAATTTTTGAAGAAGGCAAAAAACAGCCACAGTTTGGTAATGGTCGTTATGTAAGAAATATCTTTGAGAAGTCCTTAAATAATCAAGCTATGCGCCTTAGTCGTTCAAGTACAATAGGCAAGGCAGAACTTTCAACAATTATTGCAGAGGATATTAAGGAGGTGCTTGCGTAATGAAAAGATGGATTTCAAATATTGCCGCTATTTTATGGTTTTTTGGCGCAGTGATTTGGATGTTGCTAATGTTATTTATTGCTTTAATAATGTTGCCAAACGACATTGCATCTATAATCAATTCTGGATTTGGAATAGAGTCAATTGGCTTTACATTGTTGTTGATTTTTAGCTTTATATTTGGAATAACAATGCTTGTTCCTGCTTTTAGAAAATGTTTTCGTAAACTCCCTTGGTTATATCCTTACATAACCATTTTAACTGCCAATATAACAATTCTTGCCATAGGAATACAGATACTTAATTATGGTTACCAAGTGCAGAGTGATACAAGACATATGCTTTTTTTCGTGCTGATGATTATTCAAATTATTGTGTGCCGCCTTGCAATGTGTATCTTTTGTCATAAGAAACCAATGAGAATAGCGAGGGAAGATTATGAGCAATAATAATCAAAAACAGTTTTCTGACAGACCAGAAAATAAAGTAAACATGGATGTCAACAACAGTGAAGAGCTGCTTGCGCGGTCTTCTAAGGAATCTGAGTCCAAGCCGTTTGTTGATGTCACAGAACCTGCGCTAAAGAAGGGAGTAAAAACCAAAGCTGACAAAAAATTGAAAGCAACAGGGTTGGTATTAGCAGGATTGTTTGTAGCTTCAATATTTTTTATGCCAACTTCTCCAAGTGTAAATACAACTGAAGAAGCTATTGAAGCGTTAGAAAATCGTATGTCTACACAACTTCCTATTGGTGTTCGCCTCCTTTCTAAGGATAAGAACCTAGCAGGGCAAGACCTAACCATCACACATTCATCTTTGCCTGATGAGAACAAGATACATATTTGGGACTATGCAGCCGAAGATGGAGACTATGTGCAGATTTTAGTTGATGGTGTTGCAATATGTGAGCCATTTATGATTAAAAATAAACCCGTAGTTTTTACCGTTCCATCTACGGGAGAAATTCAAGTGCTGGGCGTAAGAGATGGTGGCGGTGGCATTACATATGCTGTTCACTACGATGTAAATGGAACGACATATTTTAACGGAACAGATGTTGGCAATGGAAATCTATATACGTTAATCAGAGAGTAAAGTAAGAAGAGCAATAAACCGCTGCAGTTTTTATCCCTGTACAGGATGGAAGTTGCAGCGGTTTTGTATTTGTAGAGTAAGGGTTTCAAACTGCATTTTTACAGTTTGGCTATTTATGGCAAGTTATTATATTTGCAGGTCAAAATACTTTTTCTTGTTATGAAATTACTTTATTTCACTTTTTTCAAAGAAACGTTCTACTTCTTTTTTGATTAATTCTGGTGAAAGCGATTTAGATAAATATCCTTGTGGTTTGAGTTCAACCACTCTTTTGACGCTTTCTTTGTCAACCCTGCTCGTTAAAAAGATAACGGGGATATCTGCAAATTCATCTTCAGAACGAATCATCTCTAATATTTGACTGCCCTTGCAGACAGGCATCTCATAATCTAATAAAATTAAGTCTGGTCGGTTAAGGGTAATGCTTCTAAATGCAGATAAGCCTGATGTTGCTGTAATTACTTCATAATTTGTACTTAATAATTCCTGCATCATTGTTAGTATAAAATCTGAATCATCAACAACAAGTACTTTCTTTTTTTGGTCTGCAGCATTTTTTCGCGCTTTATTTTCATTCAGGTATTTTTCAACTTCTGCCATAGCGTTCTCTGTAATAATTGAACTTCCAATTTCTCCATTTGGGAGCATATCAACAGTGTTCATACAATATGCAAAATATCCTTTTCCAGTATCAAACAATAAGCTAAACTGTGGACTATGTTTTTCAAATACTTTTTGGAATTGCTCATAGGTTAGCAGTTGTTCTTCCTTGACTTCACACTGCTCCAAAGCTGAAAAATGTCCTTTAATATGTTCTACCAGCTGTCTTGCTATATATCTTGTTACATTCATTAACATAACACTTACAGCTTTTGATTTTGTTTCTATGACATTGCTAAGGGTGCTGCTAATTAGTTGTTCTTCAAAAACTAAAAGAAATTCCCATCTCTTTTTTTCTTGTGTGATGTAAATTAAACGATAATAAATTCCATCTCCAAATTTTTCGCCGCCATAACAATTGCTAATAAGTTGTGAATCCAACTGAAACATATTATGTAGCTGACTGACAATAGTCTGTCCCATAACTACTTGTTCTTCCTCTGGCAAAAGATTTTGCCATTGTTTTATAATGTCGCCGTTTACAATTGCTTGGTCTTCTATTAATGTATGTCCAATTAGCCATCCTGCGCATACACCAAGAAAATGATTGATTGAGTTCTCTGAATAGCCGGACAAATCTAATTCTTTTTCAAGAGCAGGCAGCGTTGTTTCACGAAAATTTTTATGAATACGCTTATGCATCTCAAATCCAGTATAATTAATGGATGCCATGTAATTTTCCTCATCTATAAAATGCTGAAACGCATGGTCTTTAAAGTATTTTACAGCCTCTTGACAAACCCACTGACTTTTTAACTCTTGTTGACCCAAATTGAACAGCTTATTGAGAATACGAAACAGTTTTCTATGTTCCTTGTCAATAATATCTACGCCAATATCATGCCGTTTGTCCCATATTAATTGATTTCCCATGTCTTTTTGCTACTCAAAATTTGCCGAGTAGACCTCCTTTCTTTGTTTTAAAATTTTCTTGAAGTCTTCCTATTTTCTTGATAGACTATGTCGTACCTATTTTTTTGTTTTTAAGATTTTTTAATATTATAAATGGATTTTATTTGTATAGACTTCAGTATTGCTTATTTTTGCAAAATATTTTAATAAAAAAGAATTTCATAAAAGGATTTTATTTAACATTATGCACATTTTTAAGCAATTGTTTTATTTTTTTAGTATGTTTTTCCTATTGATAAACGATTTATAGTTTATAATGAAATATATTAAAATATAGGGAAGTCTATTTGTCTATCATTTTGATTATACCAAAAATAATAGTCTTATTAAAGACAAATTTTCACATATTTGCTGTATTTTTTCACAAAAAGGTTGATTATATTTTGTGACATTAAAAAACCTATTTTATATTTTTAAAAAATAATATATAATACTTATTGAAATAAGTTTTTAAGATATTGTTTAATACATATTAAACGATAAGATTTTAAATGAATAGAGGAGAGTAAGCAGTAAAGTGGATTGCAAATATTTATTTAACTGCAATAACAATAAGGAGAAATAATGAATTTACATTTTGGATTTTCGTATATAGGTCTTTTATTTTTATTGATGTTGATAATACCTAATATTATTTGGAGCAAAAATAAACCAAAAGATTATGATAAATATGTAAAAAATGAAAATAAAATATTGCTGCTTTTTGAACGAATTGGCGAAATATTGGTAACATGTATATCCTTAATCTTTTATGATTTTAATATAAATACGATTTCTAATTGGACATGGATATTATTAGTTGCATTTTTTGTAATGATTCTTTATGAAATATATTGGATTCGATATTTTAAAAGCAATAAAACCATGAACGATTTTTATAGCAGTTTATTTGGAATACCTGTTGCAGGAGCTACATTGCCAGTTATAGCATTTTTTCTTTTAGGCGTTTATGGAAAAAATCAATGGCTTATCATAGCAGTTATTTTATTGGGAATAGGGCATATTGGAATCCATCTTTGTCACAAAAAAGAAATTAGCTAAATAGTTGATTGATATAAAATATATAAAAAATAAAAATATTAAATTTTAAAAAGGTATATAATGGATTATCAAATTAGAGAAATAGAAGAAAAAGAATATTATTTACTGGAAGATTTTTTGTATGAGGCAATATTTATACCAAAGGGGATGACTGCTCCGCCAAAGTCTATTATTAGACAGCCCGAATTGCAAGTATATATAGCTGATTTTGGAAAGAAAAAAGATGATATTGGTTTTGTTGCAGAGGTGCACGGGAAAATTGCAGGAGCCGTCTGGGTTCGTATTATGAACGATTATGGGCATCTTAATGATAAGACACCATCTTTTGCGATTTCTTTATATAAAAAATATCGAGGTTTTGGTATTGGAACTGCCATGATGAAAAAAATGCTTTGTGTATTGAAAGAAAGAGGCTATATGCAGTCATCACTTGCAGTACAGAAAGCAAATGTTGCAGTGGAAATGTACAAAAAGGTCGGATTTCAAATTGTCGAAGAAAAAGGCGAAGAATACCTTATGCTCTGTAATTTGCAATGAAAATATGTTTCTATTATTTTTATTATAATTATGACGATTTTTTATGTTCCTATTCAATACGATTTTTATATAACATTGTATTGAAGTATGTGTCCGCTTCTTTTCTGGAATGAAAAGTGATAATGGTTTTGTTGTTATGATATTGATTTAATAATTTATAAATTTGCGGCAGTTGTTTTTTTGGAAAATCAATAATCCATTGCCGAAATTCCTCATCAAATTCCGATTCAATCCAGCACATATCTTCTCGTTTTTTTCCAATGCGAGATTGTACTCCAGAAAGACAAACTTCTACAGGGTAGTCTAATAAAAAGATAGTATCACATTCTTTTATGCGTATTTCAAGGGTACGCTGATAATTTCCATCAATAATCCATTGCTCTTTTTTAATAATTTCATTAAGTTTTGTATTAAATTCTTCTCTGGAAATGTTTGTTTTATCAGGCTTATGCCATAGCATATCCAAATAATATAAGGGAAGATTGGTAATATCCCTTAACTTTCGAGAAAATGTGCTTTTTCCAGCACCAGGACTTCCGATAACAATAACTTTTAACATAAGATTCCTTTTTGCCAAGCAAACTTTAATACCGCCGTTTTACTGCGGTTATTATATCATATAAAATAGATTGCAACAAATACAAATATACAAAAATAATTTGATTTTTAAAAGAAATGATTTATAATAAAATTAAAAAAGGGTGTTCAATTATGGCAGAAAAGCGTTTTGTACAAATATATTCACAAGGAATAAGCAATGTCCGAGAAATTATTGTTGACACAGAAACAGGAGTGAATTATCTATTAGCATCAAATTCGGCAGGAAGCTGTGGCATGACCGTTTTGGTAGATAAAGATGGCAAGCCAATAGTTACTCCTGTAAGTTTTTATAATCAATAAGTTAGGTTTGTTCGTAAAAAATACTATAAACAGCAATGTAGTTAAAAGTAAAGAGAAAAGCGGATTATAGATATCCGCTTGATTGTTTATAGGAGAATAAAAGGGTAATGAAACGATTTGTTGACAAATATTATGGTACATATTCTGTATATACTATTATGAAATCAGGTATTTATGTAAAATGCCCCCATTGTAATGGGCTTGGTATTGTGACAGCCGATAATCTTTTATCTTATTTTAAATGTACAAAATGTGGAAACATGATGACAAAAGAACGCAAAAATTATCGTTATGAAGTTCATAATCAATGTGAACAGTGTGGAATATATTATAGAGTGAATATTACACAAAAAAGGCAGCAGCATTTTCATAAACTTTATGTTCGTTGTCCATTTTGTGGATATGGCATGTCAGGAGCCGTTCAAAAAAAGGTTGAAAGCTGTTATTCATTGTATTCAATTCAAAATGCCTGTGAGCCTTTTTTTGGATTGGAGCTTTGGTTTTTGGCATATTTTAATGGTAAACCTGTATGGGCATTAAACCATGAACATCTTACATATTTGATAGAATATTTAAGTGCCGATTTACGCCAAAAGCCAGCTCAATTAAAGGTGAGAAAAACACAGTCACATTATCTTCCTACATTTATGAAAACAGCAAAGCATAGAGATAAAATAGTAAAACTATTAAATACTATGCAGAACAAAGGATAATAAGGTTAAGAGTAAGCAGTAAAGTAAATTGTGAATATCTGCTTGACGGATAAAAAAGTCGGTTAACCTCAGCATTATTTTAGGGAAAATAAGAAAGTCAGTAAAATAGGGCAATACAGGAGATAGAAAAAAATAGGTTGACCGGCTTTTTGGGAAAATAAATTGAAAATGGTAAGAATATGGTTTATAATAAATCAAAAAACAGCAAAAATGCTGTTGTAATACCTATCCTAAGAGGAATTGACACATATTTCTTTGTCATATATTTTATATTCAGCATTAACGTAATACCTATCCTAAGAGGAATTGACACATGTAATCTGATATGGCATACAAATTGGAATTGTATGTAATACCTACCCTAAAAAATTAATATTTATAAAATATATTATATACAAAAGATTAAAAAATAAATTCATCATTATTTACCACAAAACATACACCATCATTATTTTGGAGGTTTAAAATGTACATCAAAAAATATTGGGGCAATTATATTGGCGGTACTGATGACAGTTTAACGTTTGTAGCTTATTTAGCAGAAAAACAAAAAAAAGAAATATCATTAAACGAAATCTTTTCTGATTTTGGATTAGACAAGCTGCAAGGTGATTTTAGAAAACCAGATGTTCCTTTAGTGTTTGTAGATTCGCAAGGCTGGGAAAAAGATATTTCCTTTGCCATTGACCTTATTACAGATATTGCAGCTTTACTATTGGAATGTAAAGTAAATGGATATGTAAATTTGCTTGAACTTGATGAAGATATAGAAGCAGATGTGCCAGATGTTTGTATTACAGCTACACCAGAAGAACATAAGCAGATAGATAAGGTTCTCACAGATTTTATAGCAGCACCTCTTGAATATGATTTAAGCGAGATGATGCCAAAAGAAGATATTATAGAAATGACTATAGTTTGCAAAGAACTAAGAAAAGAATTGTACGGCGAATAAAAAATGTTTTATGATAAGGAATATAAGAATGTTACCTGCTATAATAAATAGACGAAGTATACGAAAGTATAAAAATATTTCTGTTGATAGACCAATGATTGAGGAAATTTTACAGGCAGGCAGTCTAGCACCGTCTTCTAAAAATCGACAGCCATGGACGTTTGTGGTTATTATGGGAACAGCAAAAAAGACCATGCTTGAAGTAATGAAAAAAGGACTAAATCGAGAAAAAGACAATCCGCTTTTGCCGGAAAGCATACAGTATCATAGTGGAGCAGTATATACATTGCAGATTATGGAACAAGCGCCTGTTGTTATTTTTGTTGTAAATCCATTGGGAATCAATATTCATCACACATTAAATGCAGAAGAGCGCATTTATGAAATTTGTAATGCACAATCTATTGGTGCAGCTATGGAAAATATGACATTGACTGCCACAGAGCTTGGATTAGGAAGTCTTTGGATATGTGATACCTATTTTGCATATGATGAATTAAATCGTTGGTTAAATGTTGATGGGGAACTGATTGCAGCAATGACAATCGGTTATGCCGATGAAACGCCTTCTGCAAGACCAAGAAAGAAGTTGGAAGATATAGTGAGCTGGCGTGTATAAATGTATAAGAAACTGCTTGATAAAAAGGGATTATCGCGCAAAGAAAGTCAAAGATTTTATGTTGTAATGTATAACACAATATGAAACAATACTTGTCTATTTACATCTTTTCTGCGACAGTCCCCTTATTTGTGCAAAATAAAAACTTCTACCCAGCAGTACAATTATTTGGTCATTGTGCTTGCTATAAATGTGGACTTAATAAAAAATCCATGACAGTATAATACTGATGATAAGACCAACCAATCCACTGACAAAAGCTTTTAAGAAAGTTTGGTAAGGACGTTTTCCTATTTCTTGTTGTTTTTGAAGCTCATCTAATCGTTTTCCCTCCATAAATGCTACAATTTCTTTGTAGGTACTGATATGGTTTTCTTTTTTAACTTGTTCGGTTTTACATGCAAAAAATAAGGTTATTCCAAACAGTATCCCCCAAGGGATAAGCGCGTAAAAACCAAGCCAAGATGAGAGCGGTACAGCAGAAAATATCGTTGCTGTTAATAAAATACCATAAATAGTGCTGTAATGATTTAATTTTTTGATTTCACTTTCTTTAATTTCTTCTTTCATAATTTGAACATCTCCTTTAATTAGTTGGTCAAGAGATATATTAAATAACGAACTGAGTAATAATAAGCTATGAATATCGGGATAATTTTTGCCTGTTTCCCAATTAGAAATGCTTTGTCTGCTCACGTAAACTTTTTCAGCCAATTCTTCTTGAGAAAGATTCATATGGTTTCGGTATTTTTTTATCTGAGTGCTAATTTCCAATATGCTTTTCCTCCTTTCTGATTGTTGTACTCTTGAACAAAAAAATCATACGATTTGGCGAGTACAAATGCCACCAAAAGTATTTTACTTGAATGGATTTATGATGTCAAAAGTGTTTTACAAGAAAGAATAGAAGCCTATTTGCAGAGATTGGAAGAAAAAGTTGAAGATAAAAAGAAACGAAAAAGAAACGCTCTTTTTTGTACATATAATGAGAGGACTATTTAAACAGAAGCTGTTACAATAATGTTGTTTCAAAGGAGTGGAAAAGATATGGAATGGATAGAACGACTAAATAGTGCAGTGAACTATATTGAAAAAAATCTTACAGATAAAATTGATTATGAAAAACTTGGGCAGATTGCTTGCTGTTCAGCGTATCATTTTCAGCGCATGTTTTCTTATATGGCAGGTATGCCATTATCGGAATATATCCGAAAAAGAAAAATGTCATTGGCAGCAGTTGATTTGCAGGGCGGTCATGTCAAAATTATTGATGTGGCACAAAAGTATGGTTATCATTCTCCGACAGCATTTAACAGAGCCTTTCAGTCTATTCATGGAATTGCACCGTCCGCTGTGAAAAATGAAGGTGTGCCTGTAAAATCTTTTCCTCCGATTACTTTTAAAATTACAGTTAAAGGAGTGGAAGAAATGAATTATCGAATTGAGACAAAATCAGCATTTCGCGTTGTAGGCGTATCGGTGCCGTTAGAAAAGGAAATTGAAGCAAATTTTGCTGTTATACCACAAAAATGGCAGGAGATTACTGTAAATGGAACATTGCAGCAACTTGTTGAAAGGATGGATTCCAAGCCTAAGGGTGTACTTGGTATCAGTGTTTGTAACAGTGATGAAGCATGGCGGTATTATATTGCCGTTTCTTCGTTAAAAGAAAAGGGGGAGTTTGAGGAATATATTGTGCCGCAGGCGACATGGGCAATTTTTAGTGGAACAGGAACAAATCAGTCTATTCAGGAGTTGGAGAAGCGAATTATTACAGAATGGCTCCCAACATCGGGATATGAATATGGCAATGCTCCTGATATTGAGGTATATATTCATTCAGACCCGCAAAATGCACAGTATGAAGTATGGATACCTGTAGTAAAGAAGTCTTTACTATAGAACAAAATAATAAAAAATATATTCATATATTGGTGTTAAAATAGTAAAAGAGAGCAAATGTGTACACGTCACTTGCTCTCTTTTTATATAAGAATGGATGAAAACTTGTCCATTCATTGTTTGACATAAAAATAATACTTATAAAGTATATGTTCAGTACTTTATATGGATTAAGCTAATGAATTTACAGCTTTTGTTATACGAGATACTTTTCTTGCAGCTGTATTCTTGTGGTAGATACCCTTAGAAGCTGCTTTTGAAATCTCACCGATTGCAACTGGCAAAGCAGCTTGTGCAGCAGCCTTATCCTTTGCAGCAACGGCAGCGTCCACTTTTTTAATGTAAGTCTTTACTTTTGATTTAATAGCCTTATTTCTATCAGCACGTACTTGACTTGTACGAACTCTTTTTTTAGCAGATTTAATGTTAGCCAAACCTGTCACCTCCATCTGTGATAATAATGTTGTTTCTCATTAAAGCCGGACACGGACGTTCTAATGGAACATACTAATGTATTCTATACTAAATGGGGATTTGTGTCAATAAAAATTTTCATATTACTGTAAATTAATACAAATTTATTGTTATAAATATAAGCAACCGTTCAGTTATAATCTTTATAAGTGTTTAGATAAATTGTTGAATGATTATAAAAGTAAGGATTTGCTGGTTATTAATATCTATTAATAATATATGATGTATTTTTGATAAATATTTTTAATTCTAAGAGGATATGTATAAATGTAATTGTTGGTGGTAATGATATAGTTGTCAGAAAAACTGGCTAAAATTCCCAATATAGGAGGTTTGTGATTTATGGTTAGAACAGATTTAGCGGTAGAGTTAAATGAATCCGTTGATAAGAGTGATTCAAGATACAGAGGTATTATCGTAAGAGAAAAAAGAGATTCTATTAGTGATATTAAGATAACAACATTAGAAATTCTTAATGAAGAGGGGGAAAAATTACTTAATAGAAGTGTAGGAACATATGTTACCGTTGAGGCAGAAAGTCTTGTAGACTGCAATGAAGGGTATAGCGAAAGGCTTATAAAGATATTGGAAGATGAGATTTATCGTCTGGCAAAGCCATGTATTGTAGACAACAGACATATTTTAGTGATAGGGCTTGGCAATCGTGATGTGACAGCCGATTCGCTTGGTCCTTGGGCAACGGATAAGCTGTTAGTAAACAGGCATATTGTACATGATAAATCCATGTGTTTAAAAATGTCTTCTTTGACACCAGGTGTTATGGCACAGACTGGAATGGAAACGGCTGAAATTATTAAGGGCATTGTAAAACAGACACGTCCGGGATTAGTTATTGCCATTGATGCATTAGCAGCTCACAGTATCAAGCGTCTTAATTCGACTGTTCAAATTTCAAATCGAGGAATTTCGCCAGGTTCTGGTGTTGGAAATCATAGAGAAGGCATAACAGCAGAAACAATAGGCGCACCTGTTTTAGCCATAGGCGTTCCTACAGTTATTGATGCGGCGACGATTATTAGTGATTATTCGGATGGAAAAGAACTTCCAAATTATCTTTCTAATATGTATGTTGCACCAAAAGATGTCGATGCATGTGTCAGTTCTATTGCAGAAATTATAGCAGAATCATTAAATCGTGTCGTTTATAGTTATAATTAAAAATCCTAAAGCATATTTTATGTTAGGTTTGTTTTGGCTTTGTTCGTTCTTGCATTGCTGCAAGGCGGATTTTGACATGCAGTTTAAGAAATGGCATAAGATATAGAAGGATTGAAAAATCAGCAATTTTCTAATCGCAGACTTGTGTCACTTTCATGTTTGCAAGTATTGGAAAGGCATGGTTGTAGTATGAAAAATTATTCAAGGATATCATTTATTGCAGTGGGGGCAGCAGTTATTGGGGTTGCCTGTTTTATTATAACAAAATTGGGCGTTTTGTCTTTACTAATGGAAGGAATATGTGAACTGGCAGTTGATATCAAAATGCCAGTTTTCGCATATTATAGCAAGGCAGATACCACAGAGGACAAGAGTATAGGGGAATCTATATTTGATGAATTGTATCCTGTTGAAGAGTATTACAGTATGGCGCAGGCTGATAACGACAGAGTGATAGACGCAATTGGCTATCATGTCAATGCAGATAAATATAATGGTGAAACAACAGGGATTGTTATTAATGCAACAACAGAGAATACCACAACTTCTGCTGAGACTCAGACAGAAAAGAACAGTGAAGAACAAACCACTTCAGAACCATCACAACCAAATGAAGTAACAGATGTTATTTCAAGAGATGTGATAACAGGAAACACCTATGACCGCAATAATTTAAATGATTATAATTATTGCAGAAGATTTTATACAGTAACATCTGTGACAAGTTTGACAGAAAGCATTTTTAGACCTTCAGAATTTCTTGATAAAAATTTATCTATTGGTCATAATGCAGAAACACCACAGATACTTATTTTTCATACCCATTCACAGGAAGGGTTTGTAAATAGTGTAGAAGGGGACGATTCTACAACGATATTAGGTGTTGGCGACTATTTAACAAGTGTGCTTCAAGATAAGTATGGTTATAATGTTATTCACGATAGAAGCATATATGATTATGTAAATGGAAAATTGGACAGAAGTGAAGCTTATACGTATGCAGAAAATGCTATAGCAAAGATTCTTGAGGCAAATCCTTCTATTGAGGTGGTTATTGATTTGCACCGTGATGGTGTGGGAGAAGACACCCATTTAGTTACGGATATTGACGGGAAAAAGACAGCAAAAATCATGTTTTTTAATGGAATTAGTTATAGTAATGTAAAGGGTGATATCAAATATCTTTACAATCCGTTTCGAGATGATAATCTTGCAATGAGTTTACAGATGCATTTGCTTGGTGAAGCATATTATCCAGGCTGGCTGAGAAATATATATATTAATGCGTATCGATATTGTTTGCATGAGCGAGGAAAGTCTATGCTTATAGAGGCGGGAGCGCAAACAAATACTGTAGAAGAAGTTAAAAATGCTATGGAGCCATTGGCAGATATTTTGGATAAATTATTGAGAGGCGAAAAGGTGTATTGAAATATGGTAAATAGTGGAATATAATATACAAATATGAATGTTGTTTTTTGCGTAAAAAGAGCGCAGAACTTGTAATTTATGTGAAAAGTAATAGTTAGTAATTTTTCACACCAAGCTTTATGTCTTTGCGTTGCTTGACATAAAGTTGCTAAAAAAATCCTTTAGGATGTTTTGACCTAAAGGGTTTTATGTAAAAAGCAGCGCAGAAATGGAGATGTTTATGGATTATATAACAAAGGATTTGCAGCCATTTGAGGTATTTCGGTATTTTGAAGAATTGTGCCAAATTCCGCATGGCTCTGGCAATGTAAAGGAAATTAGCGATTATTGTGTACAATTTGCTAAGCTGCATCAGTTAAAGTACAGACAAGATGAAAGTTATAATGTGATTATATGGAAACCTGCCAGTAAGGGGTATGAGGACAAGCAGACCGTCATTTTGCAGGGACATTTGGATATGGTGGCTGTTAAGACAGCAGATTGTAATAAGGATATGAAGACAGAAGGGCTTGATTTAGTAATAGAAGGAGATTATCTGTATGCTAAAAATACATCATTGGGTGCTGATGATGGAATTGCTGTAGCTTATAGTCTTGCTCTTTTAGCGTCCGATTCAATTGAACATCCAGCTCTTGAGGTGATTTTTACAGTGGATGAGGAAATTGGAATGCTTGGTGCCACAGCAATGGATTTATCCGATATTAAGGGAAGAAGAATGTTAAATATTGATTCAGAAGAGGAAGGTTATCTGTTGGCAGGCTGTGCAGGAGGTGCAACAGTCAAATGTAAATTAAAAAAAGAATATCATGATTTTACAGGAATCCATTTTGACCTTACAATATGCGGGGCAACAGGCGGACATTCAGGAGTAGAGATTGACAAGCAGAGAGCAAATACCAACGAATTGATAGGACGTCTTCTTGATGTGTTGATTAGTCGTTTTGAAATGAAAATAAAGGGTATTTACGGCGGTGAAAAAGACAATGCAATAGCAACGTCTTCAACAGCACAATTAGTGGCATTGGAAAAAGACAGGCAAAAAATTGAAGCAGTTATTGAAAGTGAATTGAAAGTATATCAAAATGAATATGCAGTGACAGACCCTCAATTAAATATTAAAGTGGAGTGGAAGGATAGTGCCAAAGCAAGCTGTCTGACGGATGTATGTGGTGAAAAAATAGTGCTTTTATTAAATATGCTGCCTAATGGTGTTGTAAAAATGAGTAATGATATCAAAGGATTGGTACAAACATCATTAAATCTTGGCATGATAAAAGATGATGCGGATTGTATTGAATTATGTTATCTAATAAGAAGTGCTTTGGAAAGTGAAAAAAATTACTTGATAAGAAAGCTTACATTATTAACAGAGTACATTGACGACATATGCCTAGTGGAAGGTCATTATCCTGCATGGGAATTTATGAGAGAGTCCCCATTACGTGAAAAAATGGAATGTGTATATGAAAAAATGTATGGCAAAAAAGCCATTATTCAGACCATTCATGCAGGATTGGAGTGTGGAATTATTGCGGACAAGCTGCCGGGACTTGACTGTATATCTTTTGGTCCGGATATTCAATATATTCATACAACAAGAGAAAAACTAAGCATATCATCTACAAAACGAGTATGGGAATATTTGATTGCTTTGTTAAAAGAAATTTAACTTTATTAGAAAAAATTAGACATTCCTGTAAAAAATGTTATGGAATAGTATCCAGATGATAAACAGACAGTAAAGCGGATTGAGAATATCTGCTTGCCTGTTAAAAAGAAAGATAGACAAAAGTATAAATTTTAAATAACGGTTGTGCTTATAGTAAAAATATATGAAAACGGTTGTTGTATAAAGTAATTAAAAATAAGTAAGAACTTTATGCAGCAATCTTTTTTATTGTGTTAATATTTTTGATATTGATAATATTTTTAAAGTGTATTTTTTTATTTATAATGATATATCTAAGATGTTATAAAATAATTTTTTTAACTGTCTTGTCATCTGTAAAGTTTTATGGTATACTTTCAAAAATCAAGCTTATGCCTGTGCTGCTGCATAAGCTTAAACTATGCCAAAGCAGTGCAGAAATGAGGAACGATATGTCTATTACAGAGGATATAGCAACATTAAAAAAAGAAAAGAATGCCGTTATTCTTGCCCATTATTACGTTGATGAGGACGTGCAAAATATTGCCGATTATGTGGGGGATTCATTTTATTTAAGCAAAATTGCAACAAAAACCAATGCTGATATTATTGTATTTTGCGGAGTTGAGTTTATGGGGGAGAGTGCGAAAATTTTAAATCCATCAAAAAGGGTATTTATGCCTGATGCATCAGCCGATTGTCCTATGGCTCATATGGCTTCAAAAGAAGAAATAATAAGAGTAAAAAAAGAATATGATGATGTGGCAGTGGTCTGTTATATCAATTCAACAGCCGAATTAAAGACATTTTCTGATGTGTGTGTTACATCTTCAAATGCTGTAAAAATTGTAAAAAACTTGCCCAATAAAAATATTTATTTTATACCAGACAAAAATCTTGGCAGTTATGTTGCAAAGCAGGTTCCAGACAAAAATATTATTTTAAATGATGGCTGCTGCCCAAGACATGTAGAAATTACAGCAGATATGGTTGTAAAAGCAAAAGAAAGTCACCCTGATGCCAAATTTGCGGCACACCCAGAATGCAGTGAGGAAGTACTCGTTTATGCAGATTACATAGGCAGTACTTCAGGGATTATTGATTATGTGGCAAATTCTTCGTCAAAAGAGTTTCTTATTGGAACGGTTGACGGTGTATTTGCAGAAATTAAAAAGATTGCACCAGATAAAAAGTTGTATACAGTAAAAGAAGGTCAAATTTGTGAAAATATGAAAAAGATTACGTTAGAAAAAGTTTTGAAGGTTTTAAAAGATGAAACCAATGAAGTGTTTGTTGATAAGGAACTTGCGGCAAAATCAATGGCACCATTGACAAGGATGCTTGAACTTGCAAAGTAGTTTTTCAACAAATGTACAATGCGCAAAAGCAGCGCAGAAATGAGGCTAAATATGAAAACGGATATATTGATAGTAGGCTGTGGGTGTTCAGGTTTGTATTGTGCGCTTCATCTTCCCAAAGATAAACAAATTGTAATAATTACAAAATCAGATATGGAAAGCAGTGATTCCTTTCTAGCACAGGGAGGAATGTGTATGCTTACCAATGAGGAGGATTATGATTCGTATTTTGAAGATACATTAAAAGCTGGTCATTATGAAAATGACAAAAAATCAGTTGAAATTATGATTCGTTCTTCAAGAGATGTTGTAGATGACCTTATATCATTGGGAGCAGATTTTCAAAGAGAATCCGACGGAAGCCTTGCATATACAAGAGAGGGTGCACATAGTGCTAACAGAATTATTTTTCATAAAGATGTCACAGGTAAGGAAATTACAAGTCATTTGCTTGAAAAAGTAAAACAATTAAGCAATGTAACAATTATGGAGTATACAACATTAATTGATATTATCAGTAAAGATAATGTTTGTTATGGTGCTGTCTTAAAATTAAAAGACGGCAGTTTGAAGAAAGTACAAACACAAAAGTTGGTTCTTGCCACAGGAGGTGTTGGAGGCGTTTATAGGCATTCTACAAATTTTAGGCATCTTACAGGCGATGCGATTGCAATAGCAATTAATCATAGTATTTTATTAAAAGATATTAATTATGTTCAAATACACCCTACCACGCTTTATTTAGAAGGGGCAACAGACCGAAGTTTTTTGATATCAGAGTCTGTGCGCGGCGAAGGTGCGAAGTTGTATGATAAACATGGCAATCGTTTTGTCAATGAATTGCTGCCAAGAGATTTGCTTACAAATGAAATTAAAAAGCAGATGGAAAAAGATGGAACCAATTTTGTATGGGAAGATTTAAGACCAATTAAAAAAGAAGAATTAATGTCGCATTTTCCTAATATTGTGCAACATTGTAAAGAGCATGGTTACGATGTGTTTAAGGAATGTATACCAGTTGTTCCTGCACAACATTATTTTATGGGTGGAATTAAAGTAAATTATGAGAGTAAAACGAGCATGGAAAATTTATATGCCATTGGGGAGACTGCCTGTAACGGAGTACACGGACGCAACCGTCTTGCCAGTAATTCACTGCTAGAAAGTCTTGTGTTTGCAAAACGTGCTGCATTAGATATAGCCCAAGATAAAATGACAGATGATATATTAAATGTCCAGACACTAAATACACAAAAAAATGGATTGGATAATAAAAATGCAGATATCCTTATAAGGGATTGGTGTCTTGAACCATATAAAGACCTTGAAGCATTACAGCGTTCTTATAAAGAAGTAGTAAAAGAAAAATTAAACGATACATAAATAATATGGAACGAAATAAGTTGTTTGATAATCTATTGTGATATAGGAATCTTTCACAATAGATGTGACAGGTTAAATAAAATTGAACAAACGCGTTGCGTCTTTGCGTTGCTTGACACAGCGTTACTAAAAAATTTTTAATGGAGAGATTCTTGAACAAAAAGCGGCGCAGAAATGAGGATTAAAATGTTTGATAAAGTAACTTTAAAATTAAATGTAGACCCATATATTCTTGGTGCATTAAAAGAAGATATAACGAGTGAGGACGTTAGTACAAATAGCGTGATGCCAAAATTTCAGCTTGGTGAAGTGGATTTGATATGCAAGCAGGATGGTGTTATTTGTGGCTTGCAAGTATTTTCAAGAGTATTTGAATTGCTAGATGAAAATACAACAACACAGCTGTTTGTAAACGATGGTGATAAGGTGACAAAAGGTATGCTTTTAGCAAAGGTTACAGGAGATATTCGTGTTCTTTTATGCGGAGAGCGAACAGCACTTAATTATCTTCAGCGAATGAGTGGAATTGCAACATATACCAATTCGATTGTACAGTTGCTTGAAGGCACAGCGATTCAATTGCTTGACACAAGAAAGACAACACCTAATAATAGGATATTTGAAAAATATGCAGTAAAGGTTGGCGGGGGCAACAATCACCGATATAATTTAACAGATGGTGTGTTGTTAAAAGATAATCATATTGGTGCTGCTGGCGGTGTTAAAGAAGCGGTTGCTATGGCAAAGGCGTATGCATCTTTTGTAAGAAAGATAGAGGTGGAAGTAGAAACGCTTGATATGGTAAAGGAAGCAGTCGAAGCAGGGGCAGATATTATTATGCTGGACAATATGTCCCATGATATGATGAAAGAGGCGATTGACATTATTGATGGACGTGCACAGGTTGAAGTTTCAGGCAATGTGACAAAGGAAAACATTGCAAAGTTATCCAATCTTTCGGTAGACTTTGTTTCAAGCGGAGCGCTTACACATTCCGCTCCAATAATGGATATTTCATTGAAAAACCTTCATCCAATAAGTTGATTTGCAGAGGGGTGGTAAAAAGTGAATGGAGAAGAGCGAAGAGAAAAGATAATCAATATTTTAAAATCAAGTGATATGCCAATATCAGGAATCAATCTTGCCAGACGCTTTCAGGTTAGCAGACAAGTTATTGTTCAAGATATTGCTTTAATCCGAGCAAAAGATATTCATATATATTCAACCAATAAAGGTTATATAATAGATAATAAGCAAGAGGTTACCCGAGTTTTTAAGGTAATACACACAGATTCTGAGGTGGAAACAGAACTTGAGACGATTATTGATTTTGGCGGCTGGGTAAAAGATGTTTTTGTCTATCATAAAGTTTATGGTGTGATAAAAGCCGATATGAATATTCATTCAAGGCGTGATATTAAAGAATATTTAGATGAGATTAAAAGTGGAAAGTCCAGTCTTTTAAAAAATGTTACATCAGGGTATCACTATCATACAGTGGCAGCAGATGATGAAAAAACGCTAAATCTGATTCAGGACAGTTTATATCAGTTGGGATTTTTGGCAAAATTGCAGGAATATGAACCTGTTGATTTTTGGTCAAATGAATAAAATTCAAATGAATAAAATTCAAATGAATAAAATAATAGACCATTTATAAGATGATGAAAAAGGAATTGATGTAAAAGTAGTGTGAATAGACTAGAAAATGGTTTATTAAATTTGTGGGTTATGGAAAGGCATAATTATTTTTATGGAGAGAGAAAAATTAAAAACAAGATTGGGATTTATCCTTTTATCAGCAGGTTGTGCTATTGGTATTGGAAATGTGTGGAAATTTCCTTATATAGCTGGACAAAGTGGCGGCGGTGCCTTTGTCTTATTCTATTTTATATTTTTAGCCATTTTAGGTTTGCCTGTTATGTGTATGGAATTTGCAGTTGGAAGAGCCAGTAAAAAAAGTCCTATAAAGGCGTATCAGGTATTGGAAAAAAAGGGAACAAAATGGCATGTTCATGGATATTTTACGCTGATAGGGTGCTATTTATTAATGATGTTTTACACAACGGTTGCTGGTTGGATGCTGCACTATTTTTATTTGACAGCAGCAGGCAAGCTGGATGGAGCTGATTCACAAGCAATTGCGGCTACGTTTTCAGATATGCTTGCACAGCCTGAAATTATGATTTTTTGGATGATTCTTGTTGTATTGATGGGGATTGTCGTGTGTACAAGAGGACTGCAAAACAGTTTAGAGCGTATTACAAAAATCATGATGATTGCGCTTCTATTGATTATGGTAATTTTGGCAGGAAACAGTTTTTTTATGTCAGGAGCAAAAGAAGGTTTGCAATTTTATCTGCTGCCAGATTTTGAACGTATGAAAGAAGTCGGCATTGTAACGACATTGACCAATGCGATGAATCAAGCCTTTTTTACACTAAGTCTAGGCATTGGTGCAATGGCGATTTTTGGAAGTTATATTGATAAAAAACATACCTTACTAGGAGAGTCTGTTCGTGTTGTCTTACTGGATACATTTGTGGCAATTACCGCAGGGTTGATTATTTTTCCTGCTTGTTTCACGTATCATGTTGACCAGACTGCAGGTCCAAGTCTGATATTTATCACATTGCCCAATATTTTTGCCAGTATGCCATTAGGACGTTTGTGGGGAAGTTTATTTTTCTTATTTATGTCTTTTGCGGCATTGTCCACTGTTTTTGCAGTGTTTGAAAATATTATATGCTGTGGTATGGAATTGACCAATTGCAGCAGAAAGAAATCAGGAATTGTTAATTTTGTATTGATTATTATTTTATCGCTTCCATGTGTGTTGGGCTATAATATTTTAAGCTGGGATGGATTTAAAATATTTGGCGGAACGGTTTTGGATTTTGAGGACTTTTTAGTTAGCAATTTATTTTTACCGCTTGGTTCTCTGGTTTATCTGTTGTTTTGTGTTACAAGATATGGCTGGGGCTGGGAAAACTTTAAACAGGAAGCCAATACAGGAAATGGCATAAAAATAAAGAATTGGATGAAAGGCTATATAAAATATGTATTGCCTGTCATTATTCTATTTATATTTATTTTTGGCATTTATGATAAATTTTTAAAATAGTGTGTATTTATGTTATATTTCAGAATAGGTAATAAATATGAGAGAAGACATTTTACAGAGTTTGCAAAAGGAAATATATAATAGATATCAAAAAAAACAATAGATTTTTAAATATTTTTACAATATTTGTCAGCAAACTTATTTACAAGCGTAAATTAATCTGGTAAAATAATAATGATAAATAATATTAAATTATTATTTATTGTTATTATTTTTTTGCAAATATAGACGATATTAAAAGTAACTTCTAGAAATGGAGCGGTATGAACGAGATTACACCAAGCGAAAATGAATGGGCAATTATGGAAGTTGTATGGGATTGTGAGGAAAGCATGACTGCATCTGAAATCATCCATACATTAAAAGGAAAACTTGATGTAAGCAGTAAGACAATACGTGTTATGATTAACCGACTTGTTGCAAAAGGTATATTAAGTTACACAGTTGATTCAAAAGATGCAAGAGTATATCATTATATGGCTATGAAAAGCAAAAAGGAATGTCTTGAACTGAAAAGTGAACGTTTTGTAAACAACTATTTTGGGGGCAATGCTTCTCTTGCAGTGGCTAGCTTTTTACAATCGGCTAACATTTCAGAAGAACAGATAAAGACGCTTCACAAATTGATTGAACAGCTTGAAAAAGAAAAATAATATAATTTGGTATTGTTACAAAGCAGCATCTTGGCATGAGGTTTTATATGATTAATTGGTTTGCAATGAAAAGCTATATGGATTTTGCAGCGCAATATTGTTTGATAAAATGTGTAAAAACAATAACGGCTGGCTGGTTTTTATTCTTTTTTATCTATTTTATAAGATTTTTTAATAAAAAGAAAAATCCTACCATAAATTATTATGCTATGCTTCTTTTAGTCCCCGCTGTTTTAATGGGGATGAATAAAGTATTTTTTATAAGAGGAATAAGCTATTATTCGTCCTTTTTAAATTTCTTATTAACGCCGTTATTGGGGTACATATATTTTAGTGTTGCTTTCATATTGTTGGTACATTTTATCTATTTAGACCATAAAATGAAAAAGAATGTATACGCTTTACCACATTGGAAAAATAACCCTTTTATTCAAGATTGTATTAACCATGTAGTCTTTACAAATAACTGTTTTAGCCGTCATTATTTAAACCGTGTTCAAGTCTATATTATAAATGAAAATATAAGTCCGTTTTCAGGCGGTTTATTCCACCCGTTCATCGTATTGCCAAATATTATTGTAAATTCATGGGATAAAGAAAAGCAAAAGATTGTATTGTGCCATGAGTTGATACATATAAAATCAGGGCATATTTTTTGGAAATATATTTTTTCTTTTATAAAAATTTATTGGTGGATAAATCCATTGATTTATTTTGTTGAAAAACAATTGCATGAAGATATGGAGATGGTCTGTGACGAAAAAAGTATTTTTTATACACATCTGCCAAAAGCAGAGTATGGAAAGTTGCTTTTAGATATGGTTCTTATTTTAAAAGCCGTTCATTCTCAAGGGATTGCAACTTTTGTAAACAGAAATGATTATCAAGTTTTAAAGACAAGAATAGGCGGTCTTTCGATTCATCAAAAAAATTATTACAAAAAATATTTTATTATCTTTTTCAGTGTATTTATAGGGCTTGTTATTACTATAACAGCGACATCATATCCTCGTTATACCAAATTCACCGATGCTTCATTGTTTAATGAACAATTAGAATATATTTCAGAGTTGGAAAATGGTGTTTCGGGTGTGAAGATAAAAGATGGAAGGCTTTTTATAGATGATACTATATTTAAACAGACTTTAGCAGATAAAAACATTACAGAGGATTATGTGTATATCTATTTTGATGGTATTATGAAAGTGCCAGGAAGCGGAGGCGGCGGCAATACCGCAAGAGTTTCCACAAAGGATTTTTCAGATATCACATATTTGGCATTGGATTGTATTGAAAATGATATATTAAATATATTTTTAAAATATATACTATAACTTGTTTATTAAGGCAGAGAGGGGTATCTTTTTTAAGATATGGAAGATATTGTAAGTATATAGGCAAGTGGTAGGCGGATAATTGGTATCCGTTTTGACGTTAATAGAAATTCATTTAGAATTTCCATAAAAAAGGTTCATATAATGACCCTTATATAAACAAATAAACAAGGAGGTTGAATTGTTTAAGCGTAAATATAGATTGTACATTTTTAATATTTTCAGTTTTATTTGCGTTTATGACAGGAAAGGAGTGTTATGCGAGTACAAAACGTAAACAACGATGTAGCGAACATGAAGACAGGGATGTCGCAAAGTGCAGATGCTACAACCAAAAATCTTCAAAGTCAAATACTAGCAAAACAGCAAGAATTAAAAAAGCTGTCTGAAAACCAAGACATGACAATGGAAGCGAAGATGAAGAAAAGACAAGAAATTAATCAGCAAATTGCTGATTTAAACAGACAGCTTCGTCAGCATGAAATTGAACAGCGTAAAGAAAAGCAAAAAGAAGAAGCTTCCATGAACGATATGCTAGGCGGCGAATCAACAAATAGTGCTGCATCTGCACAGCAAGCTCAAACCAATGCAGGACTATCGGATGCGAATATGAAAGCGATGATTTCAGCCGATGCTTCCATGAAAATGTCGGATGTACAAGGCAGTGTTTCTGCATCATTAGAGCGAATAGCCAATGTAATACGAGGTGAAATCAAACAAGATTCAGGACGCGGCGTATCGGTTGATAAAAAAGAGCAAGAATTAGCAGATATTGAACAGAGAGCCTTAAATGCAACAAAAAGCCAGATGAAAGAATTAAAGGGTGCTCATGATTCTGTTAAAGATGCAAGAAAGGAAACTCTTAAAGAAGCAAGAAAAGATAAGCTGAATAATCCAAATAAAAATGTGGATAAATCAGACAATACAAGCAATGCTTTTACAAGCAATACATCGGTTATCTTTAAGGAAAAGGATGCTTCTGTTACCTTAACATCCACAGGAAGCAGCAATAATCTTAATAATAAAGTCAATGATGGCGGCATTAATATTATCGTATAAGAAATGTTCATTTAAATAAAGGAGGAATTTATATGTCAACAATTAATAATTTTAGTGATTATACAAGTCAATATAATACAAATCAGGATTATTCTTCTCTGTTTTCAGGTATGCAGGGCGGAACAACAACAAACAGCTTTAGTCTTGGCGATTATGCCACGATAAAAAATGGAAGCTATAAAAAGTTATTGAAAGCTTATTACAATAAGCAGGATACAGACAAAACATCTTCTGATTCAAAGAAAGTCAGTGAAGATAAAAAGTCAAAAATGATTAAAGATAGTGCTGATACATTAAAGAAAGCTGCTGATGCATTAAATGACAAATCTTTGTGGGAAAAGAAGAAAATCAAAAAGACCGACGAAGAGACAAAAGAATCTATAGAAACTGAAGACTATGATTGGGATGCAATCACAAAGGCTGTACAGAACTTTGTGGACAGCTATAATGATGTTATTAAAGAAGCTGGTGATGCAGATTCAAGGTCTGTTCTTAGAAGTACTCTTTTTATGACAGGTTCAATGTCAAAGAATCAAAATTTATTATCAAAAGTCGGCATTTCAATTGGCAAAGATAATAAATTATCGTTGGATAAAGATAAATTAAAAGAAGCAAAAATAAGTGATTTAAAGAGTTTGTTTACAGGATATAATTCGGTTGCAAACAGAGTGTCACAAAAGGCTTCAACAATTTCTGGCTATGCAGCACAGAGCGGAAGCACATATAACAATAAAGGTTCCTATTATCAGTCTGTGTCTACTGTAAAGCCAGATAAGGTAGATGAAGAAGTATAAAAAGAGCTGGACACAAAATGGAGGCATAGTATGAACGTAAATTTAAATATGAATGGGTTGCTTTTTTGCAAACCGTTTGTGGGACCTCTTTTAAAAAGCACACAAGATAAAATGGAACGACAGCAAGAATGTCAAAACAAAGTCAATTTTTTTGAAAATCAGATATCTATGCTAAAAAATATGAACGGTGAAACGTTAGAAGATATTAGCAGAAAATTGGAGATGTTTCATAATTATAAAGACAGTATTGACGCTGCAAAACAACAATATAATAATGAACAAATGTTTCATACATTGGATGAAGCGAAGGAAAAAGGCGAAAAGATTGCTGAAGCTGCTGAGGATATGAAGCCTAAGACAGCAGAGGAGAGAAGAGAAGATGAAGCCAAAGAAGTTATTGATGATATGAAGTCTGAATCAAGCGATGAATTGACAGAAAGCATGGAAGAAATAACAGAAGATATGGAAGAAATGTTGGAGGAAGTGACAGAAGAGATAACAGAGGAGCTTCAAGAGCAACAAATAGAAGAGCAGTTATCACAAGAAGAACAAATGTTAACCTCCAATGCAAGCAATCTATCAGCAGAATCACAAGATTTGCCAACACAAGTTTTTACAGAAGAAAATCTTTTAGAGGAAGGTCTTACAAAACAAGAGAAAGACTTAGCTTTACTGGAATATTATAAGAAACAAGGATATAAACCCGTTAATTATTATGTTTAAATAGTAAATTGCTGCATAAGCAAGGTTTTATGTTTGGTGCAGCAGTTTGAGTGAAAAAGGAGTGTAAGTTATGAGTGTAAATGCAGTTAATAATACAACCGCAAATGTGTATACAAGTAGTCAGGTAAATACAGCCGATAAAAAGGTTGATGAAAAAAAGCAGTCAGAATCTCAAAGTTCAGGAGCTGTATATCAAAAATCAGGAACGGATAAAAAGGCAACTTATTCAGTGAATAAGATGAGTGCGCAGGAAAGAGCAGCGTTGGTTGACCAGTTAAAAGCTGACCAGCAGTCAAGACAGCAAAGTTTAGTAAAGCTTGTTCAAGATATGATGAAAGGGCAAGCTAAAGCTTACAGCAAGGCTTCAGGTAATGATTCGATATGGAAATTCCTTTCAAGCGGTAATTTTACAGTGGATGCAGCAACAAAGGCACAGGCACAAGAAGATATATCAGAAGATGGCTATTGGGGTGTAAAACAGACATCACAGAGATTATTTGATTTTGCAAGTGCGTTAGCAGGTGATGATGTTGAGAAAATGAAAAAAATGCAGGCTGCTATGGAAAAGGGATATAAACTTGCAACAAAGTCATGGGGCAAGGATTTGCCAAGCATAAGCAGTGATACTATCAATGCTGCCAATAAATTGTTTGAGGATTATTACAAGTCAAAAGAGAGTAATTAAATTTTTATTCCTTTACAAAATAAAAAACGATTTATAAAATGAATAAAGACTGTCACAAAAATAAGAAATTTTATTTTTGTGACAGTCTTTGTTTATACTTACAATCACGATTACTTTGTAAAGTATAGTGATTTTTAGTGTGTTGCTTTAGTTTTTTACTATGGTAATAAATCCATAATCTTCAAGATTTCTCATATATTGAACCAATCTATTATAGAGCGGTTCAGCCTTATCACCATATTTTTCTTTGACAAGAAGAGCTATATCATATATGGTTCGTTTTCCATCTATCAAAGGCCATATAAAACTGCCCATGTATTCTAAGTGAATTTGTGAAGTTTTTGGCTTTTTAAATAAAAGCTGTGCTATTTTATTAAACAATCCTTTATTTTCAACAAATAGAGTAACCGTTCCATCAGCATCCGTTTTATATTTTAAATCGGTGCGTGATGGTATATAATCTAAATAATTTTTGGATTCCATAGTTCTTTTTGCCATATAATACCTTGCCTTTCTTTAATCTGCTTTATGTGAATCGAATTTATTTTTTTGCTTTGCAAAAAAGATTACAAAGAAACAGATAATGGCAGTAACAAGAAGTCCTCCAATAAATCCAGAGTCAAAGAATCCTGAAAAATCAATATATTTATCAATGCCAAAAACAGCAAAGATAGCCAGCAAAATACCTAATAATCCCTCACCAGCAATTAACCCTGAACAAAATAGGATACCGCCGTCGGCTTCATTATTCTTTTCTTTTTCATTTTTCTTTTTGTCAATAAACCAGCGAATAACACCACCAATCATAATTGGCGTTGAAAGTTCAAGCGGAAGATATAATCCAATGGCAACTGGCAAAACAGGGATTCCTAATATCTCAATAACAATAGCAACAAATACACCAATAAATACAAGCGCCCATGGAAGATTGCCATCCATAACACCCTCAATAATCATTTTCATCAGTGTTGCCTGTGGAGCTGAAAGCTCCGTTGAGCCAAATGTCCATGCTTGATTGAGAAGAAGAAGCACACCGCCAATAGTAAATGCAGATACAACAGCACCTATAATTTCACCAAGCTGTTGTTTCTTAGGCGTTGCACCTAAAATATAACCTGTTTTTAAGTCTTGTGATGTATCACCTGCCATAGCGGCAATAATACATATGATAGAACCGATTGCAATGGCTCCCTGCATACCATGTATGCCCGTATCGCCGCTTGTTTTTAAGATAATTGTAGAAAACAAGAGCGTAGCAATAGCCATACCAGAAACAGGATTGTTGCTGCTTCCTACTAAACCAACCATTCTTGAAGAAACCGTTGCAAAAAAGAATCCAAATATAGCAATCAGCAATGCTCCAAGTATAGAGACTGGAACATCTGGGAAAATTGCAATCGCAACAATATTTGCAAGAACAGCAATACCTACAATTTTCATATTCATATCGGCTTCTGTTCTTAATCCAGAATTTGATGTACTTCCTTTAATACCTTTTATGGCATCTCGAAATGTGGTTATAATAAGCGGCAACGATTTGATTAAGCTTATAATACCACCAGCAGCAACAGCGCCTGCACCAATATAGCGTATATAGCTTGACCATATAGCAGAAGCACCTTCTTTTGCATAAAGTTCAGAAATGGTTATCGTTTCAGGATATAAAATAGTATCTCCGCCAAATGTGATAATGGCAGGAATTAATACAAACCAACCAAGAATACCACCTGCGAAAAGGTAAGAAGAAATTTTTGCACCACAGATATAGCCTACACCAATAAGGGCAGGATAAACTTCCGTTGAAAATTCCGTTTTTAATGCTTTAATAGGTGCTACAATCGTACCTGGCACCACTTTAAAGCCATCTACAATAAGTTTTATCAAAGCGGCAATACCCATACCTGCAAATACAGATTTTGCACTGGCACCGCCTTCTTCACCAGCAAGCAAAACTTCTGCACAAGCTGTTCCTTCTGGATATGGAAGCACACCATGTTCTTTTACAATAAGAGCGTTTCTTAGCGGTATCATAAAAAGAACGCCCAAAAGTCCGCCAAATAATGCTATAAGAGAAATCGTGAGAAGATTTGGGGAGTCCATGATGCCATCCTTTGCCCATAAAAATAATACAGGCAGTGTAAAAATGGCGCCTGCTGCAAGTGATTCACCAGCAGAACCAATAGTTTGTACCATATTGCTCTCTAATATGGAATTTTTCCTTAAAATGACTCTTAAAACAGCCATTGAGATAACTGCTGCTGGAATAGAAGCAGAAACAGTCATACCAACTCTTAAGCCAAGATAAGCATTGGCTGCGCCAAAAATTATAGCCAGCAAAACACCCATGATTATAGAAGTAATCGTAAATTCAGGTGTAATTTTAGAAGCTGGAATATAGGGTTTAAAATCTTTTGTTTGATTCATAAATCCTCCTTTTAGTTAATTTTGTCAATATTTTAACATATTTATTAAGGAAAAGAAAGCACAAATATCTGGCAACTTGTATATGAAATGATTGGAAGATTTGGTAAAAATTAACAAATTTCACCTATTGATTTTTTAAAGTTTATAAAAAATTAATATTTTTAGAGAAGTAAATATAAATATTTGTTTAATTTGTTGAACTTGTAAATAAAAATAACTTTTTGTATAATAAAAAAATCAATAGGGAGAATGTGGGTTAAATATGTTTTTATTTAAGAAAAAAGAAAAAACGCCGTTGGATATTCAGTTGGAACTTGTGCAGAAAAATCTTGAAAACAATTATAAAGATGAAGCTAAAAAAGCGCTCAATGCCTCTATACAATTATTGGAGAAGATGAGCCAGAATGGAGAATTGACAGGAAAAAAGCTTGAAGAAAAAAGAAAAGAAATTGACCAGTATCGTAAGAAAATGGAGGGGTATGGACATAATATTCCTGTGGGTTGGTAGACATAAATAATAAGTTCTATTCTGCATAATAGTTCAATATAGTAATATTAATAGCTATATGGAATGCAGCAGTCTTGCAGGAATGGAGGATTATTACGAGGAAAAGAGTTAGAAATGAAGAGGATTCTGTGACCAATAAAACGATGTTTAGCAATGCAAGGGATGCGGTTTTAGGACTTCCTATTATCACGGTTATAGGAAACCGTGAAATGTATATAGAAAATTATCGGTCTATTATATATTATGATTGTGAATGTATTAAGTTAAAGACAAGATTAGGAATGATTTGTATACAAGGAGCCGATTTACAAATAGCTTATTATGATGACGAAGAAATTATGATAAAAGGAAAGATTATTCATTTGGAAGTTTAAGAAAAGAAAAATCCAAGACAGAAGTGAGGTTTGTTATGTGGAATCAACGCAGACTTATGGATAATTATGTCGTAGTGAAAGTCATAACAGATACAAAAGAACGTTTTTTAAATCTTTGCAGGCACAGAGAACTTGCACCTTGGAATATTACATCACAGGAAGATGGATTTATAGCTAATTTCAGTAAAACGGATTTTATGCAGTTAAGGGATATTGTGAGAAAAACGGACAGTAAAGTGCGTGTTATAAAGAAAAAAGGGATAGGATTTACACTGTTTAAGTATCGCAAGCATTATTCATTTTTTGCAGGAATATTAATTTCTATCGGAATTTTATATACGTTAAGTTTATTTGTCTGGGATATTTCATTTGAAGGAAATATATCTTATACATCAAGTTTTCTTTTAAAGTATCTCAATGATAAAGGCATTATTGTTGGAACACGTATAGATAATGTCGACTGTGAAGAAATTGAGCATATGATAAGGAGTGATTATAGCGATATTACATGGGTTGCAGCAAAAATTACAGGAACAAGTTTAGTTATCAGTATCAAAGAAAATGATGGTGCGATTCAAGCAGTTGATAATTATAGTGAGGCAGTCAATAACAATATCTCTGAGTCAAGAGATATTGTTGCAACTGAAAATGGAATTATTCACAGTATTATCACCAGAAATGGTACGCCTAAAGTTGCTGTAGGCGATGAAGTTTCGTCCGGACAGGTGCTAGTTTCCGGAATTGTTGAAGTCTATGATGATTTTGGCAGTGTTGCAAGTACATATAATGTGAAGGCAGATGCTGATATATATATTGATACAACAGTCAATTATTATGATGAACTTGTCTTAAAGCATGAAATAAAAAATTATACAGGCAGAAAAAAACAAGACTATTATATTGACCTTCCGGATTATGAGATTTTTATGGGGCTGCATTTTGGCAAATATGAAGAATATGATACCGTTATGGAAGTATATCCTATAGTGATAGGAGGCTCTTTTTTCTTGCCAATACGTGTTGGCAAAAAGACGACAAGAGAGTATAAAACGGAAACAGCAATATACACAGAGTCCGAAGCAACACAAATTCTTGAAGAGAAATTAAATACTTACATCAATGAATTAAAACAAAACAATGTACAAATTCTTGAAAGTAATATCAGGGTAACCCCCAATGAAGAATTATATAAGTGTGAGGGTACCATTCATGTCTTGATGCCTGCCTATCAATATAGTGAGGTAACTATGCCAGAAAATGCACAAGATAGTAATAAAAATCAACAGCTTACACAATCATAAGAAAGCATTTTTATTGTAGCAATCGTTGGCAAATGCTGCATAATTTGTTTAAAGAGAGCCCTCCGCAGCAGCTTTGTCGTCATCGCTTGCCTCTTTACATGCGGCAAGCGGTTTGTTTTGATAAAATTCATCTTCAACAGGACGCCATGCCTCGCCAAAATTCACGTCTTTAAATAATGCGGCAAGCCCTGTGATTTGTTTTAATCTTAAAATTTCATCTCGATCCATGCCAAGATGTTTAGAAATCCATGCATCGGAGCGACCTAATTCATGTAGCTCTTTAATAATATTGCTCATAAGGTCAACATTGTGAGAGCCTCGTGCGCGGTTGTGGCGAATTGTACTTGCCATTCGATTATCTAAGGACTTGTCAATTACAGAGACTGGTAACATTCCATTTTCACGCTCCCTGATATCAGGATAATCCAACATAATGCGATAACGGTGGAATCCATCAACAATAACATAAAGGTCTTTGGATTTTACATAGTAGCATACAATAGGCATTGTGTAACCGTCTTCTTTAATGCTGTCATAAAGAAGTTTCATTTCTGGTGGTGCAACAGCATTTGGATTATATGTATTTGGAATAATTTTTTCAATTGGAACTTTAATCACATTATATACAGGACTATTATAAGTCATTTTAATCACCTACCTTTGTGTATTTATGCTTGAGTATATCGACTCGTTTCTGTTGTTTTCTGCTAAGACTAAAACCCATAAAGCGACAGGTATGGTCGTTTTTTAGAATGCAGTAACACATTCGTTTCCAGCTAGGAATATCTCTTGAGGATTTAATATCATCGGTATGGTCTGGAATCTTATCAAGAAATATAATGCGTGAATTTTTCATTACGGTATAATTGGAAATGCCATTTCGACGAATATTATATCCATGTTCAATTAAATCTTGAATCACATCTTCCTCAAGACCGCCTCCAGTAGTGTGCCAAAACTGAATGGATGTCTTAAATTTTTTAATGTAGTTGTTTCTAAGACGAACGGGAAGCGTGCTTAATAGAAACTTGGTATAGGATTCCCATGTGTGACCTTCTGGAAGTTTTAAATTGCGGTAACCCATTGCCTTTGTTTTTCCGTAAATGGATGTGAAATTGGCACCTTTTACTCTGCCAACCAGTTTGGTCCAAATTTCAGGGTCAATAACACGGTATAAATTTAAACTATCTTTTGCATAGTCGTTAAAAGGAGAAGCTACCCGCATTTGGTCAGGTTTTAAGCCTGCCATATAATAAAGGTCATAAAGTCGGTTATAATCATAATTAAATAAGTAATTGGCATGCCATATATCGCTGTTTGACCAATCATAAATGGGTGAGGCTACCCACACATCTTTAAATTGTTTACTAATCCAGCATTCGTCTTTATATCCATATTTTTTATTTAAAATTGCGCTATACCGCTGTAGGGATTCATCAGCCCGAATCCCTAGCAAACAAACGGTTTTTTTATTGCCATGAGAAATCCGATACCAGCGACTAAACTGTTTGGCTAAATCTTCCTGATACATTCGGTAGTGATAGGTAGTCATTGGATTATGTTCTAAATTAATGACATATGGATATTGAGGCATGGAGCGAACCCATAAATGTTTTTTGGTATCGTCCCATGGATACCAATACATCTGATAACTGCTTAAAGCCGTTCTAGTTGCCATTGGAAGGCATACCCAGTAGGGTTCTACTTCATTTTGGATTCGTTTAAAAGTGCGGTCTACATATTCTGTTGTCACCGTATATTGTGCTTCAAAATCTTGATGAAAAACACCAATTTTTTTATTCGGATAATATTTTCGCTGAAAATCTTGTGTTAAATTTAAAAGCAGACCACTGTCCTTGCCTCCGGAAAAAGAAACAAAAATATTATCAAATTCTTCAAATATAAATTTTAAACGTTTTTGCACAGCCTCATAAACGTTTTGTTCTGTGTATTGTTTTCTCATGTACATGTTTGATTCTCCCAATTTTATATTGAATTTTGCTATTTGGGTATTGGACATACTCGAACAGTTCTCTCTATTTTTTGGAACTCTTTTGTAAGCAGATAATGATAAAACAGATGAAAAAAATGGTAAATTTTGTCAAATTTTAGCCCTATTATATCTGAATTTATTTTAAAAATCAATACATGAGCGTTCTTAATTCGCAAATTGTCCGTTTTATAGTTGTATATTAGGCAAAAGAATAAGGCAAGGATAGGTTCGTAAGGAGAAATTTTGATGAAATCTTGAAAAAAAGGACATCTTTTGGTATAATAACATGAAATATGTTTACGTATCTTAAGAAAGAGAGGGAGACTTTTTTGCAAATAGAGTATATAGAGATGGAAACAATTGGTCAGCAGCAGGCTGTTTTTGGTTATCAAGACCATTTTGTGCGAATGATGGAAAAGGCTTTTTCTGTACTAATTGGGTTACATGAATCAAAAGTTGAGATAAAAGGAGAGGATTCTGTAGGCGTTTTAAATACGGTTTCTGTTATAAAATCGTTACAGCAAATTTATAATCAAGGAGAAGCAGATACAATTAACGAGAGTATGATTTATCGTTTAATTGATGATGTTACAGATGGCAATCTTGAAGAGACTGTAAAAGCAATGGAAAGTACAATTACACTTACCAATCGCGGTGTTCCGATTAAGTGCAAAACATTGGGGCAAAAAAACTATATTAAAGCGATGAAGGAAAGCACGATTACTATTTGTATTGGACCAGCGGGAACAGGCAAAACCTATTTGGCAGTGGCACAGGCAGCAGAGGAATTAAAAAGAGGAGAAATTGACCGAATCATTATGAGCAGACCTGCCATTGAAGCGGGGGAAGAACGACTTGGTTTTTTGCCAGGCGATTTATCCCAAAAAGTAGACCCTTATTTGCGTCCATTAAATGATGCATTATATGATATCTTTGGCGCAGAAAAAGCAGAGAGGCTTCGAGAGCGAGGAACGATAGAAATTGCTCCGTTGGCATATATGCGTGGTCGAACATTAAACAGGGCAAAAGTACTGATAGATGAAAGTCAAAACGCTTCTATATTTACCATTAAGATGGCATTGACACGATTAGGCGAGGGTTCAAAGATGGTTTTGACAGGCGATGTGACACAGATAGACCTTCCGCATAAGACCGATTCTGGTTTAGAAAAATGTGCTTCAATTGTAGGTTCTATTGATGGAATATCGGTTATTCGTCTGAATAACCGTGATGTTGTCCGCAATAAGATTGTAAAAGAGATTGTGAAAGCATTTGAAAAAGCAGAGGCAGAAAAGAAGGGGAATATCAGAGAAAAAAGAAAAACAGATATACGTCGATAGAATAATAATACAGAGAGTGTGGTTGTTAACTACATTCTTTTTTAACATCATTAAACAACACAAGAGGCTATCGCGCGAAAGATTAAATACTGTAAAAAAATGCTGTGAAGCAGCAAAGACGTTATAAGCAGGCAGTAAAGCGGATTGCAAGTATTTTATTCGCTTGATTATTGTAATAGGTTTTATAATATTTTGCGCTTAAATGTTTTAAAGCGACAGCCCTAATGAAAAAAGAAAGGGGCAAAAAAAGACATGACAATTCATATTGATTATGAAACCAAGATAAAGCTTGAATTTGATTATCAAACAATTATTCATAGAGTGGTAAATGGCTCTTGTGATTTGATTCAATGTCCATATGAGACGGAAGTTAATGTTATATTGACAGATAATGCCGCCATACAAGAAATTAATAAAGAACAAAGAGAAATTGATGCACCAACGGATGTATTGTCTTTTCCAATGATAGAATATGAAGTACCAGGAGATTTTACATTTTTGGAACATGAAGAAGATTACTGTACGCAAGATTATTTTAACCCTGACTCAGGCGAATTGATGTTAGGCGATATTATACTATCTGTTGAAAAGGTGGTAAAACAGGCAAGTGATTATGGACATTCACCGATAAGAGAGCTTGCATTTCTTGTGGCACACAGTATGATGCATCTTTTTGGTTTTGACCATATGGAACCATCAGAAGCTGTTGTTATGGAACAAAAACAGCAAGAGGTTTTAGAACAGCTTGGAATTACCCGATAAAAAAGTTTCTATGAAACAAAAGAGTTGCTGCGCAACTCTCGTATAATAAATAATTTTATAATGGGTGATTTGAATGAGTAAAAGAAGTAAGAGTAATAATAAAACAATTGTTACATTGTTGATGTTTATTGTATTGGTGTTGATTGTGTTGGCTGCTTTATTTAATACAGATATTTTAATTGATAAGGAAAGACAAGTTTCTGTTAATTCAGCAAAGATAAATTCTAATAAGGACAATGTGACACAATCAAGCGAAAAAGACCCTTATGAAAATATGGCAAGAAGTAAATTGAGCGGTCAATGGGTTGAGAAAGAATTGGCAGAAAAGGTACCTTATGCAGTGATGTACAGTAATATTGCAGATGCTATGCCGCAGGCAAATATATCCAAAGCCGATGTTGTGTTTGAAGCGCCTGTTGAAGGGAAGATAACACGTATGTGTTGTCTGTTTGAGAATCAGACAGACCTTGAAAAAATAGGACCTGTGCGAAGCTGCCGAACATATTTTTTATTGTTTGCCAGAGAGTTTGAATCGATTTATGTTCATTTTGGATACTCAGAATATGCTGAAAAATATCTTAAAAATGACAGTTTTAAATCACTTGATGGCATGAGTTACTGTAATTTTTATAGAACCAATGACCGCGTTGCACCACATAATGCCTATACAAGCTGGGCAGGCATAGCAGACAGTGTTCAGGCAAAAAATTATCCTTCTGCCTATTCTCAAGGATATACATCACCTTTTACATTTCATACACAAGAAAATCCTATTGTTCCGCCGTCAGGAACAACATGTGACCGAGTAGATATGAATTATTCGTATAATCAGCCATATTTTGAGTATGATGCCGCAAAAAGCCGCTATTTGCGTTATCAGTTTGGAGCGGCGCAAATTGACCAGCAAACAGGTGAACAGTTAGAATTTGATAATATTATTGTAAAGTATGTTGAACCTGATTATTACGAGAATGGAACGCCCAATTATAAAATATCAGGTGTTGGAGAAGGGTATTTTATAACACAAGGATATGGTCAAAAAATAACATGGGTAAAAGAAAATGAATCTTATGGTGCCACTAAATATTATTATGAAGATGGTACAGAAATCATTTTAAATCCTGGTAAAACGTATGTTGCACTGGTAGAGACCTCTCAAAAAATCACTGTTCAATAAAGTGTTTTACAAAATGGTTGCTGTATGAAAAGTTGGCAGAAATGAGGAGAATAATGGAATTAATAGAGATTGCAAAACAGGCTATGAAATATGCGTATGCGCCTTACTCACATTTTAAAGTTGGTGCGGCATTGATAACAGACACGGGTCATATCTATACAGGCTGTAATATTGAAAATGTTTCTTATGGTGCTACAAACTGTGCAGAACGAACAGCCATATTTAAGGCAGTCTCTGAAGGAGAACGCCATATTAAAAAGATTGCTATTGTATCAAGCGCAGGCAAGCCTGCTTCACCTTGTGGAATATGCCGTCAAGTATTATCGGAATTTATGGATAGTGATGGAATTGTTATATTAGAAATAGAAAATAAAGCAAAAGAGTTTTATCTAAAAGATTTACTTCCTTATTGTTTTTGTCCTGATTCTATGTGAATAGTAATTGAAATTTTTGTAAATACTTATATCGAGTCAAAGTAAATGAACTGTATTAGTAAATAACAGGGTTATAGCTTGTTAAGTGATAGTCCTGTATTTGGAGGGCTTCGATATGAGAAATTTTGATATGAGAAAATTATGGATATATATAGCAGGGTGTGCAGTAGGAATTGTTATTATAATATGGATGCTTGTTCTAATTTTTATTAATAATTCAGGTGAACCTGAAAAACAAAATCCAACGATTACAGAAAATATGAATGCCTCACAGGCGGATAATAAAAATAATGGACAAAAAACGGTCAATTCTGATAATATGGAACAAAATACGATGGATAAAATGAGTTATTATCTTCGTTTTGAAAATGATAAGGTTGTGATATATCGTGAGCCAAACAAAGAATTTTACGATTATGCAGATATTAAATTAGATATTCTTCCACCCGAAATTAAAGAGCAGATAAAACAGGGCATGTATATTGAAGGGGAAGAACGATTATATGATTTTCTTCAAACATATAGTTCTTGATAGGGAGATTGTTTTATAATTTTTATGCTGCGTTTCAGAATGGAGGGACATAATTGATATACAAATATTTTGACTGTGTAGTAATAGGCGGCGGCGCAGCAGGATTGATGGCTGCAATTACCGCCGCCAGACAGCATAGAAACGTTGCAATTATTGAACATACACCTAAATTGGGAACAAAACTTTTACAGACGGGAAATGGAAAATGTAATTTTACCAATACTTATATGGATAGCTATTGTTTTCATGAAAATGGCAGCAAAGCTATGCAGGTTATTCGCCAATTTGATGAAAAACAGACCATTCGTTTTTTTGAATCTATTGGTATTTTTAGCAAAGAAAAAAATGGATATGTCTATCCACATTCAGAAACGTCTTTTTCTTTGCGGGATGCATTGATATCAGAGGCAAAACAGCTTGGCATACATTGTATTATGTCTTTTGTTATTGATGAAATTTATTCTTCTAGTACGGGATTTAAAATAAATCAACATTTTATTGCAAAAAAAATCATTGTTGCAACAGGATTAAAAGCAGCGCCAAAAACAGGTTCTGATGGCTCAATACTTCCTTTGATTCAGGCAATGGGACAGCCAATTGTAGATATACTGCCTGCATTAGTTCCATTAGAATCTTCCCCTCCGTTCAAAAAGATATGTGATTTGATGGCAGGAGTACGAAGCTTTGGGCAAGTTACGGCTTATTGTAAAGGAAAAAAAATTGCTTCAGATACAGGCGAAATTCAATATACGGATTACGGAATATCGGGTATACCTGTTTTTCAGATTAGCCATCATGTTGTAAAACAATTACATAAGGGCAATCAAGTTTATGTGATTATAGATATGATTCCTGATTTTAGTGAGAAAAAATTAATGGATTATATTGAGCGTCATTATAATAAGTATTTATATAAAACAATCGAAGATTTTTTTAGCGGATTAATCCATACAAAACTAATTAAAGGTGTTGCTAAAAAGCTGGGATATAAGAGCTTAAAAACGCTTGGCGAATATAAAAAACAGGATATAAAGCAATTAATAATGGAATGTAAACAGTTTAAAATGGATATAGAAGGGTATAAATCATTTGACCGGGCGCAAGTTTGTCAAGGTGGTGTGGATATGTCCTATATTGATATCCATACAATGCAGTCTACATTGATAAAGGGCGTGTATTTTGCAGGTGAACTTGTTGATATTGATGGAATTTGCGGAGGATATAATCTGCAATGGGCTTGGAGCAGCGGTTATGTAGCAGGATACCATGCAGCCAGAAAGGATTGTTGTGAAAAAAGTATTACGGTTAAGTCAGATTCCGTGTAAGATAAACCATACGAAAAAAGACTTAGAAAAAGCAATAAGAAAAGCATTGAAATGCAGTGATAAGATTTCTATAGATTATAGTATTGTTAAACAATCAATTGATGCAAGGCATAAACCAGATATATACTATGTGTATAGTATTGATATATATAATTATGACATTCTTTTTCATACAAAAAATTTTCATATAAATAAAGCTTATAAAGATGCTTTATGCCCAATAAAAAATGCAGTTTATACAGAATTAATAGATTATGTGTTTCCTTATACTATAAAAAGGAATCAATCAAATCAATCACAGACGGTTTTGATAAATCCTATCCATGAGAGTGAACGTCCTGTTATTATCGGTTTTGGACCTGCTGGTATGTATGCTGCTTTGATGCTTGCTAGGGCAGGATTAAAGCCAATTGTATATGAACGAGGCGAAGCTGTTACACAGCGTAAAGAAACGGTGCAGCATTTTTGGAATACAGGCGTATTAAATGAAGAATCCAATGTCCAATTTGGTGAGGGCGGAGCTGGTACTTTTTCAGATGGAAAATTAAATACAGGCATCAAGGATACAAGTGGTCGAATACAGGAAATTCTTAAAATATTCGTCCAATTTGGTGCGCCCAAAGAAATACTTTATCAAAATAAGCCACATATTGGAACCGATGTTTTAGAACATATTGTTGCAGGAATACGAAATAAGATTATAGAATTAGGCGGAGAAGTTTATTTTAACAGTAAACTTTCTGGTCTTATTATAAAAAAAGGTGTATTAAATGGAATTTATATTCAAGATACCAAAACACAGCAGTTAAAAGAACATGCTTGCAGTCAAGTATGTCTTGCAATCGGACACAGTGCTAGAGATACGCTGAAAATGTTAAATGATGCTGGATGTGGTATGATTCCAAAATCGTTTGCTGTGGGGATTCGGATTGAGCATCCACAATCATTTATTAATTATAATGCCTATGGTGATTGCATATATAAGCTGCCTGCTGCCGATTATAAATTGACCTATCAGACAAAAAGCAAAAGGGGTGTGTATTCTTTTTGTATGTGTCCTGGCGGATATGTTGTCAATGCTTCTTCTGAAAAGAACAGCATTGCTGTCAATGGTATGAGTTATTCGGGCAGAAATTCATCAAACGCTAACAGTGCACTTATTGTAACTGTTACACCGAACGATTTTGGAACCAATCCACTTGATGGAATTTTGTTACAACGGCAAATGGAACAATTAGCATACCAATATGGGCAGAAAAATATACCCATACAACTATTGGGAGATTTTAAAGCAAATAAGACTTCAACAGGTATTGGTGTTGTTGTGCCATGTATTAAGGGAAGTTATGCCATGTCTAATATGAATTTGATATTGCCTAAATTTGTGTCCGATTCACTAAAAGAGGCAATTGAATATTATGATACGAAAATAAAAGGTTTTAATATGGACGAGGCGATTCTTAGCGGAGTGGAGAGCAGAACTTCAAGTCCTGTTAAGTGGATTCGAGATGAGTGTGGTATGGCTACAATTAAAGGTTTGTATCCGTGCGGAGAAGGTGCAGGATATGCAGGAGGTATTATTTCTGCTGCGGTTGATGGAATAAAGACAGCCGAAAAAATGGCACAGGTTTACAGCTTGAAAAAAATGTTGTAAAATAGAACAAACAGAAAGGCTTTTTGGTTATGAGAAACAATAGAGAAAAACTTGTTCATTGTAAAAGAATTGTTATTAAGATTGGCTCTTCATCACTTATGCACAATAATACAAATAAATTGGATTTGATGAAGATTGAAAAATTGGTGCGAACATTAGTGGATATAAAAAATACAGGAAAAGAAGTGGTATTAGTGTCATCAGGCGCGATTGCAGTAGGGAGAACATCCGTGGGACTTGTAGAACGACCAGATGATTTGTCTGTAAAACAAGCATGTGCAGCTATTGGGCAGGCAAAGTTAATGATGATATATCAAAAATTATTTGCTGAATACAGCACCATTGCAGCTCAAGTGTTAATAACAAAAAATACAATAACCAATAAAGTCAGTAAAGTAAATGCACAAAATACATTTATTGAACTTCTGCATATGGGTGTTGTGCCAGTTGTAAATGAAAATGACTCTGTATCTACATATGAGATTGAACAAGTGGTTAAGTTTGGTGATAATGACCGGTTATCGGCTAGTGTAGCTTCTATGATTGGTGCAGACTTGCTTATTTTATTGTCAGATATTGATGGATTATATACAGATGACCCAAACACGAATCCAAACGCTAAATTTATTGAGTTGGTTGAAAAAATTGATGCAAATCTAATTCATATGGGAAAAGACAGTTCTGGCAGTGATTTTGGCACAGGGGGTATGGCAGCCAAGATTAAAGCCGCTTCAATAGCCACAAAAGCAGGAACGGATATGGTGATAACCAATGGGAATAATATAGATAATATATATAAAATTATTCATGGGGAAAATGTAGGGACATTGTTTCTTGGGAGCATAAAATGATTCCTGAAAGACAGTTGCAGCATGGAGATTAAATATGGAGATTAAACTGATTAAGAACTTTGAGGTTGGTGTATTAAATAGCCTTAATGAAAATCTTATTATACATGTTGTTGATGACAATCGTCAGTTAGATAAATTTAATGGCAAGCGTATTTATTTATTCAATCCAAAAACGAATGAGCGAATTGAAATTGCACCAGAAATACCGAAGTTTTTTATGTCTTCAACGTACTATAGCACACATCATAACAATTTTTTTGTGTTTTTGTCTGCTCGAATGGTTAATGAAAAAAATGTTGAAGTTACCTATTATGTATATGATGTAAAAACAAATAATTGTAAAGCAATCCATTCTCTTACGGAGTCATTAGAGGCAATCCGCTGTGACATTATACTGAAAGTATTTAGTTTGACAGAGGATTACTGTCTGTTTCAGCACAGAATTGATACGAAAGAAGGCGAGCAGTATAAGTTATTGTTAAAAGATATAAAAAATGAAAAACAGATGAATATTGAAAATGAATTGCTCACGAAGTATGGCATTGACAGTTTAATTCCATTGCAGGGTAATGTTTGTGGAATTAAAATAGGCGAGAGCTGTATTGGTATTATTAATGTCAATCAGTTTGTTTCAGATATGGTTTTAGGATTAGATATAGAATTTAAGCAGATGTTAGACTGTGTAAATGATGAATATGCTATTGAGTATATCAAAGAAAACAATGGAAATATGTTATATACCAAACGAGATATTGCGGGAGATTCAGAAGAAATTATTATGTATGATTACATAAATAATGTAAAGCGTATCCGTCAAAATGACCGTTTATCCGACCAAAAAGATTTTGATGGTATGTATATTATAAATGATGTCCCATATCGTTTTTTTAGAAATGATAGAGGAACAAGATTAATTAATTTAAATACACAAAAGTCGGAGTATCGTTTTAGTAGTGATTCTAAAGTGGAGATGGTTCTAAATGATATGATGGTTATTAGTAAAAGAAAGAAGCTTTTTCCATTTAGTAAGAAAATTACAGATTATATTGAAGTTTATCGCTTTCAAGAATTTCGTCATGCACTATATAAATCAAAAGCTAAATTTGGCGGTTGTATCAATCATTTTGGGGATTTGTTAATATTTACGATATAATTTAGGATTCAAATTTTTTCTAAAGTGTTATAAAGTGGCAATGAGATTATTAACAAGCAGTGGAAAGGATTGCAAATATTTGCTTGACTATTATTTTATTATACAATAACGAATTATTTGACATGGAGGATTATTTTGAATAAACCAGAAATTCGCAAAAGAATGAGAGAAAAAAGAAATTGCCTAAGCCAATATGAAATTATAACAAAAAGTAATAAGATTTTTCAAAAAATAGAAGAATTGGATTTTTTTTCATCAGTGAGAGATATTCTTATATATGTAAATTATAAAAGTGAAGTTCATACATGTGAATTTATTAAAAAATGTATTTTGTTGAAAAAAAATGTATTTGTTCCCAAAGTGTATGACAAAAACATGATGCAGTTTATTAAAATTGAGCATATAGAAGATTTGGTAAAAGGGACATATGGTATATTAGAACCTATTAAGGATATGCCAGTATGGAATGATAATTCTTTAACAACAAATACATCAAAAACGTTGATTATTCTTCCAGCGTTAGCTTTGGATATACAATTTAATAGAGTTGGTTATGGTGGGGGATATTATGATCGATATTTATCTTTACACAATGATATTATAAAAATTGCCGTTGGCTTTGATTTTCAAGTTGTTAATGAGATTAAATTTATTGAGGAAAAAGATGAAAAAGTTGATATTATTGTGACGGAGAAGAGAGTACTTTTACAAGGAGGTAATGATGGATTCTATAAAAGTGATTGGGCAGAGGGCAAAAGAAGCTTCTAAGCAGATGTCGAAGCTTGAGATTGTTGCAAAGAATAATGCGTTAGTAAAAGTAGGCGATGCTATTTCTTTAGCAAGAGAAGAAATTAAACAGGCAAATCAAAAAGATATTTTGATTGCCAAAGAAAATGGTATGAAGCCAGCACTTTTAGATAGGCTAACACTTACCGATGCGCGTATTGATGGAATGGTGGAAGGGCTTTTGCAGTTGGTTCAATTAGAGGACCCTGTCGGTGAAATAAAATCAATGAAAACAAGACCAAATGGTTTAATGATTGGCTATAAGAAAGTTCCGTTAGGAGTTGTTGCTATTATATATGAATCACGACCAAATGTGACCGTTGACGCTTTTGGATTAACATTTAAGTCAGGAAATGCAGTAGTTTTAAGAGGTGGCAGTGATTCGATTAATTCCAATAAAAAATTGGTGGAGATTATACGGAAAAGTCTTGAAGAATCAAATATCAATCCAGATGCTGTTATATTAGTGACAGAGACTGACCGAAAATATGTAGATGAGTTAATGAAATTAAATCAATATATTGATGTAATTATACCTAGAGGTGGTTATGGACTCATTCAAAATGTTGTGCAAAATGCCACTGTACCTGTTATTGAAACCGGCACAGGCAACTGTCATATTTATGTTGATAAAAGTGCTAATTTAGAGATGGCAAAAGATATTATATACAATGCAAAGACACAGCGAATTGGGGTTTGCAATGCGTGTGAATCACTTGTTATACATCGTGTTATAGCAGATAAAGCAATACCTATAATTGTGGATAAATTAAAGGAAAAAAATGTAGAGATAAGAGGTGATAAAACAGCCTGTGAAATAGACTCAAGGATTGTAGAAGCTTCATCAGCGGATTGGGGAACAGAATATCTTGATTATATTCTTTCATTGAAAGTTGTAGATAGTATTGAGGAGGCAATCCATCATATTAATACATATAATACAGGACATTCAGAAGCTATTATTACAAATGATTATGATATGGCAAGAAAATTTACAGATGAAATTGATGCAGCAGCCGTTTATGTCAATGCTTCTACTCGATTTACAGATGGATTTGAGTTTGGTTTTGGTGCAGAAATAGGAATAAGCACTCAAAAGATGCACGCAAGAGGTCCTATGGGGCTTGCAGCTTTAACCACAGGAAAATATATTGTTTTAGGAAATGGTCAAATTAGAGATTAGTGTGAAAAATAATTTATTTTAAAAATGAAATAAATATTAACTAGCAATTTGTGTCTACGTATTGCTTGACACAAAGTTACCAAAAAGAACCGCTGGTTCTTTGCGTAAAAATGGAGATTAAAATGGGGGAGAATTATGTGGAAAAATGATGATATTTCGCATTTTATGAAATATGAAGATATATTGTCCGTTTTAGATGAATGTAATGATAGCTGTATATTTATATGGAACATAACAGATGACCATTATTCAATTAGCCGAAAGGCTGTAGATAAGTTTAATCTTGACAACAATTCTTTTAATCATGTATTAAAGACATTAGAAAATGTTGTATATCCAGATGATGCACCGATGTTAGATGAAGATGTAAAACGACTGATTCGTGATAAAGCAGGACTACATAATCTTGAATATCGATGGTATAATAAAAATCATCAGCCAGTGTGGATACGATGTAAAGGACAAGTTGTAAATGATAATGAAAATAATCGTTTATTTTTAATTGGGAGTATTTCAGAGCTTGGAACAAGAAACAAATATGATAATAATACAAGTCTTAGCAAGGAACTTGTACTTGAGCATGAATATAAAAACTTTATAAATCAAAATAAAACGGTCAAAGGGTATTTTTTGATTATTGGTGTTGATAAATTTAAGTCCATTAATGAGCGATATGGAACGGATATAGGAGACCAAGTGCTTGCCGATGTAGCTCAATGTATTGTCAATATTATAGGGACAAGAAAGAATGTTTACCGATTAAGAGGCGATGAATTTGGCATATTGGTTACAGGTGATGGGACAGATTTTGATATGGAAGCTAAAAAACTCTATAAAGAGGTGCGATGTGAGATAGACGAGATGATTAAAAGCAGAAACTTTAATCTATTTTACACCATTTCTGGAGGTGCTTATAGTTTTGATGCCAAAAATGACAGTTTTGCTACAATGATAAAAAATGCTCGTTTTGCACTTCACAGAGCGAAATTAATAGGACGAAATATATTTGTTGCTTATAATAACGAAGACTATAATAATTATATTAAAAAAATTGAGCTTCAAGATAAATTAAGGGATAGTATTGTTAATGATTTTGAAGGTTTTGAAGTTTATTATCAGCCTGTTTATAAAACGAATAAAAATAAGGTGGAAGGAGCGGAGGCTCTTATCCGATGGAATAGTAAAGACTATGGCTTTATGTCTCCTGTGGAGTTTATTCCGCTGTTAGAAGAAAGCTATCTTATTATTCCATTAGGCAGATGGATTATTAAACAGGCAACAATGCAGTGTAAAAAATGGATGGCAGTAAGTCGTGATTTTTCAATTAATATTAATCTTTCTTTTGTTCAAATTTTAAAAAGTGATGTTGTAAAAGATATTGTCAATTGTGTCAATGAGACAGGAATTGACCATGAGCATATTGTGTTTGAAGCTACAGAAAGCGGTAAGCTTGACAGCAATATTATGGTAAAAAATGTTTTGACCGAACTAAGCGGACAGGGATTTGATTTAGCGGTTGATGATTTTGGAACAGGCTATTCTAATTTAAGATATATACGTGATATGCTATTTAAAATTATTAAAGTAGACCGAGCATTTATTCAAAATATTGATTCCAACAAAGATAATTATACAATGGTAAAGTTTATTATTAATATGGCACATGACTTGAATTTAAAAGTGTGCGTTGAAGGTGTTGAGACTGAGAATGAGTTAAGCTGTGTACTTGAATTAGGTGCTGATAGTGTTCAGGGGTATTACTATGGAAAGCCTATGCCAGCAGGGGAGTTTGAGAAAAAATATTTTTAACCTCTTAACTGCGGGCTGAGTGAAGAATGGTTGAAAATTTTAATTTTTAACCATAAGATTTGTGGCTATGTGTTGCTTGTCACAAATTTTCGTTCTTTATGCAGAGAGCAACACAGAAATGGAAATAAAAAATGACGCTTCAGCAGTTAAAATATGTCACAACAGTGGCACAGACAGGAACTATCACAGAGGCAGCAGCTAAGCTTTATATATCCCAGCCAAGTCTTACAAATGCTATCCATGAATTAGAAAAGGAAATGAATCTACAAATTTTTAATCGAACGAATAGAGGAATTTTTCTTTCTAAAGAAGGAGAAGATTTTTTAGGATATGCCAGACAAGTGTTAGAACAAGCGGCGATTCTTGAAGATAAATATAAAGGTAATGATGGAGGAAAAAAACAATTTTGTATATCAACACAGCATTATTCATTTGCTGTCAATGCTTTTGTCGATTTAATTAAAAAATATGGACAGGAAGAATACGATTTTAGCATAAGAGAAACACAGACTTATGAGATTATTGAAGATGTGGCTCGAATGAGAAGTGAAATTGGCATTTTATTTCTAAATGCTTTTAATGAAGTTGTTATTCAAAAAATTTTGAAATCCCATCACTTAGAATTTCATCCATTATTTATTGCAACACCTCATGTATTTATTAGCAGAAATCATCCGCTTGCAGATAAAAAATGTATTACAGATAAAGAATTAGAACCTTATCCTTATCTGTCGTTTGAACAAGGAGAGCATAATTCTTTTTATTTTTCTGAAGAAATTTTTTCTGTTTCAGAACGAAAGAAAAATATACGAGTACGAGATAGAGCTACTTTGTTTAATCTTTTAATTGGATTAAATGGATATACTGTATGCAGCGGCATCATTGACAAAAAATTAAATGGAAAAGATATTATTGCCGTTCCTATACTTACAGAAGAAAATTCTTTAAAAAATGAGATGCGTATTGGTTATATTATTCAGCACAAAGGGCATCTTAGTAAATTAGGCAATACATATGTAGAATCTTTAAAAGAATATATTAGAAAATAACGAAAAGCAAGCGTTTTATTTATTAATTTTTAAATACAAGTTAGTTATAGTTTTAAACTATGGCTAACTTGTATTTTTATGTATTATACAAAATTTTCTAAGCAAATTATAATGTAACCTATGTTAGATAAAGATTGTTGCTAATCATGCTAATGGATAGCATTTTAGAAATGTGGTAAAAGCAGTAGAACAGATAAGAAATTAATTATAAGATGAAAGAAAGGAGATACCATAAATGAAGATTTCAGATATATATAAAGACAATAAAAAAACGTTATCGTTTGAGATTTTTCCGCCTAAAAAGGACAGTGAACTTAAAAATATTGATGAAACATTAGCTATTTTATGTGAATTAAATCCAGATTATATCAGTGTAACTTTTGGAGCAGATGGCAGTTCAAATAACAATTATACAATAGAGCTTGCAAAAAAAATTAAATATGAATATCATATAGAACCAGTTGTGCATTTAACCTGTATTCAGTACAATAAAACAGAAATAGATGCATTTGCAAATGTTTTGATAAATGAGGGGATTCAAAATATTCTTGCTCTTCGAGGAGATAAAAATGAAGATATTTCAGCAAAAGAAGATTTTAAACATGCTTCTGATTTAATTACGTATTTAAAGCCTCAACATAAATTTTGTTTTTTGGGTGCTTGCTATCCAGAATGTCACCCTGAATCGGAAAATAGAGTGAGTGAAATAAAATATATAAAAGAAAAAGTAAATGCAGGTGCACAAGTGTTATTGTCCCAGTTATTTTTTGATAACGAACAATTTTTTCGTTTTGTTGAGGATTGTCGGATTGCAGAAATTAATGTGCCAATTATTCCAGGCATTATGCCAGTTATCAATGCTGCTCAAATAAAACGAATGATAACAACGTGTGGTGCAACATTTCCAACACGTTTCCAAAAAATTATTAACAAATATGAAAATAATAAAGAGGCACTTTTTGATGCTGGAATGTCATATGCGTTAAGTCAAATTATTGATTTACTTGTAAGCGATATTGCTGGGATTCATTTATATACAATGAATAATCCAATTATTGCAAGGAAAATATGTGAAGGGATAAAAAATATTATATAAAATATAAAGTTGTTTTTACCATTTTACATTTAAAAATAGAGCGTACAGAAGCTGACTTTGTACGCTTTTATGTTATAACACTGTTATTTTTAGCATTGTGTTTGTTATAATAATTGACAAATAATTAGATATCTGTTCATTTTTTATAATTTAGTAAAGCTAGAAAAATGGTTTATGATTGTTACTCATTGTGCTGATTTATTTCTGTAAATAATTATAGTTCATCTTATGCGTATAATTATTGTTTGTGCAAAGTATAAAATTTGTTTCGATAAAACCATACAGATAATATTACACCAATAGACCAGCCAATAGGCCAAGAACACCAAATTCCAATATATCCCCATTGATTTGAAAGAATGATTGCTAATATCACACGTAAGGTTAAATCTGTAAATGTTGCAATCATAAATGGTTTCATAAGTCCTGCTCCACGAAGAATCCCATCTGCAACCAGTTTTACAGATATAATAAAATAAAATGGTGCCACAATTTTAAGGAATTGAGTGCCTGATAACAGTGCCATTTCTGATGGCTCATTCATAAATAATTGAATGAATAAATGATTTGCTAAAATATATATAATTACAATGGGTATACACAAAATCCATACAATTTTAATAGCGGCTTTAAAGCCATCTTTTATACGTAATAATTTATTTGCTCCAAGATTTTGTGCTGTGTAATTGGAAACGCCATTTCCCAGTGTAGTAAGTGAGGTAATAACTAAATTATTTAGCTTGACTGCTGCAGAATATCCAGCAATAACTTCAGCTCCAAATCCATTGATAACGCCTTGAATAATAATATTTCCTATTGAAACAAAACTTTGCTGCAAAATGCTTGGTATAGCTATAATTGCTATTTTTTTTAGTAAGTCTACTGAAAAGAACGAAATTTTTTCATCCGTATGTATAGCTGTTAGTCTCTTTAATACGATAATAATTGCTAATATACAACTGATTCCTTGACACAGAAAAGTTGCCCATGCCACCCCTGCTACACCCATATGAAAAGTAAAGACAAACAATACATCTACTGCAATATTGGATGTTGATGAGATTGCCAAGAATATAAATGGTGTTTTAGAATCGCCCAATGCTGAAAAAATACCAGTTGCAACATTATAAAAAAGCAAAAATGGAAATCCTAATATATAAATATCCAAATATAATTTAGAATCTGCAAAAATCGTATCAGGTGTACGAATTAGATAAAGAAGTTTGGTACAACCAAGTATACCTCCAAATATAAGTAAAATACATAATACTACACTAGCAATTGCTGATGTATATACAGCAGTTTTCATATCTTTATATTTTTTTGCACCAAATAATTGTGAGACAATAACAGAACAACCTATATTACAGCCAAATGCAAAAGCGATAAAAATGAGTGTGATTTCATAACTGTTGCCAACTGCTGCTAGTGCATTTTCACCTATAAATTTACCTGCCACAAAACTGTCTGCTATATTGTATAATTGTTGAAAAATAATGCTTCCAAATAAAGGTATACAAAATTTCCATAAGACGATTTCTGGTTTTCCTACTGTTAAATCCTTATTCATATTAATCTCCATTTCTGCACTGCTTTTTGAGTAAAGAGCTTTTGGCTCTTTTTGATTATTTTATGCCAAGTAGTGCATAGGCACAAAGTAATATTGCATATTTGTCTAATGGATATTATACTTTTTACAAACAAATTTATAAAATATATGTTTGATATTATTGCCATATCATTTTTATATATCAACTTTTATTGTATATTAATTTTTATATCAAATTAAAGTGGACATTTGCAATCCGCTGTGCTATTGGTTCAAGCCATTAGCTGTTATGGAAATATAAGTCCTTTCACTTATGCCTTGCGGTATTGAGATGGGGATTCTTGATGAGGTTAAAAAATATAAAAGTTAATGATTGGAAATTACAATAAAAAATTAAGATAAAATAAAATTTTTAGATAAATAAGTTGTTTGTTAAGAATTTATATTGAAGTGTTCTAAATTCTATTTATAATAGAGATGGCAAAATAAATATTTAAATTGGATAGCAGCGTTTTTAAATAAATACAAATTAAATTAAAATTTTTGGTTATTATTTGACTTTTTTATATAAGACACTTTAGAAATGGAAAGAATAATGAATATTAATTATGAATATTATCGAATTTTTTATTATGTTGCAAAATATAAAAATCTTACACTTGCTGCGGATACATTACACAGCAGTCAACCTAATATTTCTCGTACTATAAAACTGTTGGAACATAATTTAGGGTGCCAATTACTTGTTCGTTCCAATCGTGGAATCTCATTGACACCAGAAGGTGAACAGTTATATACTCATGTGAAAATTGCTGTTGAACGGCTCCAAACAGCGGAGGAAGAGTTGAAAATGCTTACAGGATTGCATAGAGGAGTTGTGTGTGTTGGTGCCAGTGAAACAGCTTTACATTTATTGCTTCTTCCAGTATTGAAAATTTTTAAAGAAACACATCCTAAAATTCGTATTCGTATTCAAAATCATCTTACCATTCAAGCAATTGACTCTGTAAAACAGGGAATAGTTGATTTTGCTGTGGTTGCATCACCAGCAGATATACCAGATTCCTTAAAGGTAACGTCTCTTATTAATTTTCAGGATATTCTTATAGGAGGAACAGATTTTAAAAAATTATCAAAAAATCCAGTTTCTTTGCATGATATTTGTCACTATCCTATTGTGTGTCTAGGTGAAAATACAATGAGTTATCGTTTTTATGAACATTTTTATCATAAAAATGGTTTGTTTTTAAAACCAGAATTTGAAGCAGCTACTACAGACCAAATTTTGCCTATGGTAAAAAATAATCTAGGGCTTGGTTTTTTTCCAAAAAAATTGGCTAAAGAGGCTTTATTTGCAGAAGAAGTTTATCAGATTAACCTATTAGAGCGTATCCCTGTTCGAGAAATCTTCCTTGTAGAAAATAAAGAATACCCTTTAACAGTTACAGCAGGAGCATTAAAAGATTTGCTTTGTAAAGTGCAGGATGAATGAAATAATAGCTATTATTTTAACAAATAAAAAATGATAAATTATATATTTTACTTGAAAGTAATAAAATATTTGATATAATAAGAAAGTAATAGTATTTATTTATTGTTACTTTTTTATCATATTTTTGTTTTTATTTTAAGGGAGGCTATAAAAGTCTTAATCAATATTATTGATTAAGACTTTTTAGGTATAAAGGCATTTTTTATGATATATAAAGATAGAACACTAAAAACATATAGAAAAAATATATTTTTATAATAAAATAGTTATATGTTTTATATAAAATTTATTGAATATTGATTAGAAGTTCTATATAATGAAAATGTAACAATAAATATCATGATTGAAAGACTTATTTTTTGTTATATTTTTTACATTACTTCTTTTCTAAATTGCTAAAAGTTCTAATCAATTTTTGGTTTGATTAGAGCTTTTTTGCTGTTACTATATAAACAAATAGTGAAAGTGAGATAAACAAATGGATATATTTATTTACAGTAAAAAAGAATATATAAAATATAAGAAATTCTATAATAATATATTTTTTAAAAATATATTATTTTTTATAGATAATTTATATGAAAAAAATTTAAAAATAATTGTATATTTTATACAAATTTAATTAAATATTTGATATAATGAAAACGAATTAGTAATGTTCAAAGTGTAAATACATTACTGGTATCATTTTAGTTATATTATTTTTTGTCATATTATTACTCCAAGTTCTAAGATATGGAATAAAACTATAAGTGTATATGAATGTTACTAATTTATCATCGATTCTTTTGTAAAAATGCTTTAATCAATGTCAAGGTTGATTAAAGCATTTTTAGTTTTATATTATTTTTTATAATAAATCTTTTTAAATCATATAATATTGATAATACAATTAATATTGAAAGCAGTGAACGAGTTAATGTGCTTTTTTAGTCCTGATTAAGCTTAGTATTGCCATTATTAAGGTGTAGTACAACATTAATATAAATAAAAAAAATAGAACGAGGGATGATATGAAAAAAGAGGTAAAAACAAAGATGAAAGGAATAACACTTGCAATCTTTTTTGTATTGATTGTATTTATCTATCTTATTGCATTAAATAATAAAACGAGTGATAACAATAAAGTTGATTTAGTTATAACAGCAAAGACCATACTAAAAAATGTTTTAATAATACAACATAATGTAGACGAATGTTTTATAACCATTTAAGCACAAGAGATTTTTAAGATACCTTATACAGTAACAAATAGGAATAATTAGTCAATATGCTTTAAATGGACTCTGGGATAAATACCCATTAATCAGGATATGTTTCAGCCACGATTAGATATTTTTTCAGCTTATAAAAATCTGTACAAGCTTTGTTTAATGTTGCTAATCTGTAAGATGCTGTATGTGGACGATTAAGAGCAGGAGATTATGTAGACATTTTTGGAGTCGATATCAATCAAGGGAAAAGGATTATTGAAAATGTATACATATTTAAAGCCTATGATAGTACAAGCATATAAACTAGTGTTTTGGATACCACAGCGATTGCGACGAATTTTACAATTATATTAGAATCTGGCGAAGAGAAGGTATTGTATGAAATGCTAAAAAATTCAATAGTTGTTGTAACAAAAAGTAGTTGAAAAAAATAAAAAAATATGTAAAAATAAAGAAAAGTTATAAAAGGCTGAAAGTGGTGTTATGAAACATACAAGGGAAGAAATAGTAACCATACTACAGGAACAAAGACCAATCGATGACGTATTGTTTGAAGTTTTGGCAAGTGATAAGGATTTTTGTCAAGAGATACTACGAGTGATATTAGAGGATGAAGCCCTTATTGTAGAAGAGGTAGAGGTTCAAAAAGAAGAGAAAAATCTGGTAGGACGTTCTGTACGATTAGATGCCTTGTGTATATTAGGTGATGGAACACTTTGTAATGTGGAAGTGCAGAGGTCAAATAATGATAATAATTTTAAAAGGATACGATATAATGCGTCATGTATCACAGCTAGTGAAACAGAACCAGGAAGTCGATTTGAAAATGTACCCAATGTAATTATAGTTTATATATCAGAGTTTGATATATTAAAGCAGAATAAAACAACATATCATATTGATAAAATTGTACGAGAAACTGGTAAAAAAATAGAGGATGGGTTACAGACGGTTTGTGTAAACTGTAAGGTAAATGATGGAAGTCGTATAGCAAAGCTTATGCAACTTTTTAAGCAAAGTGAGGTCAATGAACCAGAGTTTCCAGCTTTTACGAATCGAATGCAATACATCAAACATTCAGAAGGAGGTAAAAGAGAAATGTATGGAGTTGCTGAACGAATACACCTTCTTGGAGTAGAAGAGGGCAAACAAGAGGGCAGACAAGAAGGCAAAACAGAAATGATACAAGAAATGTTATTACAAGATGTGCCTATCAATGTTATTGCTCAGTATGCAAAGATGGATGCAGAACGTATTTTAAAAATACAACAGGATATGATAGAAAATGGACAATTATAAATGAATGAAAGAATAAATATAAAAAGAAGATAAGTTTTTTCTTTTATTGTGTTATCAATTATTTAATTTATATCAATGCTTAAAAGCAGTTATTAGGAATGTGTTTCCTAGTAGCTGCTTTTTTTGACATTTTTGACAGAAAAAAATAAAAGTAGTGTCGTATTGGAAACAAAATTTGATAAAGATTCTGTAAAATAAAAAAGGATATTATAAAAATTTTAAAGAATAGAAGGTATTTTTTCGTGTTAGAAGCCAAAGACTTTGCAAAAGAATCCGAATAATATCAGTTCTTTAAAAGAAAATGATTTTAAAGAATTAAAATAGTCTTTAAATGAAGTTTATAAAATCATGTTAACATATTGTGATATTAGTAAATTTAGAAATAACGAGGGTTAGGAAGTATTGTTGTAGGATATGGATAAGCTGTGTGATAGTGTTTCAGAAAATCAAAAAGAAAGTATATTCAACATGATAGTAAGCCTTTTGGATTATTTTGAAGAACTGTATAAAGTGTATAAAAAATTGAAAATAAAAAGTTCAAGTTTAAGATATAAAAATAAAGGAGAATAAATGTTGCTAGATAATTAGCATATGTTTTAATTTAGTACAACTTATAATTAAATGGCTACTAAAAGTAAAGTACTAATTAAATATTATAATAGCAGGTTTTTATAGAGGAGGTAGAATTTTATGGGACAACAAATTACAAGTAATTTACAAGGCATTACAATAGGAAGTAATTATACAGAAGGAAATAGTATAATAGATTATTTTAATCATTCAATGGAAGAAAATGTAAAGCACAATAACAATAAAACAATATTTCTTTCCTATAATTGGCATGATAGACAAATAGCAGATAGAATTGATAAACATTTATCAACTCTTTCTAATATTACTGTAAAAAGAGATATTCATGATATTGGCACATGGAAAAGTATTCGAGAATTTATGAAAAGTATTAGAAATCAAGACTATGCTGTTTTGATTGTTAGTGATTATTATTTAAAATCAAAAAATTGTATGTTTGAAGTAACAGAGATTATGAAAGAACAAGAATATAAAGATAGAATATTTTCAGTAGTAGTAGAACATGGTATATATGATTCATTGAAACATGTAGAATACATAAAGTATTGGCAACAAGAATGTGATAAGTTAGAAGCTGCTATAAAGGAATTGAATTTAGAAAATGCTACAGAACAGATAATTACATTAAAAAATTATAAAAGTATTGCTTTTTCTATAGGGGAATTTTTAAGTGTCGTTGCTAATAAGAATAATCCAGATATTCAAGAGATAGAAATTCAAATAGAGAAAGCAATATTAGAAAATTAATATAAAAGTAGTTGTGAAAAAGTTTATCTACAATATATATTAGCATTAAGAAAAGTGAGAGATATATAATTAGTTATGATATAATATTTTTGATAAGATTCTACATATCATCACTTATAATGTGGGATAGTATCAGACAAGACCAAGACATATAAGTAGCAAATTAATAACTAACAATAGTATTGTTAAGCCTAGTATTTACTGGAGCAACAGATACTGTTAAAACAGCCAAACTTTAAAAGTTGGTTGTTTTTAAATAATAAATATTAGTAAAAATATTATACTAATATAATAGTAAGTATTTATAAGAACATTTAAAAAATATAGGCTTTAAAAAATTTTATACCTATAATGACGACATATGCAATATACTCATCAAGTATCTCCCACCACACAACCCAAACCACCACCTCACCAAATTTTATAAAAAAGACATTTGACATCTGATATTTACAATGTTATCTTAATTTATAACGCATATTTAACACATTTTAATAGAATCATTAAAGGAAAAAATAACATGAACAATTACAATATAGAACGAATAAATTTACTAGAAGAAGCTCCAACAATGGAACCAGAACGACAGTTATACTATGTAGCAAAATGTCAGCAGCATGTTCATGCACTAAAAGAACAACTAGGACGTGACGTAAGCTGTTATGTAGAGACGTTCGGGTGTCAGATGAATGCTAGAGATTCTGAAAAACTGCTTGGAATTTTGCGAGAGATTGGCTACAAAGTTGTTGACTCTGAAGATGCAGATATGGTTTTGTATAATACATGTACAGTGCGAGAAAATGCAAACTTAAGAGTATATGGAAGATTGGGACAGCTTCATGTCTTAAAAAAGAAAAATCCACATATGATAATTGGTTTGTGTGGCTGCATGATGCAAGAATCAGAAGTCGTTGAAAAAATTAAAAAATCATATAGATTTGTTAATATTATTTTTGGAACATTCAATATATTTAAAATTGCAGAACTTTTGTGTACTTATTTTGATACAAAAAAACAGGTTATTGATATTTGGAATGATACAAAAGAAGTTGTTGAAGAATTGCCAACTGCTAGAAAATATCCTTTTAAGTCCGGTGTAAATATTATGTATGGCTGTAATAATTTTTGCAGTTATTGTATTGTGCCATATGTGCGAGGACGTGAAAAATCACGACCACCAATAGAAATTGTAAGAGAAATTGAACGATTGGTTGATGATGGTGTAAAAGAAGTTATGCTTTTAGGACAAAATGTCAATTCTTATGGCAAGACATTTGAGGAACCATTTACTTTTGCTATGCTTCTTAAAGAGGTTGAAAAAATTAAAGGGCTTGAACGAATCCGTTTTATGACACCACATCCAAAAGATTTTTCAGATGACTTGTTAGAAGTTATGGAACATTCTGAAAAAATATGTAATCATATTCATTTTCCTCTACAGTCTGGAAGCAGCAAAATTCTTAAAATAATGAACCGAAAATATACAAAAGAACAATATCTTGATTGGGTACAAAAAATTCGTGAAAAATTGCCTGATGTATCGTTGACAACCGATATTATTGTAGGATTTCCAGGTGAGACAGAGGATGATTTTAAGGATACATTAGATGTCATACAAAAAGCAAAATTTGACAGTGCTTATACATTTATTTATTCTAAAAGAACTGGAACGCCTGCTGCCAGTATGGAAGGGCAAGTGCCTGAATCAATTGTTAAAGACCGATTTAATAGATTATTAGAAACGGTAGGTTGTGTATCACATGAAGTTCATGCAAGATATACAGGACAGACTGTAAAGGTTTTAGTTGAATGTATAAATTCTCAAGATTCTTCGCTGGTTACAGGAAGGCTTACAAACAATATGCTAGTTCATTTTCCTGGCGATGCATCTTTAATTGGCAAAATAATCAAAGTAAAATTAACAGAAAGCAAAGGATTTTATTATATTGGCTGTATGGAATAAAATTCTGAGTAAATTATTGGACAAACTATTTATTTCAATAAGCTACAAATAATAAGATTTGTGTGGAAGCGTCACAAATTCTATTAAATATAAAATAAAACAGAAAATATCCATTTAAAAATTCTATGTGTTTTCTTAAATATTAAACGCTTCAGAATGGAAGGAAAAAATGAGTGAATATTCACCAATGATGCAGCATTACTTGAACACAAAAGAAAATTATAAAGATTGTATCTTATTTTATAGACTTGGTGATTTTTATGAAATGTTTTTTGACGATGCAATCATTATATCAAAAGAACTTGAACTGACACTTACTGGTAAAGACTGTGGTCAAAAAGAAAGAGCCCCTATGTGCGGGGTGCCATATCATGCGGCTGAATCCTATATTAATAAACTTGTTGCCAACGGTCATAAGGTAGCAATCTGTGAACAGGTAGAAGACCCCAAAGAAGCAAAAGGTATTGTTAAACGGGAAGTAATTAAAGTAGTTACACCAAGTACCAACTTAAACACACAAGCCTTAGATGAAACAAAAAATAATTATTTGTTTAGCATTTATTTTCACAATAAACGATATGGAATATCTATTTGTGATTTTTCTACAGGTGATTACTATATTACAGAAGTTGATAATTCCTCTTTTCTTATTGATGAAATTAATAAATTTACGCCATCTGAAATTATTGTCAATGATTATTTTAATGTCAGTGGAATTGATTTGACACTCATTAATGAAAAGCTTGGAATTACTATGTCAACGCTTGAAAATCGATATTTTGATGATACAACTTGTAAAACAAAATTAATGGAGCATTTTCATATTGGTTCTATAGACGGTCTTGGAATAAAAGACTATGAAAATGGAACGATTGCCGCTGGAGCACTTCTTATCTATCTGTATGAAACGCAAAAAAATAATTTATCTCACATTGTTTCTATCAAGCCTTATACCACCAATAAATATATGATTATAGACAGTTCTTCTAGGCGCAATCTTGAACTCGTTGAAACAATGCGCGAAAAACAAAAAAAAGGCTCTCTTATATGGGTACTTGATAAGACAAAAACAGCTATGGGCGCTCGTACTTTAAGAACTATGGTAGAACAGCCATTGATGAATAAACATGATATTAATGCAAGACTTGACATTATTGAAGAATTTAATCATCACCAAATAGATAGAGATGAATTGAGAGAATATCTAAATTCGATATATGATTTAGAGCGACTAATGGCAAAGATTAGCTGTAAAAGTGCCAATCCAAGAGATTTGATTTCTTTTAGAAACTCATTGCAAATGCTGCCATATATTAAGCATATTATTGAGGGGCTAAATGCTAAATTACTTTTAGAATATAATGAACAGCTTGATGATTTGTCTGATTTATATGAATATATTAATTTGGCGATTGTTGAAGAACCGCCTATTACCATTCGGGAAGGCGGAATTATCAAGGAAGGATTTTCAAAAGAAGCAGATACTTTTAGAAAAGCAAAGACTGATGGACGACAATGGCTTGCTGATTTAGAAGCAAAAGAACGTGAAAATACAGGCATTAAAAATTTAAAAATAAAATATAATAAAATTTTTGGTTATTATCTTGAAGTGACCAATTCTTTTAAAAATCTTGTTCCAGATAAATGGACGAGAAAACAGACATTGACCAATGCAGAACGCTATACGACAGATGAGTTAAAGACCCTCGAAGAGATGATACTTGGTGCAGAGGATAAATTAAATAATCTTGAATTTGAACTATTTTGCACAGTCAGAGACACCATTGCAAAAGAAGTTTTACGAATACAAAATACAGCAAAAGCAATTGCTATGATTGATGCCTTTGCTACACTTTCTGTTGTTGCCGTACAAAATCATTATACACGACCAAAAATCAATGAAAAAGGGATTATTGAAATTAAAGGCGGCAGACATCCCGTTGTAGAAAAAATGATTAACAATGAAATGTTTATAGAAAATGACACCTTATTAAATAATAACAATAATCGAATTTCTATTATTACAGGTCCCAATATGGCAGGAAAGTCAACCTATATGAGACAATCAGCATTAATTGTGTTGATGGCTCAAATAGGCAGTTTTGTGCCTGCTGATTTTGCCAATATTGGAATTGTTGACCGAATATTTACTAGAGTTGGTGCATCCGATGATTTGGCATCGGGACAGTCTACTTTTATGGTAGAAATGACAGAAGTTGCCAATATTTTGCGCAATGCCACCCGAAACAGTTTAATTATTCTTGATGAGATAGGACGAGGAACGAGCACATTTGATGGATTAAGCATTGCTTGGGCAGTTGTAGAATATATAGCCAATACCAAAATTCTTGGTGCCAAGACATTATTTGCAACGCATTACCATGAACTTACAGAACTTGAAGGAACTATGGAAGGCGTACATAATTATTGTATTGCTGTCAAAGAAAATGGTGACGATATTGTATTTTTACGGAAAATTATTAAAGGCGGTGCAGACAAAAGTTATGGTATACAAGTAGCAAAACTTGCAGGCGTTCCTGATGCCGTTATTGACAGAGCAAAAGAATTGGTATTAGAATTAAGTGATGCGGATATATCACAAAAAGCAAAAGATATTGCACAGTATTCCAAAACAGCAAAAAAACTTGATTCACAGTATCACAAGGAAGATGAACTTGAGGTAAAACAAATGTCCTTATTTGATACGGTAAATGACAGTGATATTATTGAGGAAATAAAACACATTGATATAGGACGCATGACACCAATTGATGCATTAAATACATTATATAAATTGCAAGGAAAAATTGTTAATCGTTGGAAATGATGTATTTTCTATATAAAAAAATTAAATGTTATATTAGAAAATAATAAATTTTAAAAAATTGAAGTTCTTTTAATAGGACATTGTTTTTATCAAAAAATTAAATAAAATTCAATAATCTCTTTGCAATTCGATGAAACTTAATATAAAATCATAAAAATATATATTTAAAATTTTTTGTACAAAAATGAACTTATAAATAAAGATTTGTATAAAAAATAGCCTTAACATATTTATTTTTTATATATCTGTTATTGTAGAAACTAAATTGCTGAAGAGTTAAAACAGATATTTACAATCTGCTGCATTACTTACTTATAGTCTTATGTTATTGCAGTTTTTCAGTCGATGTACACATACCCACTGAAATAAGCAATCACCATTTATGACTTTGTGGTATTGAGATGAAAAGAACTTTCTTGATAAGATTAAAAAATATAAAACCTTATTTGTGTTAAATTGTCACAAATAAGGTTTATTGCAATAATAGAAATATAGAAATTATTTTTATAAATTTCTATTACAAATTTTTTATATTACACTTTGGAATGAGGAATTATTATGATAGAAGTACTCAATCAAGATACGATTAATAAAATAGCTGCTGGGGAGGTAATAGACCGACCATCTTCTGTTGTAAAGGAATTAGTAGAAAATGCTATCGATGCCAATGCTAGTGCAATTACGATTGAGATTAAAGAAGGTGGCATTTCTTTTATAAGAATTACAGATAATGGCACAGGTATTCATGGAAATGAAATAAAAACTGCTTTTTTGCGCCATGCTACCAGTAAAATTAAACGTATTGAAGACCTTGTTTGTGTATCCTCACTTGGTTTTCGAGGAGAGGCTCTGTCAAGTATTGCAGCTATATCACAAGTTGAATTAATTACAAAACAGCAACGTAGTATAACTGGTTATCGATATGTGATGGACGGCGGCATAGAGCAATGTTTTGAGGAAGTTGGCGTTCCTGATGGAACGACTTTTATTGTAAGAAATTTATTTTACAATACGCCTGTGCGAAGAAAATTTTTAAAATCTGCACAGACAGAAGCAGGCTATGTTGGTTCATTAGTAGAACATCTTGCTTTGTCTCACCCAGATATTTCTTTTCGATTTATAAGCAATAATCAAAATAAATTACATACGGCAGGCAATATGAATCTTAAAGATATCATATATGAAATTTATGGTCGGGAGATAACTAGAAATTTATTGGATATAAACGGAAAGACACAAGATATTACAATTAATGGATATATTGGCAGACCTGCTATATGCAGAGGAAACCGCTCATATGAAAATTATTTTATCAATGGACGATATATAAAAAACAGTATGATAACCAAAGCGATAGAGGAAGCCTATAAAGGATATATTATGCCTCACAATTATCCATTTACAGCCATTCATTTTCAGATGAATCCATTGATTATGGATGTCAATGTACATCCTGCCAAAATGGAATTGCGCTTTACACAGAGTGATTACGTATATAATTTTGTGTTTGATACAATAAGAACTCTATTAAGAAATACAGAATTAGCAGTAGAAACACAACTTCCTTTAAATAAAAATGTACCATCACAAACAACAAATGGTAATCCATTAAAATCGATTTATCAGACTAATTCATTTGAACCAAAACAAATGAAACAATCAATAAATGATGTAAGTAGGACAACAAATAATACACTAGAATTTAAAAATACAAAAAATATAAATTCACAAAATAATTCAAACCATATACAAGATTTGCAAAAACAGTTCAATGCAACTGAATTAAAAGAAGACTCACAAAAGAAAACACGACTTCCAGAACCATTTGAAATAAATCGCTCTAATGAGATGATACAAGAAGACAATAAAGAATACAAAACAAATAAGGAAAAAGATAAACAGTTATCTTTATTTGAAAATCCGTTATTAAAAGCGCAGAAAGAGTCGGATTATAAAATAATTGGTCAATTATTTGAGACCTATTGGTTGATTGAATATGAAGATAAATTTTATATGATAGACCAACATGCCGCTCATGAAAAAGTGATATATGAGCGATATATTCGCCGCTTAAAAGAAAAAACAATTGATTGTCAAATGATTGCACCGCCTATTATTGTTGAACTTAGTATGCGTGAAGAACAAGCACTAAACGATAATATAGATATTTTCAAAAAAATAGGGTTTGAGATTGAATCTTTTGGCGGCAAATCTTATAAGATTACAGGTATTCCAGCCGATTTGCCTAATATTGATTTGAACCAATTGTTTATTGATATTTTAGATAAAATTGGAAAAGAACCTATAGCACTTGATATTATTACACAGCGTGTAGCGACAATGGCATGTAAAGCAGCAGTGAAGGGTAACAATCGATTGTCTGAAAATGAGGTGAAACAGCTAATTTATGAATTAATGCAGGCTGAAAATCCATATAATTGTCCTCATGGCAGACCAACCCTTCTTGTAATGTCAAAATATGAAATAGAAAGGAAATTTAAACGGCTCGTTTAAACATATTATGAAAAATATTATTATTTTAACTGGTCCAACGGCTGTTGGAAAAACTGAAATTTCTATTCAATTGGCAAAAAAAGTTGGAGCAGAAATAATAAGTGCAGATTCTATGCAGGTATATAAAGGCATGGATATTGGAACAGCAAAAATAACTCAAGAGGAGATGTGTGGTGTCAATCATTATTTGATTGATATATTATCACCTAGTCAAGGTTTTGATGTTGTTCAATTTCAAACATTAGCAAAAGAGGCAATAAATCAAATATATCAAAATGGACATATTCCAATGATTGTTGGCGGAACGGGATTTTATATACAATCTGTATTGTATGATATTGATTTTAATAAAGACCTATCAACTATTGTAAATTTTAATAAAAATGATATAGCAAATCAAACCAATATTTTAAATCCGAATTATATTAATAATGAAGAAAGCAATTGTAATATAGATAATGAATTTGAACATAAAGCTATAATTGATGAAGAATATTGTAAGTCTCTGTGTATTATGCAAAATAATAGTGATATAAGTAATAAATGTGAATGCAGGACAACAATTAATGAAGAGTATCGTAAGTTTTTATATGATATTGCACAGAATCAAGGAAATGCTGTTTTACATCGTATGTTAGCAGAAGTGGACAAGGAATCGGCTGAAAATATACACCCTAATAATGTAAAACGTGTTATCCGAGCATTAGAGTATTATAAAGAAACGGGCAGTAAAATATCATCTCATAATGAAACACAAAAGCAAAAAGAATCGCCTTATAATTTTGCCTATTTTGTATTAAATGATGACCGCAAAGAACTTTATAAAAAAATTGATGCAAGAGTAGAAATGATGTTTCAAAAAGGACTTGCAGAGGAAACCAAAAAATTGATAGACTGTGGTTTTAAAAAAGAGAGTACTGCAATGAGCGGTATTGGATATAAAGAATTATTTGATTACCATGAAGGAAGAGCCTCTTTGGAACAAACCATTGAATTAATAAAACAACATACAAGACATTTTGCAAAAAGACAAATTACTTGGTTTAAAAGGGAGCGCGATGTAGAGTGGATTAACTATCCAGAATATGATTATTCAAAAGAAAAAATACTAAAAGCTATGCTTGAAAAATTACAGGAAAGGAATATTATAAATAAAAATGGATAATATAGATAATAATAATTGTGCAGAGGGACTATATAAAGAGTTGGGCATCTCAAAGCTTGTTTATTCCTTTTGTGATAAGATACTTGACGAGTTGACCAAACGGTTTGAAACAATTGATAGAGTTTCTGAATGTAATCAATTAAAAGTGCTTCATGCCATGCAAAAAAATAGAGTTGCTCAAATGCATCTAAATGGTACAAGCGGTTATGGATATAATGACGATGGCAGAGATACACTGGAAAAAATATATGCTGATATTTTTAAGACAGAAGATGCTTTAGTAAGACCGCAAATTATGTGCGGAACACATGCTTTAAATGTGGCGTTGTCTGCAAATTTAAGACCAAATGATGAATTGCTTTCACCAGTTGGCAAACCTTATGATACAATGGACGAGATTATTGGAATCCGTCCGTCAAATGGCAGTCTTGCTGAGTATGGCATTACCTACAGTCAAGTTGATTTAAAAGAAAATGGCGATTTTGACTATGAGGGAATAAAAAATGCCATTAACAAACGAACAAAATTAGTGACTATTCAGCGTTCTAAAGGATACGCAAACAGACCAACTTTATCGGTTGCAAAAATAGGAGAACTGATTTCTTTTATTAAAAAAATCAAGCCTGATGTAATATGTATGGTTGACAATTGTTATGGTGAGTTTGTAGAATTAACGGAACCTTGTGAAGTTGGTGCTGATTTAGTAGTAGGGTCTCTTATTAAAAATCCTGGCGGTGGGCTTGCACCTTGCGGCGGCTATATTGCAGGAAAAAAACAATATGTAGAACAGGCTGCTTATCGTTTATCGTCTCCAGGTCTTGGCAAGGAAGTTGGTGCTACATTAGGAGTCAATCCAAGTTTTTATCAAGGTTTGTTTTTAGCGCCTACCGTTACAGCAGGTGCGCTTAAAGGTGCTATTTTTGCGGCAAATGTATATGAGCGGTTGGGCTTTAAAGTCATTCCTGACAGTAAGGAGAGCAGACATGACATTATACAGGCAGTAGAGCTGGGAACAAAAGAGGGATTAATTGCATTTTGCAAAGGTATTCAAGCTGCTGCCCCTGTAGATAGTTTTGTAACACCAGAACCTTGGTCAATGCCTGGTTATGATTGTGATGTTATTATGGCAGCAGGTGCATTTGTTCAAGGCTCATCCATTGAATTGTCGGCTGATGGTCCTTTAAAAGAACCTTTCACTGTATTTTTTCAGGGCGGTTTAACATGGTATCATGCTAAATATGGCATTATGATGAGTTTGCAAAAAATGTTTGAACAAGGACTTGTGAACGTATAAAAAGTCGATGGTGTTATAATAAATATATATGAAATTTTATTATTATAAAATTTTTCAATAAGGCAAAATAAAATTATTAAAAAAAATTTATAATAATAAACAATAAATTCTTTTAATAAATGTCGAAAAAGCGTATATTATAGCATAAATTTATAATAAAATCTTTCTATACATAATATGGAATATATGCTATAATCCAAACAGCTATGCTTGTACAATATCCGCCTTGAACAGAAAGGATTGTATGGATTTTAACAAAAACGCAGCAATACACCTAAATACAGCAGAGAATGAGACAAGACCTTATGAGCGATGTATGTCTTTAGGTGCAGCGTCTTTAAGCGATGCACAGCTTTTGGCAGCAATTTTAAGAACAGGAACGATGGGAATGGACGCAACGGAGTTGGCTTTAAAAGTGATGGGACTTTGCAAAGATGGCATCAACGATAAAGACAATTCATTGCTCGAACTTACACGTTTGTCTATTCCTCAATTGATGCGCATTAAAGGAATTGGCAAAGTAAAGGCAATTCAAATCCAATGTATATGTGAATTATCCAGACGCATTGCAAAACAAACTGCCGCAAAGAACCTTGATTTTTCATCTCCTGATTCCATTGCAGCCTACTATATGCAGGATTTGCGCAATTTAGACAGAGAACATTTGATTCTAGCAATGCTTGACAACAAATGTTGCCTAATACATGATTGTGTCATTTCAATTGGTACTGTAAATGCGTCACTGGTAAATCCCAGAGAAATATTTACACAGGCATTACGATATGGAGCTGTGTCTATTGTTATGCTCCACAATCATCCAAGCGGTGATGTCACGCCAAGCAGAAATGATATTATTGTTACAGGACGAGTAAAAGAAGCTGGTGATATCTTGGGAATAAGACTTATAGACCATATCATAATTGGAAATAATACTTTTACAAGTCTAAAAGAAAAAGAATATATATAAAACGAAAGGAGTCCACGCCGATGAGTAATATATACGGAGTTGATATAGGGACAAGTAATTTTAAAATGTGTTGTAAGGAAAAAGACCAAATCTTGAATGAAAAAAATATGATTGCAATAGCCAATAAAACGGAATTGTTAGCATTTGGAGATGAGGCATATGAGATGTATGAGAAAGCTCCTGAAAATATTGAGGTATCCTATCCTGTTAAATTTGGTGTGATTGCTGATATTGAAAATATGCAGACACTCCTTCTTAATTTTTTCAATAAGATTAATGGTGACAAAAAGCAGCCTGGCAACACAGACTTTTATATCGCCGTACCAACGGATGTAACAGAAGTTGAAAAAAGAGCATTTTATGAACTTGTTGCTGATTCAAAGGTAAAGGCTAAAAATATATTTATTGTCGATAAGCCCGTTGCCGATGCAATAGGGGCAGGGCTTGACGTTACAAAATCGCGTGGTATTATGATTGTCAATATTGGTGCCGAGACAACAGAAATATCCGTATTATCATTAGGCGGTATTGTTATCAGTAAATCGGTTAAAATTGGGGGCAATAAACTAGATGATGTTATTATAAGTCAGATTCGTAAAGTTTATAATCTTGTTATTGGAAGTAAGACAGCCGAGTCGCTCAAAAAAGAATTGGGCAGTGCGATTAAAGGGGAAGAACATTTTGCTCCAGGTTTTGGACGCAATATTTTGTCTGGTCTTCCTGTGAGTATTGATATTTCATCAGATGTGATATATCAAGCAATTGTTGACCCGCTGCATTCTATTATGGATTCAATAAAAGTAATTCTTGAACGTACACCGCCTGAATTAGCAGCAGATATTATCAAAAATGGCATTTATGTTTCTGGAGGCACTTCAAGTATCAACAGTCTTGAAAAATACATTAATCAAGAGACCAACATTAATGTCAATATTGTAGAAAATCCTTCAGAGAGTGTCGTAAGAGGTTTGATGGGTGTCGTATCAAACCCTGATTTTGCCAGTGTTGCATATACACCTCAGGATAAGACATACGATTAAAACCGTTTAAACAAGATTGGAGTTTTGTATGTTAAAGAAGATTTCATCATTTTTTACATCAAAATATATTTTAATTTTGGTCGTACTATTGTGTTCTGCTCTTATCGTTGCCAGTTTTTTTACCGATAAGCTCGTAGCACCTGTACGAAATGTTGTTTCCACACTGGTTATGCCCATTCAAGATGGTATGAATTATATTGGCTTGTGGGTGTCCGATGGCTATGAGAAAATTCAGGAAGCAACAAAGCTTCTTGAAGAAAATCAATCCCTAAAATCAAAAGTGGATGAATTGACGGAAGAAAATAATAAATTAAAACAGGATACGTATGAGTTAAAACGATTACGTGACTTGTACAAACTTGACGAAAGCTATGCCAATTATGCAAAAGTGGGAGCAAGAATTATTGGTACAAGTTCAGATAACTGGTATTCAACATTTACAATCGATAAAGGAAGTGATGATGGAATTGCTGTGAATATGAATGTAATTGCTGATGGCGGACTGGTGGGAATTGTCACAAGTGTAGGTAAAAACTATGCGACTGTTAAAAGTATTATAGAGGATGGCAGTTTTGTCAGCGGACAATTAATTGATACAGGTGATAAATGTACCATTCAAGGCAATATTGACTTGATGGACTCTGGAATAATTCGCATACAACACTTTAAACATACGGTCACTGTAAGAAACGGTGATAAGATTGTGACTTCCAATATAAGTGACCGGTATCTTCCTGGAATATTGATTGGTTATACCAAAGATGTATCTCTTGACAGCAATAATCTAACACAATCCGGTTATCTTATTCCTGCTGTAGATTTTGGACACCTGCAAGAGGTATTGGTTATTACACAATTAAAGGAAGTTGGAGAATAATGAAAAGAAAGATTTTGGAACTGATTATCATTATACTTTTCTATTGCCTTTCAGTGACATTAGGCAGAGTGATTGAACTTGGAGGAATAAAGCCCAATATGCTTATTGTGCTTCCCATTTTATTTGGATATCTGAATGGAAGCAATGAAGGAATGTTTGTAGGCTTTTTCTCTGGGTTGATATATGATATTTTTATATCAACAATTATAGGTTTTTCGCCGCTTGTATTTTCTATTCTTGGATATATCTCTGGACTATTTTTTCAAAAATATGAAAAAAGTGAAATTATCATTCCTTTAGTTATTGTAGCATTTGGTGATATTGTATATGAATTTTTATCTTATGTAGGTAATTTCTTATTACACAATCGTCTAAATGTCTTATATTTTATTAAACGTTTTATGATTCCAGAAATGATATATACGGTGTTATTTTTTGTTTTATTATTTAAACCAATTGTATTAATAAATCCATTGCTTTCAGGCAAAAAAAGAAGGAGAGTAAGTTACTTTGATGAGAGAGATAATTGACTACATACTAGGTTTGCTAAAATCACGATTTGTACCGTTGATATTAATGTTTATCACTTTATTTTCCGTGTTGGTAGTCAAAGTTTTTTCATTACAGATTGTAAATGGAGAAGATTATGCGAATACACTTACGGAATCTATACAGATGACAACAAGTGTTCCTGCAACCAGAGGACGCATATTTGATAAAAATGGAGTGCTGCTTGCATATAATGAGTTGGCATTTGCAGTGACAATAAGCGACAGCGGCATTTATGAAGATACTAAAATAAAAAATGCAACAGTCAATGCATCCATTGAAGAGACGTTAAATATTATTGAAGCAAAAGGAGACCATTTTCAAAATGACTTTTCAATAGAATATAATGCAGGTGCGTATGAATATAACGTTTCAGACAACGCATTGCTGCGATTTAAACGTGATGTTTATGGCTGTAAGTATGTGGAACAGTTGACGGAAGAACAACGAAATTCAACAGCTCAAGAAATGATAGATTATTTGTGTGACTATTATGAAATTGATACAAATTCTATTTCTCCACAGCATATAACCAAAATGGTAAGTTTACGGTTAAATATGACACACAATTTATATAACCGATATATTGCATTTACAATTTCTGATGAAGTGTCCGATGAAACGGTAGCTGCAATCCTTGAAAATTCAGATAAATTGGTGGGTGTAACTGTTGAACAAAAATATATTAGAAAATATGTAGATAGTATTTATTGTTCACAAATTCTTGGATATACAGGAACCGTATCAAAATCGGAACTTGAAACGCTCTTAGAGACGGATGACAGCTATGAATTAAATGATGTTGTGGGTAAATCGGGAATCGAACATTCTATGGAGAGTATTTTATCTGGTACAAAGGGCAGCAGAAAGGTATATATTGATACATTTGGTCGAATTACTGAAGTTTTGGAAGAAACCGATTCTGTTGCTGGAAACGACATTTATCTTACAATTGATATTGAATTACAAAAAAACATTTACAATGCTATTGAAGATAAGCTTGTTGGTATTTTATTACAAAATATGACAGCAGGCGACAATAAATATTCGTATACTGGAGACGGTGAAATCGATTCCATTTATATTACTGCAAAGGAAGTTTACTTTGCATTGATTGATAACAATTTGGTTTCATTAGAAAAATTATTCAAAGGTGAAAATCCTACAGAATCCGATGTGTATAACGCATTTCTTAACAAAAAAGAATCTACTATTAATTGGCTTCGTGAAGAACTAATAAACAATGCTACACCATATGGCCAATTATCAGAAGAAGAACAAATATATATATGGTATATATACAGAGATGTTTTAATGACCAAAAAAATATTTAATATCAACAATGTTGATGTCAATGACGAAGTTTATAAAGATTGGACAGAAGGAAATTCAACCAGTTTACAAGAACTGCTTAAATATGGGATAACAAAGAATTGGATTGATTTATCAAAATTGTCTTCTCAACAATATACAAGTCTTTCTGAGTCATATAATGAATTTGTAGATTATATTTTTGAACAGCTTGAAAATGATACAAATTTTTATAAAAAAATGATTCAATATATGATTAACAATGGTTCTATCAGTGGACGTCAGGTATGTATGCTTTTATTTGAACAAGGTTTTCTTGAAGACGAGGAAGATTATCAGGCTTTAAATGCAGGAACAATTAGTGCTTATGATTTTATGAGAAATGCCATTTCCTCTAAGACAATTACACCTGCGCAGCTTGCATTGGCACCTTGTTCAGGCGCATGTGTAATAACAGATGTAAGTAATGGCGATGTGTTGGCATTGGTTTCTTATCCTAGTTATGATAATAATAAATTATCAGGATATATTGATGCCGATTACTATAGACAATTAAATAATGATAAATCTTATCCATTAAGAAATTGGGCAACACAGGCTCAGGTAGCTCCAGGTTCAACCTTTAAAATGTGTTCTTCTATTGCTGGTGTTGAGGCAGGAGTTATTGGAGTTGACACCTCTTTTTACTGCAGCGGTGCATTTACAGAAGTAACACCAAGTCCAAGATGTTGGAATAGAAGCGGACATGGTTCAAGAGATATGGCTACATCTATAAGAGATTCTTGTAATGTTTTCTTTTACAATGTAGGTTATAGGCTTGCATGTAGTAAAAATGGTGTATATAATAGCACATATGGAACAAGTATTCTTCAAAAATATGCTGAAGAGATGGGACTTGCTACCAATTCTGGCATAGAAATCGCAGAAAAAGCACCAAGCCCTTCTAATGATAATGCAATTACTTCGGCAATTGGACAAGGAAATCACCAATATAGTACGTTAAACCTTGCACGATATGTAACAACGATAGCAAATTCCGGAACATGTTATAATTTGACATTAATCGATAAAATTGCTTCTAATACAGGTGAAGTTATTGAGGAAAAACAACCTGATATAGCAAATCAAATGAACATTAATCCAGCCATTTGGAATGCCGTTCACTCTGGAATGTTAATGGACACTTCTATTAGTGGATTATCTATTTCAGTGGCTTCAAAGACTGGTACTGCACAAGAAAATAAAAAACAACCAGACCATGCACATCTGGTTGCCTATGCACCTTTTGATAATCCACAGATAGGTATTGCCGTCTCTATACGAAATGGTTATGCCAGTGGCGAAGCAGCACAGTTGGCGTCTAACGTGATAAAGATGTACTTTGGGCTGGAATAAAAAATTTTAAAACTTTTTTATTTTTCTTGAATAATTAGTAAAATGATTATAAAATATTTTGTATGCCACATAAAGTGTGACAGAATGTGAGGGAACATGAGTAATTCAGTTACAATCAAAAGTAACAAGCATGGTTTAACAGTTGTTTTAGATGAAAATCAAACTTTTGATAATTTGAAAGCGCAGGTGGAGGAAAAATTTAAAAAGTCTTCAGCATTTTTTGGTTCATCAAGCATGGCTCTTGCAATAGAAGGAAAAAACGTTACCGTGGGACAATCTCGTGAGATTGTTGAAATTATAGAAAGTGTTACAGACCTTGATATTGTATGTCTTATTGACGAAGATGCAAAGAAAGATGAACGCTTTGAAAGTGCTATATTATCACATATGAATAAGGAAAAAGAAAATTTAGATAATGGTTTATTTTATAAAGGTACATTGAGGTCTGGACAGATATTAGAATCAGAGGCAAGTGTTGTTATTCTTGGAGATATTAATCCGGGAGGCAAAGTGATTTCTAAGGGCAGCGTCGTCGTTCTTGGAAGTCTTCGAGGCAATGTTTTTGCTGGCGTTAATGGAGATGAACATTCATTTGTTGTGGCACTAGAAATGAAGCCAATGCAGATAAAAATTGCAGATGTAATAGCAAGAAGTTCAGATTCAGCCCCAGTGAATAAAAAAAATAAAAATTTAGAGCCTAAGATTGCATTTGTTGAAGATGGTAATATCTATATCGAAAGTCTTTCAGCTGATGTGATTGAAGATTTAGTGATTAGCTAAAACTTATACTATTTTCGTTGATAAGTATAGTTTAACAATAATATTATAACATAATAAATATTACAACATAATATGGAGGTTAACAATGAGTGAAGTTATAGTAGTGACATCTGGTAAAGGTGGCGTCGGTAAGACAACAACAACAGCCAATATTGGCACTGGTCTTGCTAAATTGGGAAAAAAGGTTGTTATGATTGATACAGATACAGGCCTTAGAAACTTAGATGTGGTGTTAGGACTCGAAAATAGAATTGTATATAATCTCGTTGATGTAGTTGAAGGAAATTGTCGTATTAAGCAGGCTATGATTACAGATAAACGCTGCCCAAAACTTTATCTGCTGCCAACTGCTCAGACTAGAGACAAGTCAGCCATTTCTCCAGAACAGATGATTAAGGTTCTTGATGAGTTAAAAAGCGACCCTGAAGGGTTTGATTATATTCTTCTTGATTCTCCTGCTGGTATTGAACAGGGATTTCAAAATGCAATTGCAGGTGCAGACAGAGCGTTAGTAGTAACTACGCCGGAAGTATCAGCTATAAGGGATGCTGACCGCATTGTAGGGCTTCTTGACGCACATGGACTAAAAGAACATGAAGATTTAATTGTCAATAGAATACGAATGGACATGGTTGGTCGTGGCGAAATGATGTCCATTGAAGATGTAAATGATATTTTACAGTTAAATGTTATTGGTGCCATTCCAGACGATGAAAGCATTGTTGTAGCAACGAACAAAGGTCAACCGCTTGTTGGCGATGACACAATGGCTGGACAGGCATTTATGAATATATGTAAAAGGGTTATAGGTGAAGAAGTACCATTTCTTGATTTAAATGGAAAAGGTGGATTTTTCAAAAAATTATCTTCACTGTTTAAAAATGGAAAATAATTTACATATATCAAAATATAAAAAAGTTTTAACAGAAATCCTTTTACATACAAGTTTGTGTAAGCGCTGTATACACAAACTTGTTTCGCCATATAACAGCGCAGAAATGGGGATAAGATGAGCTTGTTAGATTTATTTAAGAAAAAAGGCTCTAGTGATGTTGCCAAAGACAGACTTAAGCTTTTATTGGTATCAGACCGTGCAAACTGTTCGCCGGAAGTCATGGAAATGATTAAAAATGATATTATTAAGGTTATCTCAAAATACATGGTAATTGATGCAGATGGTTTGGATATTCAAATTACGACGACAGAATCCGACAGTGACAATGGTTCGGTTCCAGCATTATATGCGAATATTCCAATTAAAGATATAAGAAATAATGATTAGAAAAAAACAACCATTTAACCTCATCAGGGAAGTCCCCCACTTCAATGCTGTAAAGGCATAAGTGGGAGGGACTTGCTTGTTTCAGTGGGAGTATAAGCTCCCACTGAAAAGCTACGATAGTAGCTATGAGGTTATGAGCAAGTAGCATAGCGGATTGCGAATATCTGCTTAACATGATGTTTTTTATAATGTGGAGAAATAAATGTTTAAAAAATATAAATTGCGCTCATATAATTTCAGATTGGCAATCTTAGTCATTGTGGCATCACTATATGGAATTGTAGTTATAAACAGTGCTGATTCTAGTTATACATTAAAACAATGTGTGGGATTGGCACTTGGTGTCGTAATTATGTTGGTGTTATCATTTGTTGATTACACATGGATATTAAAATACTACTGGATAATTTATATTATAAATATACTTTTTTTGGCAGCAGTTCCACTAATCGGTAAGGGGAGTCATGGGGCAAAAAGGTGGATTAATTTAAAAGTATTTCAAATTCAGCCATCGGAATTATCAAAAATATTGATGATTCTTGTCACAGCAAAAATTCTCTCTATGTATAAAGATAAAATTAACGATTGGAAGTTTTTGTGTATTCTTGCTGTTGTATTGGCAATTCCGCTTGCACTCGTTGTTATAGAGCCAGACCTTTCAACAACAATTATGACTTTTATTATACTATTTTTTGTTGTCTTTTGTGCTGGATTAAGTTATAAAATTATTGGTCTTGTCTGTGTTATTGTTGTTCCAATTTTAGTTGGCGGATTTATCTATATCAGCAATCCTGACAACAAAGTATTTTTCCTACAAGAATATCAACGAGAACGAATTATGGACTTTTTATATCCAGATGAAAATGATGATGGTATTTATCAACAAAAAATGTCTGAAACGGCTATTGGTTCAGGACGGCTGAAAGGTAAAGGGCTTGATACAGATGACCCTGCCTCGCTAAAAAATGCAAATTATATTCCAGAGGCACAAACCGATTTTATTTTTACGATTATTGGAGAAGAATTAGGTTTTATTGGTTGTATATCTGCAATTTTGTTATTGTTTTGGATTGTTATAGAGTGTATAATTATAGCCATACGGACAAAGGATTTTGCGGGGCGTCTTATATGCTGCGGGGTTGCCGTATATATTGGCGTTCAGTCCTTTATCAATATTGGGGTAGTGACAAGGATTCTTCCCAATACAGGACTGCCGCTGCCGTTCTTTAGTTATGGATTAACATCATTACTTGTATTATTTATCTCTATTGGTATAGTAATGAATATTAACTTACAGATAAAATCAGAAAAAGATGATGATATTTTTGCAAAGGATTTTAGGGGATAGGTGAAAATTTTATGAATATAGGTTTAATTGCTCATGATACCCAAAAAAAATTAATGCAGAATTTTTGTATAGCATATAAAGGTATTCTCAATAAAAATCAATTATTTGCTACTGGAACGACGGGACAGTTAATCGAAGAAGTTACTAATTTATCCGTCCATAAATTTCTGGCAGGTCATTTAGGCGGTGAACGTCAGCTATGTGCTGAAATTGAACAAAATCGAGTGGATTTAGTAATTTTTTTAAGGGAATCTGTCGATTTAAATGACCATGAACCAAGTTCTGATAATGTGTGCAATTTATGTGATATGTATAATATTCCGTTAGCAACCAATCTTGCAACGGCTGAATTGCTTGTAAAGTCATTGGAGCGTGGCGATATGGAATGGCGTGAGATTTATCAATAGCATGTTCATAAAACAACAGATGACACGCTTTGCGAGCCATCCTTATGTCAATAAAAAAGCGAACAAGTTTATAAAATAAGCTTGTTCGCTGGCAAGTTTTTTAGATAAGCTTGCAGATAAAAATCTTTTTGTTTTTCCATTGAAATTATTTAGTTGCTAAAATCTCTTATACGTCCATATACACTTATTTGATATAATCCACTTAGTCCAACGAGTGCATACACAATACGAGTAAGCCATGTAAACTGTCCAAATAATACGGCTACAAGATTAAAGTTAAAAAATCCTATTAATCCCCAGTTTATAGCGCCAATAATTATGAGCGTTAATGTTGTATAATCAATCCATTTCGAGTTCATATTATCGCCTCCCTGTTTTTTATTTTAAACGGGCAAAAAAATGCAACATTTTTAACTATCGTTTATATTATGGCATGAAAAATATAATTTTATTCAGAGATATTGTTTAGGAAAAAAAGGAAGAAATATGGCTGAAACAAAGCGAAAAGGCAGAAGAAGTGTTCCTGCAAAAAATCATTCTGAAAAAAAAAGAAATATTAAGAAAAATAATAAGAAACTGTCTAAATCTGCCAAAAAAAATAATAAAATTATTAAATACAAACGAAAACCCAAAGGAATTGTTCCTATTTTTGCTGTTATTATTTTTTATGTTGTCAGTTTTATTGTAATGTATTCATCAAAAGCAAAAGTAAAAACATATGAAGTTGACAATGGTTCACTTACCAGTAATACCAGATTTACAGGAATTGCCCTTAGAAATGAAGAAGTGATTTATTCGTCTTATTCTGGAAATATCAATTATTATCAAAAAGAAGGAAACCGTGTAAAAGTTGATGATACCATTTATACGGTCGATGAAACTGGAAGAGTTGCTGAAATATTATCACAATATACAAAAAGTGATGAAAACTCATTGACAAAAGAGAATCTTCATGCTATTAAATCTATGCTCAATAATTTTAGAACAAATTACGATGGAAGTAATTTTAATGCGTTGTATGATTTAAAGACAGACTTAAATTCAACGATTTTACAAGCGATGAATGAAAGTATTATTAATAATCTTGACAGCATTATTACAAATACAGGAAGTGAAAATTTATTTCAAACGATTTCTGCCAAATCAAGCGGTGTTATCGTATATTCAATTGATGGTTTTGAAACAGTTACTCCAGAAACAATGACCTCATCTATGTTTGATAAAAACAACTATAAAAAACAAAATTTAAAAGCTGAAAGTATTATTGTATCCGATAATCCCGCATATAAATTGATTACCGATGAAAATTGGAATATTATTTTTTTATTAACACAAGATGAAATTGATAAAAATGACCTGACAAATAAAAAGTCAGTTTCTATCAATATAAAAAAAGATAATATTCGTGCAGTATGTGATTTTTCTTTATTCAATATAGATGACACATATTATGGCAAGTTATCACTTAATAAGTATATGATTCGATATGCAACAGAACGATTTTTAGACTTTGAGTTGCTGTCTTCTACAGACAGTGGTCTTAAAATACCAGCATCTGCGGTGACAGATGGTGAGTTTTTTATTATCCCTAAAAGTTTTATGACTACAGGCGGTAATAGCAATACTTATGGATTTATATGTGAAACTTATGAAAATGGAACATTAAATACTCAGTTTGTTGCAGCCGATATTTACAAATTAACCGATACTTTATGTTATGTCAGCAAAGAAGACTTTACTGCTGGAAGCAATATTGTCAAAGTAGATTCGCAAGAACGCTATATTATTGGTCCTACTGAAAAATTAAAAGGAGTCTATTGTATTAATTCTGGATATACCATATTTAAGCTTGTTGATATAATTGATAAAAATAATGAATATATCATATCAAAGAAAGGCGGTTCACACGGTGTTGCTGTATATGACCGAATTGTATTAGATGCCCATAAATATAATGCAAATCAGATGATATATTAGATAGTCAAATACCACGCAGCAAGCTATGGGGTATTTGAACCTTGCGACAGTCGTTAAGTGGACATGCAAGCATGTCTATTTGGCTCGTTGCTTGCAGGAATAAAGGATAAAATGGCAGCATGGAGGATAAAAATGATAGATATTGAAGAAAATTTAAATATTGTAATAAAAAATATTGAAGATGCATGTAAACGAGCAGGGCGTAATCCAAAAGAGGTTACATTAATTGCTGTTAGTAAAACAAAACCTGTTGAACTGTTAGAACAAGTATATCATTGCAATATCCGAGAATTTGGTGAAAATTATGTACAGGAATTGACAGATAAAATAGAATATATGCCAAAAGATATAAAATGGCATATGATTGGACATTTACAGAGAAATAAAGTAAAATACATTATTGATAAAGTGGCAATGATTCATTCAGTGGATTCGCTTCGGCTTGCAGAGGAGATTAGCAAAGAAGCTGTTAAAAAAAATGTTGTTGCCAATATATTAGTGGAAGTCAATGTAGGTCTTGAAGACAGCAAATTTGGCGTCATGGTGCAAGAAGTTGAAAATTTTATACAAGATTTGTCTAAATTACCGTCTATATGTATTCGGGGGCTTATGACAAGTGCTCCTTTTGTAGAAAATCCAGAAGACAATCGAGTGCTTTTTAAAAAATTAACGCAATTGTGTATTGACATAAAAGATAAAAACATTGATAATAGCACTATGGATGTGCTCTCAATGGGAATGACAAATGATTATATAGTTGCCATTGAAGAAGGCGCAACTATGGTACGCGTAGGTACTGCCATATTTGGTGCACGCAATTATAACAAGTAAGTAGGAGATTTTAAAATGGGATTTTTTGACGGAGTTATTAACGTATTCAAAATGTCTAATGATGACTATGACGATGAAGATTATGATGACGAAGAATACGATGATTATGACGATGAAGATGACAGACAACCAAAGAAAAAGTTATTTTCAGGCACTAAAAAAGGCAGAAGCACAGACGACGAGTATGATGATGACGACTCAAAAGGCGGAAAGAGCCCTACAAAAAAGGTTGTTCCTATAAGAACTTCAAGCCCAAGAGGACTTGAAGTTGTTGTTATCCGACCAGAATCTATGGAGGATGCCAGCGACATAACAGATACTTTATTGACTGGGAAAGCAGTTGTACTTAATCTTGAGGGGCTTGTTGTTGATACAGCACAAAGAATTATTGATTACTCTTCAGGCTCATGTTATGCTATGAGGGGAAATCTTCAAAAGATTACAAATCATATCTTTCTTGTAACGCCGCCGAATGTAGATATATCAGGGGATATTCCTGAATTGGTTACAGGCGGAATTGATTTATCGTCATTTAGTAAGTAAGATAAAAATTAAGAGTTGTATGATGGCCACTTGATGCAACGATGCATTGAGTGGCTTTTAACTTTTCAGAATGGAGGAATTATGTCAAAGTGTATTACTGTTCATTATGATTCTAAACCAATATATGATATCATTATTGAACATGATTTTTGTAAATTACCAGAATGTATCCATAATTTAGGCATAAAAGGAAGAAAATTATGTATTATTACAGATAGTAATGTTGGAAAACTCTATTGTGAGGCAGTCAAAAATGAGTTGGAAAAAACAGATAATACAGTGATGTCTTATACATTTGAAGCAGGTGAAGAACATAAAAATCTTGACACTGTTCAAGATATCTATGAATTTCTTATTCAAAATCGATTTGATAGAAACGATATTTTAGTGGCATTAGGCGGCGGAGTTGTGGGCGATTTAACAGGATTTACTGCTGCCAGTTATCTTAGAGGAATTGATTTTATTCAAATTCCTACATCGCTTCTTGCACAGGTTGATTCTAGCATTGGCGGAAAGACTGGCGTTGATTTTAGAGCATATAAAAATATGGTTGGTGCATTTCATCAGCCAAAATTAGTTTATATGAATACTTGTGTACTAAAAACACTAGATAAGCGGTTATTTAATTCCGGTTTTGGTGAAATACTAAAACATGGACTTATTAAAGATATGGCTTATTTTCAATGGCTTGACGATAATTCATCAAAAATAAATGCTTTAGACAATCATGCTTTAGAAGAAATGATTGCTAAAAGCTGTAATATTAAGCGCGTGGTCGTTGAAAATGACCCTACTGAAAAAGGCGAGCGAGCATTGCTCAATTTTGGACATACGTTAGGACATGCTATTGAAAAATTGACGAATTTTTCACTTTATCATGGAGAATGTGTTGTCTTGGGTATGATAGCAGCATTAAATATATGTGTTTCAAAAAAATTTATCAGTACTTTGGAATATCAAAAAATAATTGATACATTTAAGTCGTATGATTTTTCATTAACTGTAAATGGAATCTCAAAAGAAGATATTATTCGTGTTTCCAAAAATGATAAAAAGATGGATTCAGGACAAATAAAATTTATATTATTAAAACAATGTGGGGAAGCTTATATTGATAAGACAATTACAGATGATGATATGAGAAAAGCATTGGATGGTATGATACAATGAAAAAGTATTATAATATAATGATATTTACGATTAGTGTTTTTGTGCTTGCTGCACTTGATCAGATTAGTAAAGTTTTCGCTACAAATGCACTAAAAGGCAATTCTGGCATTCCCATATGGAATGATGTATTAGAATTGTATTATCTTGAAAATACAGGAACGGCATGGGGATTGTTTGGAGGAGCTAGGATATTTTTTATTATTATTACAACAATTATTTTTTTAGTCATTGTATTTTTTATATATAGACTTCCATTTACAAAAAGAAATATACCATTATTACTCAATGCTATTTTACTAGGTTCAGGGGCAATTGGCAATTTTATAGACCGAATATTTTTAGGATATGTAAGAGATTTTATCTACTTTAAATGGATTAACTTTCCAGTCTTTAATATAGCGGATATCTATGTTACTGTTGGAATAGGTCTATTTGCTATTCTTATATTTTTTGTATATAAAGATGAAGAGCTCACATCAATAATAAAACTGCAAAAAGATGGCGGTACAAAAACATATGAGTGAACATAAAGAAAAAATTATTGTAAAGTACGTTACAAGAGAATATGAAGGAATGCGCATTGATAAATATTTGTCCGAAGTATTAAGTGATTGTTCACGCTCTTTTTTGCAGAAAGTGATTAAAGATGATGGGATTCTTGTCAATGAAAAGACGATAAAAAGCAATTATAGAGTTCAAGATGGGGATTTATTAAAAATTTCATTGCCTGATTTAGTTGAACCGGAAATTTTGCCAGAAAATATCCCATTGGATATTATTTATGAAGATAGTGATATTATCGTTGTAAATAAGCCAAAAGGTATGGTTGTGCATCCGGCAGCAGGTCATTATTCAGGCACATTAGTCAATGCGTTATTATATCATTGTAAAGAAAATTTAAGTGGAATTAATGGTGTTTTACGACCAGGAATTGTACATCGGATTGATATGAATACAACAGGGGTGCTTGTTGCCTGTAAAAATGATTTTGCTCACAATGGATTGTCAAAACAGCTTGAAGTTCACTCTATTGTAAGAAAATATAATGCGATTGTCTGCAATTCTTTTAAAATTACAGATGGAACCGTCGATGCACCGATTGGTCGAAATTCTTTAGACCGAAAAAAAATGGCTATCGACCATAAAAATGGAAAAAGAGCCGTTACACATTATCATGTTTTAGAAAACTTTGGCAAGTATGCCTATATTGAATGTCAGCTTGAGACAGGAAGAACCCATCAGATACGAGTTCATATGCACAGTATAGGACACCCGCTTCTTGGAGATGATGTTTATGGAAATTCAAAATCATCTTTTCATTTAGAAGGGCAGACCCTTCATGCAAGGATATTGGGATTTATTCATCCAAGAACCGGAAAATATATGGAGTTTGAGGCACAACTTCCAGAATATTTTGAACATCTTTTGTCTGTGCTTAAACAATAATAAAATTATTCGTTGAATAATCATATAAATTTATATTTGTAAAAATAAAGAAGGATGTCATGAGAAGAAAAGAGTTTATTGATATTATTCTTAACAATATATCCGATAAATTTGATATCTATCATAATTATTGGTTTAAAGATAAAAAATTTGTAATTTATGCCTATTGTTATAATCATAACAATAAATATGATTGTGCAGGCGAATCCTTAAAATTATGGGAAGCAAAATCGTTTGAGCATTTATTTTTTATTAATCGTGATAATTTAGATATGCAGGATTTTCAATCTCTTATGGATTTTGCAATCCATGAAATTGAACCTCATTTTGTTCGGGGAGATGGCAAAAATCCTGTTAAACATCACCTATATTCCTATATTTCGTTTATTATTATCACAAGGAATAAACCGTCTAAAGAAGTAGAACAGACCATTCAAAATGTTCAATGGACAAAAAATTATAAACTTTCTACAAAAGGATACTGTGAATTGCGTGTTGCATGTGTTACACCGCGCGAATATCATGTTGTTTCCAATGATTGTGCAAAAGATATAAAAGACTATTTAATGGATAGTTTATTACATGTTGAACATTATGAGGATAGTTAAAAATAAAATGGATTTGTATATTTTTACTTGTAAACAATTTTTGTTTGTAATCAAATTTTTGTTTTTTTATGGATTTTTTTCGTATTATATTGTATAATAAATAAAGCATACTATTATGAACTTCAGGAGGTGAACGCTATGGATAGTAGAACTGTTATAACAATTGGCAGAGAATTTGGTAGTGGTGGTCATGAGATTGGCAGCAAATTGGCTAAAAAACTTGGGATTAAATGTTATGATAAAGAATTATTGGAATTAGCTGCTAAACAGAGTGGTTTATGTGAAGAATTATTTGCTTCACAAGATGAAAAGCCTACAAATAGTTTTCTTTATTCTCTCGTGATGGATACATATTCATTGGGGTATTCCAATTCATATGTAGATATGCCAATCAATCATAAGGTTTTTTTAGCACAGTTTGATACAATCAAAAAACTGGCAGAACAAGAATCTTGTATTATTGTTGGCAGATGTGCCGATTATGCTTTAGAAGATAATCCTTTTGCAGTCAGTGTCTGGATTAAAGCTAGTCTGGATAGAAGAATTGAGCGTATAAAGAAGCTTTATGAATTGAGTGATTCTAAAGCGGCTGATTTAATTCAAAAAACAGACAAGAGAAGAGCAAGTTATTATAATTATTACTCTAGTAAAAAATGGGGCGAAGCAAAAGGTTACGATTTATGTATCGATAGCGGTGAATTAGGTATTGATGGAAGTATTGAATTAATTATAAAGTATATCGAACTCAAGGAACAGAATTTTAAGAAATAAAGAGGCTAATTAGGAAAGGTTTTTTTTATATAACGTTATGGAATGGAAGTATAAAAAAATCAAGCGAGTTAACTTTAAAAAATGGCTACTAGGAGGAAATGCAAAGTTATATTTTGTAATATTAATTTTCTTCTTAGTAGCTGTGGTTTTTGCGCTTATAAGTTTAAGAACAATTGAAAGTGAAATACCACCAGAAAATGAGACCAATAACTCACAGCATGAAACAATAACACAAGACTCAACAAAGACAGAGTCTACAATCCCCGATAATTTAGGGTATAAGATTGTTATAAATAAACAAATCAATATTTTATTTATTTATAAAAAAAATAACAGTCAAGAATATACTTTTTTTAAGGCAATGTATTGTGCTATCAACCCTAAAGTGGAAGTTTCATTAACAAAAATTTCAAGTAAACAATCATGGTATGCACTCGATAAATATTCATTTGGACATTATGCAACCATCTTAGAAGATGGTGCTGTTATACATTCTGCTCCGTATTGGACGCGAGATAAAAATAACTTAGACTATGAATCCTATAATAAAATTGGTTCAGAAGAGGCGCGCAGAGGCTCCATTTATGTAAGAGCTGCCGATGCCAAATGGATATATGAAAATTGTGGTGTGAATATTGATGTTGAAATTGTTGACCGCAGTGAAGATGTTAATAGTATACCAGGATTTACAATAGAAGAGATTACGAAATTACCGAAAGGTTCTTACTACGACCCTAGTGATAGATAAATTATAGGAATCTTTTGTGATAATAAAAAATTTTAAAATATCATTTACAATCAATAACGATTTATAAGGCTTTAATGTATGATATGCAAAAGAATAAATGAGTGGAGGTAAATATGTCGCAGATTTTAATTTTACTAGCGATAGTATTATATTTAATTTTTGTTGTAATTGTTGGTGTATTTTTTTCAAAAAAGAATAACTCAACAGAAGATTTTTATTTAGGAGGGCGTAAGTTAGGTCCTTTAGTAACAGCAATGAGCGCTGAAGCATCGGATATGAGCAGTTGGCTTCTGATGGGACTGCCTGGTGTTGCTTATCTTTCTGGAATTGCTGACGCTGCATGGACTGCTATCGGTCTTGCCATTGGTACTTATGTAAACTGGTTAATTGTCGCTAAAAAAATCAGGACATATTCACATGGTTACAATGCTGTTACATTGCCTGATTTCTTTTCTAAACGTTTTGGCGGAAGCAAGACTATTACTTGTATATCTGCTTTGATGATAGTTATCTTTTTTGTTCCATACACAGCTTCAGGATTTGCAGCCTGCGGCAAATTATTTGCCAGTCTATTTGATGTTGATTATTTTACAGCAATGGCTATCAGTGCTGCAATTATTGTATGTTACTGTGCTCTGGGCGGATTTCTTGCTGCAAGTACAACCGATTTTATACAAAGTATTGTTATGTCTATTGCTTTGGTAATCGTTGTTGTTTTTGGTGTCAATATAGCTGGCGGATTGGGAGCTGTCATTGATAATGCAAAGAGCTTGCCAGGATATCTGGACTTTTTTAATACCTATTCACCTGCAACAAACAGTTCTGTTCCTTATGGCGGTTTATCTGTTTTTTCTATGTTAGCTTGGGGACTTGGCTATTTTGGTATGCCTCATATCCTTCTTCGTTTTATGGCTATTGAAGATAAAAATAAATTGAAATTATCCAGAAGAGTAGCAAGCGTTTGGGTTGTTATATCCTTAGCTGTCGCTGTATTTATTGGTATTGTTGGTCTTGCAATGTCAAAAGTGGGTGCTGTTGAAACATTGGCAGGTTCTAATTCAGAAACAATTATTGTAAAGATAGCACATCTTTTAAGTACATATGGACCTTTTGCAGCGATTACAGCAGGTGTTATTCTTGCAGGAATCCTTGCAGCAACTATGTCAACTGCCGATTCTCAATTATTAGCAGCGGCTTCAAGCATTTCTCAAAATTTAATGAAGGAATGTTTTGGTGTTAAAATGACTGAAAAAATGTCATTGATTGTAGCAAGAATAACCGTAGTTGTTATATCTATTATAGCAGTAGTATTAGCTAGCAATCCAAACAGTTCTGTATTTGGTATTGTATCTTTTGCGTGGGCAGGTTTTGGTGCAACATTTGGTCCAGTAGTGTTGTTATCTCTATTTTGGCGAAGAGCAAATAAATATGGGGCAATAGCAGGTATGATTTCAGGCGGTGTTATGATTTTCTTATGGAAATACGTTATTTCAGGAATAGCACCTGTATTTGCTATTTATGAGCTGCTTCCTTCTTTTATTGTTGCTATTGTCATTAATATTGTTGTAAGTTTACTTACAAAGCAGCCTGAAAAGGAAGTGCTTGATAAATTTGATAAGTTAAAGAACGCATAAATCTATAAAGTTAAAATATATTTTTTAAAAGACTGTTGTATAAGAAAAACAGAACAAGATTACTATTTATAATAGATAATTTGTGTGTATTTTCTTATTACAACAGCCTTTTTTACTAAAAAAACAAAATAATTAATCTTTTCTAAGCCGAACAATATCTTTTGCCCTTCGCTTATTTTCATCAACAAGTTCTGCATAATGTTTTCTTGTGGTATTGACATCTTTATGTCCTAAAACATCGGCAACTAAATAAATATCTTTCGTTTCTTGATATAAATTAGTGCCGTATGTACTTCTCAATTTATGTGGTGTGATATGTTTAACTGTAGTGACTGTATGGGCATATTTTTTCACTAAAAGTTCTACAGAACGCACACAGAGCCGTTTGTTTTTTGCAGATATAAACAGTGCATTTTTATGTTCTGGTTCAGGATTTAACAATTTGCGTTCTTGCATATAGTCAGCAAGCGCCATGTGAACCTCATCGCTAAAATATACAAAACTTTCCGAACCGCCTTTGCGAATAACCTTAATACGGTCATTATCAAAATCTACATTATCAATATCCAGTCCAACGCACTCTGATACACGAATCCCTGTCCCTAGCAGTAGGGTGAGTAGTGCTAAATCACGGCATTTTAATTTTTCATGACGTTTTAACTGATTGGCAGTAAGTTTATTTCCAGATTCAACATTGTCAAGAAATTCTGCCACTTCATTCGTTTCAAGTCTTACAATTGCTTGGTCGTGGACCTTAGGCATATCTACTTGCTGTGTAGGATTTTTAGAAATCAATTCATATCGGTAATAATATGAATAAAAACTTCTCAGTGAACACAATTTGCGTTTTGCAGCTCGTTCAGAATTGGTTACAATAGAGCCATCTTTATTATAAGCTTTTACATAACGCATATAATTATTAATGTCTAAACCAGATAGTTGTCCAATATCCTCAAGTGTAAAGTCTTTGATTGTATAATTGGCAAATTTAGCAATATCCGCTATAAGATACTCAAAAAAGCCCTTAATATCCATTGCATAGGCAATTTTTGTTCTTGGCTGTTTGGAATATTCCATACTGTTAAAGTATTGCTCGCAAAAATTAGGCAACATATTGATAAGTTCACGCAATTTCATTGTATATTTTATATTTTGCTGTTCAGTATAAGTTTTGGTTCGTTTATCAGCCATAGAAACCTCCAAATAGTAGTGTATTACAGAATAATATAAGTATTTTATAATAAAAGTTCAAAAATAAACGAAAAATGAAGGTGTAATAGTACGGTAAAACACTCTTTTATAACTTCGCTAAATGCGTGTTTAGCGAAGTTATGTACTAAAAATTTAAAAACAATAGCTTTAATTATATTATTTACCTACAATCTTCCCTTGAAAAAGTTTTTTCCGAACAAAGTTTATATGAAATAATTTTTGATATTTTTTAATTTTCGGCAATTCATTTTCTGTAATAATTGATATACATAAACCAACATTTCCATTGCGGCCACATCTTCCTGCTCGATGTTGATATTCAATAGACTCTTCTGGCAAATTCAAGTTAATAACAGTTGAAATATGTTCAATTTGCAAACCTCTTGATGCCACATCTGTTGCTAGTAAATATTGAATCTTGCCTGACTTAAAATCTTCAATCACTTTCTTTTTCGTATGATTATCAAGATTACCCGCTATTGAGCCAACATTATAATGATGATATTGAAGCTTTTGAAAGGTCTCTTCCAAATCATATTTTGTATTAATAAAAATCAATGTTTTGCCGCCATCGTTTGCCTTTACAATTTTGCGCAGCATTTCAATACGTTGGCGTCTATCGATAATAAAATAAATATGTTTGATTGTTTTTGGAATACACTCTTTGTTTTCACTGATTAAATCAAGTATAACCGGCTTATATGTAATGGCGCTGGCTGATTTTATAGTTTTCTTAGTCATACTTGCAGAAAATAAAAGAACCTGTGTTCTTTTCATAAGCGATTTGCGTATAAACAAAATATCTTCATAACAAGCCTTGTCCATCAATCTGTCTGCTTCATCTAAAACAAGCGTTTTCACTTGATGAACTTTAATTTTCTTTAATTTAATCAATTTCGCTAATCTCGACGGCGTGCAGACCACAATATTAGGTTTATTATGTTTGATAGCTTCTATCTGACGGTTGATATTACCATCACCAATAAGCAATAAAGCTTTTATAGCAATATCCGATAATTCGCAAAGTTTATGAATCTCTCCTGCTACCTGTGCTCCTAATTCCTGTGTAGGAACTAAAACAATAACTTGCACTGCATTTTGAAAATATATTGTATCCTTTTTAATATTTAAATTTGTATGTTTGTCCTCTTCTTGATTTGTATCGCTTTGATTATTAACAAGAATATTTAGCAATGGAATCAAATAAGCCATTGTCTTTCCCGTACCTGTTGCCGAACAAGCAATCAAATCTCTATTATTATGAATTGCTGAAAATGTTTTTTCTTGTATTGATGTTGGATTTTTCAAACCAAGTTTGTCCAATCCTGAAAGTATATTATTGTTTAAATGAAAATCATAAAATGTTGACAATGTTGCTCTCCCTTTTGTTTTATCTCAAATAATGGTTTTTATTGCTCTAATTTTATCACAGCTATTCCATTGGTTCAAGTTTTAGCAATAATTGTTTTCCCACTTTGAAACAGATTGTCTTGATACATCTAGCAGCTCTGCAAATTATTCTTATGTAAACTTTTCTCTTTTCTTATAATTGTAATCTTTTCACCACATGTCATATGCTTTATCTCCTTTAAACTTTTTAGATAATCATACTCCACTGTAGAAAAATATTCCATAAATACTAGGGTGCAAAAGGTAAACTATTCGTTGCATAACTTCAAATATCTAAATATCTTTTAGTATTGCTTTTAAATTTATAGTTTCACTCATAATAATAAACAATAATACTCTTCCCTGCATATATTGTATCTTCATTCATATTATTTAATTTCTTAACATTATCTACATAAGAAGGGATGCTTTCATATTGAACATATTTTTCTGCAATTCCCCATAAATTATCTTTTGGCTGTATTACAATAGAAGAATAATGCTTTTTAACTTGCTGACTTGTCTTATCTTCAGAAGCGTTAGCGTTAAATAATCCCAGTATACATACAAATAAAAGGATAACAAAAAATATAATGGAAGGAACCAGTAATTTTTTAAAAGTCAATTTTTTAAATCGCTTATAGATTGCACGTCTTTTTGGTGTGTGTTGAATCAATGGAACTAATTTTATTTGATGATTATTCATAATGCACCTCCACTATATCCTTTGTTAAAATAACCATTAAAACAAACATCTTTTCGGAACAAATGTTCTTTATTTTGATATTATAATATGCGAACGTTTGTTTGTCAATATTTGTTAAATATTTTTCAGAACATTTTTTCGGAAAATGTGTTTGCAATTTTAATATATTGTGTTAGAATTAATATATTCAATTAAGAAAGGAGAAAAACATATATGGCATATGGAAGAATAACTAAAAAACAAACCGAGATTCTTGACTATATCAAACTACAGATTTTAAATAAAGGTTATCCACCTTCTGTAAGAGATATATGTGAAGCTGTCAATTTAAAATCAACCTCTTCAGTTCATGCACATTTAGAGACACTTGAAAAGAATGGATACATTAGAAGAGACCCAACAAAGCCAAGAGCTATTGAAATTATAGATGACAATTTTAATCTTACCAGACGTGAAGTAGTCAATGTTCCACTTGTTGGCAAAGTTGCAGCAGGTGAACCGCTTTTAGCCGTAGAAAATGTTGTGAGCTACTTCCCTATTCCTGCTGAATATATGCCGAATCAAGAACTTTTTATGCTCACTGTAAAAGGCGACAGTATGATTAATGTAGGAATTTTTAATGGTGATAACATTATCGTATCAAAACAAAATTCTGCTCATAATGGAGAGATTATTGTTGCTTTGGTTGATGATTCTGCAACCGTTAAGAGATTTTATAAAGAGGACGGACATATTCGACTTCAGCCAGAGAATGATACGATGGAACCTATTATTGTCTCAGATTGTGAAATATTAGGCAAAGTAATTGGACTTGTTCGATTAAATATAGACTAAATAAGAAGTTGAAAGCGAGGGCTATATGGCTACTAAAACCAAAATTAAAATTTTAGATGACATTGACCTACGCGAAATATTAGATGATAAATATGAGAAATCTTCTCAAATAAAATTATGTAAATATGCGCTTTTATTAGCAACACATATATTAACAACTATTAAGTACAATGATATGGATAATTCCATTATAAAAACAGGATATGCCGTTAATGAACGTTGGCAAAAAGGAAATGCCCATATGTATGATGTAAGGCAAGCAGGATTTCAAATACATCAGTTAGCAAAAAATAGTCAAGATAGTATCACCCAAACAGCATTAAGAGTGGTAGGGCAAGCTGTTGCTACTGGACATATGCGGGAACATGCAATGGTAGCTTCTGATTATGCTATTAAAGTAATAAATTTATTATTTCCCAATAATGTCAATGCTGTCAAACAGGAACGATTATGGCAAATAAACCATTTAAAAAATGTAGAAGAAGAATATCTTATTTAATTTCGTTTTATAAAATAAATCCTTATTTATTTAATAGTTGCAAAAACACTCTACTGAATTTATTATTATCATTCAGTAGAGTGTTTTTGTTTTTATATAAATATTTTTTATTTTTATAAAAAAATTATTGCTACAAAAATCAATATCTTATCTATTATTGTATGTTATAAACTTCATATAATTTATTACTTATTATTTTTGCGTTCTTTAGGCAATGCAATTTTTTTATCTACAACAACTTGTTCTTCTAAACAGCTAAAAATTTCATCTATTTCTTTCTTGTTCATCTTAGGCGTTATTAAGCTGACAATAGGCACCACAATTAAACCAACTATCATAGCAATTGCTCCCGCATTGATAGGCGAAGCAATATAAGATAAAAACAAGTTTGATACCGTAATACCGATACCGCAAATAAAACTTGCCCAGACTGCTGCTCTTGTAACACCTTTCCAGTATAACCCATAGAGAAAAGGCGCTAAAAATGCCCCTGCAAGGGCTCCCCAAGAAATTCCCATAAGCTGTGCGATAAACTGTGCAATTGACTTTGGCGGAAACAGTGCAAGCACAACAGAACATACAATAAAGAATACAAGCAAAAGTCGCATACATAAAAGCTGCTTTTTTTCACTCATTTTTTTGATAAAATTATCCTTTAAAAAGTCTAATGTCAAAGTAGAGCTTGAAGTCAATACTAAAGAGGACAAAGTAGACATCGAAGCAGACAATACTAATACAATGACAACACCTACTAAAATATCAGGCAATGTAGACAACATTTCTGGTATAATTGCATCATAAATCACACTTCCATCTGCCTTATGAATAGCTGCCGTATCAAAGAGTCTGCCAAAGCCGCCCAAAAAATAACAGCCTCCAGAAACAATTACGGCAAAAAGCGTAGAGATTATTGTTCCAGATTGTATGGATTTTTCGTCTTTGATGGCATAAAACTTATGTATCATTTGAGGTAAGCCCCATGTTCCCAGAGATGTTAAGATAATAACTCCTAATAAATTGAGAGGGTCTGGTCCAAAAAATGAGGTAAAAGCCCCTTTTTGCCCCATTGTCACAGCTACATCACTCTCCATCTCTGCCAGAGAACGCACTGCCTCCATAAAACCGCCATGTCCGCTCAATACTGCCGCAATAACAGCTACAATTCCCACTAACATAACAATTCCTTGAATAAAATCATTAATTGCTGTTGCCATATAACCGCCTAATATTACATAGACGCAAGTTAATACTGCCATAACAATAACACACACCTCATAAGGTATATCAAATGCCATGCCAAACAGACGTGACAGACCATTATATACCGATGCCGTGTAAGGAATCAAAAAGATAAAAGCAATTGCTGAGGCAGCAATACGAAGGGCTTTGCTTTTATAACGCTTTCCAAAATAATCTGGCATAGTGGCAGCAGTTAAGTGATTGCTCATAATACGGGTACGTCTGCCAAGTATTACCCATGCCAGCAACGAGCCAATCAGCGCATTTCCAATTCCAATCCATGTAGAAGCAAGACCATATTTGTAGCCAAACTGCCCTGCATACCCAACAAAAACTACTGCTGAAAAATACGATGTTCCATAGGCAAAAGCGGTAAGCCATGGACCTACACTTCTGCCTCCCAAAACAAAGTCATTTACATTTGTAGCATGTTTTCTGGAATATAGACCTACTCCAATCATTACCACAAAAAATATAATTAAAAATATACTCTTAATGAACACATTGTCCTCCTTTGTAGTCTCCTTTTTTTAATTCTATAATCTTCTTTTAAAGGACAAATGAAGTTGACGGAGACCTTTTGCTCAAAAGCTTGATAGCATTCTGTCCTGTTATTTTTTCTAAATCTGAAAAATTTATATTGTCGTTCTTTTTTGAGTTGACAGCAAGATGGCGAAGATAAGAAAGGGATTCTTTTTGCCCGCTCCAAGGGCTATCCGTAGCAAATAAAATTTTATCTGTTCCATGATTTTTAAGAATCCTTAAAAATTGCTCATCTTTAATAAATCCAAACGTATATGCTGTGTCAAAATAAACATTTTGTCCGACAAGAAGTTCCTCCACTTCTTCCCATAAACCAAAACTGCCATAATGGGCAAGTACCATATTTTCTGGAGCAACCTCATCAAGCACCTTGCGGATACGCTTTGGCGTACATCGTACATTATCTGGAAATCCAACATCAATGCCAGCATGAATAACAACAATCAACCCAAGTTGTGAGGCATAATCAAGAATCCTCATATATTTCAGGTCATCTATATAAGTACTTTGATAATCTGGATGAAGTTTAATTCCACACAATCCCCAATCATAAATAAGCTGAAGCTGTTTTTTGTAATCAGAAGTATCTGGATGAATACCTCCGAAAGATAAAAGACGTCTTTTTTTATCCTGATATTTTTCATTGAGTTGTACAGCAAATTTATTGACTGTATCAAATTGTTCTGGTTTCGTCACTACTGGAAGAACGACAGATAAGTCTACTCCTGCCTGTTCCATTGATGTGATAAGATTTTTTTGTGTTCCATCTGTAAATGCTTTAATGCCAGATAGATTTTGTAATTTTTCAATTGTTTTTGCCGCTATTTTCTCTGGAAAAATATGTGTATGAAAATCAATTATCATAAAAAGTCTCATTTCTGCGCTGCTTTTTATGTAAAACATTTTAACAAAACAGTCAACGACTCTTTCTATAACTTTATATCAAGCAACGCACAGACATAAAGTATTATAATTTTTATTTTAATTAACACTATAAAATTAAATGGATATTCATAATCCGCTTATTATTTGCTTATATTTTATCATTGAATATTTTTTAGCAAAATGTTTTCATAATGTCTTCTTGGCTGTAAAATTCCACTTCTTTACTTTTTAACAAGGTTGCTGCCTCATCTGCATTGGAAATTTTACAAATAATAGAAGCTTCATTATCCTTATTAGACAAAGCATACATATATTCCACATTAAGTCCTGCCTTACATACATGACTTAACACTTCCTGAAGCCTTCCCACCTGGTGAGAAAGTTTTACAGCAAGTACATCGGTCAGCATTGCAGCAAATCCCTTCTCCTTTAATGCCTTCTGTCCTGCTTCTGGATTAGAAGTAATCATACGCAGCAGACCATATTCACTGGTATCTGCTAAACTTAAAGAAATAATACTAATCTGTTCCTGTTTTAAGACGTCTAACACTTCCTCTAAACGTCCTTCCTGATTTTCAATAAATACCGATAATTGCTTAATAAACATTCTTTTTCTCCTTACACTAATTTACGTTTATCAGTAACATGAACGGCTTTGCCCATGCTGCGCTCTAATGTTTTTGGTGCCACTAACTTAATTTTCACAGCAAGTCCGATAGCATTTTGAATTACATGTGCAATTTTCTTTGAAAGCGTTTCTAAACTTTTAATTTCATCTGAGAAAAAACGCTCATCCACTTCTACCTGAATTTCTAGTGTATCTAAATTATTTTGACGGTCTACAATCATCATATAATGAGGAGTAACTTCACCCATCTCCAGCAAAGCAGCTTCAATCTGTGAAGGAAATACATTGACGCCGCGAATAATTAACATATCATCGGAACGACCTTTGAATCGGCTGATTCTTGCCAAAGTTCTGCCACAATCACATTTATCGTAAGAAATGCTTGTTAAATCTTTTGTTCGGTAACGCAGCAAAGGCAAGCCCTCTTTTGTCAATGTCGTAAATACTAATTCTCCTGTTTCCCCTTTTTCTATAGGCTCTAATGTGTCAGGGTCAATAATTTCTGGTAAAAAGTGGTCTTCATACACATGAAGTCCTTTATGATATTCACAGTCACAGGCAACACCTGGTCCCATAACTTCAGAAAGCCCATAAATATCAAAAGCTTTGATATGTAACTGTTCTTCAATCTGCCTGCGCATATTATCTGTCCAAGGCTCTGCGCCGCAAATAGCTGCCTTTAACTTAATATTTGGAATATCGCCTGCCTCTTCAAGCACTTCTGCAATATGCAGCAGATATGAAGGCGTACAGGCAATTGCCGTAACGCCAAAGTCCTTCATCATCGTTGTAAGTTTCTTTGTATTTCCTGTAGACATAGGCACGACCATAGCTCCAAGTTTTTCTGCACCGCCATGTGCGCCAAGTCCGCCCGTAAACAATCCATATCCATACGCCACTTGAATAATATCCCCTCTAGTAACGCCTGCCTGTGACAATGCTCTTGCCACACATTCACTCCAAATATCCAAATCCCTTCTTGTATATCCTACTACCGTAGCCTTTCCGGTAGTACCAGAGGAAGCATGAATACGGACAATCTCCGATTGAGGAACAGCAAATAATCCAAAAGGATATGTATCGCGCAAATCGTTTTTTGTTGTAAAAGGCAGTTTATGTAAATCTTCAATGCCTTTGATATCGCCTGGTTCAATACCAAGTTGCTGCATTTTTCTGCGGTAAAATTCCACATTATGATATACCCTATCCACCGTCTTAACCAAACGCTTGCTCTGCAAAAATTCCATTTCATCTCTGCTCATACATTCTTTTGTTTCATTCCAAATCATATAAATCCTCCATTTTTGTATAATTGATAAATTTTATATCCCCGCTTCTTCTTATATGTCTACAACACTGAAAAAGGGAGTATTCTTGATACAAGTCCCACGCTTTTGCCTTTATGGCATTGCAGAGGGAACTTCCTTGATGAGGTTAAATTTCTTATCCTTCATATCCTTTTAAAAATGCTTTTTTATTAATTTCTATGGTTTTAGGAGGAACCGTTTTTTCAATAATTTTGAGCCATGCTTCCTTAGAAAAATCCATGTGTTTTGCAGCCATACCTAATACAATAATATTAAATACTTTAGAATTTCCCAATTTCTTTGCTTCTTCCATAGCATCAATTTTATAAACTGTATGTTCTTGCTCTAATCCTTCTATAATGCCTTCTGGATACTTAGCAGCGCCAGTTACTACTGTAATTGGTTCAATTTTTTGCTCATTTACAACTAAAACGCCATCTTTTTTTAAAAAATGTGCATAGCGCAACGCCTCTAACTGTTCAAAGGCAATTAATACATCGGCATGTCCTTTCTCAACAATTGGTTCTGCAACCTTTTCTCCATAACGCACAAACGTTACAACGCTTCCGCCTCTCTGTGCCATACCATGCACTTCAGACAATTTTACATCATATCCGGCATCTAAGGTGATTCCTCCCAAAATTCGGCTTGTTAATAAGGTTCCTTGTCCGCCTACACCTACAATCATTATATTTTTTGTCATGTCTGCCTCCAATCTATGCCTGTACTCGTTCTATTGCATCAAATTTACACATCTGTTCACAAAGTCCACAGCCATTGCACATCGTATCATCAATAGCAATGCTTCCGTCAGGCTTTTTTGTCAATGCTGGGCAGCCTGGTTTTAGACAAGCCCCACATTTCTTACACTTCTCTTCTACTGGTTTGCATTTATATGGAAATACATTGCCTTTTAACAGAACACAAGGCGATTTTGTAATAATCACTGAAACGGCATCTCGTGCCACTTCTTCTTTGACAATCCTTTCTAATTCTGTAATATCAAAAGCATTGACTTCAACTACATGTTCAATCCCCATTGCCTTACATAATTCATAGATATTTATTGCAGGAACAACCTCTCCCTTTAATGTCTTTCCTGTTGCTGCATGGTCTTGATGACCTGTCATTCCTGTGGTAGAGTTATCTAAAATAAGCACGGTTCCTGTTGCTTGATTATATACCATATTCATCAATGAATTAACGCCTGTATGTAAAAATGTAGAATCGCCAATAACAGCTACCCAATTCTTGATATATTCTTTACCTTTTGCTTTTTCCATTCCATGTAGTGTAGAAATGCTTGCACCCATACATACCGTAGTGTCAATAACATTTAATGGAGGCACCGCACCAAGTGTATAACAGCCGATATCGCCTGCCGCATGAATTTTTAATTTATTTAATACAGAATACACGCTTCTATGAGGGCAGCCTGGACATAAAATAGGAGGTCTTGCAGGAACCTGTGCAGGCTCTTTTGAATCCACTTTTTCATTCAATACTTTTTCTCGAATCATATTCGCTGAATATTCGCCTTGTACTGTAAAAATATCTTTTCCTGAAGCTTTAATTCCCCATGATTTTACTTGTTCTTCAATAACGGGTTCCAATTCTTCAAATATGTACAATTTTTCTACCTTAGAAGCAAATTCTTCAATTAATTTTTTAGGAAGAGGGTGAACCATACCAAGTTTTAATATGGAAGCGTTCGGACAAGCTTCTTTTACATATTGATATGGGATTCCACTAGTAATAAATCCAATAGATGTATCGTTATATTCTACTTTATTAATTTCAAAGTTACTGCCATTTTCTGCCATTGCTTTCATTCTCTTTTCTACATAGAGATGACGTCCAATAGCATTGCCTGGCATCATAACAAATTTAGCTGGATTTCTCTCATAAGGTTTATCTTGTGGTTCTACTCGCTCTTCTAAAGTAACTGTTCCCTGTGAGTGAGCAAGTCTGGTCGTTGTTCTAACAATAACAGGTGTATCATATTTTTCACTGATTTCATAAGCAAATTTTACAAAGTCCTTTGCCTCCTGACTGTCTGACGGCTCTAAGACCGGCACCATTGCTGCTCTTGCCACACATCTGGTATCCTGTTCATTTTGAGAACTATAAAGTCCTGGGTCGTCTGCGGCTACCAATACTAAACCGCCATTTACACCGCCGTAAGAAATGGTATATAAAGGGTCGCTTGCCACATTGACTCCAACGTGTTTCATTGAAGCCATAGCACGCACACCGCTGATAGAAGCGCCAATTGCCACCTCCATTGCCACCTTTTCATTAGGCGACCATTCTGCATAAATTTCATCATATTTAACAATATTTTCGCTGATTTCAGTGCTAGGCGTACCCGGATATGCCGCTGAAACCTTTACGCCTGCTTCATAGGCACCTCTGGCAATCGCCTCATTTCCTAACATAATTTTTTTATCCACGAATTACACTTCCTTTCTTATGTCTTTAATATTCTTTTGCTCAAATCATCTCTATTTTATTCCTGCAAACAAGGAGCCAATTGAACATGCCTGCATGTCTATTTGACTTTTAATCTAAGATTTAGCATAAACAAGATTATTTTATCATAAAATCCCTTATGATTCCACATAATTATACACAAAAGTAATAAAGCTTCTACTGTCTATATTTAACAATGGAACATTTTTAGATGGATATAAAAACTTAATTTTATTGCATATATAACCATGATTTTATAAAATTTTATCATTCCACCCATATTCTCCTTTTAAGGGATGTGATTTTTTATAAAAATGGATAAAATATAGGATATAAAAATACTTTGGAGATATAAAAAATGAATCAAATTACAACAGGCAAGTTTATTGCTCAAAAACGAAAAGAAAAAAATTTAACACAAGAGCAGCTCGCAGAAAAAATCGGTGTTTCCAATAAAACAATTTCAAAATGGGAAACAGGAAAATGTATGCCTGATTACTGTATTATTGAAATATTGTGCCAAGAACTTAACATTACACTTGCTGAGTTAATGAATGGTGAAGAAGATGAAAAAAGCATACATACATATGATAATGAACAGATTATTAAAATGATTAAAGAAATGCAAAACTTGAAAAGTACCAAAATATTGATTAGTGGATTCTTTTTAATTATGATGGGCGGCATTATGTTTGCACTCTCACAAATATTTGAAGGAACAAATATTCAAGATTTTCTTTCAGGCTTTATGTTAGGAATATCTATCTCAGAAATGCTAATAGGTGTTTTTCTTCTTGGTTATTATTGGACACACAGCCATAAAAAGAACAATGAATAATTTTATCGTATTTTTGCTCTATTTTACTGCAAAGAAAAAGAAATTTGATATATAAAAAGAAGCTGTTGCAAAATAGAAAACTTATGCTATATATAGTGGTAAAATAAAACTATATACAGTACTTGAAATTCTTTTTGCAACAGCCATTTTTGCAACGATTCACAAATCTTATATCCGTTTTTTGAGTTTACACAAAACTTGAAACAGTCGCTGGTTTTTAGTTCGTATCATATTTAAATTTTTTATAATTCATCTAAATTGACATCAATTCCATCACGCCAAATTCTTTCCAAATCATAAAATAGACGGTCTTCTGTATTAAATACATGAATAATAATATCTTTATAATCCAACAGTATCCAATTAGCTGTATTGTACCCTTCCATTCTTGGATTTTCATATCCTTGTTCATAAAGTTTTTCTTGAATATTATCCGTAATAGCTTGTACATGTTTTTGATTTTTTCCATCGGTTATAATAAAATAATCTGCTATTACTGAAATATTGCTGATATCAATAACTTTTATATCTTCAGCCTTTTTATCACGCATAGCTTCTACAGCAATCTTTACCATTTCTTTTGTATTGTTCTTATCTATCATTTATTATTTATTCCTTTCATTTCTTATTTTAATAGACCATTGCACTTTGACATAGTACAATTGCTATAAGCAATAAACAATGCAAACTTTATTCCCTGCACTGTTCTTTATAGTATTCATAGGTCTGTACAGAAAGTGCATCAATAAATTGCTCTTTTCCTTTCTTTCTTAGATAATCTAATGTATCTTGTGTTGCTTTTAATATTGCCTTTTTTATATCTTTGTAAGCCAATTTTCTAATAATATCAAGGTTATCTGCTCTATTGCGATAAGGTTCAATACAATCTGCTATAAATATAATTTCCTCCAGCTTGGACATGTTTGGTCGTCCTGTTGTATGAAATAAAATAGCATTGATAATATCCTCATCTTCAATACCATATTTATTTTTTGCAAAATATGCCCCTAATTTGCTGTGCAGCAGATATGGACTAGCCTGTTCATATTTATTAATTTGAATCTGATATTCCAAACAATAATATAACAATTGCTCATTGGTATAACATTTTGCACAATCATGCAGCAGTCCTGCTATAAATGCTTTTTCTATATCAATCTCATAACACATAGCAAGATTGGCAGCAGTTTGTGCAACACCAATCGTATGCCAATATCTTGATTTATCTTTTTTAAATTCCTTTTTTACTTTTTTTCTCAATTCATGTACATACTCATTATTCATAGCAATCTCCATTCTGAAGCGTAACATAGGAATTGTATAATACAAATAGCCAATAGCTCTTTGTTACTCACATTAAACACCTCTGAATTTTAAGTATCTATTTTCATCTTCTCTTGCTTTAATAAAAGACTTTTTTAAATCTATTTTATAAAAGCAAGCCAATTTTATTAAATCTTCTTACAATTTCTCTATATATTTTTCCATTTGTGCAAAAGTTTTACACATAACTTCTCTGTAAATTTAAATCTGGCAGCTCATTCAATATTTATAATGCAGCATTTTGATATAAGCTTTCCTATTATATAAAACAATCATTTAGTAAATAAATAATATAAAAAATTTATAATTGATACAATTTATTTTCTTTAATATATCTTGCTACTTCTGTTCCTACCATTTTATCAATACTTTTATTTTCAGAAGCTTTATTGCGTATATCAGTTGAGCTAAAAGGATATTCCTTTGTTTCAATTAAATCTATTTTTGCATGATACATTGTTTTTAAATAGTTGATTCGATTAAACAATTCTTGTCTTTTATATTGATTTCGATTTGCCGCCAAAAAATGACAATGATTCATAACATATGCTGCCTTATGCCACGTTTCTAAAGCAAATAAGGAATCTGCACCTATAATAAAATAAATGGTATCATAAAATGGTTTTAACTGTTCTAACGTATCAGAAGTAAATGTTTTTCCTTGTCTATCTATCTCAATCGTTGACAATTTCATATAAGGATAATTCTTTATTGCCAGATAAACCATATTGCAGCGGTGGTTTGCACTTGCAAGTGCATGTGTATCTTTATAAGAAGATGGATTCCCACTAGGCATAATAAGAATTTCTGGCAAATGAAATTGCTTATATGCAGCAATTGCTATCTGAATATGTCCTACATGTATTGGGTTAAATGTTCCCCCCATAATTCCTACTGCTCTTTTTTCTTGAACCATTTTTAGCCTCCATGCTGCGACTATTGTTATTGTTTTTAGAAGCGGCATTTTTTGCTTTATTTTTAAACTCTTTTTTAAATCCTTCTTCTGTATCTTTTTGTGTTTTATTTTTAAAATTCTTTTTTGATTGCTGTTTTGCTGTACTCTTTAATTTATTTTTAGCAGATAGCTTTGACTGTTGTTTTGTATTTGTTTTTGCTGTTTTTATGTCATCTTTTGACTTTTTCTTTATTTTTGTTTTTGGCTTGTAGAGAACTATTTTTTTACCGATTACTTGAACAACCTGTGAATGTGTCCTTTCTGCAATCATTACAGCAATCTCTTTTGGATTGTCTGCACAGTTTTGCAAAACATTAATTTTTATTAATTCTCTTGCTTCTAACGCTTCATTTATCGCTTTTGTATTTTCTGGTGTAAGACTTGCTTTACCTAGCTGAAAAATAGGTTCTATTGTCATAGCAAGCCCTTTTAAATATGCACGCTGTTTACTGGTCATACAATTTATCCTCATTTCTGCGCTGCTTTTATAAAAATATCAAGCAGATATTTGCAATCCGCTTTGTTACTTGCTTAAACCACTCCGCTACAATAGCAGCTTTTCAGTGAGGCTTATATCCACACTAAAACAAGTAAACATCCAACCATTCCGCTTATATCTTTACACTATTGAAGTAACAAATTTACTTGATAAGTTAAAATTCTTTATATAAAACTTGTGTCAAGCAGCGCACAGACACAAATTATTTATTAAACGGCATTTTATTCAAAAATCAATCATAATAGTCAAATTCGAGATATTCTCCTACACGGACAGTATCGCCTTCCTGTATACCTAACTCTTTTAATTCTTTTAAAATACCTGTCTCTTTCAAAAACTTCTGAAAAAAGCTAAATCCTTTTTCTGAATCAAGATTGGTATAGCCCAACATTCGGTCAACTCGCGGACCATATACAAGATAAATACCTTCAGGCGATTTGTCTACGTAAAACGCTTCAATGGCATTGTCAAATAATGAGTCAATATCTAATTCTTTCTCAAACATAATTGGGTTATAATCTATGGAATCTAAAATATGACGAACTGCGTACAAAAGCTCTTTCAATCCTTTTCCCGTCACTGCTGAGATTGGATATACCTTAATGCCTGATGGTTCAAATGTTTCTTTTAATATATCAACAGGATTTTTTTCGCCATCATCATATATTGCATCAATTTTATTGGCAGCAATGATTTGTGGTCTTTTTAATAAATCTGGGTTATAACGCTCAAGCTCTGCATTGATAGACCGAATATCATCAACGGGATTTCTGCCTTCCACAGAAGCCGCATCAACCATGTGTATAATGACTTTTGTGCGTTCAATATGGCGCAAAAAGTCATGTCCAAGTCCAACACCTTCGGATGCACCTTCTATTAATCCAGGAATATCTGCTATAACAAATCCTTTTCCGCCTTCCATATCAACAACACCAAGATTTGGATTTAACGTTGTAAAATGATAATTGGCAATCTTAGGCTTTGCATTGGTTACTCTTGATAAAAACGTTGATTTGCCGACATTAGGAAATCCAACTAAACCAACATCAGCAATCACTTTCAATTCAAGTCGTATCCACAATTCTTTTGCATCTTGACCTGGCTGTGCATACTGGGGAGCCTGCATGGTTGCTGTGGCATAATTCATATTTCCTTTGCCGCCGCGCCCTCCTTTTAATATAACTTCTCGAAGATTATCATTTGACATATCTGCAATGACTTTATTGCTTTCATCATCATATAAAACGGTTCCTTCTGGAACTTTTATAATTAAATCTTCGCCATTTTTACCAGTGCAGCGTCGTTTTCCGCCCTCAGCACCACTCTCAGCAATATATTTACTATTGTGTCGAAAATCGCCTAATGTATTCAAGCCTTTGTCAACTTCAAATATAATATCGCCGCCTTTGCCGCCATTACCACCATCAGGACCGCCGTCAGGAACATAAATTTCTCTTCTAAAACTAACATGTCCATCGCCGCCTTTACCTGATTTAATAAATATGCGCACTCTATCTGAAAACATATTTTTTTACCTTTCTATTTCTAAAAAAAGCTCCAAGCCAAAAGACTTGGAGCCATAAAAACTTAACCAACATTATTCGTTAGCGGCTACAGGATAAACAGAAACCTGCTTTTTATCTCTGCCCTTTCTCTCGAATCGAACAGTGCCGTCAACAAGTGCAAACAATGTATCATCACTGCCGCGACCAACATTAACACCTGGAAGAATCTTTGTTCCACGCTGTCTGTAAAGAATATTGCCAGCTAAAACAAATTGTCCGTCAGCTCTCTTTGCGCCTAATCTTTTAGACTCTGAATCTCTACCGTTCTTAGTAGAACCAACTCCCTTTTTATGAGCAAAAAACTGAAGATTCAAATTCAACATAACCTTACACCTCCTCAATCATTATCGATAAATGCTTAGGATTACCGGCTGCTATCTGGCTTAAACCAAGCTCTAGTGCATTAAGTAATACCCTTGCTTCATTAGAAACATGTATTTCACTTACAAATGGATTTAACTTAAACTCGATTAACGCTAAATCCTCATTGACTTGTGTCTCATATTTATCAACCGTATATAAATCGATTGCATTGATTGTATTGACTACAAGTACCGAAATTGAAGCACATACAATATCACTGCCCTTCTTGGCAAAATTGGCATGTCCTTCTGTCTTAAATCCCAAAATTTCACCATTGAGTGAACTTTTATAAATAATAGCATGAGTCATAATAATTTCATGCCTTTCTGTTACAAGAATTAAGCGTTAATTTTTTCAATCTTAACCTTAGTGAAAGGCTGTCTATGACCATTCTTTTTATGATAGCCTGTCTTTCTCTTGTACTTGTAAACGATAACCTTTTTTGCTTTTCCTTCTTCTACAACACTTGCTGTAACAGAAGCACCTGCTACTGTAGGTTCACCAACTTTAGCTTCACCGTTATTTACAAAAAGCACTTGGTCAAATGTAACGGTATCACCGGCATTTTTGCCAAGCTTTTCGATATAAATAACATCACCTTCTGAAACTGTGTACTGTTTACCACCTGTTGCTATAATTGCGTACATATGGACCTCCTAATTAAATACTCGCCAGCTTTGGGGAGATTACTCTGCTTGATTAATAAAAAAATGTCTTGTAAAACATGACATTTATTATTTGTTCCCTAGCTGTGCGGCACACTAAAATATAATATAATAGTGAGTTTTATTTGTCAATAAATTTTATGTAATTTTTTGGTGGAGATGGTGTGGTGGGAGGATTTTTGGTAGCTTATTTGCATATGTCGTCATTAAAGGCGGATAAAACTTATTGTAAAGTGAACTTCAGACTTATAAAATAACCATACGAATTGCAAATCTTCACTTTACTTCAATTTCTAATAATAAACAACTGCTGACACCCAAATTTTTATATTTGAATGTCAGCAATATTAATATTTTAATTCTATTCTCTTCCAATTTGGAATTTACTTAAACCAAGAAATTTTTTGACAACTGCTATTTAATGCTATCTTTAAACAAATAAAAAATACCATTCATTTAAAAATGCTTTACAATGATGGATGAATCTACTCTCTTGGCTTAAAATCAATTACCAAATCACAATCCATAGCATCGCACCATTTTGACAAATCAGACAAAGCTAATCTGTTATTATTAAAACGATTGTTAAGCTGCTGCCTATTGATTCCACATTTTTCCGCAATTGCTACCATAGTTGTATCATGGTCAATTACTGCTTTTTTAAATTCTTTTTTAATTTGACTGTTACTTACATATTTAAACATGATACCCTCCCTTTCTATGCAATTTTTAAGCAAAAGCAATATTATATCAAGCAATCTTGACACAATATTGCTATACGTAAAACTATGAATATAAGCGACAATACATACTTAATAACAATGTATTAAGCATACATAATATACTCGATAAAATATACTTTTTCCAAGTCTTTCACTTAAAATATAGTTTTGTATTATTCCTACAAATATATTCTTGATTTTTATATTTTTTCTTGGTACAATCACTTAAATTAAAATATTAATTTTTAAATAAGAAAAAGCATATTTAATAATTTATATATCTCTTAATATTCATAAAGAATCGAATACATAAATAATATTATCAAATTAAAGTAATTATTATATGTTATTGAGATTGTTAAATGCTATGTTATTATACAAAATTATTTTTACAGATTCAATAAAGTAATTATTTTCCATGTAAACTAAGACTATCCCCAGCAAAAACTCCCGCATTAAATCAACTGCATACATCATTGGCAAAAAGCCAGATACTCTTTTTATTGTATCAGGAAACAGCATATCTGGCATTATCGCACCAGATAAAAATAGCATAATAAAATAAAGATTAAAGGAACTTGAACAAGACAACGCAGTGAACAGAAGATAAAGTACACAAATCCAAAAATAAAGAAAACAAAAGCAGTTATTAAGAATACAAATATATATTTCCTAACAACTGCTTTAAATGATTTACTTCTTATATCCTTGCAAAATGTCTTGCATCTATAAATTGTTTTTTATAACATCTCTTGAAGCCTCTGAAAAAGAAATCTCTAAATCATTCTTTTTCATAAATAATAATCCAAACGAACCTGGACCACAATTACTAGCAATTGCAGAAGAAGCTTTCTGCAGATAAACTCGTTCAAAAGGACAATATTGATGTACAAGGTCTTGAAGATATTGCAATTTTTCTTTATCTATTCCAGCATATGTAATAAATAAAATTCGCCGGTCAATATTTCTTGCATTCATAAACAGCTTCCGAACATAGCGTTTTGCGACATGTGGAAAGTCCCCCATCTCCATACTGCCAACAACAATCTTACTCTTTCGCAGTACAATAACCGGATGCAACAATAATGTATCACAAAGAATTTGTATTCTTTTTGATATCCTTCCTGCATGACACATCATATGTGTGCTATCAATAATAAAAGCAGACGAAATATAACGACTTAATTTCTTTATTGCTTTTAAGATTTCTTCCTTTGAAACATGATTTTCTACCATAGAAGCAGCATATAAAACAATCAGTCCCATGCTGCTAGACAAATGTCCTGAATCTACCACTGTAACATTTTCAAAAGATTTTGCTGCCTCACACGCATTATTATATCCTTGACTGACATGTTTTGCCATCGTAATATGTATTACATTTTGAGCCTCTGTTAGCTTCTCTGCAAAAAATCTTTCATAATCCTCTATATTAGGAGCTTGAGAAAATCCGCTTTTTCCAATAACAATATGTTCTAACAATTCATCTGCTCTAAGCTCTAATTCGTCCAAAAATCGACCTTCTTCTGTACAAACATAATAAGGACATACCGAAATACCAAATTCCTTTTTTAAAGATTCTGGCAAATCACATACACTGTCTGTTGTCACTATAAGAGAACGCCTTTGAGTTTTTTCAAAGATTAAAACATCTTTTCCAATCTCAGCCTGAGCAGTTTCCTCGCTCAGTTCTACCAATTCTTTCGGCAGGATGCTTAAAACAGCTGCCTCTAGCAAAACACCACTGACAGGTTTTGCCAAGTAGCCGCTAAATCCTTCTTTTCGATAAAGAAGCTGATTATCACTTCCTGCATTGGCAGTCAATGCAATTACAGGCGTATCCTGACATAATCCTCCGGGCTGCCCACGCAGCATATGAAGACACTCAACCCCATCTATCTTTGGCATCAAATGATCCATTAAGATGGCATCATAATGCTGAATCTGTGTCAATTTTAGGCATTCTGCCCCGCTTGATGCAGTATCTATTTGAATTTTTGTCTCTGAAAGCAGTTTGCGCACCACCATCAAATTCATATCATTATCATCCACCACAAGTATATGAGCTTCTGGCGCCTCAAAACTTTGCTTATATTGCTCTCCATTATGTGTCTTTATATGAGAAGACAGCGTAAATTCTCCCAATTCTTTGCTATCAACAACATCTTGGTCAAGCATAACAATAAACGTAGAACCTTTTGTATAAACACTATTGACGTTAATCTCGCCTCCCATCAACTCAACAAGCTGACGGACAATGCTAAGTCCAAGCCCTGTTCCTTCAATATGGCGATTCTTTTCTTGGTCTACTCTCTTAAACGCATTAAAAAGATAAGGTATATTTTCTTTTTTTACTCCCAGTCCAGTATCTTCAACAGAATACCAGACACGCACCCTATTCAAAGCCAGACGCTCACATCGAACAGAAAGTGTAACAGAACCCTCACTTGTATATTTCATGGCATTGTTCAACAAATTAATCAAAACCTGCTTAATACGAACCTCGTCACCACAAAGCATACTTGGCATAGAAGAATCTATATGCAGCCGAAATTCCAATCCTTTTTGCTTTGCCTTAATCCAAATCATATTGACAATTTCCGAAAAAAGAGCTCCTGTCTCATAAGATACATTCACAATATCCATTTTTCCTGATTTTATCTTAGACAAATCCAAAATATCATTAATCAGCGTAAGCAGCATTTTACTGGCACTTTGAATACTTCTTGCATTCTCAGCAACATCCTGTGAAATATTTTCTCTTAAAATAATTTCATTCAACCCAATAATCGTATTTATAGGTGTGCGGATTTCATGGCTCATACTAGAAAAAAAATGATTTTCTGCCTTATTTAATTCTTCAATTTCCTTTTTTTGCTGTTTGGAAATCTTGTTTTCCTCCTCATAGAGCCTGTTTAAAAACAAAAGCAAAATACTTGTGAACAATCCTACCATAATCACAGAAATTGCGGAATCAAAAAAAGAATGTTCTTGTGTATTTTGAGAAACATACTGCGGAAAATAAAAAGCAATATAATAACACAATAACGTCTCTACTGTACAAAACAAGAAAAATACAATCTTGCGTCTTCCTTCCAGAATAATGCTGATATAAACAAAACAAAGCACAAACCATTCAGGTACTCCGCTGTAAAATCCACCTGCAGAAAAAAAACTGAACATAAAAAGCAAAAGAAGCAACACTGTAATATATGTAGCTCCTTTATTAATACATTTTTTTTGAATGCTAAATCTTACAATAACTATCATACCAATAAGGCTTGCTGCTAAAAGCAACATATTTATAAGATTCCTGCCCATAGGCAGAATAAATATCAATGCGACCATACATATGCCCGTAACTACGCGAAACATACGTTCCCGCAGACTGATCTTATGGTCAAAGATTAGTTCTAGCCATTTACTTAACACGCCGTATATCCTCCTTTCAAAATATAGACTTTCTCAAAAAATAACAAAAATTTATATTTTATCAATGCTCTTATAAACCTTTTCATACAAATCAAGCAGTGCAGCATGATTTTTTTGGATATATTCCACATCTTCTTTTTTTCCAGCCTGTTCAAGCGTTTTTGCACAATCAGAAAGCTGTTCGGCACCAATTGTCAGTGATGTGCTTTTTAACGCATGGACTTTAATTGCATAGTTTGCCCAGTCAGAGGATTCATATAAGGTGGCAATCTCTGTTCTTTTTTCCTCATATTGTGAAGCAAACATTTGCAGCATTTCCAAATAAAACTCTTCATCACCAGCACAGTAATCCAACCCCATTTTTACATTGATTCCAACTTGTACAAGACCTTCTAAGGACAGAGGCGTAACATTTGAAGGCTCTGTTTCTTGTGGTACAGGTGCTGTCTCTTTGGATACCGTTTCCATTTCTTGTGTTTTTTCAGAATCCACCGAACTCAGATTTTTAGATGCCGATGTGAAAGTAGATGTATACTGGATATATTGAGCTGGAAGCACCTTACGCAATACTCTCTCTAATACAGCTCTCTCAATTGGTTTTGGTATAAATTCTGTAAAACCTTCATTACGAAACATCTCTCTTGCTCCACTGATGGTATTTGCAGTCAAAGCAATCACAGGCAGTTCGTGATATATTCCATTATCAATTTCTCGAAGGCGTCTCAATGTCGCCACACCATCAAAACCTGGCATCATATGATCCAAAAAAACAATATCATAAGAAACACTTCTGCATTGTTCCACTGCCTCTCTTCCGCTAAGGCATGTATCCACTTGTATCCCATAGCTGCCCAAAACACCTTTTGCCACTACGAGATTCATTTCTTCATCATCAACGACCAAAACATGGGCTCCAACACAAGAAAATGGTCTACGACCTGCGACTTGTGCCTCCTCAAACCCATTTTCTTTTACTTCGCCATTTAATAAATTCACAACTGAAAGGGCAAAAAATGGCTTGCGGATTACAAGCAGTCTGCTGCTTCTGCTTAAAGAAAATTCTTTTTCTGCAATCACTACGACCTGAATATCGTCAGATAAACCTTCATAATAAGCACTATTCTCCTCATATTCAGTCTGTGCAATAAATATATGTGTAATGTTATGGCTTTTCTGCAATTTAAGCAATCCGTCAAAATTATGAGCCTGATATCCCTCAATACCAAGCCCCTCTACCATATGTAAAATCATTTTATCATAATATCTGCGAACCTCATCACAGCTATATTTTTCTGTCCTAAAATAACATGCAACACAAATCTGGTCTACATTGGAAATACTCATGCTAGGCATATAATTTTCGACTCCCTGCGGAATGACAATATGTGTCTGTAAGCCCTCATGATCTTTGCTGGCAAAATGAATGAATCCTCCCATAGCATGAAGCAGACCTTTGGCAATCGGAAGTCCAAGTCCAAGCCCTCCAACAAAACGACTGCTTCCAGATTCTACCTGATAAAAATCATCACACATCTGTGTAATCTGAGAATCGGTCATACCAATTCCAGTATCATAAATATCTATAATCAAATTGATTCCATAATTTTCCTTGCGATATTCAATACAGATGTCAATGCCACCCTCTTCTGTAAACTTAATGGAATTTTCCAACAAAATTTTTAATACATGAGAAATTTTTTCCGCATCTCCAATAAGCACAGATGGTATCTGCGGATTCATGTCAAACACTATTTCCAACTGATGTCTGCTGTTTTGCATAGCAGTCGTTGTAATAACATCATTGAGCAAAGACGTAATCATGTACGCTTCCTTTGCAGAAGTCAATGTACCTTCCACAATCTCTGTATAATCAAGAATATTGTTAATCTGACTGGACAAACGTTTACCCGCCATCTGTATCGACTGTATGTCTTCCCTGATATCTGGCGAAATATTCTTTTCTAATATAACTTCGCTGATTCCAATAACCATATTAATCGGAGTACGAAGTTCATGGGATACATTTGACATAAACTCTGCATTCTGCTGCCCTGCTACTTCCAATTGCTCTAGTGTATTCTTGTAGCGTTTCCTTGCTGCATTTCTCCTGTTAATTCGATACCTTGCAATGGCTGCTGCACCTAACACTACCATAAATCCAATTGCCAGACGCACCATATTCCGAAATCCCATATCATAAGAGATGGTATGCAGAAACATAAAATGATATAATACTATCATCATATATAAAGCGATTATCATATACAATAACTTTTTTCTGTCAAACATCGAAAAAACAAGAATTGTCATACAAGCTACACCAGATATATCAAAAAGAACGACACTATGCACCCCAAAGAAAAAAAATCCAATCATCAGCAACCCAATACACAAATTCTCATAAAATACATTTGAACCCGCTCTTCCTATATGAAGAATCCACACGATAGAACTTCCAATCACAATAATCGGAACCATCCACAGCTCCCATGACATAGCTATCGTAGTTAAAATCAGCATCATGCCAAACACAGTGACAATGCTTGCTAAAAGCAGATGCATACTTGTCTGCTCTTCTGTTCTCATTTCTTCTCAAACCCCTTTGCAACTCGTTTTAGTAATTCTTGTGGTATGAACGGTTTTTTTAAATAATTAACTGCTCCTAGACTAAGCGCACTTAAAACATCATCCTCATCTCCTGATGCCGTCAAAAAAATCACAGGAATGTCAATTCCCTCTTCCTTCATATGCTCAAAAGCTTCAATTCCATTCATATCTGGCATTGCAATATCAAGAAGAACCATATCTATTTTTTCACTTTTCAGTATCTCAAGAGCTTCTTTTCCTGACTCTGCAAAAAGCATATCATAATGTTTTTGTAAAATAATCTTTGTCCTTTTTAAATTCAGTGCATCGTCATCCACTACTAAAATACATTTTTCCATAAACAGCCTCCTTATTTGTTCAATTCCATATGGAGTTTATTATAAAATAGAATCACAATAAAATCAAGTCTAATACCCCTAGCTTTCTGCTATACAAAATCGCCAATCATTAATTATTACTGCATTTTTAAAATCATTATTTCTCAGTAAAAATAGGAATCATACCTACATTTCTTACAACCTTTGCAGCATGAAGCATTGGACAAAATTACTGCTGCAATTAAAAATCCCCCTATCTTAAGTATACCATTTATTATACTAAAAATAGGGGAGATTCATTCAATTTAATTAACAAAAATTAACAATATAATTTTTTATAAAAAATTATAACTTTGTAACGCTTTTGACGTTTTCCACTGCAAATTATCAATACTGATTGGATTGGTTATTTGAAAAGCTCCCAACCCTTGCTCTTGCTCATATTGTTCCATTATCTTTGACCTTAAAAACTGATGTCGTAACTGTATTGCTTTTGTCAATTCTTCAACCATCTCTTCATATCGTTCATTGCGTTCCTGCCACCATGACTTTTTATTTTTATCCTTCGCAGAAGAATTAGTATTGGTAGTCATTGGCACGCCCTGTCCTATATGTTCATCAATGGATGCGCCAAACTTTTCTGTACAAAAACTCCCCACATTGCCCATCAGTCCGGCAAATGGATTGCGAACTGCTCTATTTTGTGATGTGTAGCCTAATACCCACGCTTCATAGTCGGAATCCTTTTTCATCTGTTCCCAGCCTTCTTCTGAAATCGACCAAACTTCAATATTATTGCTCTGCGTTGCATCAAACGGAATACTGTTCATTAAATTCGTAATAAACTGTTTATACTCTTCCATTGTCATATCTTCTCTTGAAACGTCACTTACTCCATTTCTCTCCAAAACAGCTTTTCCCGCATTGACTTGACTGTCTACAATATGTTTTGAATCGGGATGTCTTTTTTTGTATTGAGTTACTGCACTTTCTTCATGATTTACCATACTATTCTTACAATTCGCTGCATTTGTCTTAGCCGCGCTAAATGACTTTGTGCTATCCACCGTTGTCTTTGCGCTGGCAACTTGTGTGTATCTTTGGTATGCTGCATTTACAAAATTAATTGAACTCATAAAAACCTCCATTTTTGTTTTACTTATATATTAAATAAACTATGCCAACTGCTGCAAAGGTCAGTCCTTTACAACAAACGATAAAATATCAGCTTTTATTTATATCGGCACTTTCTTATACAGAAAAACAAAAATAGCGCGAAATCCTTATAAAATAGAACTAAATAATATCCATTAACCTAAATTTCTTATCTTAAAATCCTTCATTGCTTCTCGCTGCTGGTCTTTCTTTGCAATGGAAGCTCTCTTATCATAATTCTTTTTACCTCTTGCCAACCCAATCTCCATCTTTACTTTTCCATTTTTTAGATACACCTGCAATGGAACAATGGTATATCCTTTTTGTTGTGTCTGCTCTTCTAATTTTTGAATCTGCCCTTTGTGCAACAGCAGTTTTTTAGGTCTTAATGGGTCTTTATTAAAAATATTCCCTTTTTCATAAGGCGTTATATTCATATTAATAACAAATATTTCCTTGCGATTTATCTGTATATAGGATTCTTTTATCGAACATTTCCCAAGTCTTAATGACTTCACTTCCGTTCCATGCAGTACAAGACCTGCCTCATACTTTTCTTCAATAAAATAATCATAATACGCCTTTTTATTTGAGCAGATTAATTTGTTACAATTACTTTCTTTCACAATCATTCTCCACATTTCTTTTATTTTATTCACTAAGCACAAAATCAATTGTTCTAAGGATTCTATCTGTATTGTTCACAGTCACTGTAATTTTTTGCCCCAATTTAAACGTTCTACCAGTTATTCTATTAAACAATTCATAATGATACGCGTCATAATCATAAAATCCATCTTTAAGCGAATTTACATTAATCATACCTTCTATTGTATTTGGCAGTACTACATAAATTCCCCATTCCGTAATTCCTGATATAACACCTTCAAAATCTTCCCCAATATATTGCTCCATATATTGAACCATCTTTAATTTATCGGTGTCTCTTTCTGCATCATCTGCCCTTCGCTCCATAGCACTTGTATGCTTTGCAACCTCAGAAAGCAGCTCTTCATAATGTTTTTGCCTTTTTTCTTTGATGCCGCCATGTAAATTTTCTTTAATAATGCGATGAATCTGTAAATCGGGATATCTTCGTATCGGTGAAGTAAAATGACAATAATATTTAGCGGCAAGCCCAAAATGACCGACACATTCTGTCGTATAATTTGCTCTTTTCATCGAACGCAGTGTCAATCTAGCAATCATATTTTCTTCATCAGAACCTTCAATTTTTCCCAAAAGTTTTTGAAGTTCTTTTGGGTGTATCTCATCGCCAATCTTGATAGAATATCCAAAATTGTTGATAAACGCCCCTAATTTTCTTATTTTTTCTGGGTCTGGATTATCATGGCTTCGATATAAAAACGGCAATTCCAGCCAAAAATATTCCTCTGCCACAGTCTCATTGGCAATCAGCATAAAATCTTCAATAATTCGCGTAGCGACATTTCGGTCATATGCCTTTACTTCTAACGGTTTACCTTGTTCATCAACTAAAATCTTTGTTTCTGGAAAATCAAAATCAATAGAACCTCTGCTATAACGCTTTTGCCTTAAAATCGTCGCCAGTTCTTCCATTCTCTTAAACAGTTCAACCAATTCTATATATCGCTGTGTTACCTCGCTATCTTCATCACACAATATCTTTTTTACATCTGTATAACTCATACGACGGTCAACATTGACAATGGTTTCACATATCTTATGAGAAATGACATTTCCCTTTCCATCAATATCCATCAAACAGCTAAGAGCCAAACGGTCACAGCCTTGATTAAGTGAACATATGCCATTAGAAAGCTTATGCGGAAGCATAGGAATCACCCTGTCCACCAAATATACGCTTGTACCACGTTTATATGCCTCTTTGTCCAACTCGCTGTATTCTGTAACATAATGACTTACATCTGCAATATGCACGCCAAGATGATAGATACCATCTTCTTTTGTCAGTGTTATGGCATCATCTAAATCCTTTGCATCCTCGCCATCAATCGTAACCATCTGCCAGTTTCTTATATCCATTCTATCGGAACAATCTTTTACATCAACTTCATTAGGCACATTGTAAAGACTTTTCATAACAGTTTCTGGAAACTCAACAGGCAAATCATAACTTTTTACAATAGACATAATATCCGTTCCAGGGTCATTGATATGTCCAATAATTTCTGTTACAACACCTTCTGGATTTTTTTGTCCTTTGCTATAATCACATATCAATGCAACAACTTTATGTCCATTTACAGCGTGAAGCGACTTTCCCTGCGGAATAAAAATATCATACAATATCTTTGCATTGTCTGGTATCACAAAACCATAATTTCCATTCTGCTGATATGTTCCAACAACGGTTGTCACCTGATGTTCGATAATATCAATAATTTTGCCTTCGGCTTTTCTGCCTGGTGCTTCTTCCTCAATAATAGCAACTAAAACCTTGTCCATATAAAACGCATGATTCGTATTTTCTGAACTGATAAATATATCATTTTCCCTGCCTTCAACCCTTACAAAGCCAAAACCTTTCCTTGTGCTTTCATAGACACCAACCACTCTATTTTTATCAGGCTTTTTATATTTTCCTTTTTTTGAAATGTCAATCGTTCCTTCTTTGACCAGTGCATCCAACACTTCCTGCAATACATGTCTTTCATCGCGCGGTACCTGCAAAAGACTAGCGATTTCTTTTGCCTTCATTGGAACATACATATTATTGTTCAATATCATATCTGCAATCATCGCTTTTCTTTCATTAAATTTACTTTCTGACTTATCATATTCTTTCACTAAAATTTCACCCCTTACTTATAAACTGCCATCTCTTATAATACAAAATACGCTCTTAAGCAAACACTTAAGAGCGTAAAAAACATTTCTAAAAATTGATATTTAAAACAGCCGCAATAACAAAGAACGCTACAACTAATATCTTTGTAAACAGAACTAACTTACCTTCCATTGAACGACCTTTATTTTTTCCCCAATAAGTATCAGCAGCGCCGCTTATTGCACCTGGAAGACCATTCTGCTTGCTCTCCTGCATAAGAACTAAAACCGCAATAAATATACAAACTAATATAAAAACACCCATAAGAAGAACTCTAATTGTATCTGCAACAGACATACCAAACATATCTTATACACCTCCTACCTGCCGAATAATAACACAATGGATTTATTCTAACACAGGTACTTCATTATATCAAGTAAAATTTAAATTTTTGGAAATTGGATTGTAAAAATCTTACATTTCACCTAAATTTATTCTTTTTTATTTTTTAATTAGCAATGATTCTCCTGTCATTTCTGCTGGTTTTTCCATACCCATTATATCAATGAGCGTTGGAACAATATCACATAGACGTCCTCCCTCTTTGAGGGTATAGCTTGTATCATAATTAACCAATATAAATGGCACTGGATTTGTTGTGTGTGCTGTAAATGGCTCACCTGCCTCATCAACAAGCTGTTCCGCATTGCCATGGTCAGCACAGATAAACATCACGCCATCCACTTCTTTGATTGCATCAACCGCTCTGCCAACACACTTGTCAACTGTTTCAATCGCTTTGATAACCGCATCTTGAACACCTGTATGTCCAACCATATCTGGGTTGGCAAAATTAATAACAATCACATCATACTTATCAGAATGTATTGCCTCAACAAGATTATCGCATACTCCTTCTGCACTCATTTCAGGCTGCAAATCATATGTTGCCACCTTTGGCGACTTTACAAGGATTCTATTTTCACCTTTATTTGGCTCTTCTACACCTCCATTAAAGAAAAAGGTTACATGAGCATACTTTTCTGTCTCAGCAATTCTTGCCTGTGTAAGATTATTAGCAGCAAGAAACTCACCAAATGTATTGGTTATCTGTTCCTTCTTAAATGCAACTTCTTTATTGCCTATCGTTACATCATAGTCCGTAAAACATACATAATAGACATTCTTTCTAGCGCCTCGCTCAAAACCTGTAAATTCATCATCACAAAAACATCTTGTAATCTCTCTTGCTCTATCAGGTCTAAAATTAAAGCAGATAACCGAATCGCCATCTTTAATCGTTGCCAATGGCTTGCCATCCTCACATATTACTGTAGGAACAACAAACTCATCTGTCTTTCCTTCTTCATATGAATTTTTAATTGCACAGTTTGCACAAGGAGCAGTTTTTCCTACCCCCTCTGTAAGTGCTTTATAAGCAACTTCAATACGGTCCCATCGATTATCTCTATCCATTGCATAATAACGCCCCATAACCGATGCAATCTTGCCTACGCCGATTTCGTTCATCTTGTCATACAAGGCAGCAATATAGTCTTTACCGCCGTCTGTAGCCGTATCTCTTCCATCCATAAAACAGTGAACATACACATTTTCAAGACCACTCTTTTTTGCCAGTTCAAGCAGTGCATACAAATGCGTAATGTAGCTGTGAACGCCGCCATCTGACAACAATCCATATAAATGGAGGTCTGAATGATTCTTTTTGCAATTTTCTACGGCTGCAAGCAATTCTTTATTTTCAAAAAAATCACCATCTTGTATCGACTTTGTGATTCTTGTAAGTTCCTGATATACAATTCTTCCTGCACCCATATTCAAATGTCCAACTTCAGAATTGCCCATCTGTCCGTCAGGAAGACCTACGGATAAACCACTGGCATATCCTTTTACACAAGGATATGTTGACATTACTTTATCCATAACAGGCGTATTTGCCAATGCAATACCATTTCCCTTCGTTTTATCGTTAAGACCATATCCATCTAAAATCATCAAAACAACTGGTTTCTTTCTCATATTCATTATTTTCCTCACTTTCGTGTTGCTTTATTACACAAAAATTTTTACAAGTTTGTGACAATCAACACACCAACACAAATCTTGTTTTTTATCTGTATTTTCATTACAGACACTATTAATATAACACATCTTTAAAAAAATGTAATTATTTATAATTTACAATATTTGCAAATTCTGGCTTTAAGCTGGCTCCTCCAACAAGACCGCCATCAATATCTTCCTGCGCAAACAATTCAGCCGCATTTTGAGCATTGACACTGCCGCCATAAAGAATACGAATAACATCTGCTGCCGCATCTCCATAGATTGACCTGATATTTTCTCGAATAGCTTTGCAGACTTCTTGTGCCTGTTCAGATGTAGCAACTTTGCCTGTTCCAATAGCCCATATTGGCTCATAAGCTATAACAACCTTAACGGCATCTTCTGCGCTGATATCAGCAAACGCAGCCTCAATTTGCCCTTTTATAAAGGTAAGCGTAATGCCTTCCTCACGCTGTGCAAGGCTCTCTCCGCAGCAAAGAATTGGTACAAGCTGATGCTCTAATGCCTTTTTAACTTTTTTATTAATCATCTCATCAGACTCTTTAAAATATTCTCTTCGTTCAGAGTGTCCAATAATAACGTACTCAACACCTGCATCAACTAACATATCAGGAGCAATCTCACCTGTATAGGCGCCTTTTTCCTCATAATACATATTTTCGGCTCCAACCTTTACTGCAGTTTTTTTCACTTCATTTACAACTGGAACAATATCAATTGCTGGCACACAAAATACTACATCAACTGTATCATTTACTGCTGTATTCTTTAATTCACCTGCCAACTCAACAGCCTGACTTGGTGTCATATTCATCTTCCAATTTCCTGCAACCATCTTTTTACGCATAAAAATCCTCCATTCCGAAGCGTATTGCAGAACTGATACAATAGAAAAAACTGCTAAAACCGTTGCAAAGACCATTTCTATTGTTGCATACCCCTTATTTATGACGCTTCAGCACAAATAGGCAGCAAATTTATTTGCTTGTGAAAAATACATGTTTTACATTATTTTTCCTGCTATAACCTCAATTCTACAAAATTTTGGAAATATTATAGCATACTTTATAAAGTATTGCCATAAATTTTTAAGCAAATGTTTTTTAGCCAGTATCTCAATAAATACTGAAACAATCACTGTAAAACTATAAAATTTCATTTCTTATAACAATGGAGCAATCACTTTCATAAGACAACCTGTTAATTTTACTGTCCACTTTTCTTTTCGTGCCGTTTCCATTGTAATACGTCTGCATTTTGTAAGCGTATACTGAAAATCTGCTTCAATTTCTTCAATACAATCCACATGGTATAAATACGTAGCACATTCAAAATGATGATACAAACTGCGATAATCCAGATTAATTGTCCCAACAACTGCCTCTGTGGAATCACTGACAAATACTTTTGCATGGACAAATCCAGGCGTATATTCATATATTTTCACACCTGATTTGAGCAAAGAAGCATAATGTGTCTTTGCCAACGCATATGGTATCGCCTTATCTGGTATGCCCGGCAACAATAATACAACTTCCACGCCTCTCTCAGCGGCAAATTTAATCGCTGTTTCCATCTCTCCATCTAAAATAAGATAGGGCGTCATAATATGCACATAAGACACCGAGCGATTTAAAATATCCATATATACTCGCTCTCCCAACTTATCATTATTCAATGGACAATCCCCATAAGGAATAACATATCCTGCCGCCTCTTTTACAGGTAACGATGAATACGCTAAAAAATGTGCATACTTCTCTTGTCGTTCATCAATCCCCCACATCTGCAAAAACATTAAGGTAAAACTTTTGACTGCATCACCTTTTAACATAACAGCCGTATCTTTCCAATGCCCAAACTTTACTTTCTCATTAATATACTCATCTGCTAAATTCACACCTCCATTAAAAGCCGTATGTCCATCAATCACTAAAATCTTTCGGTGGTCTCTATAGTTATAGCACGTAGAAACAAAAGGCGACACTGGTGCAAATACCTTACACCGAATCCCCAAAGCTTTCAAACGTTTTGGATAATCACGCGGCAGCAGCGCAAATTCACAGGTTCCATCATACATTATACGGACATCTACGCCTTGTGCAGCTTTTTTTGCAAGTATCTCTAATACTTTCCCCCACATAAGCCCTTCGCTTACAATAAAATATTCCATAAAAATAAAATGTTTTGCTTCTTCAAGCTGTCTTAACATTTCATCAAACTTATTCTCGCCCAAAGGAAAATAAGTAACAGATGTATTTTCAAATACAGAATGACAGCCTCTTTTATTTATATAATGTGCTAAGGCTGCTACACTTGAACATTCCTTTTTTAAATGTTCCATTACATCATTGGATTGACATATATATTTTTTTGTATCCGTAATAATTTGATTAATACGTTTTTTCAAAACTCTATGTCCAATATCACTTTGTGTATACAAAAATAAAAATACACCAAATACTGGCAACAGCATCACCACAATAAGCCATGTAATTTTTGCTGTAGGATTAATTGGACTATTTAAAAGATAAATAACCATCACAGCAGTAAACAGCATCGTTCCACCAAAAATATGCGGTATAAATTCCTCAAACCATTGAAAAATGCTAAAAAGAATAAGAACTTGTATAATCAATAACAAAAAAATCAATCCAAAACGGCTAAATATAGCATGAATTATTCCCTTCTGTCCCTTCTTTAAAAGGGTAATTCCTCTATTTTTATAATCCGCTATCATCATTATTATCTCCTTATTTTTTCAATAATAAAATTTTACACCTTTACTGAACATATGTAAATTCTTACTGATGATAATTTTTATCAATATTTATAAATTTTGGCATAAATACTATAGAATATTTGCATATCCATATTGCAGAGAGCTTATGGATTACTACGATAAAAATAGGGGATGCATATATATGCATCCCCTAAGCCTTATAAAAATTCTCCCTTTTCAGAAAGATATTCCCACTAAAGGTAGAAATAATTTAATCTTATAAGCTTATTTCTTCTTTTTTGATAAAATCACCTTGCTTTTGACCAAAAAGAACATCAATATCAATCAATTGAGCTAAATGTTTCAAAAGAAGAATGGCATCACGAACATCGATAACTCCATCTCCATTTACATCACATGCTTTCTCATTAATTGTTACATCTAAGTTCTTCATACCTGCTAAATATTTTCTTAAAAGTATAGCATCGGTTGCATCTCTATCTCCATCTCCATCTACATCACCAATCTTGATAGAAGCTGGCTTTTTATCTAATGCTGCTATCGCATCCGTAATCGCTTTTGCCATTGCATCAACTCTGCTTTGCTCTGTCTTTGGCAAATCTCTTACTACTGCATTAATAGCCTCTGTTACTTTGCTAAAGTTTACATAATCTTCGGCATTTAACTTCTCTGCTTCCGCTATTGCTTTATCTACTTCTGTATAATCTGCCTTTTCAACGACTACTGGCTTTTCTTCCAATGCTGTTATCGCATCCAAAATTGCCTGTGCCATTGCATCAACTCTGCTTTGTTCTGTCTTTGGCAAGTCTCTTACTACTGCTTCTATAGCTTCTGTTACCTTGCTAAAGTCTACATAATCTTCAGCATTTAACTTCTCTGCTTCCGCTATTGCCGCATCTACTTCTGTATAATCTGCCTTTTCAACGACTGCTGGCTTTTCTTCCAATGCTGCTATCGCATCCAAAATTGCCTGTGCCATTGCATCAACTCTGCTTTGTTCTGTCTTTGGCAAGTCTCTTACTACTGCTTCTATAGCTTCTGTTACCTTGCTAAAGTCTACATAATCTTCAGCATTTAACTTCTCTGCTTCCGCTATTGCCGCATCTACTTCTGTATAATCTGCTTTTTCAATGACATCAACTCTACTTTCCGTTGTACAGTCTACTGCTGTTCCTAATGTTCCCCCAATTGTTTCTGGAGTTACAACCGCTTTAATATAACATTCTTTGTCATCTGCGGATATTGTATAAGTGCGGTCAAGATAAGCTAGAGAGGTTTTTACAAGTGTCTCCTGTCCGTCCTCTGTCACTCTATACCATTGAATTGTTGAAACATTTGCACCTTCATTATCACCCAATGAAAATACAGCTTCCAATGTTTCCCCAGACTTAGCCTCTCCTTCAATTGCAAGAGCCTCTTCTAATGCTACCGTACTGCTTTCTTTTGTATAATACACTGGTGTCCAGCCTGCAAATACTGCTTCAATATCTGCAAATGGATTTGAAGTTTGAACCGTTCCTGAAGTTCTCTTTGATGTATCTGCCTTTTCACCGCCAAGTATGGTTGTGTTAAATTCTTTATAATTTGCCAATTCTGGTTTAACACTCATTTCATTCCAACCAACTGGTGTAAGTACAGTGCTTGATTCTAACTTTGTATTGATATATGCCACTGTTGCATGTTGACCCCATGGTCTTCCTAAATATCCTGGTGTCTTTTTTAAGTTACTGTTTGCACTAATCAAACAATTTCTAAAAACATATCCTGAATTAATTGCCTCTGTTGCTGCTGTAATATATCCGCTTGCCTCTGTATCACTATATCCATAAAAACTTAATTCACAGGCATCAAATATAAAATCTCCGCCACCAAAAATATAATCGGTATTGCCATCAATAAAGCAATTTTTAAAGTAACTCGTACTATCATTACCTGTAAAAAGTGTATCCTGGCTGCTGACTATCTTACAGTTATAAAACTCAGAATGATTGCCCTCAACCGCAAGCGCTGCTGCTCGTTCAGTAGCATTACGCGAAGTTACATCTGCATTTGGTGCTGTTCTATCATAATTCTTTATGTCTCTTCCACCTGGCTCTACACCATCTGCAACTTCTTCTTCTGTAAGATACTTGTTAAACGATGCTTCAAATGTTATATTTTCTGCACGGAATGCTGTTGCGCTTCCTTTAATATAAGTTGCTGCCCCCCACTTTTGTGCAGTATTTTTTTCATATTTATCAAAGGCTGCCGCCTCTGAATAATATCCATCTGAACCAATACTATAATACACATATCCAATACCATAATACCATGTAAGCAATACTTCTTCTTCTGGATTGGTATTAACAAATGAAATGTAAGGTGTATCTATAATAACCTGTTCTCTGTAAACGCCTGGTGCAATATGCACAGTAATTCTATCTGCTTCACTAGCTGGTTTCATAGCCTTACAAGCTGCAACGGCTGCTCTTACTGTATCGTAATTATTGGCTTGTTCTGGACAGCCAACATAGATGTCTTTTACAAGCGGCAATGTTACAGAACTATTTGTTGTAAATAACAAATCTCTTGGAACATCCTTATCTTTTACGATTACATGAGAAAGTGTATCATATCCGCTTGCCTCTGCCTTTACCTCATATGTGCCGTTTCTCAATGATATTGAATATGAATTTCCTGTAATTGCAGCAGAATACTCATATTTATCATCCATATTGACAAATGTAAGTGAAGTAACCGAATCGCCATCTTTCAATCCAATAAAATCTCCAGATACTGTATAGACAGTCTTTTTTGCAACAGTAATATCTTTTGTTTGATTTGCTGTTAAGTTGATTACATTGTCACCTGTTACATCATAATCGTTTGCACCTGTTATAGTAATGGTATAATCTACACCTGTTTCCACATATACACTATATGTATTATCATCATTTATCTGGAACGAAATATTTTCCTTCTGCGAATCTGGTGCAGCTTCTAAAACAATCTTAACATTGGATAAATCATATCCACTTTCAAATCCTACTACTTTTCCGCTTAACTGTGCCACATCTTTTTCTTCCACAGTCAACACTACGCCAGACATACCGCTTAAAACGCTGCTGTCTTTTACTGTAACGTTTTTTGTATCATCTGTAAATCCATAGCCTACAACACCTGTAAGAACTGCTGTATAGCTATATCCTGGTGTAAGATAAGCAGTAAATGCACCATCTTGCACTTTTGCCTCGATTTCTTTCCCTGTTGAACCATTAATAAATTTAACACCATAATTGGCAATATTCGTTGAAGCTGTATCAATTGTACCAGTCACTTCTGCGATTGGCACCTGAACAATTCTATGCCAAACTGGCTTTACATTCGTTGTAGCACCAACATAAATTTGATAAGTACCATCATACTCTGCGATAAACTCATAACGATTGCAAACTTTATTGCCAATCGAAGCTGTATCATCCTGTGTTCCATCTGCTCCCTTATATAAGAAATGAACTTCATCTACCTCTACTGTATGGGAACCTAGATATGCGATAATTTTATCTCCTGCCCTTACATTATCAATCGTAACATAGCGACGTGCATTACCGCCTTTTCCATTACAATACCAAAGTCCGTCTGAAACATATCCATCGCTGTATGATATTTGATTGTAATCATTAAATGTGAAATCATTAACTGCACCATATAATCTATCACCATTTTCATAACACATGGTTAATGAACCAAATTTTACAGTCTTTGTTATATCTGTATTCAATGTTCCATCTGCATTTACAACTCCTGTCTTCGTCCACTCATCAGCTGTGATATTGTTATGATAAAGTGTTGTATCACTTTCTTGCTTTGCAGCAAAATCCCAGACTTCAATCGGACGCGCTACAAAAGGTTCAGGCTCTTTTTCATGTACAATTTCAATTCTTGGAAGATAACCACCTGTCGTTTTCAATGTTACAGTTCCTGCCTCACCAGTGTATACAAATGTCACAAAAGTGCTTTTATCATTCGTATAACAACTTTGTGTCTTTGCTGGTTTTTGTGTGACATCAAATGTCCCTGTAGATGAAGAAACAGTAAACTCATCATTAGCACCGCTAAAGAAACAGCCACCAATCTTAATCATACAATTTCCTGCCACTTTAAATGTAAATTGTGCTGCACCTGCAATACCATGATCATTATGATAATTTGTAGTTTGGTCTACGGTTATCAATCCCATTGTTCCAGTTTTCATCATGGTTCCCTGTACTGCATCTGTTGCTTCATCTTTATCCCAAATAGCACTTTTCGTATCTGTAAAATCAAAATAATAGGTTCCACCCATCACTGGATTAGATACATTAAGACCATTCCCATATTTGATTACACCTTCATCTTCTTTTTCTGATGTAATCTCAATTCTTGGAATATATGAACCTGGTGATACAAATTTAATAGTTCCAGCTTCTCCTGTGTATGTAAATGTTATACGGTCGCTTCCATCGGTTGTTTTTGGATTATAACAATTTGTTGTATGACCTGATTTTTCGGCAACATCAAATGTTCCTGTTGTTGATGATACTGTAAACTTATCATTTGGACCTGTAAAACTACAGCCTCCAACCATAATCGTACAATTGCCTGGCACCTTAAATTCAAATTCTGCCTGCCCTTGTATACCATGGTCCTTACTATGATACCCTGTAGTTCTTACAACAGTCATCAATCCCATTGTTCCAGTTTTTATCTGAGTTCCCTGTGCTGCTTCTGCTGCATCTCCTTTGTCCCAGATATTACTTGTATTATCTTGAAAATCAAAATAATATGTTTCCCCCATCTGAGGTGTGTCAACTGTGGTTCCGTCCACTGGCACTGGTGTGTCTTCCGCAAAGACCTTTCCAGGCATAAACTGAATGGACGTAAAAACCATAAGCATTGACAAAAAAATACACAACCCTTTTTTTGTCAGTCTTTTTAGATTCATTAATTAAATCAACCTCCTTTGGTGTTAAAAAAATCTAACTATTATTTTAGATAATTTTTTAACAAATTTTATAAAATAATTATAAAATGTACTTTTAACTTATGCAATGCTATTTTATAAAACTACATTTTTTTCTCCCTTTTCACTATTTCAAATACATTTTTTTATGCAATATATATAATTTTCACCCTTACTTTTGCAAAATTATATTACATTTTTTCTATTAGTATTAATAAATAGTATAACACAATATTTAACATAATTTTAATTTATCCAACCAATTTTTTATATTTAAAGTTAAGCGGATACTCGCAATCCGCTACGCTACTTACTCGGGTGTTTGACACCCTAACCTCATAGCTACTATCGTAACTGATGAGGTTAAAAAATAAATTTATCTTTTTCAACAATTTTCTACATAAAAAGCATAACCATCTATCTAATGGTTGATTTACACTAGCCTTATAAAGATTTATTACCGATAGTGTCTAATGTTCATGTATTATAAAGGAATATATATATGCTGATAAATGGTAACCTGCTATTTTGTGACATAAAAAATTACAATTCCATAAAATGATGGAACAAAAATTGCTGCTATACTTGAATGTTAAAATTCGTTGCTTGTAGCAACGGGCAATTCTTCATATAATTTCATTGTGACAAAGACTAAAAGAAAGGAGGTTATCCCTAATGCTAAGCGAAAATATTAAAACAATCCGAAAATCAAAAGGACTTTCGCAACAAGAACTTGCTATCAAGTTAAATGTAGTGCGGCAAACCGTTTCTAAATGGGAGCAAGGATTGTCCGTTCCCGATTCTAATCTATTGATTTCCATATCGGAAGTACTTGAAACGCCTGTAAGCACATTGCTTGGAGAAACTGTTATTGAAACGGAGGTTGATAACGTAAAAGCAATCTCTGAAAAATTGGAAGTTATAAACTTACAACTGGCACAAAGGAAAACCACAAGAAGAAAATTTGTTTATTGGCTACTTATCTCATTGTGTGTAGTCATAGCAGCAATTTTTGTGGCCTTAATAGTATTAAATAGCCCTTATTTTGGGTGGGACTATAGTTCTTCTGAAACCGCCGTTGTTGGAGTTGGTTTTCACGCATTTGAGTGGTTATTTATTAGATTAGCACCGATTATCTTTATAGGGGCAATAATCGGAATTTTCTTGACATGGAAGAAAATGTGAAGCTACTTTACTGATAAATCAGGACCACCAGCTAAGCTGGTGGTTTGCTCTGCGGCTATAAGCCTGTGAT
>CAJUTV010000007.1:69341-184648 GCA_910589305.1 uncultured Lachnospira sp. | reverse complement strand
AGCTATGAGGTTATGAGCAAGTAGCGTAGCGGATTGCGAATATCCGCTTAACTAAGGTTAATATCTTATATATTGAATCTTTTATATGATAATCTCATTTAAAAAAATATATTTTTCTTATGACCAGTAAGTAAAAAATACATGGTCGCCTATTTTTAGTTTATCATCATCAATAGAACCACGATATGCAATAAAATAGAGTGCATCTACATTGATATTGCCATTTAAAGCATCCTGTGCTGCTCTTCTGCAATCGCCACAGGCACCTCTTGATAAAACAACAGCAAAACGACCGCTGGCAACAGGTGAAAATTGACCTGGAGAGTAGATTACCTCTGAGATGGAATTGGCAAAACGAGGATTATTCATTCGATTGATAATAACACTAGCAACAGCAAGTCTGCCTTCATAAGGCTGGTTTCCCGCTTCACATTCAATAATAGCAGCAAGCATATCAAGGTCACTGGCAGAATGGTTAATGACAATGCCATTTCCTGTTACATAAGAACCATTGTTTCCAGAATGATTTAAAGAACCTTGTTGTGAATATTTTGTCTCATCTATAATTCGTTCTTGTTCTAACTGTTTTTCATATTCTAAAGCAAGTTGTTCAAATTTTTCAATATCTTCACTAGATTCTGATAATTCTTTTTGTTTACTTGCTATGAGAGCAGATAATTTTGCACTTTCATCATCGGCTTCCTTATAAAGTTGTTGTAAAGATGACATATCGGCTACTAAAGTGTTATTGGCAATTTTCATCTCATTAACCATCGTATTCATATGGGCTAACATATCATGGTCATAAGTTGAAATTTGAATAGCATACTCTGTTTTTGCAAGAAAATCAGAAAAATTGCTAGATTGAAATAATACGTCCATAAAATTGGAATTTCCATTTTCGTACATATATTGTATACGAAGTTTCATAGCCTGATATTGCTTTGCAATTTCTTTGTCAAGGTTATCAATTTGCCCTTCTACTTCATTAATCTGTTCTTGTTTTTCTTGAATTTGCTTTTGTAAACGATAAATGCGATTGTCAACGACCTGCATTTCATTGCTTAAATTAGAATATTCATCAGATAATTGGGCTTGTTTTTTTCTTAGTTCAGCAATTGTATTATTTGTCTCATCTAGTTTGGATTGTGTGTTGGCACAAACGCCCGTTACAATTAAATTTAAAGCACAAGAGACTGCTAAAATAAATGAAAGTATGCCAATACATAAGCATGTGATAAATGCTGGTTTTTTTATTTGGGTTGGATAAAAGGCATACTCACAAAAGGAGTTCTTTGGTTTTTGATTTTGGTTGTTAAAATATTTACAATGTCGTTTCAATGGAATACCTCATGTTTATATTATTCATTAAAAAAGTCTGTTGTAAAGGTAAATCAGTTGTAACAGTTTGAACATGTCTTAACGTTTATAGTAGTTTTTCTAAATAAATACTTAGCCCATATATTTATTAATTTTTAATAACATATAAACATGTTTTATGTTTTAAGCAATACCTTAATAAACCGTTACAACAAATTCTTAATATAGTATAAATTCTGGTTACTTAAATTGCAAGCAAACTTATTTCGTGATATGATAGCCGAAATAGTCAAATGGTTATAATTACATTATTGACACTTTTATCCTATTCCATAAGGATAATTTTAGATTTTATAAATAGTTATGAAAATGGAGTGTATAATAGAATATATGCAGGAAGAGATTAAGTCATACGCATACAGTGAGCAGAGAGAATTAAAAGAGATTAATATTTTGCAGACAGTAAAGTCTATTGGAACACATGCGTTTTATAATTGTCGAAATTTGCGCAAAATTTCATTATATGATGCAATTATAGATATTGGCGATGGGGCATTTAAAAATTGTTATTTATTAAAAGAAATTGATATTATTCGCATAACAAATCATACCAAAACTCTTAAAGGAATATTGTCTGAAGTCAATAATGAATTGACTGTTACTATACATTATAACGATGGCATATCAAAATTGATTTTTCCATATTATCTATATAATTACGAAGAAAATACGCCGGCAAGAATTGTCAACCAGATTACAGAGGGCAGTGGAATACAGTATAGAGAATGTGTTATGGGGAAAGATATTGATTATGTCCAATATGATAAATTGTTTGAATCTGGACGACATATTGATATATTGGATTCTGCATGGAAAATTGCTTGTGTCCGTTTGAAATATCCATATAAGCTTTCCGATGTAGCAAAACAGCAATATACTTCTTATCTTGAAAAAGAATGTGTCCATCTTATCAATAATATGGTAGAGTTGGAAAAATTAAACGAGTTAAAAATGTTATTGGATATGGATATTTGCAGCAGGGATGATTTAATGAAATGTATTGATAATGCTAGAGCAAATGGACAGATGGAAGGCTTGGGAATTTTGTTAGCTTATCAGAAGGAAAAATATGGAACAGTTGGAAAAAAATTTGAATGGTAAACAAAGGGCATTGCAAGAATGGGAACAGTTAGGCAACAAAGTTCTTGACACAGCAAAACAAGAGTTGTTTATAGCAATGCGCTATTTATTTCGTCCTCTTAATATGTTGACATATTGCTTAAATCGACAGATAAAATTTCTTGCGACCGATGGAAAACAACTTTATTTTAATCCTATGTTGTTAATACAGCGATATAAAAATAATCCTATTGATATTAATAGAGCTTATTTTCATATGATTATGCACGGTTTGTTTCGACATATCTATGATACACAAAATAAAGATAGACAGCGTTGGGATTTGGCTTGCGACATTTGTGCTGAATTTCTTGCTGACAGCATTTCACTCTCATGTGTGATGCAGCCAGAAAATACACAGAAAGAAATGGTGTATAAGCGTATTGCTGCTGCCTGTAGTGTGATGAGTGCATCGAATATATATTATGCACTGCAAGGTTTTTCACAAAGAGAACTTGATAAGTTGTCTGCTTCGGAGTTGTTTATGGTCGATTCCCATGATTATTGGTATCAAAATAACGATGAAAATCAAGAAGAACAATGGAGGGAAGCAGCAAAAAAAATGCAGTCTACATTGGCTTTTGATGCAGGGAGAGGAGACACCAAAGGCAATTTGGCAAAAGCGCTTAATGCAGTAACACACAAAAGCATTTCATATAAAGATTTTTTAAGAAAATTTGCAGTGACACGCGAAAAGATGCATATTGATATGGATTCATTTGATTATGGATATTATCATTATGGATTATCATTGTATGGCAATATTCCATTAATTGAAGAGTTAGAATATAAAGAAGAAACAGGAATTGAAGATTTTGTTATTGTAATTGATACATCAGGTTCTTGTGCTTCCAGTTTGATACAAAAATTTTTAAATGTAACATGTTCAATCTTTGAAGAAAAAGAAAATTTCTTTGAAAAAATGAATGTACACATTATACAATGTGATAATGAAATCCAAGAAGATACGGTGATTTCTACCTTTGAAGAATTAGACCAATATAAAAAGGAATTTGTGGCAAAAGGATTTGGAGGTACAGATTTTAGACCAGCCTTTCATTATATCAATACCTTACGAAGTGAAGGGCAGTTAAAAAGGTTAAAGGGCGTATTGTATTTTACAGATGGTTATGGTATATATCCAGAATGTAAACCATCATATGATACAGCGTTTATATTTTTAGGCGATTATGATTCAGATAGAAAGGTTCCAGCATGGGCTATTCGTATAGATTTGCCAGAAGATAAACTTGAGTCATTAGTTACTCCTAAAAATCAGCCATAGCATAGAGGACAAGATTGAAAACAGTAAAATCCATGCTTTGTAAGGATTCTATTGTTATAAATTAAAATTTTTAATCACAGGATTGGTGTTTGCATGTTGCTTGTCATAAATTTGTGACAACTTTTCGTTCTTTGTGCAAAAACAGCGCAGAAATGAGGAAAAATATGAATATAAAAAGAGCAAAACAAGAGATTAAAAACACAGTAAAAGCATATTTGGCGCAAGATGAAAATGGTCGATACAAGATTGATTCCATAAGACAGCGTCCTATTTTGCTAATAGGACCGCCAGGAATTGGAAAAACTGCCATTATGGAGCAAGTGGCAAGAGAATGTAAAATAGGGCTTGCTGCTTATACTATGACTCATCATACAAGGCAGAGTGCAATGGGACTTCCATTTATAGAAAAGAAAGTATTTGATGGTAAAGAATATAGTGTTACTTCCTATACAATGAGTGAAATTATAGCATCGGTTAATGAAATCATGGAAAATACAGGAGTAAGACAAGGCATTTTATTTATTGATGAAATTAATTGTGTTTCAGAAACGCTTTTGCCAATTATGTTACAGTTTCTTCAAGCAAAAACTTTTGGCAATGCGAAAGTTCCAAATGGTTGGATTATTGTTGCAGCAGGTAATCCAGCAGAATATAATCATGCTGTCCGAGATTTTGACGTAGTTACATTAGATCGAGTAAAATATATTGAAGTGGAGCCTGATTATGCGATATGGAAAGAATATGCCATAAAGCAAGAGATGCATAGAAGTATTCTTTCTTATCTTGATGCCAGACAAGAACATTTTTACCAGATAGAGACAACCATAGACGGAAAACGATTTGTGACAGCAAGAGGCTGGGAAGATTTATCTACATTTTTAAAAGCATATGAAGCGTTTGGTATTGAGGCAGATATTGGTGTGATTGAACAATATATAAGACAGCCTGATATAGCTATGGATTATGCAAATTATTTATCTTTATATTATAAATATGAGAAGGCGTATAGTGTTACCGATATTTTAGAAGGAAAAGTCTCAGACAGTATGTATAAAAGAGCCGAAAATGCTCCTTTTGATGAGCGTATAAGCATTGTTAGCCTTATGCTTGGCAGCCTTAATACACGTTTTAAACAGTATTACTATGAAAATAAATGTGCAGAAGAGGTTTTTCAGATATTGAAAAAATTTCAGCAAAATCAATCGTTGGATTTTAGTGAATTGACAAAAGAATATCACACTCATTATATTGAACAAAAGCGTGGAAATTTGTTAGAAAATGAAGACCTTGATGTGAAGTTGAAAGTATTGGAAATTATTTCAGGGTATGATGAATTATTAAAGGTACAAGGTGAAAAGAGCCATGATGAGAAATTTCTATTACTCACAAAAAAATTTGCAGAATTGTCGGATGGATTAGAAAAAATAGCACATAACATTTCTGAAAATCTTGAATATAGTTTTGATTTTGCGGAGGAAGTTTTTTCTATGGGACCAGAGATGGTGTTATTTGTTACAGAGCTTGCAGCGGGATTTTACAGTTTAGCGTTTATACAAGAAAATGGCTGTGAGCGATTTTATCAATATAATAAAAGTATGTTAAGAGATTCTGCAAGAGAACAATTGCTACAAGAAATAGTTATATAAAAAAACAGTGTAAAATATAGTTGTTTTTAATATTAATGTGTACTACATTTTGTATGTATTTTGTTTAGAACAAAAGCCAATAAGATGAAAAATCTGTTGTGCAATTTTGTACCAATTTATGTTATTTGTTGCACCTAAAAATCAGTCAAAGCATGGAGGTTAAGATGTTAGAGTTAAAGGGAATTAAAAAGGATTACCATACAGGTATATCCGATGTTTGGGCTTTAAAAGGGATTGATTTGCGATTTCGCGATTGTGAATTTGTTTCTGTGTTAGGGCAATCGGGTTGTGGCAAGACAACACTGCTCAATATTATTGGTGGGCTAGACCAGTATACAGAAGGTGATTTGAAAATTAACAACAAATCAACAAAAGATTTTAAGGACAGAGACTGGGATGCTTACAGGAATAATTCCATAGGATTTGTCTTTCAGAGTTACAATTTGATACCGCATCAGACAGTATTATCGAATGTTGAGCTGGCACTTACACTATCTGGCGTGTCAAAAAGTGAACGAAGAAAAAGAGCAAAAGAGGCACTTGAACAAGTGGGATTAGGTGAGCATATTCACAAAAAGCCAAATCAGATGTCTGGAGGACAGATGCAAAGAGTTGCCATTGCAAGAGCATTGGTTAATAATCCAGATATTTTGTTGGCTGATGAGCCAACAGGAGCTCTTGATACAGAAACAAGTGTGCAGATTATGGAGATTTTAAAAGAAATTTCTAAAGACCGATTAATTATTATGGTAACACATAATCCAGAATTGGCAAATCAGTATTCTACAAGAATTATTCGACTTTTAGACGGAAAGATTACAGGTGATTCTAATCCGTATACAAAAGAGCAGATGGAATCTGATATTCAAGCAAAAGAAAAAAAGACGGTAAGTGTCAATAAAAAAGTCGCTAAAACTTCAATGTCCATGTTTACAGCATTATCACTAAGTTTAAATAATTTGATGACAAAAAAGACAAGGACATTTCTTACCGCATTTGCAGGAAGTATTGGTATTATTGGTATTGCATTGATACTGTCTATTTCTCATGGTATTCAAAACTATATTGATAGAGTGCAACGGGATACACTGTCTAGTTATCCAATAACCTTACAACAAGAAAGTGTTGATATTGGCGGACTTGTTGAAACAATGGCAGGAAGCCATGAAGGAGGCGAACATGGCAATGACAAGATATATTCCAATAATATTATGACCGATATGGTTAATACAACGGTTGCAAAAGTAAACAGTAATAATCTTAAAAAATTTAGAACCTATATTGAAGAGCATAAAAGTGAACTGGATACATACCTCAGTGATGTAAAATACAGTTATTCACCAACGTTATATATATTTGACAAGAATGAAGATGATGAGGCTGTTCAATTAAATCCAAGCACAATTATGGAAAATATGTATGGAATGACTGCCAGTCAAGGAGGAATGATGTCAACAAGTATGTCAAACAGCAGTGTTTGGAATCAGCTTCTTGACAATCAAAAGCTTTTAGATGAACAATATGATTTGATAGCAGGTTCATGGCCGACAGCGTATGATGAAGTTATGCTTGTTATTAATGAACACAATGAAATTGTGGATTATACGATGTATTCATTGGGATTTAAAGACCCAGATGAAGTAAAGACTATTTTTAAAAATGTAATGGCAGGTGAAGGTTTTGAAAGCACCGATGTAGAACTTACATATGAAGAAGCATTACAAAAAACATTTAAGTTGCTGCTGCCAACAGATTTTTATCAATATAATGAAAAAACAAAAACGTGGGATGATATGAGAGAAGACAAGGCTTATATGAAAGAACTTGTTGACAATGCAAAAGAAATTAAGATAAGCGGTATTATCAGACCAAATCCAGATGCAGTAAATACATCAATCAGCAATGGCATTGGCTATACCAAAGAGCTTATGCTCTATATTATTGAAGAAATTGAAAAAACGGAGATTGTAAAACAGCAGGAAGCAGATACAACTGTAGATGTATTTACAGGAATCCCGTTTGACAATGACAAAGACACACCAATTACAATGGATGATGTCAACGCTTATGTCAGTTCACTGCCAGAGCAAGAGCAGACGCAATTGCAAATGATATTTTCGACGATGTCTGAAGAGCAGATTCTTGAAATGTTTAGACAATCTTTAAAAGCTCAGACAACAGAAGCGACATATGAGACCAATAAAACACTTTTAGGTATTACAAGTGAAGACAATCCTTCACAGATAGATATTTATGCCAAAGATTTTGAATCCAAAGAAAAGCTTGAAGATTTTATCAAACAATATAATGATGAAGCAAAAAACGATGGCAGGGAAGATGATGTGATTAATTATACCGATATTGTAGGAATTATGATGTCATCGGTCAGTACTATTATAACAGCAATTTCTTCTGTTTTAATTGCGTTTGTGGCAATTTCTTTAGTGGTTTCATCAATTATGATTGGTATTATCACCTATATTTCAGTTTTGGAAAGAACAAAAGAGATTGGTGTATTGCGAAGCATTGGCGCTTCTAAAAAAGATATTTCCAGAGTGTTTAATGCAGAAACTTTAATTGAAGGTTTTGTTTCAGGTGCATTGGGCATTGTTATTACATTATTATTATGTATACCTGCCAATGCGATTATAAAAAGCGTGACAGATATATCAAATGTTGCTAAAATGCCAGTAGGGGGAGCTGTGATATTGGTGGTAATCAGTATGATTTTGACAACGATTGCAGGTTTGATACCAGCAAAATTAGCGGCAAAGAAAGACCCTGTAGTAGCGTTGAGAACAGAATAAGTAAATAAAAATTTGTTTGTTCATCTGTATTTAAAGTTTGTAAAAAGAGCAAGAATGGGAGATTAAAATGAAGTATTTAATTGATACCCATACGCATACCATAGCCAGCGGTCATGCGTATAATACGATTGACGAGATGACAAGACATGCAAACAAAATAGGTCTTGCTAATTTGGCTATAACAGAACATGCACCAAAGATGCCCGGAAGCAGTAATAAATTATATTTTTATAATCTGTATACAGTGCCAAAAGAAAAATATGGTGTCCGCCGTTTGATGGGCTGTGAATTAAATATTATAGATTATAATGGAAAAGTTGACCTTAGCACAGAAAAGTTAAAAAAAATGGATATTGTTATTGCAAGTTTGCACTTGCCTTGTATCAAGCCAGGAACAATTGATGAAAATACAACGGCGCTTGTAAGATGCTGCAAAAATCCATTAATTCATATTATAGGGCATCCTGATGATGAAAGGTATCCTATCCATTATGAGACACTTGTGGAAGCTGCTGCCAAAACGCACACATTGCTTGAATTAAATAATACCTCACTGAATGTCACTGGACCAAGACAGGGAGCATATGAAAATGATATAAAGTTGTTAAAGTTATGTAAGGAAAAAAATGTGTGTATTTGTCTTGGCAGTGATGCCCATATTGAAGAGTCTATAGGTGTATTTGATAATTGTGAAAGAGTATTAAATGAAGTTGATTTTCCAGAGCGATTAATTGCAAATTTGGATATGGATTTGATGAAAAGCTATTTGACATAAGAACAGGTGCATTGCTTGACACAAGCTGTTTGACTAATATAAGATAAAGCAACAGGCTAAAAAAGCAGTGCAAAAATGAAGCATAGTGTAAAAAATAATGAAAATGCACATGTTTTTTACGAACAAGGTTGTTATTTATTTATGCCAAAGTGTTATAAAGAAGATTAGAGGAGGCATATTTGCTCAAATTCCTGTGCTATGCTTCGGAAGGGGGATTTATATGAATGATAATATGGAATCAGTACAAAATGTTTTGCGAAAATTAGCAAAAATAAATTATATTAAACCAGGTGAGGTTCCTAATATTAATCTATATATGGACCAAGTCACAACATTTATGGATGAACATTTAAGTGATAGCAAGCGTCACGAAAATGATAAAATTCTAACAAAAACAATGATAAATAATTATACAAAGAATGATTTGTTGCCGCCGCCAGTGCGTAAAAAATATTCTAAAGACCATCTGTATGTATTAGCATTTATATATTATTTTAAAAATATTTTATCTATAAGCGATATTCAAAAATTGATAAAACCTCTTACAGATAATTTTTTTGATACGGATAAGATGCCAAATCTTGATAGTGTATATAGAGAAATATATAATATGTGTAAGTCACAGGCAGAAAGCCTTTCCAGAGATATATTAGAAAAGGCAAAAAAGGCATCCAATTCATTTCAGTATTTAGAAAATCAAGAAGAAAAAGATTTTCTTGAATTATTTTCTATGGTATCCTTGCTTAGTTTTGATGTATATATAAAAAAGAATATGATTGAATCACTAATTGATGACTATACATTAAAACATGATGACAAAGAAAAAAATTCGTAAGTAAGAATTAGAAAGGCAAATATTATATTATTTATATCAATGGCGGCATAAAATTATGAAAGGTTATCAATTCTATCAAATAATTTATTATAGCTGCCATTGCCATAAATAAGAGAACGATTTACACGGCTTATGGTAGCTGTAGAAGCACCTGTTGCTTTGGCTATTTCTGTATAAGTTTTTTTGTCTTTGAGCATTTTTGCTACTTCAAATCGTTGTGAAAAGGATAGTATTTCATTGATTGTACAGATATCTTCTAAAAATTCAAGACATTCGTTTTTATCCTTTAGATTTAAAAGCGCATTGGCAAATAGGTCAACAGAAGAAGTTTTTAATTTATCATTCATAATGTATTCCTTTTATTTTTATAAATTATAGAGCATTTTATTTTTACAGGCAATAAATGAAGTGGTATGTTTAAAGCTAGCAGTTAATAAATTGCTGTAAGGCATTAATAATATTTTTAATTAGTTTAACACATTAAAGTTATAAAGTAAAGCGATAAATAATATATTATAGAGTAAGTTAAAGTTGTAAAAAGTAATAGTTGTAATATCTTATTGCACATGTTATGATTTCTTTATACATAAACATTGGTAGTTGTATAGATAAGTGTTCAAAATAAGGATAAAAAAATAAGCAATTTCTTTGGCATAAAAATATACAAGATACAAATGTGCGGTATGATATTGGGTGACCCATTTACTTTTATAAAATGGGGGAATTTACAAATTGATATTGCCGCAGTCAGCGGCTGATAGGAGGATTTAATGGGAATTTTAACAAGATTTAAGGACATTATGGCATCAAATATCAATGCGCTTCTTGATAAGTGTGAAGACCCTGAAAAAATGATTGACCAGTATATGAGAAATCTTGAAAGTGATTTAGGGAAAGTTAAGGCAGAAACAGCTTCTGTTATGGCGGAAGAGACAAGAGCCAAAAGAGAATTGAATGAATGTACAGAGCAAATTAATAAGATGCAAACGTATGCTGAAAAAGCTTTGATGGCAGGCAATGAAAGTGATGCAAGAACATTTTTAGAGAAAAAGCAGGCACTTGTTAATACACAGACAGCTCTTCAACAAGCATACGATATTGCTAAAAATAATGCAGATAAAATGCGTCAGATGCACGATAAACTTGTTAAGGATATTCAGAGTCTTGAATCGAGAAGAAGTGCAATTAAGGCTACTGTAAAGGCTGCAAAAGCACAGGAAAGAATTAACAAAGTTGGAAGCAGTGTCACAGGTGCTAATAATAGTATGGAAGCATTTTCAAAAATGGAAGCAAAGGCAAATAAGATGCTTGATGAGGCTAATGCGATGGCAGAATTGAATCAAACTGCTGAAAATGCTGATATTGACAATCTTGCAGCAAAGTATGATGCTACTCCAAGCAATGCTGAAGTTGATGACGAGCTTGCAGCATTAAAGGCAAAGATGGGGTTATAATTAATAGAAACGCATTTGCAAATAAAATAAATGGTATTGTTGATACAGTAAATATATTGATACAATGTGATAACAAAATCAAGAAATGAGGCATATATGGGTTTGTTTAGTAAACAGTTTGCTAATGTTGTTGAGTGGGAAGAATATCGAGATGATATAATTTTCTGGAAATGGACCAATCGTGAGATAAAAAAAGGCAGTAAGCTTATTATCAGACCAGGTCAAGACGCGATATTTATGTATAATGGCGTTATGGAAGGAATATTTAAAGAAGAAGGCAGCTTTGATATTGAATCGGATATTATTCCATTTCTTTCAACTTTAAAAGGGTTTAAGTTTGGATTTAACAGTGGAATGAGAGCGGAAGTGTTATTTGTCAACACAAAAGAATTTACCGTTAAGTGGGGAACAAAGAATCCTATATCAATACCAGCACCTTCACTTCCGGGAGGTATGCCAATAAGAGCATTTGGAACATTTAATTTTAAAGTTAATGATTATGTTGCGCTTATTGACAAAGTTGCAGGCATTAAGCAGATGTATAAGGTTGATGATGTAAGAGAGCGCGTAGTGGCGGTTCTTGACCAGCTTCTTATGAAGTGGATATCAAGAGAAGGCAAAGATATGTTCAACCTTCAGGCAAATGCTTATGACATATCATCAGGTATCAAAACAGACCTTGATATGGAAATATCAAAGTTAGGTATTGAAATTACAGGCTTTAGTATTTCTAGTTTTAATTATCCTGAAGAAGTCCAAAAGATGCAGAATAAGGCGGCTTCTCAGTCGATGGTCGGCGATATGAACCGATATACACAGATGGCTATGGCAGATTCAATGGGCAAAGGCGGAAGCTCCAATATTGCAGGTGATATGATGCAGCTTCAGATGGGTATGGCAATGGGACAGCAGATGATGAATAATATGAATGCCAATAATACCAATCAAGGTATGCAGGGAACTTCGCAAAACACACAAGGTGGCGTTCCTAAGTTTTGTCCAGAATGCGGCACTCCTACGAATGGAGCAAAGTTTTGTTCAAATTGCGGCAAAAAGTTGATTACATAAAAATATAAATGGTAGTTGTTTTGTTTGGTAAGTTTAGATTGCCGTTTATTTGTTATTTATGATGTTGCCAATATCTTAGTGCTGATTGCAGGTAAGTTTAAAGGATATTTGGCTGATTCGTTACAAGAATAAAAGGATTGTGGTAAAAATGTTTTTTATTTTCGCAGATAAAAGTATTGTGAAATATTTAACATTACCATAATCCTTATTTTTATAGTTTGAATTTATTATTTTGTACTTTAGTCAAATTTGTATTTATAATTTATTTTTTAATTTGCTTATTATATTATTGTTGTTTTGGGACATTTTGGTAAAATTTAAACGGTTGTTTAAGAGTAAGCATTTTTCTTGATAAGATAAAATCAATTTTTTATTTTTTAGATAAAAAATTTGATTTGCTGATTTTGTAAAAAGTGTAAAAGAGTATTAAATGATTTGTTTATTTTGGAAAAAATTAATTTAAGTTTAAATATTGTCCAATATGCAGTGATTATAAGTAAGAAGTAAACCATAAAACAAATAGGAAACATCAGGTTGGTTAATCCTATCATTCATCTTGCCATTTACAATTTACTCCAATTTAAAACTATGTTACAATTATTTTTAAATAAGCATTTATAAAAACGTTTGGAAAGGAATAATAAAGAATATAGAATGATGAAATTAGATGAATTAAATGATATGCAAAAATGTGCGGTTAAGCATACGCAGGGACCGCTTCTTATTATAGCAGGCGCTGGTTCTGGAAAGACACGTGTGCTTACATATAGAATTGCATATTTAATAGAAGAATGTAAGGTGAATCCTTATAATATTTTGGCGATAACTTTTACGAATAAAGCCGCATCAGAAATGAAAGAACGTGTGGAAGATATTATTGATTGCGGCAATAGAGTGTGGGTAAGTACGTTTCATTCAACTTGTGTAAGAATTTTAAGACGATATATTGATAGGATAGGTTATGACAATAACTTTACTATTTATGATACAGACGACCAAAAAAGCGTGATTAAAGAAGTTTGCAAAAAATTAAATATTGACACAAAAATGCTGAAAGAGCGCACCATTATGAGCGTTATATCAAGGGCAAAGGACGAGCATAAAAGCCCTGATGATATGGAGCGCGAAATGGGTGATGATTATAATATTAAAAGAATTGCTATGGTTTATAGAGAATATCAAAAAACGTTGAAACAAAATAATGCTTTAGATTTTGACGATTTAATATTTATGACTGTTGATTTGTTTGAAAAAGATAGGGAAGTTCTTGATTTTTATCAGGAAAAGTTCAAATATATTATGGTTGATGAATATCAAGATACAAATACGATACAATTTAAATTAATAAGTCTTTTGGCTGGTAAATATGAAAATCTTTGTGTTGTTGGTGATGACGACCAATCCATCTATAAATTTAGAGGTGCAAACATCAAAAATATCTTAAATTTTGAGAGTGTTTTTGAAAATGCTATGCTTATTAAATTAGAGCAAAATTATCGTTCGACAAAAACCATTTTGGATGCGGCAAATGCAGTGATTGCCAATAATGTGGGAAGAAAATCCAAAAATTTATGGACAGAAAATGATGAGGGAGACAAGATTCATTTTTGTTTTTATGAAGATGGATTTATGGAAGCACAAGGTGTTGTTGACAGTATATGTGCAAAAGTTCGTGATGGCTGGAATTACAATGATATAGCAATTCTTTACAGAACAAATGCACAATCTCGTATGCTTGAGGAAAAATTGATATTTAGAAATGTTCCATATCGCATATATGGCGGTATCAATTTTTATCAGCGCAAAGAAATAAAAGATATTCTTGCTTACTTAAAGACCATTGATAATGGAAGTGATGCTCAAGCAGTAAAGAGAATTATCAATGTTCCAAAACGTGGGATAGGGCAGACAACAATTGACAAGATTCAAGATTTTGCAGATTCAAATGACTGCACATTTTGGGATGCTTTATGCAATGCAGACCAGATACCAAGTATAGGAAGAGCATTAAATAAATTGGAAAATTTTGTGACATTGATACTTGGCTTTAAAGCAAAATTAAAATATATGTCTATTAGAGAATTAACTGATACCATTATTGAGGATATAAAATATTATGAATATCTTTCTGAAAGCGAAACAGAAGATGAAGTCGAAGCAAGGCAGGAAAATATTGATGAACTTATCAATAAAATTGTGATATATGAATCACAAGATGCAACTATTGATGAAAATTTTAGTATTGAAGATGAACCAAATAATATTGTTGAAGATGAAATAGCGATTAATGAAAATATCAATGTGCAAGGTGGAATAAATATTTTTGAGGAACAGATGGAACATGAAAATAGGCAAGCTTCTATAAAAACGCTTAGCGCATTTTTAGCAGAAGTAGCATTGATATCCGATATTGATAATATGAATCAAAATGGAAATCAAGTGATGCTGATGACGTTGCACAGTGCAAAAGGCTTGGAATTTCCTATTGTATATATGACAGGACTTGAAGATGGATTATTTCCAAGTTATATGAGTATTACATCTGATGACCCAATGGATGTGGAAGAAGAGAGACGTCTTTGCTATGTTGGTATAACGAGAGCGCAGAATGAATTGACAATAACAGGTGCTAATGTGAGAATGATTCGAGGAGAAGCACAGCTTAATAAAGTGTCTCGATTTGTACAAGAAATTCCTCATTTTTTATTGGAGATAGAAAATATAAACAACAAAAGAACATCATTGTTAAGGTCAAGCGAAACAGTACGAAAAAGTAATTCTTTTAACACTCCATTTGGAATGAACGCAAAGGCAGCAGCAAGCCGATATAGCAGTGGAAATGTATCCAATTATGATTCATATAATCCAAAACCAAAGCCAAAGTCAACAGGTTTAGGATTGAGGGCAAAAATGACTAATTATGGAAGTCCAAAAAATGCTAATAATTTACAAAATTCAAGTGATGTAGAAAAAAATGAATTGGGCAATAATATTAATACAACAATGAATAAAAAAGTTGGTTTTGGTAAAGAATTTCCTAAGGATATATCTGAACTTAAAAAGATTAAAAGGGAAAATTCTACATTAAATCGCCCAATAAATGATACATCTTTTATAGAATTGAATTATAAAGTTGGAGATGAAGTAACACATGTTAAGTTTGGTAAAGGGATTGTTAGATTAATAGAAGAAAAAACAAAAGATTATATGGTTACGGTAGAATTTGACAATTTTGGTATAAAGAAAATGCTGGCAGGATTTGCACAGTTAAAAAAGGTATAGTATTAAATCAGATTGTGAAAAACTTATTTTTTCTACAAAGCTATTATAAGAAATTTTAAAATATGGAAAAAATTAGTAGTAAATGATATTAACTTGTGATATAATTAACACAAATTTTAGCAAAGGATTATCCATTACCTAAAATTGCCGAGATGAAGATTCGGCTATGTATTAACGAAAGGAGCATAAATTATGAGCAAAGATAAGTTAGAAGGAATTATTGCGGCTAGTAAGATTAATGAGTTTCTTCATAAGAAGGAAGAAGACAAAAAATGTGAAAAATCAATCATTGCTATTCTTGCAGTAATTGGTGCTGTAGCCGCTGTAGCATGTATTGCATATGCTGTATACAGATATTTTACACCAGACTATTTAGATGATTTTGATGACGATTTCGATGATGATTTTGATGATGATGACGACGATAATGTATTTGAAGATGAGAAGTAAGAATGAACGTATGTGACTGCATACAATTGTTATTGTTAAGATATATTTCACATAGGAAACAAGTCATAAAAAATAGGATTTTGTTGCTTGTTGGTCTTATCTATTGTAAATATATAGTCAAATCAGTTTAGATTTTAAAGGACTGTTGCAGAATGAATGGTTTTATAAAGATGTAATATCTATTATTGAGTAGGTATTCACATCTTTTATGAAAAGTTCATTTTGTGATAGTCCTTTTTAAGTGATAAAAATTTTATTTTAAATTTGAATAAACTAGTAATATAAGTTAAAATATTGAAGTGATTCATTATGAAAAAAGTAATTTAATCTCATCAAGGAAGCCACCCACTTCAATGCCGCAGAGGCATAAGTGGTGGGTGAGGACTTGCGTTGTGATAGCAGCTATGAGGTTAGGGTGTCAAACACCCGAGCAAGTAGCGTAGCGGATTGCGAATAGCTGCTTTGACTTATAGAATATAAAAAATATTATGATAATTTAATTTTGTCAAAGAAGTCTTCCACTTCAATGTTACAAGGTATAAGTAGGAAGATTTGCGTTGCCATAATAGCTAGGTAGTTTAAGCAAGCAGTGCAGTGGATTGTAAATATCCATGTTGACTATAAAAATTATTCTTTAACTATTGTATTTATTGTAATAGTTATAAGTTTAATAGTAAACGAAAGGAATCATTTTATTATGAAAAAAGGTGATATATATCAGGGAACAGTAGAGTATGTAGACTTTCCCAATAAAGCATATGTAGCAGTGGAATCTGATAATGAAGATAATGGAAAGAAAGTTATTGTTAAAAATTCAATTCCTAATCAAAAAATTGAATTTATGATAAACAAAAAGAAAAAAGATAAATGTGAAGGTAGATTGATTAAAGTATTAGAAAAATCCCCATTAGAGACGGTTGAGCCATGTGAATATTTTGGGATATGCGGAGGCTGCGTGTATCAAACTATGGAATATGAAAAGCAGGTTCAATTAAAAGAAAAACAAGTAAAAGATATTCTTGATAAGGTAATAAATAATAATTATGAATTTCAGGGTATCATTTCTAGCCCAATAAGTGAAGCCTATCGCAATAAGATGGAATATTCATTCGGAGACGAAATCAAAGAAGGTCCACTTGCATTGGGATTGCATAAAAGAAATACGACATATGATATTGTATCAGTCAATTCATGTAAAATTGTCCATAATGATTTTAATATGATTTTAATGACAGTATTAGACTATTTTAAAGAAAAAAATATTCCTTATCTTCATAAAGTGACACATAAAGGATATCTTAGACATTTATTAGTGAGACGTGCAACAAAGACAGAACAGATATTAGTGGATATAGTAACGACAACTCAATTACAGTATGATATGACCGAATTAGGTGAGATTTTAAAAAAATTGCCGCTTACAGGTAAAATTGTAGGATTTTTACATACATTTAATGATACTCTTGCCGATGTTGTCAAAAATGAATCTACAAAGATTATATATGGAAGAGATTATATAGAAGAAGAATTATTAGGGCTGACATTTAAAATATCAGCATTTTCGTTTTTTCAAACAAATTCACTGGGAGCAGAAAAATTATATTCAAAGGCAAGAGAATATTTGGGTGTCACAAAAGATAAAATTGTATTTGATTTATATAGTGGAACAGGAACGATTGCTCAAATACTTGCACCATTTGCTAAAAAAGTTATTGGAGTAGAAATTGTTGAGGAAGCAGTGGAATCAGCTAAGATGAACGCTGTATTAAATGGTCTTGATAATTGTGAGTTCATAGCAGATGATGTGTTAAAAGCATTAGATAGTATAACAGATAAACCAGATTTAGTCGTATTAGACCCACCTAGAGACGGCTTGCATCCAAAGGCATTGAAAAAGATAGGAGAAGATTTTAATGTTTCTAAGATGATTTATATTTCCTGTAAGCCGACAAGTTTGGCAAGAGATTTGGTGGAATTGCAGAAGTATGGTTATGAAGTCGTGCAGGCTTGTTGTGTAGATATGTTTCCGGGTACGGTGCATGTAGAAACTTGTTGCCTTTTATCCCGCATAAAATAAGGATTTTCAAGGCTTATATAAAAGGAAAAGGGTGGTTTTTCCACCCGTTTGCCACCATTGAACTTGATTTTGATTTGAAATAAAAAAAGGGACTGAACACATTAAACTTTTGCGTTTCAGTCTCTTTTTTTGTGCCTGCTTTCTTTTTTTAGTACTTTATAAAAGTATCACCAAATTTAACAGTTCAATTTGAAGTAAAGGTTTTTGGTATGCCCCAATAGCACACTTTAATATAAAACAATAATAGACACCTAATTTTTATATCAGCACGGCGATGTTTTTCTCGCTTTGTTCAGATATAAAATATAGATGTCTATTATATAAAATAATGATATATTAGATTTTCTGCAAACAAACATATATTCTGTTCGGACACTTTAGCACGGTGCACTACTGTAACGTTTTTGCCGTCAGGCTACTGTCAAAACGTTACAGTAGTGATTACCGTGCGAGTGACGCCGAACATTGTGGTGTAATGATTACAATATAACAACCTTGGAGCTACCCCAAAGCATTTAGACCAGAAAATCTAATTTTTTCTAAATTGTATCATATATTTTAAAAATGTCAACTATTTTTTATCAGATTTTAGTAAATTACTTGAAAATATGTTAAAATTATACTATAATTTTGATTATAAAAATATCCTTACACTTGATGAAAGAATCGATAGAAAGGAAATCTTTACAGCTATGAATAATTTAACAACAGAGGAACAACAACGGCTGTGGAAGCTAGATACCTCCCCTATTCGCAAAAAATTGCTCTGGGGATTAGACAGCCAAAAAAATCCATGTTTACTTATTTTGTATGGGAAACAAGAAGTTGAACGGGAATTAAGGTCTTCACCCCGTTCTTATTATGCAGATGCATACTTGTTAAAGTCTGATATAGCATATACACATTATGCTGTTTTTCATGGAACAAACGGACATTTACCATCTATCCCTAATACATATTACTGGGAAGAACAAAATCTGCTCTGTTATACCAAAGGCTATAAAACAGCAGATATATCTTGGGATTATGACAGAAGGACAGGCTGGCAGCAAAATATAACGGTCAATCCTCAATATATTATTAAAGAATTTTATAAATTGGAGCCGACGATTTCTTTTAACTATTATGAAAAAAGGAATTACACCGATTATATTGCTTCTTTAAAAGAACATAACATTCAATTTAAGGATATTGAATTGATAGAACAGCCTAGCGATTTATTAGGGTTTGAGGCAGACCATCCTTACATGGAAACAATTATCAATATGTTTTTTAAAGAACGGTTATATACTAGAAGAAAAGCCCTTAGTCAATGGATTAAGAGGCAGCCTTCTGTGAAAGACTTTGAAAGCCTTTTAAAAATAGCAAGTGTAGAGCTGGCATGTGGTATTTTTCAAGAACTTACCATACAAAAAAATCCTATTTTGTTAGAAACGGCTCAACAGATTGACAAAATCAATATATTATGGGCAAATGAAGCATATCACAGTGGACTTAATCGTTGTATCAATCAATATATAAGCTTATTTGACGAGAAGTTACTGGAAAAGCAAAAAGAATTTATTTATAGAACACTGCCTGAAATGGATTTTCATATTAAGCAATTATCACTAAACGATGCAAAAGACACAAAACTAAAGGGAAAAGAACTTGAAGAATATTTAGACAAGCCAAATGCTTACTACAGTATTTCATATATTTTTGGCAGCCAGAATCTCTATGAAAAAAACACATACACAGACGGAAAAAATGTAAAGAATATTGCATTTAAAAACACCATACAGACAGCAAAGGCATACGGAATGGCGGATGCTATTGGAAAAATAGCGTACTATCTGGATGCTCCAAGAACAACCTATTATTTTAAGGGAAGCGGCAAAACAGGCGCATACAATTATTATGTACGTTATCTTAGAAGAACACTTGACGAGTACCAAGCAACCGATGAGACAAAATTTATAACGGCTGCCCGCGAGATGCTGACAAGCTATACGGACCATGATAATTTAGATACTTACTATAATGTTTCTTACAATTTCTTTTTTGATAGATATTTCAGAGAGGTTATTGCAAATAATGATGTAGCAGAACGTTCGATATGGAACCGATATCTTGCAGATGTTCTTTTTATAGCTCAAAATGCAAAGGCTGAACAAGTACATAAATTTTGTTATACGCTGTTAAAAAAGGCAGATGAGCGTCATCAATTTGATTCTTATGATATCAAAGAATTGATTACTCTTTCAAAAATACCTTATGAAAAAACAGCTCAATTATTTGAAAAAATACTGCTGATAAAATTAGAAGCATTGCAAGAATTTGATGCCAACATTATGATTGCCTTAATGAATGTGTCATCAGAAAAACTATGGAGTGCGGCAACAACATATTTTAAACGGACAAATGGAAAATTCGAGCCAGAACATATTGCTGATTTTCTCTTTTTAGACACGATAGAACGATGGTATAGCATATTAGAAGATAATATCCATCATTTTACTATTGAAGAATATACTGCTTTTGTAAAATCAATTGCCCAAAAAAGAGAGCTTTTTTTGGAACAGCATATTGAACTTCCTGAACAAATTACAGATTTACTATTAAAATCTGTTGATAAATTGGAAACTGCAACAGTAGAGGAACAGCAAGAACTACTGTACTATTTTACACCGTTGCTGTTAAGCCTTAAAAAAATTCCAGATTTTCTTTTTGATATAACAGAAAATATCATATTCTTTATGCCGTATGATACATTAAAGGATACACTTCAAAGTATAGACTTACAACATAACAGAATTTCAGAAAGAGAATACAACACCGTAGCCTTATTAAAGTCATGCAAAGAAGATGTGCTTCCTAAAGACAGCTTAATTCTTTCTATTTTGGAAACTGGTTCTAAAAGACTTGTAAAGACACTGACAGAAATTATAGACCGACATCAAACTGCACTTGCCCAAAGAACAACGACTATGCTGCTGCTTTTTGAATGTAATGTATATCATTTAAACAAAACAGCTCAGTCTGTGTTTGAAAGTTTAGAAATTGAAAAAAGAGAAAAGCTGCATATTATTTTGTTGGATTCTCCAATAGAAAGGGCTTATCAATACGCTTTGAAAAAGCTTGACGACTGGTATGGAAATAAGCTTCCAACACCATTTATCTCACGTATGATGGAACATCCATGTGTTGAAGTAAAAGCTTACCTTTCCCAGAAAATGAAACATGCCTTTTCGGATTTAAAGGAGACAAACCCCGATTTATATATTTATTATACAAAAACACTGCTTTATCTTCCAAACAAAGTTTCAAAAAGCAAAGAACGTATATACCACACCATTCCTTTGTTTTTACAATATTATCCTGAAAAACGACAGGAAATCGAACATATACTTCTCGATATTGGAAGCGCAAACAGCAAAATAGATTCTGAAAGGGCGCTTGTGACATTTGCTCAAATTCAGAAGGAGGTAAGCACTTTATGAAAGTAGGTTATAAATACGCAAGCCCTTCTCGGTGTACACAGGTTGACAATCAAACAACATTAGGGTTTAGCCCAGATTTATCTCGTGATGAAAAAGTCTCTTTCTGTGGGAAATTAAAGCATCCGCTATTGTTTCGTGATGCCATGCTTATGTTAAGAGAAATTGTTATTTCGGACACGAGAAAAAAATCAAAAGAAAGAACCGATTATTTTAAATGGCTTGATGAAGAAATCGAACGTCGTGTAAAAGCACACAAAGAGTACATGCCAATAGTAAGAGAAGCTTTAAAGAAAGAAATGGATTCTTATGATTTAGAGCTTTCTGATAAACAATATGAAATAAACCAGTTACTAAATATAAAAAGAAATTTGCAAAAGCAAATTGACCAGTATGACGCTTGGAAGGATTATTATAAGATTGAGCGAGACTTTTGGAAGTTTATAAGGGACAGAGATTACAGTTTATGGTTTGTGTTAGACCCTGTTATTACTGTACATAATGACCAAGTTTCATTTGAGGCATTTTCAATTGATGAATCGATTTATGGGTGTCTGTCGGTATCTATGAATGAATTTGATTTATTGCAGACACCAAAATTAGGAACGACAAATATTGACTTTTCTGCTAAATTAGAAAAGGAAATGCAGCGCTTCCGAAGTTATACAGATGTCACATTATCAGTCAATCCAGAAGGCTTTACGATAGATAATGATATTGTACCAGAATATGTAGAAAAGAAAATTGACTTGCCTGAAACATGGATTAAAGGCTTTAATCAGGTATCTTCTGCAGCAGCGTTATCTGGAATTGAACTGGAGCTTTCTCCTTCTGATATGTATGATATATGTGCATTTTTAAGAAAGCACAAAGAAAAGAAAAGTCCTCGTTATATGAAATGGATTTTAGAGCCACAGCAACGAGTACAGATTGTATTTGAACCATTTGGAACGGTTCTTACTCTAAATACCATTTATCAAGGCAACCAAAGAAGAGAAGAAAAAATTTGGGGCAGAAGACGCTGGCTTGTGGTTGAAAAATTAATTCCTTTATCAAAAGCATTTTATGTGCGCTTTTTGGGATTTGGAATGCCTCAGTTTATTCGTGCTGACATGGGTACAATGCAAATGACCGTTGGCTTTTCTGCATGGTCTTCTAATGATTGGGTAAAAGGAACAGCATTTAACATTATGGCAGGATTTACAGGCGATGGCTGCTTTACAAGTTATACAAACATCTATAAATTGCTGAAAGACAAGCGTTGTTTATCCATGCAGGAAATTTCGGATTATTTTCCAAGTGAAAAGAACGATAAGATAAAAGCTGGTATAGGTATGCTGTTTCGGCGAGGTGAGGGCTACTTTGACATCGTAAATGACAAAGTTCGTTTCCGTCATTTATGCAATGCCCCAATTCCAGAAGAGCTTTATGAAGTCTCTGATATTGAAATTGATGTACAAAAATACAGCAAGCTTACATTTGATAATATGAAAGTAAGATACACACAGCAGCAAGAATTTGTATTTACAACAACGTATAAGGAACACAATCAGTTATTCTATACAGAAATTGTCATTGACCAAGACGGACAAATTACAAAGATTGATTGCAGCTGCCAAAAATTTAAAAGAGGTGAGAGGAATCTTTCAGAACCTTGCGCACATATTCTTGCGCTTTATGTTGCTTCTTATAAATTATTAAAGTTAAAAAATTTGGAATATGAAAAAGAATATAAAATCAATGATATTATGGAGATGTTGCTATAATGGATACAAAAGCCGAATATAGAAATCTAGTAAATAATATGGGTAAAAAAGAATTTACCTTCCTTAAGATGCAGGAATATGGTTTTTGGCCTAGTAACTTGCCAACACCATATGAACGGCAGCAAAATGAAACGGAGCAAGATTTTGAAAATCGAAAACAATTGCTCGATGAGTTTCAAAAGCTTTCCGAAAAAATATCGGATGCCTATCAAGAAAGAGGAGAAATTGAAAAAAAGCTTTCTTGTTTAAAGAAACAATACCAGAATACATGGGATTATGAAAAAATCCGTGCTGTTGTAGCACAAGAAATTATGAAAGAATCCATTGCCAGACGAGCTGAACGAAAAGCGGAGAGAGAACGACAAAAACAGCTAAAATCGGAAGCTTGGAACAAACGCAAAGCAGAAAATATTATATTTATTGGCAAAGGGTATTCCAGCCTGTTATCAAAAAAAGAAACAGATGTACAAAAGCTCAAAGAGAATCAGATGCCCGTAATCGAAACAGACAGAGAGCTTGCAGAATTTTTACAGATAGACTACAACACGTTGCGTTATTTGGTATACCATAGGGATGTTGTTACATTTGACAACTATTATCGTTTCGATATTCCTAAAAAAAGTGGCAAAACACGTCATATAGCAGCGCCTAAAACACAACTTAAAACAGCTCAAAAACAAATATTAGAAGAGATTTTGCAAAAGGTCGAAGTTTCTGATTTATCACATGGATTTATTAAATCAAGGTCTGTTCTTACAAGTGCAAAAGCACATAATACAAGCCCTGATTTATTAATCAATATTGATTTGGAAAACTTTTTTCCTACCATTACATTTGAGCGTGTAAGAGGCGTATATCAATCTTTTGGTTACTCTGGCTATATCGCATCACTGCTTGCTATGATTTGCACCTACTGTGAAAGAATGCCGCTTGAAATAAAAGGAGAGATAAAATATATCAAGACATCTGACCGAATATTGCCACAAGGCTCTCCGGCAAGCCCTATGATTACAAATATTATATGCAAAACATTAGACAAGCGTATTAATGGTTTATGTAAAAAGCTAGGAATTACTTATACAAGATATGCTGATGATATGAGTTTTAGCTATATAGGAAACACAGATAATTTTGATGTAGGTAGCTTTTTAAACAGCATTAATAAAATTATAGAAGCAGAAGGCTTCCATATGAAAAAAGAAAAAACCCATATATTAAGAAAAAATAACAGGCAGTATATTACCGGTATTGTAATTAACAATGAAGAAATTGGCGTTCCTAAAAAATGGGTTAAAATATTAAAAGCTTCTATACACAATGCACAGAAATTAAAAGCTTCTGGGGGTGTGGTATCAAATAAAACCATATATGAAATTTCAGGAAAAATTGCATGGCTAAAGAGTGTCAATGCAAAAAGATACCAAAACATTATAAACGAAGGTACTAAATTTTTAAAAAGTTTGACTTGATTTTTATATTATTGTAAGGATTAATTGTATGTTGTATCAGAAACGAACAAAATAAAGATACAGATATAAAAAAATATCAAGGATATAAAAATCTATATTAATAAAAGACATTACAAAAAAGAAAGACTGATAAACTGTGGCTTTTGCTTTTGCCATAGTTTATCAGTTTGTGTATGTTAAGTATTGAAAGTCATATGTGCTAGACAATACATATGCTTCTGTGGCAAAACAGCAATAAAAGCATATGATATAGTAATCACAATTTATGTCTGCATTTAGAGTGTTTGCTAAGCTTTAAAGACATAGAGGAGATTGGTATGGGGAGACGCAAATCATGCAATTCAATATCATATGCTTGTTATAAAAATAAAAAAATAAATAAAAAATTAATTGCTATAAAACGCAGTTGGGATGCGGTAGAAAAATTTATATGTGGTGACTGGAATCGTAAGGGGGGATGTTGAGGTTTTTCTTTTTCAATAAATGTTCTACAATAATATTGAGGATATAATTTAAAACAGCAACACACGGAACTCCAAGAAACATGCCCAATACACCAAATAAGCTGCCGCCCACAGTGATGGAAAAAATAACCCATAAAGGTTTTAAACCTGTTTTATCACCCAAAATTTTAGGTCCAAGAAAGAGACCATCAAATTGCTGTATTACTAGAATTAAAATTGCAAAAAGTAAAGCTTTGATAGGATTGGTAATTAATATAAACATAAATCCAACAGCACCGCCCACATAAGGTCCAAAATATGGAATCATATTAGTGACACCTACAATAACGCTAATAAGTACAGCATATGGGAAATTAAATATAATCATTAACACAAAGCAAATAATGCCAATTATCAGTGAATCAAGAGCTTTTCCAAATATAAAGCTTGTGAAAATACTGCCGCTTTCATGGATGATTTTTAGGGAAGAATCGACGACTTTTTTAGGAATCAACGCATACATTAGTCGTTTAAACTGATAAAATAAATTTTTATGGTCAGCTATCATATATACAGAAATGATGATTGAAATTAAAAAGCTGATAATACCTTTTACAATCGCCATAGAAGTCATAACAATTGCTGGAATAATATTACTAAGCGCAGTAGTCGTATAATTTAATATACTTGGCAAAGCCGATTGAATGTAGTTGTTAATTTGCTCGTAATCTAAGAATTTTGCCCAATCAGGGTGATTTTGTTCTAGTTCAATAATAAATTTTTGCGCACTTTCAAACCATATAGGAAATTGAACAGAAATATCGGTAATACTTGTATAAATTTGGGGTGCAACAAATATTATAAGAATTGCAAAAGCACCAATAGCAATAATATAGGCAACCAAGATAGAGAGCCATTTGGCAATTTTTTTTGATTTGATATGACAAATTCCCATAAAACATTTGGCGTATAAAAATTTTACAAGTGGATACAATATAAATGCAATAAAAGCGCCTACAAGAAATGGGGAAAGAATATGTATTACTTTTCCCAAAAATGAAATGGTAGTGTCAAGATTGCCAATAAATTTGTATATAACAATCGTTCCAATAACAAATAGCAGTGCATATACAACAATTGTAAAATACTTGCTGTTCGGAGTGAAATGGTTTTTGTGTTCTGAATGTTCTGACATAAATCGACCTCCAATATGAATTAATAAAGAGATTATAAATGCTTTTTCAATGAATGGCAATAAATTAATCCATATTGGATTAAAGAAATTTATTTTCTTATTAATTAAACTTATAGATTGACAAAAAATAGAAGATTTTTAAAAATAAAAAATATGTTCTTAAATAAATACAAAAAAATAACTTGCATTTTGTAAAATCATGGTATATAATGTCACTTGTGTTTAGCACTGAAAACAATTTCAATCAATAAGCGTCGCTAGCTCAGTTGGTAGAGCACCTGACTCTTAATCAGGGTGTCCAGGGTTCGAACCCCTGGCGACGCACTTACAAAAGTCTTATGATTCAGACGTGGAGCTGGGTTGTGGGGCTTTTATTTTTATCCTTTTTGGAATTGTATTGCTGCCACCTCCCTCAAAAAAATTATTTATAAGTATTCAGATAATATAGAGAGTTCTGAAAGGATACATAAATATAAATAATATTTTAGATAATCTCCAGTTTATTAATCAATTGGTTAAATTCCACAATAATTTTTAACAGCCCTTTTTTCTTATCTGCATATATTTTGCCGCCTAGACTTTCTGTAAATTCTTTTGCAATAGCAAGCCCTAACCCAGTATTTCCCTTTGTTCTTGATATATCAATAGTATGAAATTCATCAAACATTTTATAAATATCTAAATCATTGTAATCTAATGAATTGATAAATGTTATTTTTATAGTATCATCGACACAAATATTGATTTCTAAATTGCTAGTGCTGTGTTTGTAAGCATTTCCTATTAAATTATCAAATATTCGCACAAGCATTTCCTTATTTGAATAGAGTATAATTTTATTTTGAGTATAATTTAACAATATCTGTCTGTTGTCATTTTTGTAATCTTCATAATAGTTCATAATACTATTTTCTAAAATGGTAGTAAGGTTTATTTTTTCCAGTTCAGGGCTTTTATTGTTGGATATAATTTTAGAAAACTCAAAAAATGAATGGATTAATTCTTCTAATCGTTTTAGGCGTTCTTCTATAATTTTTAGTTCTTTTATCTGTTCCTCTTTACTGATATTAGAATATAAAATCATATCAATATATCCAAGTGCTGATGTGAGAGGAGTCCTTAAATCGTGAGAGATATTAGTCATCATTTTCATTAATGATTTATTTTTATTATTGTAGTTGAGTTCTATATTTTTTGATTCTTTCATTAAATGATTTATTTTTATAATGATAGGAGCTACATTTTTTAAATTATATTTTGAATAAATTAAATGGTTACTATCCATATTCATTAAATCATCAATTTGTTTTGACACAGATTTTAATTCGTTATTTAATAAAATAAGATAAACAAGCAAGCTTATTATAATAAAACTTAAGATAAAAATCAGTACAATCATATTTATTGTTTTCTCCTTGTAATTTTTTAATTTATTGTATAAAGCAGATATGTACCATTTGCTTTGTTATTTATTCATAACCTTATTGCTGATTTGTAGCGTTTTAATAAAAGCGTATGTTCTTTGCTAAATAAGCAATATTTGTGATTAAAAAGACACAAGATTTATTTGATGAGGTTATAAGCAGGCAGCAAAGCGGATTGTAAATATCCGCTTGAATTAGAAAATTACAGTTTTTCAGCCAGTTGCTTGCAGTTTTTTGTTTGTTTGGTAGAAGATTGTATTATTTGATACAATCCAATTTTATTTGATTTCACATTTTTTAAATATACTGTAGCCGATTATATTAAATAGGAAAATGTAAACGATTCCAAGCATGGTGCAGATAATAATATAGTTATTGGTAGGATAATCAGCCAGTTTTGATAAGGCAGATTGAAATTCATAGTCATAGAACCCGTTTAGGTTTATTTTAAATAAATTGGTAATGCCTATAATCAATGTTTGTAATAGTATGATAAAGGATATAGAGACCGTATTAAACAGTGCTGTTTTTTGCAGTGCGAACGCAAAACATACAAGCAAGCTGATTATGCCATATAATAGAGGAAGCTGCAATAAAGTTATTTTTACTGTTTCCATAAATGGCATAGAAAACTTATCTCCATTTATAATGAAATTTAAAAAATAGGAAAAGTAATTATTAAATAATACAAACAGAGTTCCTAAAAATGCTATTAATACCAATTTAGAAAGGTAATATTGTTTTCTTGTTATTGCTGAGGACAGTGTATTTTTAATGGATTTATTAGAAAAATCTGTTGACAGTGAAATAACAACAATAACAATAAACAAATAGTATAGATTGCCATTTTGACCGATTATTTGTCGGTCGAGTTCAAAAGAACCATGACTTTTTATAATATTTCGATATTCTATTAAGTTGTTTGCTTCATTTAAAGCAATTGTGGTTTCTTTATCAAAAGAGGTTAATTTAGAACCCGTTGACACACCAATATAACCAGATGACATACCTACACAACTAACAATACCAATAATAATAACAATAGCTAATGTAATATAAATTGTTTTTCCTTTAAATATTCGATATAAATCGGACTTTATTATATTTATCATAAAAATAACCTTGCCTTTCCATAACCTGCAAATTTAATGAACAGTAAACGGTTCTGTGCAGGCATAAATATAAAATAATTTATTTTTGAAACAAATTTTATTAATTAGTTTTGTGAGTTAATTAATGATTTAAAGTAATCTTCCAGTGATATTCCAGTTTCTTGAATTTGTTTTATGTTGACATCATTTTTTACAAGAACTTTATTTATTTTTTGGCTTTGTTCTAAATAGTCATAAAGCCTGATTTCTTCATTATTTACAACTTGGTAGTTTGTTGTGTTTAATTCTTTTTCCAAGATAACCGTTGCCTTTTTAGTATCATCGGTCTTAATAACAATACATTTAGAACATTCTGTGTCCAATTCTTCTTTTGTGAGTTCTTTTATGACATGACCTTGTTCTAATATGCAAAATCTAGTGGCAAGCAAATATAATTCAGATAAAATATGGCTAGATATTAAGATAGTAATGTTTTTTTCTTCATTTAATCGTTTAAACGTATCCCTTAAATCGCTGATTCCAATAGGGTCAAGACCGTTAATAGGTTCATCTAATATGATAAAATCAGGATTGTCTAGTATAGCAAAAGCAATGCCTAGCCGTTGCTTCATACCAAGTGAGAAGTTTTTAAATTTCTTGTTTTTAGTGTCTTCAAGACCGACTAATTTTAAGGATTGTATAATTTGGTTATTATCTGTAATACCTTTTTGAATAGCATAATATTTTAAATTATCATAGGCACTCAGATTAGAAAAAAAGGCAGGGTTTTCAATTAAACATCCAATTCTTCGTTTTGTTTGTGTTAAATCATTATCCTTATGGTTAAACAATTCAAATTCGCCGTTGGTTTTATTGGTAAGTGTGGTAATAATTTTCATTAAAGTCGTTTTTCCTGCGCCATTTCTGCCAATTAATCCATAAATATCACCTTTATTTATCTGTATATTTACTTGGTTAATGGCAGTAAAGTTTTTGTAACTTTTGCTTAGGTTATTGGTTTTTAAAATAATTTCATTCACATTTATTCCTCCATTCTAAATTTGTATGCAGGGCTTAAGTATAAATAGGTATTGTATTTTTTAATATGTAAGCCTCTGTCTTTGTTTGGCTTAGTATACAAAAAAAGTGTTAAGAAACTCTTAACACAATTCTTAAAGAAGTCTTAAATTTTATTTTTTTAATTTATATCCGATACTCCATACCGTTTCAATATATTTTTCATTGGGATTTTTTTCTTTTAGTTTATTTCGGATTTTACTGATATGGACATTTAATGTATTGTCATCGGCAGAATCTTCATTATCCCAAACGTGTTCTATTAAATTATTTTTTGTAAAAACCTTATTAGGATTTTCAATCATTACTTTTAGTATTTCAAATTCTTTTTTTGAGAAGTTTATATATTCATTATTGCATTTGACTGTATAGTCAATCGTATTTAATTCAATGTCTTTAAATTTTAAGAGAGGTTCTTGTTCGCTTTGTGCAAAAGAATGTCTTAATTGTACCTCAATTCTTGCAAGAAGTTCACCATTATTAAATGGTTTGGTAATATAATCATCAGCGCCTAATTTTAATAAATTAATTTTTTTGTCTGTGTCATATATCGCACTGATAACAATAATAGGAACTTTTTTCTTATGCTGTAATTCGCTTATGATTTCTTCTCCATTTTTTCCAGGCAGCATTAAATCCAATAAAATTAAATCAATATGACTGTTATGCAATAAAATACCCTCTGTACCAGAATAGGCACTAAAGGTATGATAATGGTTTAGTTGCAGTAATTTGCTTAACATATCATTAATATGATTGTCATCTTCTATAATTAATATATTTTTCATAAAAATCCTCATTTCTGCGTTGTTTTTTGCACAAGAACCGTTCGTATTTTTAGCAGCGTTGTGTCCAGTAACACATGTACACTTATTCTTATTAAAACCATATTATTAATATCTTAAGAAATGTTAAATATATAGAAATTTTATCATAAAGAATTATAAAGTCAAGTAAAGAGAGATTATAAATTTATGAGAAGGGCAGATAATATTTGGCTTTGGCAAGATTAAAAAGGTAAATAAATATTTATATTAAAAAAATATATAAAATTTGGAAAATATATAAAAAATTGACAGGATTTATTGTATATGCTAAAATACTTACAGAAAAACTGTAACATTTGCAGTGCAGTACAAAGGTTTACAGATTGCGTGAGTAGATAAAATTACCAGACAAAGATATGTAGTAGTTCGTATAAGTTTAAAGAGCTATATGGCTCTTTTTTTATGTAAGAAGTCCAGTACCTAGTGTAAGGATAGACAATTTGACACTCGTAGTATCTGCCAATATGCGTAGAGCATTTGGCTTATGATTTGCGGGAATAAAATTACGTAGGAGGTTAATTTTGCAGTGGAAAAATATGGAACTTCTATGAAGATTGAAAAACATTTAATGGACGGTGAGGCTATATCAATAGGAGGTATTGAACAGGAGATGTTATTGCCGCGAGCCAGAGATTATTTGGATATCGAAAGACAATATCATCAGATTATGTTTTTATATGAAGCTGGTATTAATCAGCTTGAGTCAAGAATTAATATTTTAAAAAGAGAGTTTCAATTTAGCAATGACAGAAATCCAATTGAAAATATTGAGAGCAGAATAAAATCAAAAGAAAGTATTTTGTTAAAGTTAAAAAGAAAAGGACTTCCAATGACGGTTAGCGCACTTACAAATAATATTCGTGACATTGCAGGGATTCGTGTTATATGTCCTTTTATTGAAGATGTATATAATGTTGCAAGAATGCTTATTAAACAAAAAGATGTTGAATTAATCGAAGCAAAAGATTACATACTAAAACCAAAGGAGAATGGTTATAGAAGCCTGCATTTGATTGTGACAACAGAGGTTCAATTTTCAAATCAGACAAGAAAAATTCCTGTTGAGATACAAATAAGAACAATTGCTATGAATTTTTGGGCAAGTACAGAACATCAATTACGATATAAAAAAGACAGAGAATTTACAGACGAGGTGCAAAAAGAATTAAAAGAATGTGCAGATATTATGGCACAGGCTGATAGAATAATGCAAAATATTGCGGGTGAATTTAATATTAATTTAGAATTATGGTAGGATATTATTTATTGTTAAGAATGAAAATATATTAAATATATAGTTTTGTTATTAATTTGTAAAATAAAAAGTCAAAGAGAATAAATATAATAGAGTAAAAATAAGAAAGGCAGCAGTGACGTTGTTTATTTTAGAAAACAATAAGCCAAGTGTTCGATTAAAGTCAATTTTTCATTGACTTGGATATTGGCAAATACTGCAACAATTGGAATAGTGGTGTAATATGGAAAGATATGAGATTGCAATTATTGGAACAGGACCAGCAGGACTGTCAGCAGCGATAACCGCAACGATTCGCAATAAAAAGATATTGTTGATTGGCAGTAAGTCTCTTAGTGAGAAAGTGGAAAAGGCACATGTTATTAATAATTATTTAGGGTTGCCAAAGGTGACAGGAAAAGAGCTGCAAGAGGCATTTTTGCAGCATTTAAAAGAATTGGATATCACTATTACACAGACAAAAGTAAACACAATATATGCCTTAGGGGACTATTTTGCTATTGATTGTGGTGATAACACTTATGAGGCAACATGTGTGATTCTTGCAACAGGGCTTTCTGTTGCTAAGCCTTTTAAGGGAGAACTTGAAAATGTTGGCAGAGGTGTAAGTTATTGTGCAACGTGTGATGCACAGTTTTATAAAAATAAAGTTGCAGCCGTTGTAGGATTTTCGCAAGAGGAAGAAAGTGAAGCTGTTTTTTTATCTGAGATAGCAGATAAAGTGTTCTACTTTCCAATGTATAAAAAAGAGGTTTCGCTTGGTGATAATATTGTAATCTGTGAGGAAAAGCCACAGTCAATAGAAAAAGAAGAACAAAAGATATGTTTGATAACAGAACAGTCAAAGTACCCTGTTGATGGGATTTTTTTGTTGAGGGACAGCGTTGCCGTACAACAGCTTGTACCAGGATTAAAGCTAGTTGATAATCTTGTGGAAGTTGATAGAACGATGCAGACGAATTTAAAGGGCTTATTTGCTTGCGGCGATATAACAGGAGCACCATATCAGTATATCAAATCAGCAGGAGAAGGCAATGTTGCCGCGCTGTCAGCAGTTTCTTATTTAGCCTCATTGCAAAAAAATTGAGCTTGTGTGTTTTAGAATAGGATTAAATTCTTCTTAAAATGCTGCAAAGTAGCAATAAGATTATTTGTAATCAGTAAAGTAAGCAGCAAATATACATTTGACACAAGATAACATAATATATTTATTGAAGGTGATTGCGACATTTAAAATGGTTAAGATATATTAGCAATGTAAATAATTTGCTGTAGATATATGGATGTCATTTTTTGGTCGCAATCACCAAAATATTTATTATACAAAAAAATTTAAATGGATAAATATCCTATTATTTTATAATTTAAAGAAAATTCTCCATTTTTTTGCTAAATTCTTCTTCACTTCTTATCAACTCTTTTGCAAGTTTTATAGCGTTGTCACAAGCATGGTGATATTTATTTAAATATTCACCAATAGATTGTATACCCATATTGCAGCCATCCATCATAAGTTTTGCAATATGCGTATTATCATTTTTTACAAGAAGTTTCATCTCAGCAGTAATCCATGAAAAGGCAGAAGCCATTACACAAGGCATTTTGCCATTTTCGCCAGCCTTTTTTAAATATTCACAGGATTGTTCTTTTAAATGTTCATGCTCATTTTTGTATTCTTCCAGAAGTGTTGATAAAGAATCATCTTTAACAAATTCTTGAACTTGGTTAATGCTATTGGTAGCCATTGTGCAACCAGAGTAACATTCTTTTAGTAATTTTATACTATCTTCATTCATATGAAACCTCATTTCTGTGCAAAAGCTGCACGAATAAACTATTTACTTTATATTGTGTGAGAGAAAAATAAAATTATACAAAATGGTACATTTTGTATAGCTGTATTGAAATAATGATAGAAACACATAATAACCATAGCTTCAAGAAAGGAGGAAAAATGAATGAAGTTAAAAGGTCGATATAATGATGATAGTTATTTAGATGATGAAGATTATTTAATTAGCCGAAAACAGCTTCAAAGCACACCATATGATGATATTGGTTCAGCACATGATAAAGAGACACAAACCAATACATTTGAAGAGGATTATCTTGATATGGCGGATGCAGTGTCTAGTAATGACTGTACAGGACTTATGGTAAGCGGTCCGGGCTTTGAAGACGAATTAGGACATTATAGTCAAGTATATAAATTTGGTGTAGATGCGGACGATGAATTTTTTTAAGTCCCATTGATAAAAGATATTTTAACATCATTAAGGAAGTCCCCCACCTCAATGCTGCAAAGGCATAAGTGGGGGACTTGCTAAAGCTACGATAGTGGCTATGAGGTTAGGGTGTCAAACACCCGAGCAAGTAGCATAGCGGATATTTGCAATCTGTTTTGTTATTTTATTTGTTTTCGTCTAAGCGTATAGTCTGTATACACTTTGTGGCAATCGTTTCTCTAAAAGAACGGTCATGTTCAACAAAAATCATAGTAGGAGCAAATTCGTTGATAAGCTGTTCAATTTGCATACGAGAATAGATATCAATAAAATTAAGAGGTTCATCCCATACATATAAATGGGCTGGTTCACATAGGCTTTTTGCAATTAGAACTTTTTTCTTTTGTCCGCCAGAGAACGCTTTTATATCCTTTTCAAACTGGATTCGTTCAAAATCCAGTTTACGTAAAACGGCTTTAAATAGACTTTCATTAATATGGTTTTCCTTTGCAAAATCGCGAAGAGTCCCCTGTAAATGAGAAGTTTCTTGTGATACATAGGAAATAATCAAACCAGAACCCATTGTGATAGTGCCAGTATGTTGTATTTTTTCACCGATTAAAAGTTTTAGCAGACTGCTTTTTCCGCTTCCGTTTTTGCCATCAAGTACAACACGTTCACCTTGTTGTATGGTAAAGGAAACAGGATTACAGATGGCTTTGTTATCATAATAGATGGAAATATCTGAAAAAGTAACCAATTTATCTGTATGATATTGTAAGGGAGACAGTTTTAAATTTTCAGTGGTTTCTATGTTTTTTAATAATTTTGATTTTTCTGTAATTGCTTGCTGTTGTCTTGCCTCAATCGCTTTTGAACGCTTCATCATTTTTGCAGCTTTATGACCGACATACCCTTTATCTGCAGCGCCAATTTTTGAGGCTTCCACACGGTCAGACCATACAGCAGAACGTTTTGCAGATTGTTTTAAACGGCTAATATCTTTTTGCAATCGTTCATTTTGTGCAATTTCGGATTTTTGCTGTCTGGTAAAATTGGTTATCCAAGATGAAAAATTGCCATTTTGCACGTCGATAGTTGCTCGGTTTATACATAAAATATGGTCTATGCAGCCATCTAAAAAACAGCGGTCATGTGATACTAATATAAAGCCTTTTTTCTTTTTAAGATATGCAGACACCATTTTTCTTGCATGTGTATCTAAGTGATTTGTTGGTTCGTCAATCAGTAGAAAATGTCCTTCGTTTAAAAAGAGAGCAGCAAGCAAAACTTTTGTCTGTTCACCGTTTGATAGTGTTTCAAATGGTCGCCAGAGTACATCTATATCAACCTCAAGATAAGATAATTCTCTTGTGAGTTCCCATTGTTCGGCTAATGGACAAACTTCTTGTAATATTTCGTGCGTTAATCGGCTTTTGTCAGTTACCGTATATGGAAAATAATCAAATTGTACAGAATGTGTTATTTTTCCGCTATATTCATATTGGTTTAACAAAAGATGAAAAAACGTTGTTTTTCCTCTGCCATTTCTTCCTACAAAGCCTAGTTTCCAATCGGTATCAATTTGAAAAGTAACATTTTCAAATATATTATCACCGCTTGTTGGATAGGAAAAAGTAAGATTTTCTATTTTAATCATCGACATATATAATCCTCCTTGTATATTTTTTAATGTTGTGGGATATATGCTGCAAAGTGTTTCTATTTTTATACACATATGCACATAAAAAGAAGAGCTGCAAGAAAGTTTATTCTTGCAGCTCTCACAAAACACAATTATCACCATTATGCCACTTAGAAATTTCGTAAAGTGGAGGAAAATGATATAGAGATGAGTAGGCTTATAACTTTCTTGCAATGGGAATAGCATTCTAAATCTAAATATAAAATAGCGCTTAGATACTAAATATATTGTTTATTGAATACTATTGTATATTCCAATTTTATTTGCAAGAAAAGTTAAACATCCTTTCACCTCTTTCATTCATTATGTTGTGGTTATTATATCATAAAATTAATGTGAGCAATAATATCATAGCTATATTATGGTTTTTATATTATAAAATTAATATGGATTTTTATAAAAAATTTGCTGTGTAGACTTTAACACAATAGCTATGTTGGGGGTATTGTACCAATAAATATAAAAAGAATCAAGTGATATTAAAAAATTCATGTATATTTTTGTCGAAAAGCAGTGTGCAAAGTTATTTAAAATTGATTGCAGAAGGATAATAAATAGGCATAAAAAAACCGTTATATATATATTCTAATTACAAAAAAAGCAAGGGAGGTAGCTACTTTGTAAAAGTAGAACAATATATATATAACGGTGTATAAAAAAGAAGGAGTTTATGAAGAGCCTTAGGCTTTTCCTACGACAAGCTAATAGTAAAGGATAAATATGTAAAAAATAAGTACAAAATATGAATAAATTATGAATGAGGCATAAAACGACAAACGACAAAGTGAAGTTTGTCGAAAGGATTTTCTTTAAAAATCGACAAATGAAATTATGTCATTGTCGAAAAATTTTTTAAAAAAACCGCATAAATAGGGACTTTGACAAAGAAGTGTACAAATTATGGAGGTGGTTTTTCGACAAAAATAGATGTCGAAAATGGTTTGCGAAAAATGTCGAAAAATGTCGAAAAAACAAGAAATCATGTTTAAATTTGAATTTGACAGTGTGCTATTATGACTACTATAAATAATATATGAAAAAATATAGTGATAATGACATTTATTTGCTGTTTGATAGCAGAAAGGCAAGGTTATTGCGTGTGATATATATATTTACAGCCATTTATCCTGAAGCAAAGGCGCTTATAGCAATACTTCATTTAAAAAAGGAACCCTTCAATGGAAAATATCAACAATATGCCAATGATAAAAAGCATATAAAGCTTATTATTATGGGGACAGGCAGTATAGCTGCTGCCATATCAGTAAGTCATATCTGTACAAAATATAATATCAGTAATCAAGACAGAATCGTTCATATTGGAACATGCGGTATTTTTTCGACAAATCATTATCAAAACAATGTTTATATTTGTAATAAAATTATACAGGCAGAGACCAGCAAGACATTTTATCCAGATATCTTATATAGGCATGATTTTTTAGAAAGTGCTATTTTGACATTGCCAGTATTATACACAAAAGATAAAGAAAAATTTGACAACTATCCTAATATAGCAGATTGTATGACAGGTACAAAAAATATATTGATTGATATGGAAGCGGCGGGATTTTATCAAGCCGCTATTCAGTATGTGGGAACAGAACGAATTATTATTTTAAAAGTTGTGTCTGATAATGGTGAGCCGCAAAAAGTAACACCAGAATCTATCCATGCAATTTTTATGGAGCAGGAAAAAGCACTTATACAATTTTTAGATATTCTTGTTAGGCAGCAAGAGATAGAAGCACTACAATTAAGTAAATTTCCATCATTTGCTCAAATGGATTGGATAGATAAGGTATGCAGTGATATGCACTGTTCAGAGACTATGCGAAACAAATTAAAGCATCTATTTCATTATATGGATATAACAGGTATAGACTATCACAAAAAGATAGAAGAGATGTATTTGGATAAAAGGCTTCCATGTAAAGATAAAAGGGAAGGGAAAAAGTGTTATGAACAACTTGAAATGGAATTATTATAGTAAACGATTTTCCCATATATATGTCGAACAGCAGATACTAGACCATCCTAGTACCATTCAGTTGCTGCGTCATTTTCCAGAAGCACAAATTATTTTGATTAAGCATTTCAAAGATATATTTTGTCGAAAAGGTCAAAATTATTTGTCACAGCATAAAGCACAGTCTCTTATTATTGCGTCAAAGCAGGGAAAATTAGTTTATCCAGGCGCTAAGGTTTGTCAAAATTTTGGCAATGAACATTTTTATTATACATCCTGTGTGATGAATTGTTTATATAACTGTGAATATTGCTATCTTAAAGGAATGTATCCATCAGGCAATATGGTTATTTTTATTAATATTGAAGATATTTTAAAAGAAGTGGAACAGATATTGCAAGAGCATAGTGCTTATATCTGTGTGTCTTATGATACAGACTTAATAGCTATTGAGGGATTGACAGGGTTTGTAAAGATATGGACAGAGTTTGTAAAAACGCATAGTAATCTAAAGATAGAGATACGTACAAAATGCTGCAGTAAAAAGATAATACAAGATATAGAAGTCGTTGATGGTGTGATATATGCCATTACCGTTTCGCCTCAATATATTATTGAACGATATGAGCATGGCACAGCTTCTATGGCGGATAGAATCAATTGGGCAAAAAGTATGATGGATAAAGGACATTTGGTTCGATTATGTTTTGACCCAATGATATATTGCAACGATTGGAAATATCATTATAAAGGTATGCTTGATACGATTTCACAAAATATTGATATGCAAAAGTTAATGGACGTCAGTATTGGTTCATTTCGCATATCCGTTGATTATTTAAAAAATATGCGAAACAATGACCCCTATTCAGATATTACACAGTACCCATATGAGAATGACAAAGGAGTATATCACTATAAAACACAAGTCATGTGTGAGATGGAACAATTTTTAGCTGCAAGACTTACAGACTTGGTTGGAAGCAATAAAGTGTTTATGTGGAATAATTAAAATAAATGAAGTTAGTCTTATTTTGATTTTATAGATATGATGTTGATTATGGGGAAGCAGGAGGAAAAGAAACATAATGGAAAAAGTGGCAGTTGTGACAGGAGCGTCCTCAGGAATAGGACTTGCTATCAGTAAAATGTTGGTACAGCAAGACTTTTTTGTATATGGCTTTGGAAGAACATTTTGTGATAGTGAATGTTTTGACAATAAATTTAAATCATTGTTTCATCAAATGGTCTGTGATATTACAGATACAAAACAATTGATTGATAAACTAAATATCATAAGACAACAACATAGCGTTGAATTGCTTGTAAACAATGCAGGAGTAGGGTTTTATGGACCTCATGAAACATTAAACAGTACAAAGATTCAGCAGATGGTGCGGACGAATTTAGAGGCGCCTATGATTATCACCAATATATTGCTTCGCGATTTGCAAAAAACAAAGGGAACCATTGTCAATATTTCTTCGGTGACAGCTACCAAGTCAAATACACATGGGTGTGTATATGGGGCTACAAAGGCAGGATTGACAAGTTTTAGTCACAGTTTGTTTGACGAGGTTAGAAAGACAGGCATCAAAGTTATTAACATACAGCCTGATATGACAAAGACCAATCTTTATAGAAATGCTGATTTTACTGAAGATGAGGATATGCTGGCATGTCTGGAACCCAAAGAGGTGGCAGATATAATAAAATATATTATTGGCTGCCGTGATGGACTTGTTATTTCAGATGTGACATTAAAGCCACAATTCCATAGGATAAAAAGAAAAAACAATATAAGTAAATAAATTTAAAATAATTGTATTTTGAAAGAATGTTTATTTTATAGGAAAAATATGGAACTTTTATTATATACAAATGTGAAATTTTTAGCATATTGTTGCAGTATAATGGGAAAAGTTATATAATTATTATATAAAAATATTTAAAGAAAGGAGAGTCTACTAATCGATACGCCTATAATTTATTAGAAAAATGAATATATAGGCTTATATTTTTAGTAGCAGGTATTCATGAAAAGAAGTTCGATAAGACGTTATTGCAGTATTTTTTGTGCTATGCTGATGCTAGTATCTTGTGTAGGAAATAGTCTGATAGCACTTGGTGCAGATAATGTAAGAGAAGCAAAGAAAATGGATGTCTGGGATTTTGGTGCTGTTGAGGAAACCAATACCAATATATATGCAAACCATATTACAGCAGCCGATTGGGAAGCAACACCAAATGTTGGAGCAGATGCTAAATTTACAGGAGGAACAATAGTTTTTGGCGATTTGACATTGTCACATGCCAGTGGAGACCGACTATATTCGATATCAAACAAAACACATCCTAATCCAAGCAGTCAAGTTACAAATCAATATGAAGATGGTTATAAAGCAAATGGTATGTATTACTGTAATGGTACAGGTGGTGCAGGCAGAAGACATATGACGATTGCTAATGTCAATGCAGGTGATAAATTCTGGGTATATATGGGATTGAGTACGTTTGCTGATGGTGCAGAGCTGAATTTTGAGTGTACACAAGGCGGCACACAACTTGATACAGCAAGTATCATTAAAGAAATGAAACGATATGAATTTGTTGCACAAAATAGTGGTACATATAAAATATGGACAGGTTCTGTCGGAAAACCTGTATATAGCAGAATTGTTCGCATTCCAGGTGCAGCGGTGTCAGGAACGGTTGAGGGCAGTGTAAGTGTGCCTGATACAGCAAAGATTGTTTTTACCAGCAATAAAACAGGTGTCAAGACAGAGGTAGCAGTGAGTGGAGGTAAGTTTAGTGCAGTGCTTGCTGCTGATGATACATATACAGCTTCACTTTCTGGCTTTGCAGGATATGGTATTACAAATGATTCAAAGTTTGTTGAGGTAACAACAACCGATGCTCTTTCTGGCAAGACTGATGTAAAACTTGTTGTTGAAGAGAAGAGTATGTATACATACTCTGGTAAGATTACAGGTTTTGCAAGTGATTATGATGTGACAAAGCTTGCTGTAAAGCTTGTTGCAGACAAAGAAAGTCTTGCAGATGATGTAACACTTACAATGGACAGCAATTTAGGATTTACAGCACAGCTTCAGCCAGATGTAAAATATACAGTTGAGCTGTCTGGTGTTAATGATTATAAGGTAACAGAGGGTGGTCTTGTTTCTGGAAATACGAATATAACAGCAGATATCAAGGTAGCTCTCAAAGAAGTTTATAAAGTGTCAGGCGGTTTTAAGGAACTGGGAGCAGACGGCAAAGTGACTGAATTGACATTTAAAAATGTGGATGATGGATATACATACAAAGCCAGTGTTACTGCTTCAGGTTATGAGGTTCAATTAAGAGATGGTTCTTATGAAGCTGTCACTACGGTTGCAAATTATAAGACAACAACGCATGTGGTTGTAAATGGTGGTGAGGTAAAGAAGGATTTATTTTTTGTATCAACAAAAAACCCTGAGTCAAAGCCGTTAGTAAAAGATATTTATGTAGGTTATACCGATAAAGGCGAGTTAAACTATAATACAATCAATGAGGCTGTTGCAGCATGTGCAGCAATGAACCCAACAAAGGAAGAGGACAGAATAACTGTTCATATTGCACCAGGTACATACAGAGAACAAGTTATTCTTACAACACCATATGTATCGTTTGTGAATGATACCAATAGAGAGGTTCTTCTTACATGGTATTACGGCATTGGATATAAGTATTACAGTGTAGATAGCAGCGGCTTTTATAATGAAGAAAATGCTTATGATAAGTATCAAAAGCTTACAGCAGCAAAATGGGGCTGTTCTGTATATGTAAGAAATACAGCGACTGCTTTTAAGGCTTCTGGTATAACGTTTGAGGCTTCATTTAACCGCTATATTACAGATGAAGAATTAGAAGATGGTGTAGAGCCTAGCGGCGGAGAAGCAATTACATTAGAAAGAAAATATGGTACAGATGTAACATCAAAAACAGCGACAGAACGAGCAACGGCATTGGCTATTGAGGCAGATAAATCAGAACTTGTCAATTGTAAGTTTTACTCAAGTCAAGATACACTTTATACAGGCAATGCAAGTATTTATTTTAAGAATTGCTTTATAGAAGGAAATACGGATTATATATTTGGTTCAGGAAATTGTGTATTTGACGGCTGTCAATTAAACTGGAAAGGCTATAGTGATAAAGCACTTTCAGGTTATATCACAGCACAAAGACCTGATGATAAAACAACGGATAAACAGTTGGGTTATCTTTTTAGAAACTGTGTGGTAACGGCTGATACAAAGCTTCAAGTTGCTGGCGGATACTGGGGAAGACCATGGGGAGCTAACGCTACAGTTGCGTTTTTAAATACCAAGCTTGAGAATCCAAGTCTGATTACAGAGGCAGGCTGGATAGAGATGAGCGGCAGCAAGCCTGAAAATGCAAATTATAAAGAATATAACACAACTTCTTTGGATGGCGAAAATGTAGATACATCAAAGAGAGTTGTTGCTCCAATATCTTCTGACACAGCTTCTAAGATAGATGTAAAGGCTTATTTTGGAGATTGGACACCAACAAATTATGTTGGGGATGAGACAAGTGTAGCATTTTCAACACAGCCATATGTTACGGATAACGGCGATATCAATGCACCATATCCAGGACATAAATTGACAGTAGGTTATTCATTTGGTGCAAAACAGGATGCACAAGATGCTTCTGTTATCAAGTGGTATATTGTAGATACCGATAAGAAAGAAACATTAATTAAGGCAACAACAGCAAATATAAGCAATACATGTATTATTCCAAAAGAAGCTATTGGAAAGAAGATTAAAGTTGTTGTTGAGCCAGAATTACTCAATGGAACAAAGGGAACAACTGCATCATATACCGTTGAGGAAGATGTAAGAGATGGTTTTGAAGACCCTTCTGGCGGAAGTTCAGATATTATACTTGGCAATGGTGTCAATGTATTCCTTGCAGGTGATTCTACCGTTAAAGATTATTCTGCAAATGGTATGTATATGAATGGTCAACCTCAACAAGAAGGTTCATGGGGGGAGTTTATCCAAACATTCTTTGATGTATCAAAAGTAGCAATACAAAATTATGCCAATGGTGGAAGAAGTACAAGAAACTTTATTAACGAAGGTTCTCTTGACAAGATTAAGCAAAATATCAAAGAGGGCGATTATTTATTTATTCAGTTTGGACATAATGACTGTGCTAATGGTGCTGGTTATACAGAAGAGCGATATGCTCCATTAGGAACACCAGATGCCAATGGTATTTATCCATCAACACCAGGTACAAAGGTAAATACACCTTCTAACCTTGTTGATAAATATGGAGAACAATTTTATTCATATGACTGTGGAGGTACTTATAAGTGGTACTTGCAGCAGTATATTGATGCTGCCAGAGAAAAAGGAGCTATTCCAGTCTTAATTACTCCAGTATCAAGATTGTATTATGATGATAAAGGAAATATAAGACCACACCATGATTCCACAGATAAAACAACAAATACACAGGTAACGTCAAACAATGCCTATGTTCAAGCTGTAAAACAGCTTGCCAGTGAACAAGATGTTCTTTTGATAGACGCATTTGAGTTGACAAAAGATATGTATGAGGCTGCATATAAAGCAGACCCTGCTGCTGGAAATAAAAAATCACCGCTTGGTTCAGAGACGATGGCAGACGGAGACAGCACACATAGCAATAAGACAGGCGGCTTTTTGTCAGCAGCTTTGATTGTAAAAGCAATACAAGGATTAGATTTAAATATTGCGGCAGCAGTACAGATGCCATCAAAGACAGGCGGTATCAATCCAAACGGACAGCAGCCATTTATAGTAAATGGAAGCGGTGAATTTACAGCATATGCTAGAGATGAAGAGAAAAATTACACGATGGAGTCAGAGTATTGGACAAAGATTGGAAATGATATGCTTGCAGAGATTAAAAATGCTATTCCAGAAGTACCTGATATACCAGATGTGCCAGTTGACCCAGTTGGTAAATTAGGGGATGTAGATGGTGATGGTAAAATTGATATTCGCGATGGTGTTATGATTAGAAAGTATCTTGCAAAAATGAGTGTTGAAATTAATACAGCAAATAGTGATGTTAATAAAGATGGAACAATAAATACAGTAGATGCTGTTTTGATTTTGAAGAAAATTGCTAAGATGGATGTTGGATTTTAAATTTTGTGAGTAATAAGTTAGCAGTATGGGACTGTTGTATCAATAAAATGACACATAAGATATTGTAAAACGAAATGTAATATGAAAGGATATTTTGTATATTTTGTTCAACAGCCCCATATGAACTAAAATTTTATTCTTTAAAAGGAGGATATAATTTATGAAAAGACGTATTTTTAGTCTTTTGTTTGTTGCTATATTTATAGTGACTTCATTAAGCGGACTGCTTGGTGGTATGGTTACTAAGGCAGCAGATGCAAAGCCTACTATATGGGTAGTTGGTGATTCAACTGTAAGTTCATTTACAGATAATTATTATTATCCAAGATATGGCTATGGTACACAGATTGCCAATTATATGGATGGCACATTTGAGGTTAAAAACCTTGCACTTTCAGGAAGAAGCTCTAAGAGTTTTCTTAAGGAAGCAAATTATAAAACATTGACAGATGGTATGAAACAAGGTGATGTGTTGATTATCGGTTTTGGACATAATGATGAAAAAATAGAAGAAGAAGAACGTTATACATCACCAATAGGTGATTATAAAACAAGCGGAAGTTTTGCCAATTCACTTTATGAAAATTATGTAAAGAAAGCACAAGCAGCAGGAGCAACACCAATTGTATGTACGCCTATTGTCAGAAGAACAGAAACAACATGGGATGATGGCAAACTTCATATTGCTAATGGAGGTAGTTATCCGCAGGCTATTATTGATATGGGTCAAACACTTAGCATTCCAGTTGTTGATATGACTTCTTTGACAAAGGAGCTATATGATAAACTTACACCAGCAGAAACTTTATATCTTCATGCTTGGACTGGTAGTAAAAGCAGCAGTGTAGATAATACACATACCAATATTTATGGTGCGAAGTATAATGCCTATATGCTTACACAGGCAATTAAAGATTTAAACATTGCAGGTGTTTCAGAACATGTAAAGGCAGATGCAGCTGCACCTACAAAGGAAAAGGACCTTGTATCAAATCCTAATTATGTAGAGCCAGAATATGACCCAAACTTAAAGCCAAGTATTTTAGGAGATAAAGCTGGAATATGGAATCCAACAGCTTTTGGCGATTTGGGTGGTGCTCCTAATAAGACAAATCTTGTTTTGTCTTCTGATGGAAAAGGCAGTTATACAATCGATGCAAAGAATAAAGGCGGCAAGATTGGTTCAGGTGCAGACGGTGTTGTTATGTACTATTGTCGTGTTCCTTCAAATGTTCAGTTTACATTAACAGCAAAAGCAACGCTGGAATCAATAGAGATTCATGGACAAAGTTCTTTTGGATTGATGGCAAGAGATGATATGTATATTGATAAAAATGATAAAGCGATTAAGTCGGATTATGTTGCAGCAGGTGTTTTGTCATTAGATAAATCAGCTGAAGGCGGCGCATTAAATTGTATTAAGAGAAAAGATGGCGTTCTTGGCAATGGCGGCACAATGCAAAATGGTGTAGAAATCGGAAATACATATGATTTAAAGATTGAGAGCAATCCAGACGGCTATGCGTGTACATTTGGCACAGAACAGACTGTGACAGGTGGATTCGATTTTAAATTGACATCTGTTGATTCTAAGTATGTATATGTAGGTATGTATACAGCAAGAAAAGCAAAAGTAATATTCAGCGATGTAAAATTATTGATTGATGGCGTTGAGGTTACTCCAGAAAATGTTGAAGAATTAACTACTTATAAAGAGAGTACAACACCAGACCCAGATCCTACTCCAACAGTTTTATTAGGTGATGTTGATGGCAGTGGAGAAATTGATGTGCGTGATGGTGTTCGTATTAAACAATATCTTGCACAGATGGCGGTCGAAATTAATGAGGCAAACAGTGATGTAAATAAGAGTGGAGAAGTTGATTCAACGGATTCTGTTCTTATTATGAAAAAACTTGCGGGGATGGATGTTGGATTTTAACCTCATTAAGAAAGTCTTTTCCACTTTAAAGTTGCAAAAGTATAAGTGGCAGGTGAGGACTTGCGCTGCAATGACAGCTAGGTTTAAGTGAGCAGCGCTGCGGATTGAGAATATTCGCTTTGACTTCATTAGATAAAATGTAATTTAGAGGGGTTGTTGCAAAATAAATATTTATTTTGTAACAGCCTCTTTGACTATATAATTTTTATATAAAATATAGTAAACAAAATAAAAGATAAGGGGATTGATGTATGTATGGTTATGTGTTGGTAAATAAGCCTGAACTAAAATTTAAAGAATTTGATATATATCAATCATATTATTGTGGATTGTGTGAGGCACTTGGCGAGCGATACGGTATGAAAGGCAGATTGACAATCAGTTATGATATGACATTTTTAGTATTATTGCTTAATGCCTTGTATGAACCCAAAGAGTATTGTGTAAATGAACACTGTATTGTCCATCCGATAGGAAAACATCAAAAAAGACGCAGCTTTGTAAGTGATTATGTTGCAGATATGAATATGTTGATGACTTATTATAAATGTATGGACGATTGGAATGATGAGCGCAAGATTTCTCAAAAAATGATGGCAGAGATAATACGCAAAAATATGCGTATGCTTTTAGCAAAATATCCGCAAAAATGTAAACGATTGCAAAAGGAATTTAAGCGGTTACATACATATGAAAAAAACAATTGCAACGACATGGATAAAGTATCATCATGTTTTGGAACAATACTGGGAACCCTGTTTGCAATAAAAAATGACGAATGGAAAGAATCCTTAGAAAAAATTGGTTTCTTTTTAGGGAAGTATATTTATATTCTTGATGCATATGATGATATGATAGAGGATATAAAAGAAAATCGATACAATGTTTTAAAATTTTATAAAAATAAAGAGAATTTTAATGAATTTATAGAAACCGTGTTAAATACGCTTATGGCGCAGTGTGCGAGATATTTTGAACGATTGCCGATAATAAAAGATGTTGAAATTTTGAGGAATATCATTTATTCTGGTGTGTGGGTACGATATTCTAGCATAAAGAAACGGAGAAGTAAAGGTGACAAATCCATATAAAGTGCTTGGTGTATCAGAAGATGCATCAGAAGAAGATATAAAAAAAGCATATAGAACATTAAGCCGCAAGTATCATCCCGATGCCAATATTAATAATCCAAATAAGGATAAGGCAGAAGAGATGTTTAAGATTGTGCAGCAGGCATATAACCAAATTATGAAAGAACGTGAATCTGGTTATTCTGGCAGCTATGGTGCCTATGGAAACAGTACAGGAAGCCAAAGTTCAGGGCGTTATCGATATGACGGAGATTATCAAAATGACAGAAATAATGGCAATCCATATGGCGATTTTGGTACATTTTGGGGCTTTGGACCGTTTGGTTTTGGCGGAGGGTATGCAGAATCTTTTGGCGATGATGAAAATGGCAGATATTTTCAAGCAGCCGTTAATTATATAAGAAATGGCTCATACCGTGAGGCGTTAAATGTTCTTGAGAATATCAGTGAGCGTGACGGAAGATGGTATTATTACAGTGCACAGGCTAATGCAGGATTAGGAAATACTGCAACCGCTCTGGAACATGCCAGACATGCTGTGGAACTTAGTCCAGATAATATGCGTTACCAGCAATTATACAGGCAGCTTCAAAGCGGTGGACAGTGGTATGCAGACAGAGGACAGGCATATGGAAGAACACAGGAGGCTAACGGTGATATATGCTGTAAATTATGCCTTGCCAATGCTTGCTGTAATCTATTTTGTGGAAGCGGTTGTCTTTACTGTTAGGGAGTTTAGGTTGTCAAACAGCATTTTAAAAGGAACAGGTCCCATATCTAATATATATTTGTGAAACTCCTTGAGATTAAATGAATCTTTAAGGAGTTTTTTTGCCTCCTCTTTTAACTCCAAAAAGCCAATATATCCAAGTACATATTTTGCATAGTTGCCTGGTTCTGCGACAATGGAGTTATACATATCCTGAGCGATAGAATGATTTGAAATTCCAAATGTCTCAATAAAGTTAAAAACATCATTTTGAGTCCAGCCATAGTGATTGATACCAATATCAACCTTTCCGTACATCAGCATAGTCAATGAAAAGTTTGCCTGTGCAAGCATTTTTAAATTGGTATTGTCTGTCTGGGCATACATATAGGACGTTGCTTCACAGTAAGTACCCCAGCCTTCTGTATAACCGCCAGGTGATATAAGATGACGGATTAAGTCAGGTTTAGTGTTGACAAAGTAGGTTGTTTGATATAAATGTCCAGGATAACCTTCATGTGCCATTGTTGTATATAAATCGGATGCATCGTTTGTTCCAGGATTAATGTAGATGGAATTGTCGTTTAAATCATCAATTTGCGGAAAAAAGTACATAGCCGGACTTGCGTAAGACTGGAGAGACTCTGCAATGTATTTGATACTGTAACCTACACTTACAGGTTCTGGAAAATCATTTGCTATCTTATTTTTTAAATCAGAAAGCATATCTTCTGGCGTTTTATTGCCAAAGGAAAGATTTTCAAGCTGATAGGCAAGTGTTATATCATCTGTCATTAATTTTGACAGCATATTAGAAAAATAAGCGATATATTTATTGATAAAATCATCATATTCATCAATAGATTTTCCCCAGCCCATATCGGATTCAATTAAATATTGATAATATTTATCACCATTTGGGTAATTGCATAATCCGCCGGTACATTTTCCAGTGTTTTTAATTTCATTAAAGCCATCAATAACAATCTGATAGGCTTTTTTAACATGCTCATTAACAGCTTTTTCATTTTTTTCGATATAATTTTTGATTTTATTTTCATCATTTATATGTAAAGAATTGAGTCGCTCTTTAAAAGAAGTTATTAAAAATCCATCACTGCAATCATTTACAAATTCTTGACATTGTTTGATGATTTTTTCAGCATTGGAACTTTCCATAAAATAGCCTTTTTCGCTCTTTAATTTTTCATATTCCATTAATTGAGAAAAATATCGGTCAGTATCCTCTAATAATTTAAGATATTCATCAACGTCTTTTTCCTCTTTAAAAGCATATTGTGCCAGTGTAATTGGCAATTGTACATTAACGCCAATCACAGGGGAAAAGATATGTTCTAATAATGCTAAGTCGCTGTATTCTAATTCGGTTTCAAGATACCATTTTAATTCATCATAAGTAATTTTTTGAGAGGCGGTAAGCTGTTCTCTGTCATAACAGAGCAGTTGGGATAAGCTGTCCGAAAGATTGCTCATATCGTCAAGATTTTCTAAATTAATGTTTCCATAAGTGACATCATATTCTGTAATTCCATAGTTTTCAGGGTGTTGTAAAAAAGTGTGGAGATATATGGTGCTTGAAGTTACAGTATTACAGAATAATTCTTTAACAAAGGAATCAAAGTCTTGATTGATTTGTTGATTGTCTGAATGGCTGATAGCGGTTGTCTCTTCTTGCTTGGAACCAAAAGGACTTTGACAGCTGCTGCATAGTATCATACTGACACATAAAAGAAGTATCAGTAATTTTTTAGGTAACATTCGTTTGCCAAAAAACATAAAATTCCTCATTTCTGCGTTGCTTTTTTGTAAAAACCAGTAGGTTAAACTTTGTGCCAAGCAACACATAAACACAAAGTTTGATGTGAAAAATAATCACTTTTAGTGATGTTGTGTTAAGTAGTACACAGAAAAAAATAGTAATTAAATATTATCAAATTGGTAAAATAATTTGTATAGACTAAATTGTTGCAACATTATTATAACATATGCAAAGACTCTTGATATAAGAATTTTCTTGTGGTATATTGAATAAATCGTTATTATTTGATATTCACAGCATTTGCCAATATGCTAAACAAATCAGTGAAAAGATAAAATGTTAAGTATAATATTTGGCTTATTGCTTGGGAAAATAAATTTTTAGAGAAGATGGGAGGAAGAAAAATGCCGCAAAATAAGGGACCATTTTATATGACCACAGCAATTACGTATACATCAGGTAAACCGCATATTGGCAACACCTATGAAATTGTGTTAGCGGACAGTATTGCAAGATATAAAAGACAAGAAGGATATGATGTATATTTTCAGACAGGGACGGACGAGCATGGACAAAAGGTCGAATTAAAAGCACAAGAAGTTGGCGTAACGCCGCAAGAATTTGTAGATGAGGTAGCAAAAGAAGTTCAAAGAATTTGGGATTTAATGAATACTTCATATGATAAATTTATAAGAACAACAGATAGCGACCATAAAAAGCAAGTTCAAAAGATATTTAAAAAATTGTATGATAAGGGAGATATTTATAAAGGGGAATATCAAGGAATGTACTGTACGCCTTGTGAGGCATTTTTTACACCATCACAGCTCGTTGATGGGAAGTGTCCAGATTGCGGCAGAGAGTGCCAGCCAGCGAAGGAAGAAGCATACTTTTTTAAGATGAGCAAATATGCAGATAAGTTAATAAAGCATATTGAAACACATCCAGAATTTATACAGCCTGAATCCAGAAAAAATGAGATGATGAATAATTTTTTAAAGGTAGGGCTTCAAGATTTATGTGTGTCAAGAACATCATTTAAATGGGGGGTTCCTGTTGATTTTGACGATAGGCATGTGGTGTATGTATGGATTGATGCATTGACAAACTATATTACAGGGCTTGGCTATGATGCCGATGGCAATAGTGATGAAAAATTCAACAAATATTGGCCGGCAGATTTGCATTTGATTGGCAAAGATATTTTGAGATTTCACACGATTTATTGGCCAATTCTTTTGATGGCGCTTGATATTGAACTTCCAAAACAGATATTTGGACATCCTTGGCTTTTACAGGGTGATGGCAAGATGAGCAAGTCCAAAGGAAATGTTATTTATGCAGATGATTTAGTACAATTGTTTGGTGTGGATGCTGTTCGTTATTTTGTGCTGCATGAGATGCCTTTTGAATATGATGGCGTTATATCATGGGAACTGCTTGTTGAGCGCATCAATTCAGAGCTTGCCAACACGCTTGGCAATCTTGTCAATCGAACGATTGCTATGTCCAATAAATATTTTGACGGCGTTGTAAATAAGACCGGCGTAGATACGACAGGAAGCGATGCTGACCTTGATTTTGATGCGCAGTTAAAGACGCTTGCTACAAGTGTACAGCAGAAGGTACAGGAAAATATGAAAACACTTCATGTTTCTTGTGCAATCTATAATATATTTTTACTGTTTAAAAGATGTAATAAGTATATAGATGAGACGATGCCATGGGCGTTAGCAAAAGATGAATCACAACAAGAGCGATTGCAGGAAGTTTTGTACAATCTTGTGGAGAGCATCACAATTGGCGCCAATTTGTTAGCTCCATTTATGCCAGAAACGACAGACCGAATATTAGCACAGTTATATCCAGATAATCCAGCTAGCGGTGTCAGAGATTTTGATGATTTGGATAAATTTGGACTTAGGGAATCTGGTCTAAAGGTAACAAAGTTACCTGAAATTTTATTTGCAAGACTGGAATTAGAAGATGTATTGAAACAAGTAGAAGAACTCCAAAAGGCTCAAGGTGGGACAGAAGATAATGCAGTTTATCCAGAGGTTGAAAAAAAGTCCGAAATTACGATTGATGATTTTGATAAAGTACAGATTCAAGTCGGCGAAGTATTAAAATGCGAGCCAGTTAAAAAGTCAAAAAAACTTTTGGTGTCACAAATTCGTGTGGGTAAAGAGATAAGGCAGATTGTTTCAGGAATTGCCGATTATTATAAGCCGGAAGAAATGGTCGGAAAGAAAGTAGCTGTTATCACAAATTTGAAACCATGTAAATTATGCGGTGTAGAATCACAGGGAATGATACTTGCAGCAGGCGACGATATGGGGAATCTTTCTGTAATGACAGTGGATAAAGATATTGTCAGCGGAAGTGAGATTTGTTGAGAAAGTTTTGGCTTATAATAGAATCCTTTATTTGTTGTATAAAAAATGAAGTGATAAGTGAGTACGTTTATAAATGTTATGACTTGTTTTAAAAAAAGTTATATAGTTTTATATAATTATAGAAAGGCTTGGTTATTTGCATGAAAATATTTGAGACACACGCTCACTATGATGATGAGTCATTCGATAATGACAGAGAGCGTTTAATTACTGAAATGTTAGGCGATTCCGGCATAATTGATGTTATTGTTAATATAGGAACATCGCTGAAAGGGTGTAAAGATTCATTAACACTTGCAGCAAAATATGATAAAATGTATGCGGCGATTGGTATTCACCCATCTGATGTAGAAGCGCTTACAGCAAAAGATATTGAATGGCTTGGTGAAAATGCAGTCAACAATCCAAAAGTAGTGGCTATTGGTGAAATTGGGCTTGATTATCACTATGAAAAGCTGTCTAAAGATATTCAAAAAAAATGGTTTATAGAGCAGATTGCGCTTGCAAAAAAGGTGAAAAAACCAATTATTGTCCATTCAAGAGATGCTTGTCAAGATACAATTAATATTATGAAGCAAGAAGATGCAAAAAGTGTTGGCGGAATTGTACACTGTTATTCCTATACAAAAGAAACAGCAAAAGATTTTCTGGAGATGGGTTTTTATTTTGGAATTGGCGGTGTAATTACATTTAAAGATGCAAAAAAATTGGTGGAGGCAGTAGAGTATATTCCGATGGATAAGCTTTTACTAGAGACAGACAGTCCTTATCTGGCGCCGGAGCCTTATAGAGGAAAGCGCAATGACAGTACTAATCTACCATTTATAGCAGAAAAAATTGCACAGATAAAAGGGATAAGTACAGAACAAGTAATTGATAAGACAAATGAAAATGCAAGGAAGATATTAAACCTTGTCAAATAAATTCTCGCTTTAGTAATATAAAAATGGCAAAAGATAGGGAACTTGCTTATTTTTTGCATAACTTGGCTCCTTCTATTTAAAAGCTTTGACAGAAGGTGTAAGGTTATGAGTAAATAACTAACGATTTACAGAATAATGGAAAGGTGTCAATGATGGCAGGCGACAATAATGTAATGTATCTTGGAAATCCGACAAATACCATTAAGATACTGGAAAAATATGGATTTTCTTTTCAAAAAAAATATGGGCAAAACTTTTTAATAGACAGCAATATTGTAAAAAAGATTGTGCAGGAAGCAGGCGTAAAAAAGGATGATTTTGTCCTAGAGATTGGACCTGGTATCGGTACAATGACACAGATTCTTTGTGAAAATGCAAGAGAAGTTGTGGCGGTGGAGATTGATAAAAAACTGATACCTATTTTAACACAAGATACATTGTCATTTTATAATAATGTAACAGTTATTAATAATGACATATTAAAGCTTGATATCAATAAACTTATTTTGGAACGCAATGAAGGCAGACCAATTAAAGTTGTTGCCAATTTGCCTTATTATATAACAACACCAATTATTATGGGGTTATTTGAAAGCCATGTGCCATTAGAAAGCATAACGATTATGGTGCAAAAAGAAGTGGCTGATAGAATGCAGGTAGGACCAGGAACAAAAGATTATGGGGCATTGTCATTAGCCGTTCAGTATTATGCGAATCCTCAAATTGTTCTTATGGTGCCTGCGAGCTGTTTTATGCCGCGTCCAAATGTGGACTCAGCTGTAATAAAATTGACTTGTCATCATAAACCGCCTGTATCGGTTAAAAATGAAAAATTCATGTTTGATATTATAAGAGCTTCTTTTAATCAGAGAAGAAAGACTATGACAAACAGTGTTGTCAATGCAAATTTAGGCATTACAAAAGAGCAATTGCTTATAGCACTGCAACAGTGTGGTCTTAAGCCAACAATCAGGGGAGAAGCCTTGACCTTGCAGCAATTTGCACAGCTTAGCAATGAATTAAGCTGTATGCTTTCCAATTCATAAGGATTTATGTAATAAAAGCCTTCCATCAATCATACATTGCAATAGGCATTGTATAATTGAAAGGAAGGCTTAAATTGATAGAATATAAAAGATTAGTATCATATATGCACTCTTATATTGGAGGGGTAAGAGACAAAAATATTGGCTTTGCTAAAATTGAAGTGCGCGGAGAGAGGCTTATTTTTAATATATCAATAAGAGGCATGTATGCTGGAGCTTCTGGGGCTTATGGGATATATTTGCTTGTGGACAGAAAAACGAATGCAGAGGATAAAAAATCATCCTTTAATCTGTTAAAAATATCAGAAATGAATATTTATAATGGTGCAGGTCAATGTAATGTTATGGTAAATCCAGAAGATATCATAGGCTCTGCATATAATTATGATGATATTGAAGGAATGGCAATTAAAGCAGACAGTCAGTCTTATTATGCAATTTTTAGTCTGTGGAATGATGGAGAGATTGATGTAAATAAATGCAGTGTGCTTCCAAAAGAACATAAGAAAAATATGAAAGTAGTTAAGGTGGTTAATCCAATGGCAGAGATTGCTGCAGCAAGTACTTTTTCTCAATTAGACAACACAGAAAAAACGATATCAAAAACGATATTGCCTGATGAAGAACAAACATCAAAAACGGCATTTGCTGTCACAGAACAAATGTTAAATATGGAAGTTGAAGACAAAAGACAGACCAGTATAAAAACAGAACAAGGAACGAAATTAAAAGAAAAAGCAGGAATAATATCGTTTCCATTAAAAACAGAATTGTCTGATGAGGAAGAACTGGTTGCCTGTGAAAACGATACAATTCAAGTAAAAGAAAAAATAACACAGCAAGAGCAGGAAAAAGAAGAACATATTATTTCAGAAAAAAATAAATATGAGGATAAATCCTTGCCTAAAAATGAACAGCAGACAAGTAGGCAGAGTGAAATTGAAACGAATGAAATTAAAGAATTTGAAGAATTGTTTGTGAAAGCGGACATTATCAATGTATTTTGTGATGATGATTTATATGACTGTATTGAAGTGACACCACAGCAGATAGAAAAGGCAATAGGTGCTGATGAGATTATATTAGGCAACAGTTTTCTTATACATGGCTATTATAATTTTAAACATATTTTGTTTGGAAGAGTTGCAGACAATGACAGGCATACAAAATATTTTATCGGAGTGCCAGGAATCTATTGTAATCGTGAGCGTTATATGGCTTCTATGTTTGGGTTTATCAATTTTAAAAAGAGCCATAGAAGTGATTATGCTAATCCTCATTTTGGATATTGGTATCAAGAAATATAAACAAATCGAAGATGGTCTACCCATTGTCCATTGATTTTGGCATAGGCATAAGCTGTGCCTTCAGCAATAAAGCCAAGTGCTTTTACAAGGTGCAGCGATGCCAGATTACAAGGGTGAATATACGCTTCAATGCGATGTATATTGCATTCTGTAACCATAATTTTTAAAGCCATAGTCAACATGCGTCTTCCATAACCTAAATTTTGGTAGTTTTTGTCGATTTTATATCCAATCGTGCAAGAGAGCATACTTTTTTTGATATCTGAAAAGGAGATGCAGCCGATAATTTGTTCTGGATTATTGTTGGCAAATAAAAAATAGCGGATAAATGTTCCTTGAACAAAGGCATTGTATTCCGCTTTTGTCATTTGTTTGATAAAGTCTAGCGAGTAAAAAGAAGTTGGTTTATCTATCTCGTAAATATCAAAATATAATCGATTATTTGTATAAAAGTCAAGAATATGCTGACTGTAGCGTTCATCTAATACACGCATTGTAATATGGCTGTTGGAATATATAGTATTCATAAAAATCCTCTATTTTGAAGCGCAGCGTGGGAGTTGCTCAATAGAAAAAGCTGTTAAATTAGTTGTAAGGCATTTCTATTGTCGCATCAAACTTTATTTGTGACGCTTCATATTATTTATACAGTTTTGCAAAGAACTTATGTCTTTTTTGTTTTAGAAAGGCGCAGCTCTTTAAAAAATTGTGTGAGCAGATTGCTGCATTCTTCATTCATAACACCTCTTGTAACATGACACATATGATTAAATTGAGGCATTTCTAAGATGTTTAATATAGAACCAGCACATCCTGCTTTTGGGTTCATAGCACCTATCACAACTCTTGGTATTCGGGCTTGTACAATAGCCCCAGCACACATTTGACATGGTTCTAGTGTGATATATATAACACAGTCTTCTAAACGCCAGTCACCTATTTTTTTGCTTGCTTTTTTGATAGCAGTCAGCTCTGCATGACCAAGCGTTGTCTTATCTGTATTGCGGCGATTATATCCGCGTCCAATAATTTTGTTTTGATATACAATAACACAGCCGATAGGCACTTCCATAAGCGCATACGCTTTTTTTGCCTGATGGATTGCAGCTTTCATATATTTCATATCTTCTTTATAAAAACTTGTATCAGACAAATGGGCGTTGTCGGAAAAATTATTTGCAATAATTATATTTGAGTTGTTATCATTCACAAGCTACTTTCCTTTTAGTATTTTTCTGGTGGTTTTTATTATATTTGTTATCATATCATCAATATTGTAAAATTTCAATTCATTCCAATGCGTTCTATGTAGGTCTTTTTAATATTTTTTGCATATAGTATAGAGAACTCTAAATTATAAGGGTATTCTAAGATATGAGAGAATATGTAACTTTATCACTAGAAACACATCTTTTTTTTGGAAGGATTATGAAGGAACATTCCTTGTTTTTGCTCGCAGGTTTTCCAACAAAGGAAACAGAGTTTATACAAAGAGCCGATTGTTTCCGAAAAGAATTTGAAGATGGACTTAAAAAAACAGTAGAACTTGCAGATGGTATTGTAAGCCAAGCTGTCTTAAATTCTGGAGAGATTGTAACAGAATTTACGCAAAAAGCGGAATGTCAGACAAGTGATTTGACAGGAATCCCAATTGATGTAAAGATTACAGAAGAGGAACAACAACTTTGCTCTAAAAATGGTACTATGATAAATAGACAAATGATTTCTCAGGTAAGAATGTTGAATCGCCAGATGCTTAACAGTTTGAATGGATTGATTTCGTTTAAGGAAGAGATTTTAAGAGAAGTGACAAGGTGCAGGCTTTATACTGCAAATTATCCTCTGTTAATTGAACATATCTTGCGGGAAGCAAAATTGTACCGCCAGATGATTTTAGAGCTTGAAAAAAGCGGCAGAATTTCAATGCCTGATTTAAGGAATACAGAAATATTTTGGAATCAGATTATGATGGAACATGCTCAGTTTATTCGAGGATTATTAGACCCAACCGAGTGTGAACTGATTGAAAAAGCCGATGAGTTTGCAAAAGATTATTGCCATCTTTTAGAAGAGGCAAGAGAACAGGAAAGAAAAGTGATGAATACGTTGACTGCAACAACATTGCAGACAACAAAAGAATATCAGCAGTTTAAGACGGCAGGAGCACAAGGGATTACAGACTGTAAAATCTGCTCGGTTATTCTTCCTCTTTTGGCAGACCATGTACTTCGTGAAGCAAATCATTATTTGCGTATTTTAAATTATGCGCAGAAAGGCAGAAATTAGTATTAAATTAAATAGTTTTTGTATATGCTTCTTTTTAGGTATTTATATAAAAAGAGAGATGTATATAAAATGCCAGTAGATATAAATACAATGATTTCCATTACAAAAGTAAACTAAAATTTTTTTCAAGAAAAAGCTGAAAGAATAGCACATATAGAAGATGTATGTTCTATATCACAACATCTAATACAACAAAATATGGAAGCGTATAAGGTATTTGCTAAATAATAATTTTTTGCAATAGATAATTGAATATCAGCAATAACTTATGTTTATGTCGAGTAAAAAGACAATAACAAAAATGGGGCTGTTATTGCCCCATTTTTGTTTGATTTATTTACAAGCAGCTTTTTCGTTGAATGAATTGAGTAGCAACTTCTATATGTAAATATTCTTTAGATTGAAGACAAATATTTTCTATAAGATATTTTACGGCTAAATTACTTAAATATTTTATTGGTACACGAATTGAAGTAAGTGGAGGTTCCATACAGCAAGCCATAGGTATGTCATCAAAACCAATAATAGATATATTGTGAGGAATGGTAAGTCCATATTCTTGTATTGCTTTCATTGCTCCAATTGCTATTAAATCATTATCTGCAAAATAACAATCGGCGATTTGTTCATTATGATTTAGAATATCTAACATATCAGCATAAGCTCCTTTAACGGAAGGTGTTAGATGATGAACAATAGAGAGTGATTTTGATAAGCCATTTTCGGTTACAGCTTTAAAAAAACCATTTTTTCTTTCAGTAAAATTTTGAATATTATAAGAAGAGTGCATATATCCGGGCTGTTTATTACAAGATTTAATCAAATGTTTTGTAGCTTGATATGCACCTTGAATATTATTAATGGTAATATAATTTGCAGAAAAATTGATTTGATAATTATCTAGCACAACAAAGGGAAGAGGACAATCTTTCCATTTTTTTAAATCATCAAGATTCATTTCTGTTGCAAGTAAAATAATTCCTTGATAAATAGCAGCATATTCTGTGAATTTTTCATTGATATTTGTATCCTCATAAATATATTGAATAGCTGTAAGATAACCATTGTTACTGCAATAATGATGGATTCCTTCTGATAACTGTGAGAAAAAGGCTGTGTCTGTTACAATTGCACCATGTTTTTTAAAATATACAAACAATAATGTTCCCTTTGTTGTTAGACATGCTGACTTAGCTGCAATTTTTGAAAAATCGTATCCAAGTTTTTGAGCTAATTCCAGCACTTTCTTTTTTGTTTTTGTACTGACACCTGCTTTATTATGGAGTGCTATTGAAACTGCAGCTTCTGATAGATTTAGTTGTTTTGCGATTTCCTTTGCAGTAACCATATATTTTTTCCTTCTAGTTTATTTTTAATAAAATTATTCTATAGTAATTTAGTAATTAAGTCAATAAAATGAAGAAAATTTACTTAATTCTTAATTGAAATTAAGTTATTAATATGACAAAATAAATAAAACAAGATGGAGGTAAATATATATGGTAAATTTTAATATTCCAGATGAAAAAAAGGTTCGAGTTATATTAGATACAGATGTAAAAAACGAAGTAGATGACCAATATGCAATTGTTCATGGAATTTTGTCAGAATCTATTGATTTAAGAGGAATTATTCCAGCGCATTTTGGAAAAGATAAATCCGAACATAGTCAGCAAGATAGCTATGAAGAGGCAATGCTTGTTTTAAAAAAGATGAAGAAAGAAGGAGTTATTAGGGTTGAAAATGGAGCGATGCAAGCGATGGAAACGGCAAATCTTCCAATGTGTTCTGATGGAGCAAAATTTATTATAGAAGAGGCAATGAAAGAAGATGAAAGACCACTTTATATTGCATGTCTTGGTCCATTGACAGATATGGCTTCTGCACTTTTAATGTGTCCTGAAATTGCACAAAGAAATATTATAGTTATATGGATTGGAGGCAGAGATTATCCAACAGGTGGTTGGGAATATAATTTGAAAAATGATGTACATGCTGCAAATGTGGTTTTTAAGTCTGCTGTTCAGTTATGGCAGGTTCCTAGAAATGTATATCGTATGATGCCAGTTACATATGCTGAATTATGGGATAAAGTATATCCATATGGTGAAATTGGAAAATATCTTGCTGAAAATGTAGTGAATTTTAATAATGCGTGGAAATCAAGACCCGCAGAATTTAGAATTTTAGGAGATTCTCCTTCTATTGGAATAATTTTGTTTAATGATTGTGGTGAATGGGAATGGATGCCTGCACCTGAATTTGATGACACGATGCATTATGTTTATACAGGTAAAAACAGACCAATTAAAGTATATAAAAATATTGATTCAAGGTTTATTCTTGAAGATTTTTATGCAAAGCTAAAGCTTTTTGCAGCTGATGGAGAATAAAATTAAAAATTGAAATTTTTAATCGCGAGATTTATGTCTATATGTTGTTTGTCACAAAACTGTAAGAACTTTAGTTCTTTGCGCAAAAAGGCAGCACAGAAATGAGGAAAAATATGGAGCAAAATATTGAAAGAAGAATATTTGGCAGAAGTTGGGCAATATGGATGGCAGATAGTGTTTTAGTTAAATTTCCTAAATTAAGAAATCGTTGGGCGTATGATTATGGGGTAGTGTGTAAAGGGTTAGAGCTTGTATATGAATATACTAAAAACATTGATTATTTTAACTACATTCAATCTAATATGGACTATTTTCTCTTACCAGATGGCAGTATTCGTTTTTATGATAAAAGTTCTTTTAGTTTGGATTTTGTGAATAATGGAAAAATATTGTTATATTTATATAAGGTTACTGGGGAAGAGCGTTATGCAGATGCAGCACATTTATTACGTGAACAATTGCGCTTTCAGCCTAGAACATCAGAAAATGGATTTTGGCATAAGCAATGTTATCCAAATCAAATGTGGCTAGATGGGGTGTATATGGCAGAACCATTTTATGCACAATACATTAGTATGTTTGAGAAAGAAATTGCACAAGAAGATGTTTTTCTTCAGTTTCGATTAATAGATAAATATTTAAAAGATGAAAAATCACATTTGTTATATCATGGGTGGGATGAAAGCCGAACTTGTTTTTGGGCGAATAAAAAAACAGGGTGTTCCTCTAGTTTTTGGGGACGTTCTTTAGGCTGGTACGCATGTGCTTTGGTGGATACATTAGATTATATAAAAAATATATCACAAAGAGAAGAATTGATTTGTATGATTCAGGATTTGGCAGAGGCAATTATAAAAGTACAATCACCAAAAACAAAGGTCTGGTATCAAGTGCTAGACCAAGAAGAGCGTTATGGGAATTATGCAGAAGCTTCATGTTCTTGTATGTTTACCTATTTTTTATTAAAGGCTATTCGGAAGAAATATATTAGTGCTGCATATTATGAAAATGCTAAAAGCGCATTTTATGGCATTATAAGAGAATTTATTGAAGTTGACGAACATGCTTTGTTAAATTTAAAAGGAACTGTTTATGTTGCAGGATTAGGAGGCGATTTTTTGCGAGATGGCTCTTATGATTATTATATAAGCGAACCTAAACAGGTAAATAATCTTCTCGGTATTGGAGCATTTTTAATGGCAAGTGTTGAATTGGATAAATCTACAATTATCTAATTCAATACTTGCCAGATGTGCAGGATTAAAAATTTTTACAATTAAAATTCTTTTTTGCAATATAAATGTTCGGATATTTTATATGAAAAAAATAATATGATGATAGTAATAAGCGGTATAATTATCATCCAATAGTTATTAAGCAAGGTAAGGATATGTTGAGGAATGGTTATTGTATATCCGCTTTTTGTTAAAAATGCAGCAATGCCTGTAATTGCAAATATCCCTACAAATATTCCAATTCGGCTTTTTTCTATTCCATATTTAAAAATAAATGGATAAATAATAGACTGCAATAATATAACCCCTACGCAGCAGCCTAAAGTCGTTGCTATAATATATTCCATATTTAAACTGTTTTTTGCATATCCAACAAGAACGCAAACAAGAAACGTTAATAGAACCGATATGAAAATAATAAATAGCGTTGCCGCATATTTTGATTTGATTGCATTTTTTTTGCCGTTTGGAAGCGTTGATATAAAAGCATCGGTTTTATTGTATTCATCATAGCTAAATGTTGACATCATTATCATAACACTCATAAATGCAGGGATAAAAGCAAAGTTTTGATTCCCGTTTATTGCGGTAAATGTAAAGACAGCAAATATAATGGATATTGTTTTAAAGTTGCCTTTTGCCATAAACAAATCTTTTTTAATTAATCCTAACATAATTTTTCCCCCTTTATCATAAGCACCATTAAATCCTCAAGGGTAATTTTGTCGATGATGCAGTTATTATATTTTTTATAAATTTGATTAATATTTTTAACTAATATATGATAGTCGTATTTATTTTTTTTGTAAGAAATAATATCTTTTTTATCAATATTTTTAAAATAGTCAATATCACATTTTAAAATGCCATAGGTGTCCATAATATCATCTCTTGTGTCTTCTAAAATAATTTGACCATTGTCAATAAAAATAATATTGTCTGCAATATGTTCTAAATCACTTGTAATATGTGTTGATAAAAGAATGGTATGTTCTTCATCTGCAATAAATTTTAAAAAGATATCTAATACTTCATTTCGGATAACAGGGTCAAGTCCGCTGGTTGGTTCATCTAATATTAACAGCTTAGGATGATGAGACAGGGCAGTTGCTATCTCAAATTTTTTTCTCATTCCTTTTGACAATTTTTTTATTTGTTTGTTTGGCGGTATCTCAAAATTCTTTAAATATTTAAAATATAAATCAGAATCCCAATTTTTATAAGTATCTTTCATAATGGAATCAATATCTTTTACATTTAAGATTTCTGGAAAAAAAATATCGTCTAAAACAACACCAATATCTTCTTTAATTAAGTTCTCTTCTTTTTGATAGTCTTTGTCAAAAATTTTAATACTGCCTTTATCAATATGAAGAATATTTAAAATGGATTTGATAAGTGTTGTTTTGCCTGCTCCATTTTCACCAATTAAACCGATAATTGTACCACTGGGCATTTTTAAATTGATTTCTCCCAATTGAAATTTAGAATCGTATTTTTTTATTAAATGATTGATTTCTATTGCATTTTTCATGTTGTTGTATCCTCCATTAAAAACTGAAATAAATCCAATATATCTTTATTACTGATGTCAAATTTATTGGCTATCATTATAATTTGCGATATATGCTTTTCAATATCTTTTTTTGCCTGTTCTTTTGCAAGTTCGGTGTTTTTTGGCGCTACAAAACTTCCCTTTCCTTGCCTTGTGATAATATATCCTTCTTGTTCAAGCTCATCATACGCTTTTTTGATAGTCATAACACTGATTCGTATATCTTGTGCTAAGGAGCGGATAGAAGGTATATTTTCATCTTCTTTGAGTTCTCCATTCATAATTTGACTTATGATTGCATTTTTAATCTGCTCATAAATGGGAGTGGAGCTGCTGTTGCTAATAATAATTTTTATATCAATCACTCCTTCTACTGTAGTCTGTAAGTTTGTAAATAGCTTGGTGTTTGATGCAAAGGTACAAGCTTGTCAGATAAATTTTTGTTTAGCTTGTGAAATAAATTTTTTTTTGTATTATCTTTTAACTGTTATATGCAATATATAACACTATATAACATTTGTCAATATAGAAAATGATTATTTTGGATAGTCTGTTAAAAAGAAAGAGTAATGTATCTTGTCCTTGATGATTTATCCAGACAGGAGTATAATTTTTAATAATAAAAAAGAAAAAGAGCGTATAATTTGAAAATATATGATGAAATAATAAAGAAATTAAATAAAAGCATAGAATGTTCTTATACCCAAACATTACATATTCATATGAATAATTGGCCAGATAATGATGGTGATAGTATTGTTTTTGTACCCGATATGGCATATGAGCTGGGGGCAGCCTCGATGCCATCCATTTCTATTCAAATGATGACGACAGACCATTCATTAGTAAAAGATAATGAGATTCTTCTTATAGGAAAAGACATTGGTCAAATAAAAGAAGATACTCCATATGCTCGAATTATTCAACTGCTAGTTGATGAAGATGCAATTCTTTTAGATGATACGATTTATGATTCTATTAAATGTATACAGCATAGCAAATATCATGTGCATCCATATGGATTTATGACAAGAATATCAGTGAATAGTTATAGAGAACAAGTGCGTGTCAGCAGGGAAGCTGTCCGAAAAGGGCTTAATTTTAGCAAAATAGGTGCTGCCTATATAAAACAGTATTGTATTCATAAGGCAGTGAAAGCAGTTCGAGTGATTTTTATAACTTCATTGGACTATGATTATATAGAATTAGAAAAACTTGCCAGACAGTCAGCAGCTATTACAGAAGCGTTAGACCATGCGTTAAAAGAGTTTCGATTTAATGGTTCGGATTTTAATTTTAAGGAATTGTTATAATAAAATTGTTATTTTATAACAATTATCTCTATATTTAAAAAAAAAGTTGTCGATATAAATATAAACTATGTAAATTAATTAGTTTGTAGAAGATATAAGAATTATAAGTCAAATGGTATACGCTCTTTTCGGATTTGTGTACTCATTGGAAAATATTTATATATACATTGTAAATGACAGATAAAGATTTTATAATCAAATATATAAATTGGAATTTGGAGGATATGTATACAATCACTTTGTGGTACAAACTGCTGCAACAAAGTTCATATTTAAAAGGATATTCATAAAGTTTTGAGGGAAGAAGCGATGAAAGATACAAGAAAAATCGTGTGGAAATATATTGTTCCAATTGTTATTGCATTGTTGACATTTTTGCTATGTTGGTCGCAGATTTTGTATTCGTTTGATAAAATCTTTTCAGATATGTGTTATCAAACGCCGACAACAGCCAACAAAGATATTGCAATTATTGCAATTGATGAAAAAACATTGCAAGAATATGGAAAAATTGAGACATGGAGCCGAAGCCGATATGCACAGCTTATTGAGATATTAAATCAAAATGAGCAGTCGGCACCTTCTGCTATTGTTATGGATATTATATATGCAGGCACAACAAATGATGCTGATGATAAAGAATTTGCAGAGGCTTGCAAGGAAGCAAATAATGTGATTACTGCCGTTGATGTGGTAAGAAAAGCAAAAGTAACACAAGGGGCAAATGGTCTTTATGTGGATAATAACTATGTGGAGACGGTGGAATTTCCATATGAGGCATTAAAGCAAGTAACCGATTATGGTTTTGCAAACACAATACAAGATACGGATGGATATATTCGTTATGCGCTGACAAAGGCAGACTATAAAGGCGAAGAAATCCCTTCCTTAGCAATCTGTGCTTATAAGCATTACTGTGAGAGCAGAAAAATTACAATGCAGATGCCAGACACCGATGCCAATGGTGTTTTTGGCTTTACATTTACAGGAAAAAGCGGTGCTTATGAAATTGTTTCTATGCTTGATGTTATGCAGGGAAAAGTTGATGTCAGGGCATTTGCTGACCGAATTGTTCTGGTTGGCGTATATGCGCCGGGACTTCAGGATGCCTACAATGTAGCTGTTCAAAAAGGCGCACAGATGTATGGAGTAGAAATTCATGTCAATATACTTGAGGCTGTTATAGAAGGAAAAACAGCACTTCCAGTTAATAGTGCGCTTTACGCATTGATATGTACAATCATTGTTGTAGGATTTTATTTTTTAATCCGAAAATTAAAGATTCGCTACAGTATCCTTTTATTGATTGCTTTAATTATTCTTGATGTTGTTGTTGGGAAAGTTTTATACTTAAACGGCTTTATTATAAATATTGTAGAATTGCCTATTGTTCTGCTGTTAACATACGTGGTACACTTAATATATGAATATTTGGCAGAGGTGCTTCATAAGAGAAAAGTTTTGTCTGCATTTAAAAAATATGTTGCACCACAAGTTGTCGAGGAGATATCAAAAAAAGGAGATTTTCAGATTGCTTTAGGCGGAGAAAATCGTCATATCGCCGTATTATTTGTCGATATACGCGGTTTTACACCGATGTCTGAATCGCTTCAGCCAGAGGAAGTTGTAGGCATTTTAAATGAGTATTTAAATCTTACAACGGATTCTATATTTAAAAATGGAGGAACACTTGATAAATTTATTGGCGATGCCACAATGGCAGTTTTTAATGCGCCGTTTGATTTGGACGACTATATATATAAGGCAGTGTGTACAGCAAAAGATATCGCATCAGGAAGTGCCGAGCTACAAGAAAAACTCCAAAAACGTTTTGGTAAAACGATAAGTTTTGGTATTGGCGTAAATTGTGGCAATGCAGTCGTAGGAAATATTGGCTGTGAGGCTCGTATGGATTATACGGCAATTGGAGATACCGTAAACACTGCTGCAAGATTAGAAAGCAATGCAAAGCCGGGACAAATTCTTATCAGTCAAGATGTCTATGAACAAGTAAAAGAGCGTGTTCAAGTGACGGAAGTGGGTGTTATTCCATTGAAAGGCAAAAGCAATGGTGTGTTTGTATATTCTGTGGATGAAGTTTTATAATGACAATGACAAAGGATATCTATAAAATATCCATAGATTCTATATAAATGTTATGTTTAATATAAATAATCTTTAATATGGTATAGTATTTAGCCTCGTCAGGTAAGAATTAGATTTGCCTGTTTTAAAAATGTAGCAAAATGGCAATAGGACTATAATAAAACAGCAAAACAGATTATAAATATCTGCTTAACTATAATGCAAATTAAGATAGAAAAGGAACTGAAAATAATGAGCATATATATTATCCCAGATAGAGAAAACATTGAAAAAAGTCTTTTTATTGCAAATAAATGGAATACATATTTTGAGTACAATGACTTTTTTTCACCAGAGGTGTTAGATAATCAAAAGGTAATTGCACAAAGAATTAATTTTTATAAATCGCTTGACAGAGATAGAACATTTGACACCATGCACGGTGCATTTTTAGATGTAACAGTTCACAGCAGTGATTCTCTTATTCGGGAAATATCCATGAAAAGAATAAGACAGTCTATGGATATTGCAAGTGAGTTAGGTATTAGAGGCGTTGTGTTTCACACCAATATCATACCTAATTTTACACAGGACTATTATTATAATCAGTGGCTCGAAAAAAATGAACATTTTTGGAGAACAATATTAAAAGAATATCCAAACTTAAATATATTTATAGAAAATATGTTTGACCAAACACCCGATGCTATTGTGGCATTAGCACAGCATATGAAAGACCATTCAAGATTTGGGCTGTGTTATGATTATGCACACGCATGTGTGTTTGGCGGTGATGTGGATAGCTGGACAGCACAGATAGCGCCATATGTTAAGCATATGCACATTAATGATAATGATTTAAAAAAAGATTTACATCAGACAATAGGAGAGGGCAGTATTGACTGGAAACACTTTAACGATTTAATGATGAAGTATCATATAGAGGGTTCCGTGTTGATTGAGATTCATTCTTTTGAAAAGCAGGAAAGTTCTCTTGAATACATGAAAAAGAAAAGGATTTATCCATTAAACGAAAGCCTTTCTTAAGGGGGAAGTATAATGCTTAGTAGTAAAGACCTGAAAGATATTATCAATATGGGTATTGAATTGACAACAGAAAAGGATAAAAACAAATTGTTAGAGATGATATTAGTGAAAGCTATGAAGATTTCTAACTGTGATGCAGGTACTTTATATTTGTATCAAGATAATAGTCTTAATTTTAAGATTATGAAAACAATATCAATGAATATTAATCAGGGAGTAAACGGAGAAAAAATTAATCTTCCTCCAGTGCCGCTAAAAAAGGAAAATGTATGCGCTTATGCGGCTATTTATCAGGAACTTGTCAATATTCCCAATGTGTATAACAGTGAACGATTTGATTTTTCAGGACCAAGAAATTATGATGCTATGACAGGATATCACACAGAATCTATGCTAGTTATACCAATGATGAATATGGATTCTGAATTAGTGGGTGTGCTTCAGTTGATTAATGCTTTAGATAACGATGGAAACGTTATTACATTTAATGAAGATTCCGAATTTATGTTAACATCACTTGGTTCACAGGCAGGTGTTGCCGTTTCAAATATGATGTATACAGAAGAAATCAGACAGCAAATGCACTCTTTTGTGGCGGCATTTGCAACGGCTGTTGATGAGATAACTCCTTATAATGGCTGTCATACGCGAAATGTAACGATATATGCTCATATACTTGCCAAGTATATTAATAAAAAAAATAGTGAGGGGGAGTGTGAGGAGTATTTTGATGAGAACAGAATGGAGCAACTAGAGCTGGCAGCTTCATTGCATGATATTGGCAAGATGGTTGTACCGCTTGATATTATGAATAAAAAATCTCGTTTAGATAAGGATATGGACAAGTTAGAACAGCGATATAAGTTGTTGAAAGTATATTATGAGCTGGATATGATTAAAGAAAAAATTACAAAAGAGGAATTTGAGAATATTATTAAACAAATGGATGATAATCTTGAATTTATATATCAGGTAGATACATATGAATATATTACAGAAGATGTAATAAAAAGAGTTGATGAAATAGCTAAAAAAATTTATGTTACAGATAGTGGAGAAAAAATCCCTTGGCTTACAGAAAGAGAACAAGAATGTTTGCATGTACAAAGCGGTACGTTGACACCAGATGAGCGAAGGCAGATGCGTGAACATGTTGTAGTAACCAAGAGGATTCTTGATAGAGTTCATTTTAATTCGCATTATTCTAATGTTGCAAGATTTGCCGCATCGCACCATGAATTTTTAGATGGAAGCGGTTATCCGAATCATTTATTGGGTGACCAGTTGGAATTGGAGACAAGAATACTTGCAGTGGTTGATGTATACGATGCATTGACTTGTAGTGATAGACCATATAAAGAACCATTTTCAAAAGAGACTGCTTTTGGAATTTTAAAGAAAATGGCACAAGAAGGAAAGCTTGAAGAGCGCCTAGTATTGTGGTTGGAACAGGCGGTTAAAGAGCAGACATTGCTTTAAAAAATATATGAAAGGAGATATCAAACATGGATAAGAAAAAAGTAGCTTTGATTGCCACTACGGTGGTAGCAAGTCTTTTGGTTATTGTTGCTGTTCTGTTTATTTTCTTGAATAAGAAAGAGGTATATAGACAGATTCAAGTATATGAATTAAATGGAACAGCAAGCGTAAAGAGGGGCAATAATCAAACACTTGAAGCGTACAATAATATGCAGCTGCAAAATAATGATGAAGTGAGTGTTTCAAAAGACGGCTCTATGCAGTTAAAGTTGGATAATGATAAATATGCTTTGCTTGAGGCAGACACACAGATTCAGCTTGTCGCTTCAGGAGATAGTCAGGACAGTAAAACGATTATTGAACTGAAAAAAGGCTCTATTATCAATAATTTACAAAATAAACTTGGGGAAAATTCAAGCTATGAAGTGAATACACCAAATTCTACAATGGCTGTAAGAGGTACAACATTTAGAATGGAAGTGGATTATGATAAAGATGGAACACCTCACACAATATTAGAGGTTATGGAAGGAACCGTTACCTGCCAGTTAAAAAACCCAGATGGAACGATGAATGAAGAGATTGTAACCGCAACAAAAGGTGATTCAGTACAGGTTACTGGAACAAAGGGAACAGCGGATTACAAGTTAGTCAATGGAACTGTCAATTATAAAAATCTTAATTTAGATGCATTGCAATTTTTAAATAGAATATTGGCAAATGAAAAAAATAAGAGCTTTTCAATTGATAAGAGTGAGTTAGAAAAGGTTATTAAGGAAAAGAATGCTATTGCAATGGCTGAAAAGAAAAATGAAGCTGCTGAAACAAACAAAGAGTCTGAGATAAAAGAAAATACAATTGTAAGACAAGAGACAAAGGTCGTTATTGATGACAGTGTAATCAATGTACAGCCTAGTCATAATAATCAAACAACAGTTTGGGCAGCTGATAATGGCACTCAATCCGTTTATGAGCCAACCACAGAGGAGAGTCAGCCAGTGCAGTCCGAACAGCCGACACAAATAGAGAAGCCAACCAATGTTGAAAAACCAACACAGGCTGAAAAACCGACAGAGCCAGAAAAACCAACTCAGCCAGAGGTGCCGACAGAGCCAGAAAAGCCAACTCAGCCAGAGGTGCCGACAGAGCCAGAAAAGCCAACCCAGCCAGAGGTGCCAACGGAACCAGAAAAACCAACGCAGCCAGAGGTGCCGACAGAGCCAGAAAAACCAACGCAGCCAGAAGTGCCGACAGAGCCAGAGAAACCAACCCAGCCAGAGGTGCCAACGGAACCAGAGAAACCAACCCAGCCAGAGGTGCCAACGGAACCAGAGAAACCAACTCAGCCAGAGGTGCCGACACCGCCAGAAAAACATACGTATATTGTTCAATTTGTATATAATAACATGATATTTGGCACAAGCAAGGTGTTAGAAAATGAACAGGTTTGTAAGCCTGTATTGCAGCCAACAGAAAAAGGTTATTGGGAATATGATTTTGACACTCCTGTAAGAGCTGATTTAACAATTCGTTGGGTGTCTGAAGATGGTGAAAATAATGATAATTATTCAGATTATATTGAATTGCCAGAAAAGCCTTTGCATGTTGTCGGCATAAAGCTGCCTAATGGAAATTATATAGGTATTGTGACAATTATTGCACCTGCAAATTATCAGATTAGTACAAGAGTGATACGTAATGATGGAACAGTAAGCAAATGGAGTTCTTGGGCAAGTAGTATTAATATGAGTGCAGGTGAGATGAAGAATTTATCAAATACGCAGATACGTTGGAAAGATACAAGGTCATTGAAAGAGTCTGATATATATATTATGTCTGATGTATTAGATGGAAATGTCAATACTCAGAAGATTTATGCAAGTGGCAGTTATCTATTAAAAACAAATATTCCATATAAGTTGGATGATGGATTGTGGACAGTAGATAATGAGGATATTGTATATAGAGGAAATTCGAGATTTTATGTTTCAGTGAGTAAAGAGTATATATTTAAAAAGCAACAAGAGTGATTTGTGTAATTAATGTATTTATACTATTATGATTTTGTATAGTAACTGGTAATCGATTTATAATAACAAAATAGTAGGTTTAAACAGTAGAGCTGTTGTGTGAAGTTGATTGTAAGACTTTATGCAGCAGCTTTTTGTATAAATTTACGCTATTCATTCAAAATAATCTTATTGAAAAATTCATATTTTTTTAGTATAATAATTATAATACAAATTACAAACCATTTCCATCTGTAATAATGCAAAATGAGGTGATACGAATAAAAAATGAGGAGCAAGAAAGCACTTTCAGAAGCAATCCGCATTTGTAAAGATAGAAACGTATTAAAGGAGTATTTAGAAAATAGAGAAACAGAGGTGGTTGATATTATGATAACATTGTATGATGAACAGGAAATAATGGAACGATATGTAGAAAGTGAAGTAGCTGAAGCAGTAGAACAAGCAGTAGAACAAGCAGTAGAACAAGCCGATAGCGAAGCTGCTATTCGTACTACTATTGAAATGTGTCAGGATTTTGGAATTTCCACTGAGGAAACGGTACAAAAATTGATTGATAAATTTTCTTTAAGTAAAGAGATGGCTGAGAATAAAGTGCAGGAATATTGGAAATAAATTTTATTAATTAAGCGGATTGCGAATATCCGCTTCACTAAACAGTGAGGGTGATATTTTTACTCTCACTGTTTATTAATATATAAAAAATATTTGAAATAATCTTGTTTTTGTTGAATTATTATGCTACGTATAAAAAAATATGATATACTAAAAAAAATTATTAAAAGATGGTGATAAGAATGTTATTGTTCAATGTGGCAATTTGCGATGATATACAAAATGAGCTGGAAGACATTAAAACGGCTCTAAGGACTTATGGGGAAACTCATCCTGAAATATGTTTTAATATGGATGAATATCATACGGCGTTTGATATTTTAAATGTTGTAGAAAAGGAAAAAACGTATGATATTGCCCTTCTTGATATCTGTATGCCTGGCATTCTTGGAACAGATGTTGCAAAGGAAATGCTTGCAAAGGCTTCGGACACCAATATTATTTTTCTGACAACAAGCGATGAATATGCAGTAGAGGCATTTGCAATGAATGCCACCCATTATCTGTTAAAGCCCTTTACACAGGAACAATTCGATGCAGCTATTGAACGTGCTGTTGCAAAAATGCCAAAGGAAATATTGCTTTCTCTTACATGTGTGGATGGCATATATCGTGTACGCACTAGTGAAATTGTATCCATAGAATCACAGGGACACTATCTGCTTTTTTATCTTTCTAGCGGGAAGATACTTAGGCAGCGTGGGAAACTGACTCAGATGTATGAGGAACTTAAGAAATATCCCGAATTTATTCGGATTGGAGCTTCTTATATTGCCAACTTCATTTTTGTACGGAAAGTTTCTGCAAATATCATAGAACTGTCAAATAGAAAAATTCCCATTCCTAGAAGGAGCAGCGTGGAAGTACAGAGAGCATATATAGATTTTTGCAGGAAGGAGGCGTTACAATGAGTGTGCCATATCAGATACCAGGACTCTTTCTTACAGCATTGTGTCATGTGATTGTTATTTACCATATGTTGGAATGTAGATATGCCAAAAGAAAATTTATACTTTATAGCTGTCTGTATATAGCTAGTTTTGTCTGCATGGGTGGGTACGCCTATGCGGTAAGGGGTGTAAATGCGATATTTACATACATAGGAATTGCAGTCTGCCTGTTCTTTTTTTTCTGTATTGTTTCTCAGGAGTGCTTTTCTAAGAAGAGTTTTTTATTTTTTACTTATTTTGGCTTATTTTCCATTATAGATAACAGTCTAAGTCTTATAATAGATTGGCTTTTGCCACAGTTGTCTGCTCCAGCGAGGTATTATCTGACTAATGTGCTTCGTACGGGGGCGTTACTTTTGATATTGGTGCTGTACAAAAAATATGCGGCATCGGTTGTTCGTTCTATTGCAGATATTGGCAAGAGAAGATGGTGGAAACTGGTATTGATTGCTCTGATGTTCTATCTGTTGCAAGCTGTTCTGACTATTTTGAAAGCATTGAGTGTGATGCCAGAGTTGTCCATGTTTTTGATATTTGCTGTAGCCAGTTTTTTTATGTGTGCAGTATATGGCGTTGTTTTCAGCAATATCAGCTATATGAAAAAGGATGCGGAGGCTGCTTTAGTTCGCCAGAATGCAGAGTATCTTTCTGCACAAATATCTACTCTGCAAAATGCCGAGAAAATGCACCAGAGATTTCGTCACGATATGCGGCATCATCTTAAAATAATTGCAGAATATGCAAAAGCCGATGATGTATCTAGTATCCTTGCGTATGTCAGAGAGTACAGCATTGAGATTTCGGAAACGGCAGTAAAACAGTATTCCATAAACAGCATGATAAACATGATTCTTTCTGTTTATGCAGGTAAGGTGGAGGAAAGCGGTATTAAATTTTCTGTCAGGTGCAGTGTGCCGGAAAAAATGACAGTGAGGGATATTGATTTAATTGCCCTTTTTGGAAATTTGCTGGAAAATGCTTTGCATGGCTGTCAGAAGGCTAAAAAAGAAAACTCATATATTGAAATTTATATTCGTCTGGACAATGACAGACTTCTTATTGTCTGTAACAATACCTGCTCAGATAATTTGGAGCTTGCAGATGGTCTGCCTGTTCCAAAAGGCATTGGCATATCTAGTATTCTTGCTGTTTGCCAAAAATATGATGGTAATTTAGATTACAGGGTGGAAAATGGAATCTGTTCAGCTTGTGCTGTCTTGAATCTATAAGACGGCTAGTCTTGTTCATATAGTCTTCTTTTATAAATATTATAAATCTTTAGCCAAATATGCCAAAAAAGTGACCAAATATGCCAAAAATACTTTTTAAGTATTTTTTTTGATATGGTATATAGCAAAACAAGGGTAGCAATAATTGTTGTGTATATATTCGTTGAGTTGATTTTTTAGAAAGGAGAAGCATTATGAATATTTGTAATAATAAAAAAACATGTCCTTGCACTTATGATTGTCCGAATCATGGTAAGTGCTGCGCCTGTGTTGCGCATCATCGCGACCATAACGAAGGGGTTCCTGCATGTTTCTTTTCAAAAGAAGCGGAGGCTACATATGACAGAAGCATAGAGAATTTAGCAAGAGACCATGGAGTGTTAAAATAGCAGAAAGTGAAAAAGCAAATGGTTTTTATTTTATTGATAAATATGGTTTGCAGTGAAAGTTTAAGCAGATTGATACAGATATTGAAGATAGAGGAGGAACGTTATGCCATTTATAAATTCAAGAGTAAGTATTAACATGACAGACCAGCAGAAGGAGACGATAAAAGAAAAGCTAGGCAGCGCAATTGCTATGATTCCGGGAAAGTCGGAAGAATGGCTTATGTTGGAACTGGCAGATAATTGTAATTTATATTTCAAAGGAGCGAATACACAGCCATTAGCTATGATAGAAATCAAGGTGTTTGGCAAAATTCCAGAAGATTGTCTTGATAAAATGACAAAAAGAATTTGTGAAATATATGAAACAGAACTTCAAATTAAGAAAGACTGTATCTATGTAAAATATGAAGAATGCTATAAATGGGGTTGGAACGGAAGCAATTTTTAGAATAGAAGAAGCCAAACAGACATAAAAAAGAAATAGATAAAATAATGGATGTCATAAAAAAGAGACTTCGTTTTTTACATTAGAAAGCGGGTGACATTTATAATGCGACAATGCAAAAGAGAGTTTATATTATCGGTAGAGACAATCGACCGATTGTCACGATTATTTGCCAGAGCTTTAAGAGAGGCAGGGACAGACAAAAGGGATGTTATCCGCATCCGTCGGTCTTTAGAAGAAGTTTTAGAAACATGGCTGGAAAAATTAGAAGGCATGGTTGTTTTGTATAAAACGGTGCAGAAATTTGGAAGGCTTACTATTGAGGTTTGTGTGGAGGGGATGCAGATTAGCATTGATAAAGAAGCACAAGGTTTTCTGCTTGGCAGCCAAATTCTGTCACAGGCAGGACTGGCTCTTAATTATTCTTATAAAAATGGAAGAAATTGTTTAATATGCTGTCCTCCCCCAAAGGCTCATATCAGGAAGATAGCAGGGCTGGCAATTGCAATTTTGGCTGCGTTCTTTTTTGGGGGCATCATGAGGATTCTTCCAGAGGGAGTAAAAGATATTGCTATTGGAATTACAGAACCGTTTTACAATACTATTCTTGATATGTTGCAGGCAATTTCTTCCCCGATGATATTTCTTGCAGTTTGCTGGGGAATTATCAGCATTGGAGATTTGATAACTGTGGGAAAAATTGGAAAGAGGTTAATTATAAGAATGGTAATTAGTACATTTGCCGTTGGTACTGTATTTATTCTGTTGGCAAGTCCTTTTTTTAAGATTGTATGGGGAAAAAACAAAGCGGCTTTTGGTGGTTTTGAGAATATTTATACAACGGTGCTGGAAATTATACCATCTGATATTATATCGCCGTTTTTGGAAGGAAATGCTTTGCAGATTGTTTTTTTAGGCGGATGTATTGGCATAGTATTGCTTATCTTAGAACAGAGGGCATCGGTATTTCAAGATGTTATAGTGCAGGCAAACGAAGTAGTGCATTTTCTGATGGGAGTAATTGGAAAGTTTGTTCCTGTTTTTGTATTTTTAAGTATTTTTAATCTGCTGCTGTTTGATACCACAGTAAATTTTTGGGGAATTATAAAGGTTTTTGCGCTTGCAATACCTGCTTGTTTGTTTCTTATCCTGTTTTATGTGATTATTGTGGCGGCAAGATTTCAGATAAATCCTATTTTACTGATAAAAAAACAGTTCCCTACATATTTTATTGCTTTGTTAACAGGTTCTTCTACGGCAGCTTTCGCTACAAATCTTGAAACTTGCACCGTTCGACTTGGAATCCCAAACAAGATAGCAAATTTTGCAATTCAATTGGGACAGGTGATTTATAAACCAGGTGCTGTCATTGGTTTTCTTGCCATAGCTTTATGTATGGCAGAATATTATGATATAGAAATTACAGTCATATGGCTGATAACCGCTGTTTTGACAGCAGGTTTTTTGGCTATGGCAGCACCTCCGATTCCAAGCGGGGCACTTTTTATTTTTATAGTTATGTTTGCACAATTAGATATTCCAAGTGAGGCGATTATAATTGTAGTTGTGCTTAATTCCATTTTAGATTTTGTTATGACATCTTCTGGATTGATATGTATGCAGGCAGAATTAATCCTTACTGCTGGAAATTTAAAGATATTAGATAAAAAAAAGTTAGCACAGGGCTATGGGAAACAACATGAACAGACCAGAAGAAGAAATAATTTGGATTATAGTCAATAGAGCAAATATATTTTTAGACATGTATATTGGGAGCAGCATTTTAGTGCTGCTCCCAATGGTTGTTTAACAGCAAAGACATGTACAAAAATTTGTCAGAATATTTTATAAATATATAAAAAATATATTGATTATATATAAATAATTCATAAAAATTTAAATCGTCTGATTCTTGCTACTTGACACATTTACCTTATATTATGTATAATAATTTATACCGCGCAGCCGGGGTAGTAGCGGCACCTTGTACCTGCAATCCGCTATAGCAGGGGTGATGTCTGGTGGAGGGCGATAGTTTATGGAGCAGCCCGATAAAAGTGGTGTTGACATTTGGGTCTTTCGCAACGGAAATTCATGAATCATGTCAGGTCAGGAATGAAGCAGCATTAAGTGAAACCTTTCGTGTGCCGAAAGGGTGCCTGAATCGAGCTAACTGTATCGGTAACGTCTGTGGACTAGCGTTCGATATCAGATGCGCGGTTTTTAATTGTGGTTTTATAATAAAAAGGGCAAAGCATGAAAGGAACATTATGGCATATCAGGCACTTTACAGAAAGTGGCGCCCTAATAATTTTAATGATGTCAAAGGGCAGGAACATATTGTAACAACTTTACAAAATCAGATTAAACTTGATAGAATTGGTCATGCTTATTTATTTTGCGGCACAAGAGGTACAGGAAAAACGACCGTAGCGAAGATTTTTGCAAAGGCGGTCAACTGTGAAAGTCCTGCCAACGGAAATCCTTGCGGAGAATGTTCGGTGTGCAAAGCAATTGCAGCAGGAACTTCTATGAATGTGATAGAAATTGATGCGGCTTCTAACAATGGTGTAGATAATATCCGGCAGATTCGGGAAGAAGTGCAATATTCTCCAACAGAAGGTAAATTTAAGGTGTATATTATTGATGAGGTGCATATGCTTTCTATAGGTGCATTTAATGCACTTTTAAAGACTCTTGAGGAACCGCCGTCCTATGTCATATTTATTTTGGCAACGACAGAAGCACATATGATACCAATAACCATTTTGTCAAGATGTCAAAGGTATGATTTTCATCGAATTACAATTGATATTATTGCAGATAGACTTTCTGAGCTTATGAAGGAAGAACAGGTTGTTGTGGAGGAGAGAGCAATAAGGTATGTGGCAAAAGCAGCAGACGGTTCTATGCGTGATGCACTTAGTTTGCTTGACCAGTGTATTGCTTTTTATCTAGGGCAGGAAATCACATATGAAAATGTGTTAAAAGTGCTTGGTGCGGTTGATACAGAAGTGTTTGAATCCATGTTAAAATGTATTCTTGCTTCCGATGTAACAGGTTGTATGCAGCTTATTGAAAATATAATCATGAAGGGGAAGGAAATCACACAATTTATATCCGATTTTGTATGGTATCTTAGAAATATGCTTCTTGTAAAAACGACAGATGATATGTCTGCTTTGCAGGAAATTATTGATATGTCATCAGAGCATTTAACAAAGCTTGCTGATACTGCAAACAAGATTGATGATGGACTTTTGATGCGCTATATAAGAGTGCTTTCTGATTTGTTAAATGACATCAAACATGCCACACAAAAAAGAATAAAAGCGGAAGTTGCATTTATTAAATTGTGCAGACCTTCTATGGAACGTGAAAATGATGTTATTGAGTTGACGGCAAGAGTGTCAGCTCTTGAAAATCAATTAGAAAAAGCAGATAAAAATTTAAATGAAAAATTGCAGACAATTGTGTCAAAGACAGATTTTTTTTCAGAGACACCAAATTTAAAAATAGATAGAGAACATACAGCATATAATGAAGAGAATATTCAAGCTGAAAAAGAGCGCGTTGTCAATGCTTTGCCAGATGATATCAAGGAAATTGCAAAAAAGTGGACGACAATTGTCCATTCAATAGAAGAGCCATTGTTAGCACAGCATTTAAAACAGGCTCATGTGACATTAGCACAAGATAATAAAAGCCTTGAAATCATGGTAGAGTCCACTGTAGCATATGGTGCGCTTTCAAGAGAAGAAGACAAAGCTTGGCTTGAAAATATAATAGAAGAACGAACGGGCTTTCATGTTGATATTATTGTAACAAAATTAAAAAGTAATGAGGATTTTCAAAACCGATTTATTGATATAACTGAGTTAGTCCATATGGAGATAGAAATAGATGATAAGGAGGATTTAATCTGATGGCAAAAAGGGGCGGATTTCCTGGCGGTATGCCTGGAAATATGAATAATTTAATGAAGCAGGCACAGAGAATGCAAAGGCAGATGGAGACACAGCAGGCAGAGTTTGAAGGGAAAGAGTTTACAGCGGCAGCAGGCGGAAAAGCTGTGGAAGTGACCGTTACAGGAAAAAGAGAAGTGACGAAAGTAAAGATAGACCCTGAAGCTGTTGACCCAGATGATGTCGAGATGCTTGAAGACCTTATTATGGCAGCTATCAATGAAGCATTGCGCAAATGTGAAGAAGAGTCGGCTGCTTCCATGTCAAAGATTACAGGTGGTCTGTCAGGACTTGGAGGTCTAGGCGGAGGATTATTTTAATGGATATTTACAGCAACCATATTAATCAATTAATTGAACAGTTGTCAAGATTACCAGGTGTTGGTGCTAAAAGCGCACAACGCCTGGCATTTCACATTATTCACATGCCTGAGCAAGAAGTGGATAGCTTAATAAGGGCAATATCGGATGCAAAAACGAATGTGAGGTACTGCAAAGAATGTTTTACACTTACAGATGAAGAAGTATGTCCAATATGTCGTAGTGAAAAAAGAAATCATAGAATGATTATGGTAGTAGAACAGACAAGAGATTTAGCTGCCTATGAAAAAACAGGAAAATATGAGGGCGTGTATCATGTGTTACATGGTGCAATCAGTCCAATGTTAGGAATTGGACCATCTGATATAAAGATAAAAGAACTTATAAAACGACTTGAGACCGATATTGATGAGGTGATTATTGCTACAAATTCAAGTCTTGAAGGTGAGACAACAGCAATGTATTTAAGTAAGTTAATTAAGCCAACAGGGATTAAGGTGACAAGAATTGCAAGCGGTGTACCCGTTGGAGGCGATTTGGAATATATTGATGAAGTTACCTTATTGCGCGCATTGGAAGGCAGAATTGAATTGTAAAAAAATTTATAATTTTTTGCTGCATTATAAAAAATTTATAAATCTTAATTGAATTGTAAATGGACTGCTTATTTACAACATTTTTTTAGTATGTTAAACTGTAATTACTTATGTTTAAATAGAAAAGGTGGCGTCTGCATTGGATAAATATGAATTGAATTTAAAAATAGAAGAAATAAAAAGACTGGCTTCAATTAAATCATACAAAGAGGCATCACAGATGGCTAAAAGTATGAGTTGGCATAAAGTTAAGGATTGGTCTGCATTAGCAGCAGCTATCAGTGTGCATGAAGCCGTTGGTGATTATGAAGAAGCAAGAGATATGGCTATTTTAGCATACAATCGTAATCTTGGAGGGCGAAAGCTTGTATATAAATTGACAGAGCTTTTAATTAAATTAGAGCAGCTTGAAGACGCACAAGGATTGTATGATGAGTATGAAAAAATGTCACAACATGATGTTAATCGCTATATTTTACAGTATGATTTAAGGAAGGCACAAGGGGCATCAAATAATGAGCTTGTAGAAATTTTGGAAGATTATAAAGCCAAAGAAATTGATGAAAAGTATATGTATGAGCTGGCAAAACTCTACTCAAAAACAGGCAGAACCAATGAATGTATTGAAGCTTGTGATGAATTGGCTTTATTGTTTCAAGATGGAACATATGTTGAAAAGGCAATGCTGCTTAAGAGTAAAGTTGGCGGAGAATTGACAAAGCATCAGACAAAACAGCTTGAGCAAGCAAAAAATAAAGATTCAAAAATATCAAGAGATTTATTGTTTGAACAGCAATCAGAATTGACAAGAATACAGCATGATGATATTGATGAAGTTTTAGAAGAAGATGAAAAGAAAAGCAGAGGCTTGCTTGGTCTTTTTTCAAAGCCTGCTTCCAAACCGTCTCCAAAAGAAGATATTGATGTTTATGAGAATGAACAGGATAGTGAAGCTGTTAAGGAAAAATCGCAAAAGAAGAATCCTTTTACTGATAATAAAATAGAAAAAGAAAATGTAAAAGCAAAAGATGATACAGCAAATAGTAATGTGACATATAATCTTAGAGAATTTGTTTTAGCAAAGGTTCGCGAGTCGGAAGAAAAGCGTATGAAGGAGCAGCAGCCAGAAGAATTAGAAACTTTTGAGCTGCCTGAAAAAGAAGAAAAATCTAAAGTGATTAATTTTGCTTCACAAGCAGATACCAATAAAGCAGATAAATATATTAACAATGAAACTACAAGTACTATCAATGAGGATATCAATCATTTTGATGAAATGAGTGATTCAAGTGCAGTCAATGATTCGTATAAAATAAATAGAGTTGATAATGTTAATGATTTTGATAAAAATAATAAACAAGAGCAGATAAAAGCACAAGAGAGTCCGCAAGCAGCTATAGAAGTAGAGAGTGATAGTTTACAAAGTCAAGAAGATGAAAAGTCAACGGTTAAAAAAGACACAGGAGAAGGAGAAATTCCAGAATCTTTGATGAAGTTGATTTCTAATGCAAGAAAAAGCATTGATACAAGCTACAATGAAATGAATAAGGAATATGAGCAAGAGCGTATTAAAAAAGAGCGTGAAAAGCAAGAACAATTGATGAGAGAACGAGAGGATAAAATGGTTATCGAAGAGGTTAAGATGCCAGACGATAACATTTATGATACGCAAAATCTTCAGGAGACCATTGCTCAAACTTTAGCAGAATTTTTAGATGACGATATTGAAAAATTAAGACCTGATATAAGACCACCAGAAAATGAAAGTGATGATAATTTAGAAAAGACGAGTGATAATGAACAGATTGAAGGACAGATGAACCTTGCAGATTGGGTAGAATCTGTGAGAGAGCAAAAATATGGACAGCAAAGCACAAGAGAGTTTTCTAAACAGGAATTAATGCGTATGCTTGAGGAGAAAGACGAAAAGAGTGCTGCCTATGAAATGCTGATGAAAAAGCAAAAGCAAGAAAATCAAAATTCAACAGGTGTTGAGTTTGATGATGCTAAGAAAAAAGAGTATATGCAAATGATAGTGGATTCGGTAAAAACGGATTTGGCATTCAGAACAGGAAAGGCAACACGCAGTCTTGAGGAAGAGATTATAAGACTTCTTCATTCACCGCATATTCAAGAAAATATAAAAGAAAGCATCAAACAGATAGAGCGCAATGGAACAATTGAAAAGCCAGCAGATAGTAATATAGCAAAGTCTAGTGAGAAAAAACCAAAGAAAACAAATAACGATACAGATAAAATTTCAGAAGAAGAAATTTCAGAAGTTTTGTTACATACAATTCAAATGCAGGTTGTTTCTGATGAAGTTTTGCGCGAATACGTTACAAAGGAATTAGAAAAACAAAGTCAGCATGATGCCAATAAATCTTTTAGTAAAGGTGAAGAAATTACAGATAGTTCAGAACAGCAGGAAAGTGATTTTAATGAAAATCATTTTGATAAGCAGCAAGTTGACGAAGGAATTTCTAATAAAAAATTTCCGACAGAAGAACTTTTAAATGAACAGTATTCAGAACAATATACTTTAGAAGAACAGTTTTTAGAAGAACGTGGTTCACAAGAACAACTTTCAGATGAACCATATTTAGAAGAACAATTTACCCAAAGAGACTTTTCATCAGAAGCATTTTCTAGTGAAAGCAGAAAAATAAGAAGACAACCGTTTGTTGAGTCAATAGATGAAGATGAGGAAGGAGCGGTTGAAGAAAATCTCAAGCTTGAGGGCGAGTTGGCAAAGATATTTAGAAAATATAGAGAAATGCCAGGAATAGAAAGCCAACTTGCAGCGTACTTTGCATCGATTGATGATGAGATGAATATGATTGATTCTAGTGTTGGCAATATTCTTATCACAGGAAATTCAAGTTCAGATAAGACCGATTTAGCAAGAAATATTGTAAGAGCATTAAATTATTTGTATCCAGAAGTACCTAAAAAGATTGCAAAAACAACGGGGGATAGTATCAATCATAGAGGAATTGCAAAGGCAATGTCAAAATTGCGCGGAACCGTGTTAATTGTTGAGGGGGCAGGTTCTATTCAGCCTAAACGCATTGAGGAATTGATGGATTGTCTGGAACAGAATACTGGCAGAATGATAGTGATTTTTGAAGATTCCGATGCACAGATGAATGTATTGTTAAATTTCAATCCAGATTTAATCCATATGTTTAATCATAGAATTGTCTTAAAACAGTATACAGTCAATGAATTGGTTGAGATGGCAAGAAAGTTTGCACGCAAGCGTCAATATGAGGTAGACGATGATGCACTGTTAGCATTATATCTTAAAATTAATGAACTTCATTCTATGACCGATAATATTAAGTTAGACGATATAAAAGAAATTATTAATAAAGCAATTGCTCATTCAGAAAAAAGAGCAGCAAGGCGATTTTTTGGCGGTGTAAAGAAAAAACGCGGTGAGCAAGGGGATATTTTCTTTTTGTCTGAAGCTGATTTTAAGGATTGAATAAAAGCCAAATGATTAGGCACTAAAAAACTTAGCATAAAAATGAATAGAAATATTTTTTGCAGACTATTTTATAGCGCAAATTTAGGGATAAAAACTTTTGTAAAAATATTTTATAAAAGTATTGCATACTGTAAATTTATGTTATAGAATGACATAAAAAGATAATTTTAAGGATGGGAATTGTTATGAGTAATATTGATGAGTTGTCAGTTAATGCAATCAGAGTATTGTCAGCCGATGCTATTCAAAAAGCAAAGTCGGGACATCCAGGTTTGCCGCTTGGTGCTGCACCTATGGCGTATGAGTTATGGGCAAAGCATATGAACCATAATCCAGCAAATCCTGAATGGAAGAACAGAGACCGTTTTGTTCTTTCAGGCGGACATGGTTCCATGTTGTTATATTCTTTATTACATTTGTTTGGATATGGAAATTTAAGTATTGAAGATGTAAAGAATTTTAGACAATTAGATTCACTTACACCAGGTCATCCTGAGTATGGACACACAGTAGGTATTGAGGCAACAACAGGTCCGCTTGGACAAGGTATGGCAATGGCAGTGGGTATGGCAATGGCAGAAGCACACCTTGCTGCAGTGTTTAACAAAGAAGGATTTGATGTTGTTGACCACTATACATATGTATTAGGCGGCGATGGCTGTATGATGGAAGGTATTTCTTCAGAGAGCTTTTCTCTTGCAGGAACATTAGGTTTAGGTAAACTTATTGTATTTTATGATTCAAACAACATTTCAATTGAGGGAAGCACAGATATTGCTTTTACAGAAAATGTTGTAGAAAAGTTTAAAGCGTTTGGCTTCCAGACAATAGAAGTGAGTGACGGAACAGATTTAGAGGCAATTGGCAAAGCAATTGAGGAGGCAAAGGCTGATAAGAGCAGACCTTCATTGATTAAGGTTAATACTCTTATCGGACATGGCTGTCCAGCAAAACAAGGCAAGGCAAGTGCGCATGGCGAGCCTCTTGGCGAAGATAATGTTGCTGCCCTTAAAGAAAATATCAAATGGCCTTGCAAGGGCGATTTTGAAGTGCCACAGGAAGTTTACGACCATTATAAAGAGTTGGCAGCACAGGGCGCAAAGGCAGAAGAAGCATGGAATAAGCTTTTTGACGAGTACTGTACAAAATATCCTGAGATGAAAGAAAAATGGGATAATTATTATAATGGCTATGACATGTCTGATTTATTTAATTCAGATGAATATTGGGATAAAGGTGATAAGCCAGAAGCAACAAGAAATATATCAGGCGTTGTATTAAATATGATAAAGAAGTCTATGCCAAATCTTATTGGCGGTTCAGCAGACTTAGCGCCATCAAACAAGACTAATATGAAAGATGCTGGTGATTTTTCAAAGAATGATTATTCAGGAAGCAATCTTCATTTTGGCGTAAGAGAGCAGGCAATGGCTGCTATTTCTAACGGTATTGCACTTCATGGCGGCTTGAAGATTTTTGTTGCTACATTCTTTGTATTTAGTGATTATACAAAGCCAATGGTAAGACTTACATCAATTATGGGATTGCCTGTGACCTATGTATTTACACATGACAGTATCGGTGTCGGTGAAGATGGACCAACGCATGAGCCAATTGAACAGCTTGCAGCATTTAGAGCGCTTCCAAACTTTACAATCTTTAGACCTTGCGACCGACTTGAGACAGCAGCAGCTTGGATGTATGCCGTTCAGTCAAAAAAGACACCAACAGGACTTGTACTTACAAGACAAAATCTGCCACAGATGCCAGGTTCTTCAAAGGATGCATTAAAGGGTGGATATATTATTGATGATTCATCAAAGGCAGAACCTGATGCAATTATTATTGCAAGCGGTTCAGAGGTTAGTCTTGCAGTAGAGGCAAAGGCAAAGCTTGCACAGGACGGAATTGATGTAAGAGTTGTAAGTATGCCAAGTATGGATTTGTTTGATGCACAGCCTCAAGAATATAAAGATGCAGTTCTTCCAAAGTCGGTTAGAAAGAGAGTTGCTATTGAGGCACTTTCTGATTTTGGCTGGTATAAATATGTTGGACTTGACGGTGCAGTTATGGCAATGAAGGGATTTGGTGCTTCTGGTCCTGCAAATCTTTTGTTTGAAAAGTTTGGATTTACAGTGGATAATGTAGTAAAAACTGTAAAGAGCATTATGTAATTAAATTAAAAAATGCAAGTAGCACAGCGGATTGTGAACATCTGTTTTGACTATACAAACAAACAAAAAATTTGATTAAAAATATTATAAAATTTCAGGGCTGTTACAAAGTTTTTTTGTAACAGCCCATTTTTTCACCAATAATAATAGTTATATTAACTTTTATTTTTATTTTATAGTATAAACAGTATAGATAATATAGAGAGTAAGTTTGCTATTTTAAAATTACTTGGTTAAATCAATATTTCGTACAGCATCCCTTACTTTAAGCACAAATGTTGGCGATACGGAAAGTTCATCAATCCCCATTCGCAAAAATGTTTCCGTAAGTGCTGTGTCAGCGGCAAGTTCTCCGCATATGCCAATCCATGCACCATGTTTATGTGCGTTGACAGCAGACATCTCAATTAAACGCAAAATGGCTTCATGGTGTGTATCAACAAATTCTTCAATATCGGAATTTTGTCGGTCACAGGCAAGCGTATATTGTGTAAGGTCATTTGTTCCAACGCTGAAAAAGTCTACCATTGGTGCAAGTCGGTCGCTTATGATAGCGGCGGCTGGTGTCTCAATCATAATACCCAATTCTATATTATCAGAATATTCTATTTTTTGAGATTGAAGTTCCAATTTTACAATATTGCAGATTTCTAGGATTTTTTCAAGTTCTGAAACACTTGTAATCATAGGAAACATAATTCCTAAATTGCCAAATACAGAAGCTCTGTACAATGCCCTTAACTGTGTTTTAAAAATTTCAGGGCGTTTAAGGCAAATGCGAATTGCCCTGTAACCAAGTGCAGGATTTTCTTCTTTTTTCATTTTGAAATAGTCTACTTGTTTATCTGCACCGATGTCAAGTGTTCGTATAATCACTTTTTTGTTTGCCATACTCTCAAGCACTTTTTTATACGCACTGAATTGCTGCTCTTCTGTAGGATAATCGGTGTTTTCAAGGTAGAGAAACTCACTTCTAAAAAGACCAATTCCGCCTGCGTCATTTACAAGAACAGCTCCAATATTGTCAACGCTTCCAATATTGGCAAAAATATTAATTTTTGTTCCATCAAGAGTACTGTTTTCTTTGCCTTTAAGTTCTTGCAATAATCTTTTTTTATCTTCATCTTCTTTTTGTTTTTGCAGCATTTTTTCTTTTGTTGCTGTATCTGGATTGATAAAAATTTCACCTGTAAATCCGTCAACAATGGCTTCGTCACCATCTTTAATTTGAGTAAGAAAATCATCGCCCACACCTATAACAGCAGGGATATTCATATTTCTTGCAAGAATGGCGGTATGTGAATTAGATGAACCATGTGCTGTTACAAATGCAAGGACTTTTTCTTTGTCAAGAGCAACCGTTTCGCTAGGAGCAAGGTCATCTGCACATATAATCATTTTATCGTTGCAATGGGTTTCCTCTAAAACAGTTCCTGTAAGATTTGCGATAATTCGATTAGAAATATCTTTTACATCAGCGGCACGAGCCTGCATATAGGCGTCGTCCATTGATGAAAACATTTCTGCAAAATTATCGGCAGTAACAGCAACGGCATATTCTGCATTAACGTTTTGACTGTCAATAATGTTTTCAATGGATTCGTTATAATCATCATCATCAAGCATCATCATATGTATATCAAAAATTTGAGCGTGTGTTTCACCAACTTCTTTTAACGCTTTCTCATAGATTTCTTTAAGCTGCTGTGCAGAGGCTTCTCTGGCAGCAATAACACGTTTTTTTTCTGCTTCTGTATCTTGTGTATGAACACGTTTTACTACGGTGTCTTGTTTTTTAAAGATAGAAACGTTCCCAATAGCAATAGCTCCATACACACCTTTGCCAACAAATTGAATCATAGTAATCTCCATTTCTGCGCTGCTTTTTGCGCAAGAACCTTTAGGTTAAAAAATCCTAAAGGTTCTTTTAGTAACTTTGTGTCAAGCAACGCACGGACACAAAGTGCTAGTTGAATTTTATTTGACTTGTAAAATGATTTGTTTTTTATGCAATATCTTTGTTATTAGAGATTTTGATTAAAAAATGCTTCCATTTCAACAGCGGCTTTTTCTTCATCAGCACCCTCAACTGTAATAGTCACTGTCTCGCCGCATTTTACACCAAGCCCCATAAGCATCATCAGTTTTGTTGCATTAACTGATTTTTCCCCTTTTTGGATGCTGATAGTACTTTCAAATTCCTTTGCTTTTTTTGCAAGCAAGCCTGCTGGTCTTGCATGAATACCCACTTCGTCCTTGATGGTGTAATTAAATGTTTTCATAAAATTTCCTCCAGTTCTCTTCAATTTATTTTTATTATCTCATCGCCTGCCAAAATAGCACCTTGTGCAGCAGGAGCGATATTTGAATAATCATCGGTATTGCATATAATCAATGGTGTTGTCAGTTTAAAACCTTGTGCTTTGATAGCTTCCATATCAAAAGATATAAGTAAATCACCTTTTTTAATATTTTGACCGTCCGAAACATGTGTTTCAAAATATTTGCCTTCTAATTTAACGGTATCAATTCCTATGTGAAGCAATATTTCAGTGTTATCACCAGACACAATATTAATTGCATGTTTTGTGTCAAATACAGAATCAATTTTGCCATCACATGGGGCAAATAATTTTCCTTCTTGTGGTTCAATAGCAATTCCATCACCAAGTATTTTCTGTGAAAAGACATCATCTTCTACATTTTCAAGAGGAATAACGGTTCCGTTCATATGAGCAAACAGTGTAATTGTATCAGTTCCAGAAGCTGATGGTTCAGGTTGATTATTATTTTTTTCTTCTGTTTTTTGATTGACTGGTTCCTCTGATGGGATATCTAAAATGCTGTCAAGATTGTCGGACAAAGGAGAATCCATAAAGACCTCAAGATTTGATTTGACAACAGAAACTCTTGGTCCATATATTACTTGCACGCCGTTTCCTTTGTGTATAACGCCTGAAGCACCACTTTGTTTAAGCAGGCTATCGCTTACTTTTGAAACGTCAATAACGGTTATTCTAAGACGCGTCGCACAACAGTCAACATCAGAAAGATTTGCCTTTCCGCCAAGCCCTTTTAATATAAGTGCGCTGATGGTATCCGTATGTTCTCCTGAGGATTTTGCTGCCTTTGCCTCATTTACATCACTTCTTCTGTAAAGTTTTGGCTCAACATCATCTGGTTCACGACCTGGTGTTTTTAAATTTAATTTTGTAATCATAAAGTAGAAAATAAAATAATATACAACAGCATAAATCAAGCCTACAATGATAATCCAAATCCAATGTGTCTTTTCATTGCCCTGAAGAATACCAAACAACGTAAGGTCAATAGCACCGCCAGAAAATGTCATGCCAACGCCTACATTTAAAATGTGCATAAGCATATAAGAAAGCCCTGCAAGTACACAGTGTACACCATACATAAGAGGTGCAACGAAGATAAATGTAAATTCAAGCGGTTCCGTAATTCCAGTAAGCATTGAAGTCAGCGCTGCTGAAAGTAACAGACCGCCAACAACTTTTTTCTTTTCAGGACGAGATGTTTTATACATAGCAAAAGCAGCAGCAGGCAAACCAAAAATCATAAATGGGAATTTGCCAGACATAAATCTTGTTGCAGATACAGAGAAGACCTCTGTCGATTTTGAAGCAAGCTCTGCAAAGAAAATGTTTTGTGCGCCTGTTACAACACTTCCGTCAATTATCATAGAACCACCAAGTTCTGTCTGCCAGAATGGCATGTAGAAAACATGGTGAAGTCCAAAAGGAATAAGAGCGCGTTCTAATATTCCATAAACCCATGTTCCTGCATATCCAGAGTTTAACACAAGTACGCCAAGCTGAGAAATTCCATACTGTACAACTGGCCATAAATAAAACATGATAATACCAACAATAAGATAGACAACCGTTGCTACAATTGGAACAAATCTTGTTCCGCCAAAAAAGGAGAGTACCTGAGGCAGTTCAATTTTATAGAATTTATTATGTAGGGCGGCAACGCCTAGACCAACAATAATACCTCCAAATACACCCATTTGCAAAGTTGTAATACCTAATACAGAAGTTGTAGAGTTTTCTGCCATTGCTTCTACACCGCCTTTTGCGGAAATTAAAACGCTGATAGCAGTATTCATAACTAAAAATGCAATTGCTCCTGAAAGGGCGGCAACTTCTTTTTCCTTTTTTGCCATTCCAATGGCAACACCCATAGCAAAGAGCAGGGCAAGATTGTCAAAAACGGCGCTTCCCGTTTTGCTCATAATATCCAAAATGGTGTAGACAATACCACCTTCATAAATAATGCCACTAAGATTATAAGTCTCAATTGTTGTTGGATTGGTGAATGAGCTGCCTATACCAAGAAGAAGTCCTGCAACAGGCAGCAATGCGATAGGAAGCATAAAAGAACGACCAACACGCTGCAATACACCAAAAATCTTGTCTTTCATAGAAAGTCCTCCTTATTCATATTAAATTTATTATTGCGGGCGATAAGCTAAGTGCTGTGCTTAAAAATCAATGTTTTTTTCATAAAGAAAGACGTAGACTTGCCTGTTAAAAGATGTCATAAAATAACAATGAGGTTATAAGCAAGTAACAAAGCAGATGAAAAATATCCACTTGATTTTAAGCATATTGGCAAATGCCGCAAATTATCATTGCATAGGCGCCAGTTGCAATGATTATTTAACTTATAAGAAACTTATTCACTAATTTTTTTTAGATGAATAGCAAGAGTAAGCATTTCATCTTCGCATATTGTTTTTGCATAATTTTTCAAAATATAGTCCTGTATACATTTGGCACATTTGTAATGCTTTTTAAATTTTAATTTTATAAGCGATAATAGCTCTTCATCTTTACTTAGAACATTTGGAAGTTCCTGTGAGCTAAAAAGGCGCTTTGCAAGAAATTTCAAATGGACAAGAAATCGGTCATATGCAACCATTGTCTTATCAATTTTACCACAGTAAAATCGGTCTGCGATGTCAGCACATCCATTTATCATTTTTGTGATATCAGGAACCTGCCCCATATTTGTTCCCATACGGGCGTTAATAATGTGCATTGCTATAAAACCTGCTTCATCACTATGAAGTTCAATTCCAAGCTTTTCTTTGATTTCATTGAGGCAATATTTTCCAAGTGCAAGTTCGTCAGGAAAACAATCATGTATGGAATCCATCAATGGATTTGAAAATTCCATTCCCTGTTTTTTGCGTTCAATTGCAAATGCTATATGGTCTGATAGTGTTACAATAAGCGAATTATTTAATGGAGCATGAATTTGTGAAGAAATATATCGTATCAAGTCGTCGGTAAGCTTTATATATTCGTAAGGAATCTCAGACAAACATTCAATTAATTTTTTTTGAAGCGTTGAATCTGTAACCATATAAATTTTTTCAATGCGTTTTGTATCCACTTCATCGCCATATTTTTTCCCAAAGCCAATGCCTTTGCCAGACATAATTTGTTCTTTTCCTTTTTCGTCAAGAACACATACGGTATTGTTGTTTATTATTTTTATTATTTTCATATTCAACCCGCCTTTTTTGTCCATATAAATAAAAAAACCAACTTTAATACAAGTGCAAAAAACATTCGTATAAAAGCTGGTCATGCCCAAATCAACAAGGAAAGGTAACATTCCACTATCATATAAAATACATTAAGTTTATCAATTTGTTGTAATTAATTTAATATATACAAAATTATTTGTCAATATATTACATATTATATTTATGAAGTTCGGCTTTTTTAATAAATTTTTACTATATTTTATAGTTAAAATTTACAATTTTTTGTTACATTAAAACAATCGTTAATAAAATCAAGAGTATTACACAGGAAAGCAAACAGTCCTCTTTTTAGTCTAATAGAAAAGCAATTAAAAAACATCTATATAGCAAAAATTAGTTTTTTGTTCTATAATAAATATAAAAATAGAGTTGTTGTTTTGCAGTATCAAATAACAGCAGAATAGGAGAAAAGAATGAAAAAAGTTGTAAAATATGAAAATCAATATGATAAGATGACAAAATCTCCTGTAGCTCCATTAGTTATAAAATTGGGAGTACCAACGACAATTAGCATGTTAGTAACCAATGTTTATAATATGGTTGATACCATGTTTGTAGGTAAATTGGGAACAAGTGCCAGCGGGGCAGTTGGCATTGTTTTTGGTTTTATGGCGATATTGCAGGCTTTTGGCTTTATGTATGGACAGGGAGCAGGCAGCATTATTTCAAGGCGTCTTGGACAAAAAGATAATGAGACATCGACAAGAATAGCCTCCACCAGTTTTTTTATGGCAATTGTTACAGGTATTATTATTTGTATATTGGGATTTATTTTTAATGATAAGTTAATCTATTTAATGGGCAGTACAGACACTATTTTACCGTATGCAAAGGATTACATAAGATATATTTTGCTTGCCGCTCCGTTTATGACAAGTACCTTTGTTATGAATAATATATTAAGATTTGAGGGGAAAGCATCACTTGCAATGATTGGCTTGATGGCTGGTGCGCTTCTTAATATAGCTGGTGACCCATTATTTATGTTTGTGTTTGACATGGGGATTTCTGGCGCAGGATTATCTACCGCATTATCACAGCTTGTCAGCTTTAGTATTTTATTGTTTATGTTTTTGTCAGGAAGGTCACAGAGCAAATTATCGATTTTTAAAATAACAAGAAAATTTGGCGATGTGGCAGAGATTATAGCAACTGGTTTTCCAAGTCTTGTAAGACAGGGACTTCAAAGTATTGCTACGATGGCATTAAACAGACAGGCAAAAATATATGGTGATGCTGCTGTTTCAGCAATGAGTATTGTATCAAGAATCAGTATGTTTATCTTTGCAGTTGGTTTGGGAATCGGTCAAGGTTTTCAGCCAGTGTGCGGCTTTAATTACGGCGCGGGGAAATATTCAAGAGTAAAAAAGGCATTTCGGTTTACATTGATTGTCAGTGAAGTTATGTTAGGTACATTTGCAGTTATTGGATTGATTTGTTCGCCACAGGCAATATCTGTATTTCGTGATGATGTTGATGTTATTGCATTTGGAACGCCGGCATTGCAGTATCAATGTTACGCTTTATTTTTGCAGCCCTTGATTGTGCTGTCCAATATGACACTGCAAAGTACAGGAAAAAAGGGAATGGCTACGATTCTTTCTATGCTTAGAAGCGGAATATTTTTCATACCTTTGATATATATACTTAGTGCTACTTTAGGAGCATTGGGTATTCAGCTTTCACAGCCAATATCGGATATATTATCCTTTTTTGTGGCAGCGCCTGTTATTATAAACTTTTTAAAGAAATTGCCAGAGGATACATTCGATACAAATAATTATGAATAGAAAAATAAATTATCTATTGTCACAATTTAAAATTCTTGTTATAATTTATGTAAGATTGTTGGAATTTTAACAATCTAAAAAATAATGTATAGGAGGTATATTTTAATTATGACACGTTTTACTTTACCAAGAGATTTATATCATGGAAAAGGAGCATTAGAGGCATTAAAGACACTGCAAGGCAAGAGAGCTATTATCTGCATAGGTGGGGGTTCTATGAAGAGCAATGGCTTTTTACAAAAAGCAGAGGATTATCTAAAAGAGGCTGGAATGGAAGTGGACTTGATTGAGGGTATTGAGCCAGACCCTTCTGTTGAAACTGTTATGAAGGGTGCAGCAAAGATGCAGGAATTTCAGCCAGATTGGATTATAGCAATGGGCGGCGGTTCTCCAATTGATGCAGCTAAAGCAATGTGGATTAAATATGAGTATCCAGAGACAACCTTTGAGGATATGTGTAAAGTATTTGGCTTGCCAAAGCTTAGAACAAAGGCAAAATTCTGTGCAATTTCATCAACATCTGGCACAGCAACAGAGGTGACAGCATTTTCAATTATTACAGATTATCAGAAAGGTATCAAATATCCAATTGCTGATTTTGAGATTACACCAGATGTTGCTATTGTAGACCCAGAGCTTGCACATACAATGCCAGTGAAGCTTGTTGCACATACAGGAATGGATGCGATAACACATGCAGTTGAGGCGTATGTTTCAACAGCAAACAGTGATTATACAGACCCGCTTGCACTTCATGCAATTAAGATGATTGATAAAGACCTTGTTAAATCATATAACGGTGATATGGATGCAAGAGATGCAATGCACAATGCACAATGTTTAGCTGGTATGGCATTTTCTAATGCACTGCTTGGTATCGTACATTCAATGGCACATAAGACAGGTGCCGCATTTGAAGGCGGACATATTATTCATGGCGCAGCAAATGCAATGTATCTTCCAAAAGTTATCAAATTTAATGCAAAAGATGAGACAGCAGCAAAGCGTTATGCAGAGATTGCCGATTTTATCCATCTTGGAGGAACAACAGTTGAAGAAAAGATTGATAAGCTCGTTGCAATGCTTCGCAAGATGAATGATGATTTGAATATTCCACATTGTATTAAAAATTATGGTGAGGGCGGACTTCCAGCAGAAGCTGGCTTTGTCTCAGAGGAAGAGTTCCTTAAAAAGCTTCCAGATATTGCTGCAAATGCACTGCTTGATGCATGTACAGGTTCAAATCCAAGACAGCCAAGTCAGGAAGAGATGGAAAAACTCCTTAAGTGCTGTTATTATGACACAGAAGTTGATTTTTAAGTTGGTGTAGAAAGAAGATTTTAAACAAGAATCCCACATTTAAGCGAAGTTTAATGGTGGAAGATTCACAGAAGAAATATCTACATAAAAGTATAAGTTTTAGTTTTATAAATAATCAATATAAAAATGAGGCGTGCTTTAAGCGCAATATTATCTGGTCTAAGATGATATTGACAAAAAAGCAACGCCTCTTTTTATTTAAAATAGTATCTTTAGTAAAATATTGTAGAAAACATTTTGTAAAATATTGGGCTAAATGATAAAATGCTTCGTATATAACTAACAAATGGTTATAAAAAGCGGGATAAATTTTCATTAATAAGGAGGTCCATATGAGTGGGAAGAGGCATGTCATTTCAAAATGGCTTGAAACGGACCAATATTTAATAGAGTTGATAGTAGAAAACAATGATAAAAATGCTGCTGAATTATTAATTGGCAGATACTATAAATATGTTTACAAAGAAATCTATATTAAAACTTCCGATAGAGAGTTGGCGATGGATTTAACACAAGAAACATTTATTGCTATGCTTAAAGGGTTAAAAGGTTTTGATATAAAAAAGGCTTCTTTTAAAACGTGGCTGACTCGAATAGCAGGAAATAAAGTGATTGATTATAGAAGAAGCCGTCAAAATCATGAGTCGCTTTTAACAGAAGTTTTAATAAATTATGATAAACCTGGCGAGGAAGACATTGAAGATAATGTGATTAACAAAGCTGCAAAAGAAGAGATTATGAGAAAGTTAAACAATGAAGATGAAAATACAAGACAAATATTTGTGATGAGGGCAGAAAAAGGATATTCGTTCAACGACATTGCGCAGCAAATGGACATGAATCCTTCAACGACAAAAAACAAATATTATACAGTAATAAAAAAATTGAGAAAGGGGTTGAGTGATTATGAGTAGAGTGAATTATCCAAAGCAAAGGCAAATTGACAGACAGATACAAGCTATTATTAAAAATTCAGGTATGTTTGAAGATGATTTAACTTATAATGGTTTTACAGAGTTAAAACCCATACAAAAGAAAAATGATAAAATAATCCGATTGTTAAAAACAGCTTCATCAATAGCTGCAATTGTTTCTTTGATTGTATTGGTTGACTTTATGAGAAAACCTATAAAAAATACAGTACAGCCTCTTAAAAGTTGTGAGTCTGTTCTTGATGAGAATCAGTCAAAAAGTAAAGCAGAATCTTATTTAATTAATGATTCTATTGAACTTGAATACATGACATTTAGTGAAGATGTGGAATATAAAAACAATAATGCTAAACAGATACAATTTATACTTAATAATCTATCCTACACAGATTATGGATTAAATAAATATGATACAGATAATTGTGGACGTTTAGAATGTACTTATCCTACAGTAAAATATAATAATGCACAAGATAACACAAAGAAACTCTATATTGAAGAATATTATACAAATATTATTGAAACATTAGAAAATAATATACGCATAGAATATTTAAAGGGAATATTTAAAGGAATGAATTGTTATACAACGATTAAATATCATGTGCAGAGCATAGATTCTATCAATGAAAAATTAGTAACATTTATAGCACAAGAGGAAGTTGTTAATGAATATAGTGATATAACAAGATATTATAATAACGTATATGCGCGGACGTTTGATGTAGAAACAGGTGAACCAATAGAGTTAAATAAATTATTTAATGAGCCAGTGCAAAGTATGGATTATATTTATAATCGTCTTGACGTTTTTTATGCGAACTCTTTTGAACAATCTATAAATGAACTAATGGATACAAATGAAATGAGTGATTTATATTATAATACAGATGGAGAATCAAATTGGTATCTTACTTCAGAAGGCATTGTTTTTTTGATAAATAACATGTATTATAATAGTGGTGCCGAAGGAAAGACGCAAAATTTGGATTCTGGAAGTGTACTGATAAGCTATTCAGATTTTTATAATCAGGGACTTAGCTTTAACAGCGCATATATTAATTACTTACCACAGTAATAAAACCGTGTGCTGTTTTTGCGGCACACGATTTTATTAGATGATGGGTGAAATAATGGAGGAACAAAGTTACTATTTGAATTTAGCAAGAAATGTTCTTGTGGAGGTAAGAAAGGCTGTAGTTGGAAAAGATGAAGTGTTATGTAAAGCACTAATGGCAATGCTTGCCAGAGGGCATATATTGATAGAAGATATACCAGGTGTGGGAAAAACGACGATGGCATCAGCATTTGCCACCGTATTGGATTTAAAATGCAATAGAATGCAGTTTACACCAGATGTGATGCCTTCTGATATTATTGGTTTTAATATGTATAACAGAGTGACAAATACGTTTGAATTTAAGGAAGGTGCTGCACAATGCAATATATTTCTTGCAGATGAAATCAATAGAACCTCTCCAAAAACGCAGTCGGCATTGCTTCAAGTAATGGAAGAAGGAAAAGTATCTGTAGATGGCAAAACAATGAAGCTGCCAGAACCATTTATCGTTATAGCAACACAAAATCCGTATGGTTCTACAGGTACCCAGAAATTGCCTGAATCACAGTTAGACCGATTTATGGTAAGATTAAGTATGGGGTATCCAACTATTGATGATGAGGTAGCGATTCTTCGTATAAAGCAAAACAAATCAAAAGAAAATCAAATACCTAATAATATATTGTCTGCTAAAGAATTTGAGGTTATGAGACAGTTGGTTGATGATGTATATGTTGATGATAGAGTGTTAGAGTATGTTGCAAAAATTGCAAGCGAAACACGCAAGTCTTCAGATATTCTACAAGGAATCAGTCCAAGAGGAAGCTTGGCATTGATAAGGATAGCAAAAGCAGAAGCTTTTTTAAGAGGCAATAACTATGTGTTAATATCAGATATACAGTATGTAATAAAAGATGTGTTTGCACATCGATTAGTTATTAATAAAACACTTCAAAGGGGCAGAATATCGGAAGAGCATGTGATTTCTGAACTTATAAAAAAAGTTGAAGTGCCAAAAGCGGCTGCCTCATCGCGATAAAAGATAAATAGATAAGCTGTCAGTAATAGATAAAATGGTTTCCAAAATTGGTTGCTCCAGTATGGAGGATTTAAATGAAATTAAGAAAATTTGCATATATATTAGGTCTTTTGATTGTTTTGCTAGTAAATTGTCTTTTTATAAATTATGAATTTATGATAGTATTGTGTATATTAGTCATTATTCCTTTTATTTCATGGATTGTGTATAAGTTTTCTTTGATAGGTATGAAATTATATGTATCAAATGATAATTTAAGATATACATATGGCAGCAATTTAGATGTGATTATTTGGTTTGGTAATAAATTTAATATGAAAATCCCTTGGTGCAGATGCAAAGTTATAGTAAATTATTCAAACAGTGAGGAAGAATATGAAAATGAAGTTACTTTTCAAGGGCTAAAACAATTTCAGAAAAATATAATAATGAATGTAAATTTAGAGCATATTGGTTTTATTATGGTGCATGTGTGTGAGTTTGAAGTAAGGGATTATCTTGGAATGTTCTCAAAAAAAATACAGTACAATACACAAAATATTTTTTATATCTTTCCAGATAAGATTGAGACCATTGAAACACAAATAAATTATATTCATCAAGAAGACCAATATACATTGTCTCATATTGAATTTGATAATACAGAAGTGCAAGATTTACGCAATATTGTTGAAGGCGATTCTCTAAATCATATTCATTGGAAAAGAAGCATCCTGTCTGAAGATTTTATTGTCAAACAATTTGGAGAAGAATTGAAAAAACATCACTGTATAGTATTGGATTTATCATGGCATAATGAACAGAATTTTCGCCATATTCTTGATAATGTTTATCGTTTGACCTATTCTGTGGCAAATACATACATCAATGCAGGGATTGGGACAAGCTTTATATATTGGGATTCTAAAAAAGGCGACATAGAATTATTTGACTTTGATAATATAGAAGGACTATATGAAGCAATGGAAACGATTATGCAGATAAATTGCAACTCATACTCATTTGATTTGCTGTTAGAGAGTGTACTTTTAGAGAAAAGCCGTTTTGGCGAAAATATTATTGTTATCACTTCAAAAGATTATAAAATAGAAGAACTTAATGTTTTTAATGTAGTTGAAAGGTTTAGCAATTCATCATATGAACAATCAGGAAAAGAAATATAACATATCTATTATTATATGGCAGATTATTGTAGCATTATTAGGTGAAATTGGTATTGTAGGTACACTATATACAACAAAAGCATTATATGTGAATCCATATATTGTATATAGTGCTCTTTGTCTTATGACAATTATATTTATGATAGGAATCCATATTAAAAAGATAGGAAAAATAATTATTCCTATCTTTGATGGAATACTTATTTTAGTATTGGTACTGTTTGGAAAGCGCATGGTACAAGGCGTTGTCTATCTAGTAAACGACATATATGACAGTATTTTTAATGGGAAAATTGTCACACCATCACCACAACAGCTTGAAATAATTAAAGTGAATGAATTGTTAGCAATACTAATGTTTTGTATTGTTGTGACATTTTTAGTATGTGCTAATATTTATTATGTTCGTAGTGTTGCGCTGTCCTTAATTATGGTACTTCCTCTTTTGTGTGTCTACACAATATGTTTAAAAATACCATCTTGTCTGATATGGATTTTTTGTGTTACTCATGTTTTATGTGTTTCATCTATGGATGAAAAAATGGTTGACAATGTAAAGTTTATTATAGCAATGAGTACAGCTATATCTGTCATTATGCTGCTGATAACAAATACAAAAGAGTATAAGCGTCCACAGATATTTGTTCAAATGAATTCTAACATATTATCATTTATTAATTCTAATGAGTATTTAGCAGAGCTTACATATTTTATTGATGATATGGTTGGCAATGCAGAAGGCACAGGAAATAGTCTTTTTGGAGATAATAGCGTTATATATGGAAATGATTTTTCTTATTCTCAAAATATAAAGGGTGGCGAACTTGGAAAAGTAGATGAAGTTGTCTATAAAAATCAGGATATATTTACAATGCGTACACCAAATATAGGAAATCATCAGTATATTACCTTGTTTTATGGCAAAAATTATATAGAAAATTCTAATTATTGGACAAAGAAAGAATCTTATGAAATATGTGATGAATATACAGGATTTTTGTTAGATAGAATTAAAGCAGTACCTGGCTGGAAAAAATATTTGGAACAGACAGGACTAGAAATGCAAGATAATTTTTATAAGTTTGACCGTCTTTTTTCTAAAAGAAATATTAAAGATACAACAGGTATAAAATTGAATAGTGAGTATTATGCAGGGCTTCAAAAAATATCAGAGGGAATTATAAATCAGGATGGAGATGAGATAAAGCTGTCAAAAGATAATACGGATAGTATTGTACAGTCAGCTAAAAGAGCAGATGCAGCAGCATATAGTTATCTTCAAATATCTGCGCCACAGAAAAAGTTGATTTTAGAAATGGCAGGTGAAAGAAGTACCTATACATTAGAATCAAAAATGGATTGTATAGAATATGTTAAGAATTTTTTACAGAATAATTATTCTTATACCCTTTCACCAGGAAAGATACCAGATGGACAAGATTTTTTTGAGTATTTTTTAAGTGAGAGTAAAGAAGGGTATTGTTCTTATTTTGCAACTGCGGCAACATTGATGTTTCGAGCATATGGGATTCCAGCAAGATATGTGGAAGGGTATGCTATTCCATTTGATAGAGTTATACGGTCTACATATGAGCCAAATAAAGAACGATATGTTGTTGAAGTAAAAGATTCCGATGCACATGCTTGGACACAGATATATTTAAATGGAATTGGTTGGATTAATATTGATGCAACTCCAACAGGGACAGGAATTGCCCCAGTAAATACAACAAACTTTCCAAATACAGGAGTAGTTGAAGATGATTTGAATTTGATGGAAGATGAAGAAGAAGAAAATCAGAAGGATGAGTTGATTGATGAAAGCGATGAAGAGGAAGCTGCAAACCCTGTTTTAAATACCAATATGGAAGATATCGTTCAAAGAAATAGTTTTATCGGAACCATTATTTTTACAGTTGTTGTTGCTATTCTTGTTTTAGCAGCAGGCATTGCTTTTTATATTTTTATGAGAAAAAGAAAGATTAAGAAAATATTTGGGTCATATAATGTTATAATAATGTACAATTATTTAGAAAAAATTATGATAAAGGCGGGATTTTTAAGACCAGAATATATGGAATATGAAAGCTTTGGAAATTATATGGAACAGAGGGATTCTTTCTTTAAGAGAATGAGATTTTCTAAAATGTGTAATATGGTGACAAATGTTGATTTAAGCGGCGGAAGGTATGCTGTCAATACAAGACAGATGAAAGAGTTTACATATAATGCCAAACAGTTAAGAAAATATATTGTTCGTAATATGTCATGGTATATTCGTTGGCTATATTAATAAATATACTATGAGGTTAGGGTGTCAAACACCCGAGCAAGTAGCGTAGCGGATTGCGAATATCCGCTTAACTCTCATTAGGAAAGAATTAAACTTGCATTTAATGTGCAATGCTGCAAAAATGGAGAAAAGATATGTTTGATTTAGAGGAAGAATTAAAAAAACTCCCGGATTTGCCGGGAGTTTATATTATGCACGATAATATTGATACAATTATATATGTAGGAAAAGCGGTCAATTTGAAAAATCGTGTCAGACAGTATTTTAGGGAAAACACAAAGCATACTGCCAAGATTAGACAGATGGTGTCGCATATTAGCTACTTTGAGTATATTATTACCGACTCTGAGCTTGAGGCGCTTGTGTTAGAATGTAATTTGATAAAAGAACATAGTCCTAAGTATAATACAATGTTAAAAGATGATAAGACCTATCCTTTTATTAAAGTGACTACACATGAAGCTTATCCAAGAGTATTTGTCTCAAGAGATATTAAACATGGAACAGGACGTTTTTTTGGACCATACACTTCTTCAAAAGCAGTAAATGACACGATTGAATTATTATGCAAGCTGTACAAAATTCGTACATGTAACAGAAGATTGCCGAAAGATACAGGTAAGGAAAGACCATGTCTAAATTATCATATTGGACAATGCAGCGCTCCATGTCAAGGTTATATTGATGAAGAAACATATAGAAAAGCCATTGATGAGGTTATTGAATTTTTAAATGGCAACCATACTAAAATTTTAGGAAATCTTATGGATAGCATGAAAGAGTGTGCACAAAATATGCAGTATGAGGAGGCTGCTAAATATAGAGACCTTATAGGCAGTGTAAAACAGGTAGCTCAAAAGCAAAAAATTACAACGGACGACAATGCGGACAGAGATGTAATTGCTTGTGCCAGCGATGGAAACGATGCGGTTGTGCAGGTGTTTTTTATAAGAGAGGGAAAACTTTTGGGGCGAGACCATTTTCATATGGCAGTGGCACAAGGAGATGGAATAAGTGAAATTCTTTCTCAGTTTATTAAACAATATTATGGAGGAACACCATATATTCCAAATGTTATTATGATACAAAAAGAAATAGAAGATGCGGATGTTGTTGCAGCATGGCTGACAGATATTAAAAAAACAAAAGTAAAAATTATTACACCAAAAAAAGGCGATAAAGAAAAATTAGTTGAACTTGCATATAAAAATGCTCAAAATGTTTTATTGCAAGATACTGAACGGATAAAAAATGAGCAGAAAAAAACGATTGGCGCCATGACAGAGATTGCAAAATTAATAGGATTGCCTGCAATAAAAAGGGCTGAAGCTTATGATATATCAAATACAAATGGAGTGGAGTCCGTTGGTTCAATGATTGTATTTCAAGATGGCAAGCCAAAAAAGAACGATTATAGAAAATTTAAAATTAAGACGGTAAAGGGTCCTGATGATTACAAGAGTATGAAAGAAGTCCTTACCAGACGTTTTAAGCGGGCAATTGAGGGTTCAAAGGGATTTGAGATATATCCTGATTTAATTATGATGGATGGTGGTCGAGGACAGGTGAATATTGCATTGGAAGTATTAAAAGAGCTTGGGCTTTCCATACCAGTCTGTGGTATGGTGAAAGATGATAATCATAATACCAGAGGATTGTATTATAATAATAAACTGATTGCAATTGATACGCACAGTGAAGGATTTAAGTTAATTACTAGAATACAAGACGAAGCCCATCGGTTTGCTATTGAATACCATCGAAGTCTTCGGAGCAAACAGCAAGTACATTCAATATTAGATGGCATTGAAGGGATTGGACCTGCAAGGAGGAAATCTTTGATGAAGCATTTTCTGGACATTGAAAAAATCAGACAGGCATCAGTTGAAGAACTGATGAAAGCAGATGGTATTACAAAGAATATCGCACAAAATATATACAGATATTTTCATTGATTCATAAATGTGTTAAAATAAATTGATATCCTAAAAAATGTTATGTAAAAAGTGTTAAAAGTCAATCATAAATGAATGACAAGACACAAATTCGCAGGTTAAGACAGAAACAAGCTTAAATATATTTAAACTTGTCGGCTGAGCAAGAATGGAGGATTAATTATGAATGCAACAGAGAGAGTGAGATTATCAAAAGTAATAGAAAAAATGGAACTGGTAAACTTGACTCCAGATATTGACACAAAAGGAATTTGGCTTAATATACCAGAAGTTAATAGACCAGCATTACAGCTTACAGGATTTTATGACCAGTTTGACAACGACCGAATACAAATTATTGGAAATGTAGAATTTGCTTATCTTAAAAGTCTCTCACAAGATATACGTTTTGAGCGTTATATGCAGCTTTTATCAAGTAATATACCATGTCTTGTATTTTGCAGGGATTTAGAGCCAGAAGAAAAGATAATAGAGTTAGCAAATAAATACAAGATACCAATCTTAAAATCAAAAGCGGCAACATCAGCGTTTGTTGCAGAAGTGACAAGATGGCTTAATGTCGAGTTGGCTCCATGTATTGTTATTCATGGCGTTCTTGTTGACGTATATGGTACAGGCGTGCTTATTATAGGAGAGAGCGGTATTGGTAAGAGTGAAGCTGCACTTGAGCTGTTAAAGCGCGGACACCGTCTTGTGACAGACGATGCTGTTGAAATCCGAAAGATAAGTGATGAGACATTAATTGGTTCAGCGCCGGGTGTTACCAAGTATTTTATTGAATTAAGAGGTATTGGTATTATTGATGTCAAGACATTGTTTGGTGTTGAGAGTGTCAAGGAAGAACAACAGATTGATATGGTAATTAAGTTAGAGGATTGGAATAAAGATAAAGAGTATGACCGACTTGGTTTGGAAGAAGAGTATACCGAATATCTTGGCAACAAGGTTGTGTGTCATTCACTTCCAATAAGACCAGGACGTAATCTGGCTGTTATTGTAGAGGCGGCGGCTGTCAACCATAGACAAAAGAAAATGGGTTACAATGCAGCAAAAGAGTTATATAGAAGAGTGCAAGAAAATCTTATGCGTGGCGGTGATGACGATGAGTAAAACAATATTTGGTATTGACATAGGAGGAACATCCATTAAATGTGGTATTTTTGATGGGAATGCAGAGCTTGTTATTAAAGAGGAAATTCCTACCAGAACACAGGAAAATGGTCGATATATTTTAGCGGATATCGCACAATATATTAATAGAACCATTGAAAAAAATGCAATGGAGGTTTCTGATATTTTAGGCATTGGCATTGGTCTTCCCGGTGCAATCCGAAGGGATGGCGCTGTTAATAAATGTGTCAATTTAGGCTGGGGAGTAGTTTATGTTGCAGATGAACTGTCTAAGATGATAAATATTTCTAAAGATTGTATTCATATCGCAAATGATGCAAATGTTGCCGCACTTGGAGAGTTTTTCAAAGGAAGCGGCAGAGGATATCACAGTATTATGATGCTTACCGTTGGCACAGGTATTGGAGGCGGATTAGTCGTTGACGGACATATTGTCAATGGATTTCATGGTGCAGCAGCAGAGGTAGGACATCTTCCAATTGTGGAAGGTCTTGATTACGCGTGTTCTTGCGGCAATACAGGGTGCCTTGAACAAGTGGCTTCTGCTTCAGGTATTGCAAGACTTGCAGGGACAAACAATGCAAAAGAGGCGTTTGACAAGGCGATAGCTGGCGATAAAGCAATGGATGCTGTGATAGAGAATGTATCAAAATATCTTGCAAAGGGAATGGCTTGTATAGCAGGTGTTGTTGACCCAGAATGCTTTATTATAGGCGGCGGTGTATCGGCAGCAGGCGAGTATTTTTTAGAAAAAATTAGAAAATATTATCAAATGTTTGCATTTCATGCCAGTAAAGAGACTACTATAGTAAAGGCATTGTTAGAAAATGATGCAGGCATATATGGAGCAGCAAAATTAGTGTTGGGGGATTTGCAGTCTGTTCATGGAGATAGCAAAAATGATTGATGAGCATATAGTACAATACATACAAAAAATTGTTGGAAAAGACAATGTAAAGTTGTCAGAACCCATGAAAAATCATACCACTTTAAGGATAGGCGGACCAGTAGATTGTTTTGTCACTCCGACGGATTTGGGACAAATTCCACAATTAATACAAGCGTTAAAAACGTTTGAGATTGATTATTATGTAATTGGCAATGGAAGTAATCTTCTTGTCAGTGATGATGGTTTTCAAGGTGTTATTATACAATTATATAATCGTTATTCTAATTATAGTAGTTGTCCGTTTTATGATAGAAAAACGGTACAATTCAAGGCTCTTTCAGGTGTTAGTATGGTGAAGTTAGCTGCTGAGGCTGCTAAAGAGGGCTGTACGGGATTTGAGTTTGCCAGTGGTATTCCAGGAAGTTTAGGCGGCGGTGTGTGTATGAATGCAGGAGCATATGGCAGTGAATTAAAAGATGTTATTGTATCAGCGACCGTTTGTGACAGAGATGGAACATTAATGGAATTATCAAAAGAAGAGTTGGAATTAGGCTATCGAAAAAGTGTTATTCAAGAAAAAGATTATATTGTTCTTGAGGTGGTAATTGAGCTTAAAAAAGATGACCCAAAAGTAATCAAGGAAAAGATGGAATCGTTAGCTGCTCTGCGAAAAGAAAAACAACCGTTAGAATATCCAAGTGCAGGCAGTACATTTAAAAGACCACAAGGTTTTTATGCGGGAAAATTGATATCCGATGCAGGTCTTAAAGGGTTTGCTGTTGGAGGAGTAAAAGTTTCTGAAAAACATGCAGGTTTTGTTGTCAATACAGGAATGGCAACGGCACAGGATTTTATAAAATTAACAGACGAGGTTGCACGTATTGTACAGGAACAAACGGGAATAAAACTTGAATTGGAAGTAAAAAAATTAGGATTTGTTGATGGTTGAAAATATAGGGTGAAAAAACATATGTTAAAAAACATATTTAAAATATACATTTTAGGAATATATATTTTAACCTTATCAAGTAAATCCCTTGCTTTAATATTATAGAGATAAAAGTGAGAGTGTGGATTTGTTTGTTTTAGTATGGGAAATAAGTCCTCCATTGAAAAGCTGCGATAACAGTTAGATGGTTGAAGCAAGCTGCGAAGCGGATTGTAAATATCCTTTGACTTATATATTTTTAGAATATTGGAGATAAACCATGAAGATTATAATAGTTACAGGAATGTCTGGAGCTGGCAAATCAACAGCACTTAATGTATTGGAAGATTGTGAATATTACTGTGTAGACAATATGCCTATTGAGCTTATTCCAAGATTTGCTAAATTGGCAGAAGGTCAAAAAGGTTATTCTAATATTGCATTAGGTGTTGATATCAGAAATGCTGCTTCTATAAATGAGATGGAACCAGTTTTAGATGAGATGAAATCCGGAAATTATGAATGTAAAATTTTGTTTTTAGATGCCAGTGATGAAGTTTTGGTAAAACGATATAAAGAGACAAGAAGAACACATCCATTAGCAAAAGATGACCGTGTTGACCACGCAATTGATGCTGAGAGAAAACAGATGCAGTTTTTAAGAAATCGTGCTGATTACATTATGGACACCAGTCAAATGCTTACTAGAGAATTAAAACAGCAGTTGGAAAAATTATTCATTGGTGAAGAATCCTATAATAATTTGTTTGTCACTGTATTATCGTTTGGTTTTAAATATGGGATACCATCAGATGCAGATTTAGTGTTTGATGTTCGTTTTTTGCCCAATCCTTATTATATAGAGGCGTTAAAATATCAAACAGGAAATGATAAGGCAATACAAGATTATGTTATGGGATTTGATACCGCTCATGCATTTTTGTCAAAGGTAAATGATTTAATTGCATTTTTACTGCCCAATTATGTGGCAGAAGGCAAAAACAGCCTTGTTATAGCTATTGGCTGTACGGGTGGAAAACATCGTTCCGTTACGCTTGCCAATGAAATTGCAAGGACTTTAAAGATGAGTAAATATGGCTGCAAAGTTGAACATAGAGATATTGATAAAGATGCTAAACGAAAGGGTTGAAATGTCTTTTTCATCGCAAGTTAAAGAAGAATTAAAAAATAAAATTGATACTGCCAAACATTGTCAGATAGCAGAACTTGCCGCCATCATGGCATTTTGTGCAAATACCTGCAATCAGTGGGAAGAGTTTTGTATAACAACTGAAAATAATATTGTTGCAGATGTTTTTATACAATTAATAAAATATATATTTAATGTATCGGATAATGATATTATATTGAAATATGAAGGCAAAAAAAATAATATTATTACTATAAAAATAAAAGATAAAAGTATTACTGAAAAAATATTAATGGCAATAAAATGGAATGATTCTGAAAGAAAAATGTTGAATAATTCGTTGCTTGTTCAAAAAGAATGCTGTAAAAGAGCTTTTATAAGAGGCGCTTTTTTAGCGGCAGGTTCTATAAGTGACCCCAATAAGTCGTATCATTATGAAATTGTATGTGCCAATCAAACGGATGCCATACAGCTTAAAGAAATGCTTGCATTTTTTGAATTGGATGCCAAAGTGATTGCCAGAAAAAATAATTTTATCACTTATATAAAAGAAGGTAATCACATTACAGATTGTCTTAATGTTATGGGAGCGTTTGTCTCGCAGATGGATTTATATAATGTGATGATTTTAAAAGGTATGCGCAATGATGTCAATCGAAAGGTAAACTGTGAGACTGCTAATATTAATAAAACAGTTGAGGCAGCAGTAAAACAGATTAAAGATATAGAGTATATAAAAGATACAGTAGGGCTTTGTTATTTAAAAGAGCCTTTATATAATGTAGCAGTGATTCGTCTTGAAAATCCAGATATGAATCTTAAAGATATTGGAGAGCGGCTTTCGCCGCCTGTCGGAAAATCGGGCGTAAATCACCGACTTAGAAAAATAAGTGATATTGCACAAGCACTGCGAAAACAATAATTTTACAGTGCTTGTAAAATTATAAAAAATGATTTGTGTAATAAATAAATTGAATGCTATGCCATCATAAATAGTTCATTTCTTATAAAAGCAATACATTATAGGGTAGTTGATTGATGATACTTTTTGCGCTGCTGAAGTGAAGTAATTGCAAGTGCCATCTTGCGCGGTGTTTTATACATTGCCCAAACAGCCGCTTTCATATAAAATGTTGGTATAATAATAAGCTTTTTTTGAAACATTTTTTGAAGTCCATACACAGCACAGTGAGATGCAGATATTCCATTTATAGAAAATTGAACATTGGCAATTTTGTTAAAGTTTGTTTGGACAGGACCAGGACACAATGCACAGATATGAACGTGACTTTTTGCTTCTTTTAATTCTTGGTAGATAGAACTGGTAAGGCTTGTGATATATGCTTTTGTAGCATAATATGTTGCCATGTGCGGTCCGCCAGGCAATAATCCTGCACTGGAAGAAACATTCATAATATAGCCGCTGTCGTGTTTTATAAATTCAGGAAGCAGCTCTTTTGTAAGAATATGTGTTGCTTTTATATTGACATGAATCATATCAAGGTCTTTTAAAAGGCTTGTCTTGCTAAATTCTCCCAAATCTCCAAATCCTGCATTGTTAATCAAAATGTCAATATGGTATTTTTTTAATTGATTGGCAAGAATGTGACATGAATGTTCATTTGATAAATCACAATAGATAATTTTGCATGTTGTGTTTAATTTAGTTGCCAGTTTCTTTAATTTATGTGTATTTCTTGATACTAATATAAGATGATATCCCATTTTGCTTAATTGAACTGCAAATGCTCGTCCAATGCCAGAACTGGCACCTGTAATACATGCTGTTGCCATAAAAATCCTCCATTTTTCATTGTTTTTATATATAAGAATAAACATATTTAGCAATTTTATATCAAGTGTCAGACAGATATAAAATTGTGAATGAAATCTTATTTAGATTATAAAATAATTTCTTTTATAACTATTTATAAGTATAGATTTTTCGGAAAGGAACGTCAATAATGGTTATTAAAAATACGACGACATATACAGACAAAACTTTAGAAAAAGCAGCTATAGCCAGTAATTATAATAATGAAATATATAAAAAGAAAAAGTTACTATTTAATTTTGCAGGGCTAACATCAGGAATGGTGATGGTAAGTATTATGGCACGTAATTTTGCAGCAAATGAATCCATCAATATGATTGCTGTTATTTTATTTGGAATAATATGTATAACATGTCTTTTTATTGGAATGTATTATCTTGATAAAAACAAGCATATGGCTTTTCGAGAAAAATATTCGTCTAAAGCAGGGCAAACTTTTTATTATGAAATTGATTCTGAAAATATTGAGGTAAAAAAAGCAACGGATGATAGAGTGACCATTATTCATTGGCAGGATATAAAATTTTTAAGTGAAGATAAAAATAATATCTATCTTTTTAGTGGAGAATATGAGTGGGAAGCGTTGTCAAAAGAAGGATTTACAAGTTGTACTTACAAAGATTTAAAGCAGTTGTATAAAGCTATTTTATGGGAAAAGAGTACAAAGATGTGAAATATAAAATAAGTTGTAGGATTAAGAGGGGGGGATTTTAACCTCATCAAGGAAGTCCCCCACTAGTTCCCCCACTTCAATGCTGCAAAGGCATAAGTAGGGGTGGGGACTTGTGTTACGATAGTAGCTATGAGGTTAGGGTGTCAAACACCTGAGCAAGTAGCGTAGCGGATTGCGAATATCCGCTTAACTAAATATTTGACTTTGTAACTTTTTGAAAATGTTATTTATATTAGATAAATGTTTTGTTTTTTATTTGTAATAGCAAATGTTCGTATAAACTTAAAAGTTTTTTTGCATTTTCTCGATTATATCAGCAGAAATACCTGTTAATTTAACAATGTCATTGGTTGAATAACCTTCATTAATAAGGTTTTTAGCTACATGTTCAATGCCACGTTCAAATCCTTGTTCAATACCTTGTTCAATGCCTTGTTTTAATCCTTGTTTCATACCTTGTTTTAAGCCTTGCTTCATGCCTTGCTCAATACCTTGTTTCATGCCTTTTTCCGTTGCTTCAAGAACCATTTGATTATGGTCAAGAATAGCTTTTTGACGTGCATCATATTCCATCTGTTTTTGTTTATCTTGACTGATAACTTGTAATCGTTCATAAGCACTATCAATATAAGTATTTTTAGAAGCTAACATTTGAAATTCCTCCTCTCGTTCAGCATTGATAAATTTAGCCCATAATAAAATATCAGTGCTGTTTTCTTTTAATTCTTTTGGAAGTTTTGGTAGTTCTATTACATGAAATTCCATTTTATCGGTGTATAGGAAATGATGATTGTCTTCTCGAAGATGAAAGCAGGAATAAAATTCATCATCAAGTATCTTTTCTTTATCTGAAAATTCTTGTTCATTTTTTAAATTATCAGGAAATAGATTGAAATTTAAAATACTGATACTAACACATTTTTTGAATTTGGTATAATCTTGTCCTGCTTCAATTTGGTCGACATACATTTTGGACATATAAAAAAGTGAACGGTCAGCCCATACTTTTAATTCAGCAAGTTGGATTTCAATGTCAATTTCAGTTTCATCATTCATTAAAATGCGAACATCTAATATTCCCTGTTTATCCTCTTTATATATTTTGCGCAGATTTGTATTTAAAATTGTAGTTTTCTTAATATCTTTTGGCTCTAATTTTAATACAGCTGATAAAAAGCCAATACGAGCTTTTTCATCAGCCATAATTTCCTTAAAGGCAAAATCAATTTTTGGTTTCATTAAAAATTTGGACATATGGCTTCCTCACCTTTCTGTATCTATGTTCATTTTTATAAGAGTAATAATTTTTATGACAAAAATAATATTGTTTATTAATTTTATATTATTTTTTATTTAATATCAATAGAAGATAGGGTGAATTTTGATAATAATATTTACAATGTTAAAATACATATTTTGGGTAATTGTATAATAAATTTTGTTGTTTTATTATTTATTACATCTTAAAAACCACTATCATAAATTAATTATAAATTGCAATTACAGCATATAGAATGGTATAACAAACAATTTATAAATTTTATGAAAGAGTCTGAATGTGTTGTTTGAATTTGCAATAAAGAAATGAGATGATAAAATGACTGAGCAGGAAAGGGGAAAGCATGGGCAATATATAGAGTAGGGTATTTTGTGCAATTTTAAATGATTATTGAAAGTTGATTATTATGGTGACAGGAACAATGTTCTGTCCTTTTTTGTGGTCTTTTATAGGGAAATATTAAAAAAAGTATAAAACTTAAAAGATAGTTTGATTGGACTTAATTTTAATAAAGGCAGTTTGACAAAATCGTGTAAATATTGCATAATTACTAGAAATTGGTGTTTGGGGGTGTGAAGTGACGGATAGCGAGAAAATAAATGAAATTGCCGATATGGCAGAAAGTTATTTTAGAAAAGGCTATAATTGTAGTCAATCAGTATTTGTACCATTTGCACATCAATATGGTATTGATGAGAAAACCGCACTTAAAATATCAGCCTCTTTTGGCGGAGGAATGGGAAGAATGAGAGAAGTCTGTGGCTGTATGTCCGCTATGGCATTAGTTGCAGGATTGGAGTCTGGTTGTACAACCGATTACAATCCAAAAGGAAAAGAAAAGAATTATGAGATGGTTCAGCATTTGGCAAAAGAGTTTAAAAAGATTTCAGGAGGCAGCATTGTATGCCGAGAATTATTAGGTCTTGATAAGAACATGAAAGAGTTAAATGAGAACGAAAAACAGGCAACATTGGACAACATATCAGAGAGTATGACAAGTCCGATACCATCAGAGCGAACACAGGAGTATTATAAAAAACGCCCATGTATTCAACTGATACGTGCAGCTTGTGAAATTTTGGAAAGACAAATAGGAAGGGAAAAGATTGAAAATTGAAATTTTCAATCACAGGATTTGTGTCTGTGCGCTGCTTGTCACAAACCTATAAAAACAAAATTTGAAAAGTTTTGTTTTTTGCATAATAAAGCAGTGCAGAAATGAGGCTAAGTATGAATAATCAACAGATGATGGAACTTACAACGGTTGAGAAAAGTTCATTTGATGAATTGGTAGCGCAATGCAGGCGCTCTGGTTCAATTAATCAAGAGCTTTATGTGGAGTATGATGTAAAACGAGGACTTCGTGACAGCAATGGCAATGGAGTGCTTACTGGACTTACTGAAATTTCAGATGTTGTTGGAATTAAAAGTGAAAATGGAAGAAAAATTCCTGTAGATGGCTGTCTTTATTTTCAGGGGTATAATGTAGAAGAATTGATAGAAGGCTTTGAAAATGGACAATATGGTTTTGAGGAAACTACTTACTTATTGTTGTTTGGCAAGCTGCCAACAAAAGAACAAAATAAAAGTTTTATTCATATATTGGCAGACCTTCAAGAGTTGTCAGGAGCATTTATAAGAGATGTTATTATGAAAGCAACGAGTGCCAATTTAATGAACTCTCTGATGAAAAGTGTGTTAAGCCTTTATTCTTATGATGAAAATCCTGATGATATATCTATTCCAAATGTATTGCGTCAGTCATTGCAGCTTATTGCAAAGATACCGCTTATTGCGGTATATGCGTATCAAGCATATAGACATTCAAAGTTAGATGGCACACTTCTTATTAAAAATCCGAGAAAGGATTATTCTATAGCACAAAATATCCTTTATATGCTCAGAGAAGATGGTAATTTTACAGAGTTGGAAGCAAATGTTCTTGATACTTGTTTAGTGTTACATGCAGAACATGGCGGTGGTAACAATTCGACATTTACAACACATGTTGTCACTTCTTCAGGAACAGATACATATTCAGCAATTGCTGCCTCTATTGCATCGTTGAAAGGTCCAAAACATGGTGGTGCCAATATAAAAGTGCAGAAAATGTTTGCTGATATTATGGAAAATTGTAAAAATTGGGACGATGAGGAAGAGGTTTGCAATTACTTAAATAAAATTCTGGACAAGAAAGCATTTGACAAAGCTGGGTTAATTTATGGAATGGGACATGCTGTTTATACATTATCCGACCCAAGAGCGGTTATACTAAAAAGGTATGCAAAAAGTTTGTCTGAAGAAAAAGGAATGCAAAAAGAATTTGCCTTGTATGAATTGGTTGAAAAAAAAGCTGGGCAGTTGATTGTAAATAAACATCAAATATTTAAGCCAGTATGCGCCAATGTCGATTTTTACAGTGGTTTTGTCTATTCTATGCTTGGTATACCAGACGAATTATTTACACCTATTTTTGCAATATCAAGAATATCTGGCTGGTGTTCACATAGGCTTGAGGAGCTTGTCAATGCAGGGAAAATTATACGTCCTGCATATAAATATGTTGGCAGGCATAGAACATATGAAAATATGAATGACAGAGTAAACGAGTAGAAAAAACAACCAATTGTGTAACCAATTGCTGTGCATAAATCAAAACTTGAGCTAGTAACTGCTCCTAAAAATTAGACGCAGTATGGAAGTTAAATATGAGCAATGGGGCAAGTAGATTAGATGTGGTATGCAAACTAAATACGAGTAATGGAGCAAGTAGAAATATACAAATAGTTACGCCTATTTTTGTAATATCAAGAATATCTAGCACAATAGAGCAAGCACAAATGTATAAATATGGGCAGCAAAGAGAATAAATAGAACAATAAACATATTAATAATAAAGTAAATGAATAGAGAGGCAAATATGTCACAATATACAGTAAAGCCAGTAACTTGCCCTATTGATTGTGTAGTGGAGGTTCCAGGTTCAAAAAGTATAACAAACAGAGCCTTATTGATGGCAGCACTTGGTGATGGAGTATGTCATTTAAATGGTGTTTTATTTAGTGATGATTCAAGACATTTTTTGTCATGTCTTGAGCAGTTGGGATATACGTTGAACATTGACGAACACAACTGTAAAGTGACTGTTTTTGGAACAGAGGGAAAGATTCCTTATAAAAATGCCACTATTAATGTAGGCAGTGCTGGAACGGCTGCAAGGTTTCTTACTGCAATGCTTGCATTATCTGATGGAGAATATAAAATTGATGCGTCAGAGCAGATGAAAAAACGTCCAATGAAACCGCTTTTTGAAGCGTTGACAAGTATGGGGGCAACGTTTACCTTTTTGGAAAATGAGGGATTTTTGCCAGTGCTTGTAAAAGGAGCGTATTTTGATGGACAAAAACCGTCTAATACAGTAGATATTGATATTAGCAAAAGTACGCAGTTTTTAAGCGCACTTATGATGGTTGCGCCAGTTTTAAAAGAAGGGCTTAGCATCTATATTACAAGTGAAAAAAAGGATGGCTCTTATATAAGAATTACAACCAAAATGATGGAAGAGTTTGGCTGTAATGTATATCATAAGGATAGTCTTTATCAGATTAAACCCAATGAAAAGTATAAAAGGCAACAGTATCAGATTGAACCTGATGTATCCGCAGCATGTTATTTTTATGCAGCGGCAGCAATTACAGGCGGAAAAGCACTAGTAAGACATGTCCATGCAGACTCTATGCAGGGGGATATAAAATTTATCTATCTTTTAGAAAAACTAGGTTGTATGGTCACAGATACAAAAGAGGGAATATCTCTTATTGGCACAAAAAATGGTCAATATAATGGAATTGATGTAGATATGAATGATTTTTCAGACCAGTCTATGACAATGGCAGTTGTTGCAGCATTTGCGCAGACTCCGACTTATATTCGCAATATTGGGCATATTCGATTGCAGGAATCGGATAGGATTAAAGGAATTGTTACAGAACTTAGAAAACTTGGAATTACAGTAGAAGAACATCAAGATGCAATTAGAATTGTACCATCACAAATGCAGTCGGGAATTGTAAAGACATATGATGACCATAGAATGGCTATGGCTTTTGCATTGGCAGGGCTACGTACAAGTGGTATTATAATTGATGACTATCAATGCTGCAAAAAGACTTTTGAAAATTATTTTGAAGTGCTGGAGAGTATCATTCGATAATTGTAGAATTTAACCTTATCAAGTAAGACCACACTTCAATATTGTAGAGATATAAGCGGTATGGGTTTATACTGCGATGACAGTTAGGTGTTTTAAGCAAGTACAAAAGTGGATTGTGAGTATTCGCTTGACATTTATTATAAAAAAGAAAGGATTGAAGTAAAATGACAAAGGTAGATATTATATCAGGATTTTTGGGAGCTGGTAAGACAACACTTATCAGCAAACTTTTAAAGGAAGTGTTAAAAGATGAACAAGTTGTTCTGATTGAGAATGAATTTGGCGAGATTGGCATTGACGGCGGATTTTTAAAGGATTCTGGTGTTGAGATAAGAGAGATGAACTCTGGTTGTATATGTTGTTCTCTTGTAGGCGATTTTGGCACATCATTAAAAGAAGTCGTAGACAAATATCACCCAGACCGAATTATTATTGAACCTTCTGGTGTCGGCAAACTATCAGATGTTATCAAAGCAGTAAAAGACCTTCATATTGAAAATGAAATTAAGTTAAACAGTGCTTCAACCGTTGCCGATGCATCAAAAGTTAAGGTATATATGAAAAATTTTGGTGAATTTTTTAACAATCAAATTGAACATGCAGGAACCATTATTTTAAGCAGAACACAAAATATTAATGAAGAAAAATTAAATAAAGCAATTGAGATGATTCGCAGTTTAAATCAAAATGCCCATATTATCACAACAGCTTGGGACGATTTGGAAGGCGCACAAATTTTAGCTGCTATGGAAAATGTAACAAATCTTGAATTAGAGATGTTAGCAGAGCAAGCTGAAAAAGAACATGCAGCACATGAACATCACCACCATGAGCATGACGGAGAGTGCGGCTGTGAACATCACGAACATGGACATCACCATCATGAGCATGACGGAGAGTGTGGCTGTGAACATCACGAACATGGACATCACCATCATGAGCATGACGGAGAGTGTG
>CAJUTV010000007.1:0-69241 GCA_910589305.1 uncultured Lachnospira sp. | reverse complement strand
GCTGTGAACATCACGAACATGGACATCACCATCATGAGCATGACGGAGAGTGCGGCTGTGAACATCACGGACATGGACATCACCATCATGAGCATGACGGAGCGTGTGGCTGTGAGCATCACGAACATGAACATCATCACCATGAGCATGATGAAGAGTGTGGCTGTGAACATCACGAACATGAACATCATCACCATGAGCATAACGGAGAGTGCGGCTGTGAACATCACGGACATGGACATCACCATCATCATGCAGATGAAGTGTTTACAAGCTGGGGTGTGGAGACACCTAACAAGTATGAAAAAACTGCATTGCAAGAAATATTAAATAAACTTGCCAATACAGATGAATATGGAAATATTCTTCGTTCTAAAGGAATGGTTCCAGCCAGCGATGGAACATGGCTGTATTTTGACTTGGTTCCGCAAGAATATGAAATCCGAGAGGGAAAGCCAGATTTTACAGGAAGAATCTGTGTCATTGGTGAAAAGTTACAAGAGGATAAGTTGAAAGAATTATTTAGTTGTTAATGGGGGAAAAAGGATATGGCGCAGGAACAGTATCAAATTCCAATATTTTTAATTAATGGACAGCTTGACAGCGGTAAGACACGATTTATAACAGAAACGATTGAGATGGGGCAGTTTGCAGAGGCTCAAAAGAAGCTGCTGATTGTGTGTGAAGAAGGGGAAGAAGAATATGACGCTCAAATGTTAAAAGACAATGGCATTGATATGGAAGTACTCCAAAAGGAAGAATTTACAACAGAAAAATTGAAAGAATTGGATAAAAAATATGACCCATGGCTTGTTATTGTTGAATATAATGGTATGTGGGAGCCTCAGCTTATAGAAGATGTAGCCAAACCGTTTGGTTGGCAGATATATCAGTCTATAACGTTGTTTGATGCAACATCTTTTAATATACAATGGGCAAATATGAAGTCTATTCTTGCAGAGAGCGTTAAAAATGTGGATTTAGCTGTTTTTAACAGATGTAAAAGCAGTATGCAGCTTGGCAATTATAGAAGAAGTATAAAAGCGTTAAATCCTGCTGTTCAGATTGTTTTTGAAGATGAAAAAGGCGAGATGATGTCGATTGCAGAGCAGCTTCCATACGATATCCATGCAGATGTGATAGAAATTGATGATTGTGATTATGGAATTTGGTATATGGACGTATCGGAACGACCAGAAGTATACAAAAATAAAACAGTTCAATTTAAAGGTCAAGTTTTAAAAAATAAATATTTTAAAGATAAAAATTTTGTGCCAGGACGCAAGGTTATGACTTGTTGTGCAGATGATACACAGTTTGTAGGATATATCAGTTTTTATGACAATATTGCATCACTTGAAAATAAACAGTGGGTTACGGTTACAGCAACAATTAAATTTGAGTTTCAAATGGCTTACAAGAAAAAAGGACCTGTATTGTATGTCAGTAAGGTGGTTGAAGCAGAAGCACCAAAAGATGAACTAGTGTACTTCTAATTAAAAATTTTATTCAAGAATAGGAGGATATTTTTATGCGTAAAAGTATTAAAACAATGGTTTTGATTAGAACAGTAGTAACATTGGCATCAATGATTCTATTCACAGTTCTCAATGCTGTAAACCTGCTGAAATTAGATAGAATGCAGAATGAAAACAGCAAAGTTCTTGAAATGCAGAATCAAGCACAGGCGGCAAAAGCAGCTCATTATAAGTGGGTAAACAGCCTAAGTGATACATTGTATGCTGATGTGGACTTTACAAGCGCTAATAACGCAACTTCCTGTCTTTTGGGACAGTGGATTTATAGTGACATAGGAACAGAAGATGAAATAATTTTGGATTTATTGAGTAAAGTAGAACCTTTACATAAAAAGTTACATGAATCAGCCAGCTATATGCTGGATATACTGGATATCAATGAGTCCGAAGCGCAAATTTATTACCATGATACAATTAAACCAGATTTAGTGTCTTTGATGGGATATTTAGACCAAATAGTGGAGCGTGGAAGCGCTCTGACAAACAATAGCGATGAGCAGATAAATAGCACATTTATGACAACACACATCGTAACAACGATTTGCTCATTGGTAGCGTTGATATGTCAAATCAGTCTTGTTGTTTATGTTTTACGTAAGCTGCTTAAACCAATCCTTCACATCACCAAAATGAGTCAGCCTCTGCAGCAAGGTCAACTGGACTTAAAATTAGATTATCATGAGAAGAACGAGATGGGTGATTTAGCATATACGTTAGAACATTCAGTGGAGTTAATTCGTAGTTATATCCAAGATTTGAATCATATCATGGGACAGATGAGCGAAGGAAATTTCAATGTGAAGGCAGCCGTTCCATTTATTGGTGATTTTCGTTCTATTGAGATGTCTATTAATACTTTAACCAGTGAGTTATCCTCTACAATCGCTAGTATCTGTCAAGTTCAGAAAAAAATTTCTGGGGATGCACAACAGCTATCTGGAAATGCGCAGAGCTTGGCTGAAGGGGCAACAGAACAGGCCAGTGCAGTACAGGAACTGTATGCTTCTTTAGATGTATTGTCAAAGAGTGTTGCCCAAAATGCAGTGATTGCATCAGAAGTTGAGGATAATGCTGAAAAGACTGGTGAGCAGGTTGCAGTCAGCAGTCAGAAGATGGAACAGATGGTGACTGCTATGACAGATATTATGGATGCATCTAAGCAGATTCAAAATATTATTTCTACTATTGAAAACATTGCTTTCCAGACAAATATTTTAGCTTTAAATGCAGCTGTTGAAGCTGCACGAGCAGGTACATCTGGAAAAGGGTTTGCTGTGGTAGCACAGGAAGTACGCAATTTGGCGACTAAGTCTGACGAGGCCGCTAAGGCAACAAAGGAATTGATTGAAAATTCCGTTCAGATTACAGAACGAGGCGGACGTATATTGGAAGAAGTTTCTGTTGCCTTGAGCGAGACTATGGAGTTGGTGTTGCAATCTAATAAGAAGATTAACGTTATTACCAAAGCTATAGAAAATGATGCAGAATCTATTGTTCAAGTAACGGAAGGAATTGGTCAAATTTCTATGGTAGTACAAAATAATTCTGCTAGCAGCGAGAACTTTGCCGCAGTGAGTTCAGAACTCTTTATGCAAGCAAAGACGATGAACGAGCAAACTCAAAAGTTCCGTCTCAAGTAGTACATTGTTATGGACGAATTGAAGCAAGGCTGAAAGAAGTAACAGAAACGCTCAATGAAAGCTATGAGAAATTGCAGCGTTCTGTTACTTCTTTTCTCTTATTTGTAATTATCAAGACATTAAGAAATTGGATGCAGCAATCTTTATGGATTAAGATATCTTAATTATTAGAAAAATTTTTATTTTCATAAAATGAAGATATCACTTGTATTTTTCCTATAATATGCTGATTAAAGACTTCAAGTTCTTCTGCTAAAACCCATAATTCTTGGTGATGCTTTGCACCAACAATATGAACTTCAAATTGTTTAAAATAGTTGTCGTCAATTTCAAATTTTGTCACATAGCCTTTGTGGTCGCTATTATATTTTACATTCCACTGTGAAGCTATCTGTGTTGCATATTGTTCATTTAATACAGGATAAAAAATAGGCTGCTCAGGCAATCTTGGCGGATATTTTGTATAATCGCTTGCTGCTATTAATTCAAGTTCTTTTGTTCCAACAGGTCTGTATAATATCATTGTTTTACTCCATTTTATTACCAAGTTTTAAAGGAGATATCCAAATCAACTTTTCCATTGATACCATCAATAGAACCAGAATCTGAATATTGCCACATTGAAAATTCATAAGGCATATAAGGAACATCTGCATAAAAAGCATACCATTTTTCATAGTCATCCAGTCGTTCCATTTGAAGTTTTCCTGCAAAGTAGCGCATATTTGCATAAATCATAGGCGTATATCCTGCCGCTTTGATTTTCTCACAAAAGGCAATTACAATATCTGTAAGTTGTTCATTTGAAAGAGACTCTTGTCTTGCAGTGTCTTCTGTAATTTCTTCAATATCAATAACAATAGGATAAGTGATATTATAAGGAGAAATTTGATTCAAGACATATTCCGCTTCTTCTTCAGCTTCAGCAGTGGTAATTGCCTGTGAGAAAAAATATACACCGACATCAATACCATTTCGCAGAGCGTCTTTTGCATAAGTGTCAAAAGAAGTATCCTTATTAAGTGTGCCGCCAGTATAGCCTCGATATCCAACTCGTAACATAGCATATTCAACACCGCTATTTTTTACTTTTGAAAAATCAATATTTCCTTGATACTTTGAAGCATCAATTCCTTTATGAGAAACAATAGTTCCGTTATCTTTATAGACAATTTCACCATTGTCTTGTACAACAAAATTTGCATTGACAAGCTTATTTTGTTTTAATTCATAATTGATAGGGGTAAAGTAATAACGTCCGCCTACGGTATATACAAACTGGTCTGCAAACATATTACGGACTAAAGTATTGATACCAATTCCAGAATCAAGTTGTTTTTTGATATCGTCAATATGAATTTGCTTTCCATTTTCTATAGCTAAAGATTCTATTTTTTCAATTTCTGTTGGCGAGTAAATTCGAGAGCCACGATTTGTAATGAATTTTCCCATGTCTAATTTAAAAAACACGACTAATCCAATAGTAAATCCTAAAATAATAACAGCTGCCATTGTTATCATAGTAATAATGGCAATTTTTCTTTGTTTTTTACTGTTCATAAATAATCCTCCGTATAAGATATTGTTAAAATAAATATATTGTGGTATGCTGTGCTATAGGATTTATAACTTAACATAAATTATTAAACACACACATATATTATCTTATCAGATTTATCTTAAAAGATAAATAGTTTAATGGAGGAAAAAGTATGAGAAAATATATTGCGGAGTTTATTGGAACGTTTTTATTAACATTTATAGCATGCGGCGTTGCCTCGTTTACAGGCGGATATCAAGGTTTTTTGGGCGTTGTTGGAATTGCTTTGATATTTGGACTAACTGTCACTGCTATGGCGTATTCAATAGGAAATATATCAGGGTGTCATATTAATCCTGCAGTGTCTTTAGGTATTTTTATCAGTGGAAAAATGTCTCTTATTGACTTTTGCGGTTATATTGTAGCGCAATTGCTTGGCGGTATTGCAGCAGGTTTTGCTATGTTTGGTCTGTCAAAAACATTTAATCAAGAAATTATTGAACAATATGGAAGTTATGGTTATGATTTATTGAGTTTTGGGACAAACGGATATGGCGAGGCATCACCATTTCTTGAGGTTAATATGTGGGGTGCGCTTATTATTGAAATCATTTTGACATTTGTTTTTGTAATAACAGTAATAGGTGTGACCTCAAAAGAAGCATACAGCAAAGTTGCCGGTGTGGTAATTGGTCTTGCATTGACAACAGTTCATCTTTTTGGTATTCCATTTACAGGAACAAGTGTTAATCCTGCAAGAAGTTTTGGTCCTGCCATTGTTAAAGGAATAGCAGGTGATGTGACAGCTTTAGGACAGGTGTGGGTATTTATTGCCGGACCATGTATAGGTGCCATTATTGCGGCTGTTACATATATGCTTCTTACAGCTCCTAAAGCGGTAATAGCAGAAAATAAAGAAATTTTGCAAGAGGATAGAATTGAAGATAAAGTAAAAGATGAAAAAGAAGATAATCTAAAAGATGTAAAAAAAGATATAGCTCAAAATGAAAAAAGAGAGTGTATACAAGATATAAAAAAGGATAACACTAAAAATACAGTACAAGATAAAGATATAAAGATAAATGGAAAAGAAGAAATAATACAAGATATAATGAATGATTTAAAAAATGATGTCACACAAAATAAAAAAGAGGACACCATATAAATATTGAGTAATAGAATATATACAGATAAACAATAGTAAAACTTAAAATTCTTTATTATATTTATGCAAAATAAACAATTACTAAATATATTTTAGTTATGTTTATTTTGCTAAATTATGTTTTTTTAATTTTATTAGGGAAGTAGCAAAGTAAATTGCAAATATCCGCTTGACAGATTTGTTTTAAAATTGTTTGTAAAGATAAAAAATAGAAAGGGAAAATGATGTTTAAGATTAAAATAGCAGAGTTGGTTATTGAAATTGATAATCGATATAGTGCTGTGGAGAAACTGTGCAAAGATTATATTGTAGAGAGTGGGGACAGTATATTTTGTGTGCGTGCAAGCGATGAAGATATAGAAAAAGAAAAGCAGTATGGCGGAAGTTTAGACCAGTATTGTGAGAGTGTATGTATATACAGAAATATTGTAAAAAAGCTCCCGCTTTATGATGTCTTTTTTCTTCATGCAGCAGTCGTTGAAGTGGATGGGCGTTCATATGCGTTTATGGCAAAGAGTGGAACTGGCAAAACAACACATGTAAAACTGTGGTGTGACCATTTTGGCGAGCGGGCGCGTATTGTCAATGGAGACAAGCCTATACTAAGATTTTCAGGAAGAGAACTGATGGCGTATGGCACCCCATGGTGTGGAAAAGAAGGCTATAATATCAATACATCAACACCAATACAGGGCTTGTGTTTTATTGAGCGAAGCGAAAAAAATTCAATACGAACAATGAATAGTACAGAGGTAATTAGTAAAATCTTTCATCAGATGATTATGCCAGAAGAAGAACGGTGTGTCAGCAAAGTTTTAGAATTTTTAGATAATTTAGTACACCTAAAAAAAATATGGGTTTTAGAGTGTAATATTTCACAGGAAGCTGTAAAGGTATCGTATGAGGCAATGAGTAAAAAATCGTATGAGGAATAATAAAAAAATTTGCAGTTATTCAATAAATGAATAGAAAATAATACAGATAAATGGATAGTAGATTAAAAATTAGTCATATATAAATTTTATAGATGTAAAAAATAGAAGTGTACAATGTGCAGAAATGAGGGCGAAGATGAAGATTAAAAAGGGATTTATTGTAAGGCAGATAAATAATGATTATGTGGTGGCAGCAGTGGGAGAACAGAGCAAAAATTTTAATGGAATTATACGGTTAAATCAAAGTGCTAAATTTATATGGGATATGTTAGAACAAGGTAGCAGCAAACAAGATATTGTCTGTGCATTGTTAGAAAATTATGAAATTGATGAAGAAAAAGCATCACAAGATGTAGAATACTTTATACAAAAGCTAGAGGAGGCTGAAATTCTTGAATAAAGAATTTAAACTAAAAGAATATGACAATTTGATAAAAGAAGTTATAGAATCTGGTGGAGAGTTTAGAATGTATCCTAAGGGTATTAGTATGTTGCCAATATTAAGACAAGGTAAGGATTCAGTAGTATTGGTAAAACCAACATTTCCGCTTTGCAGGGGACAGATTATTTTTTATCAGCGAAAAAATGGTCAGTATGTTTTGCATCGAATTGTAGGTGTTGGTAAGGATAATTATGTGTTGTGTGGAGATAATCAAACTTACCGAGAAAAAGGGGTTACACAAGATATGATTATTGCTGTTGTAAACAGGATATATCGTGGTGATAAAGAAGTCTCACAAAAAATTCATAAAATATATGAATTTTTATGGCGTCCGTTTATAATACGAAGAGGTATACATTTTTTAGGGAGGATTTTTGGTGGAACGAAAACAAAAAGATAACAGTACGCTTCATTGGATATATCTTAATACAAAAGGTCAAAGAATTAGGATATGCTGTCTGATTGGCAGTAATATCCTTTTTTCTGTGCTTGGAATTTTATTTGCATTGTTGTGTAAAAATGTTATTGACGGAGCTGTTTCCGGTGATTTGACAGTACTTGTTAAAAACCTTGTTGGACTTGGAATTGTTGTGTTGGGGCAGTTAATTATTCGTCTTGAATGTAATTCAATAAGAGAATATACCAAATCGAAACTTTCAATTTATTTGAGAGAAAAGCTAGTGACTGACATTTTACAAAAAGAATATTCCAACCTGTCGGAATTTCACAGCGGAGAATTAGTAAACCGAGTATTTAGTGATGTTCAAGTTGTTTCAACAGCCATTGTTGGAATTATTCCCAATATATCAAACGCTGTAACAAGACTGTTTATGGCTTCAGGAGTGCTGTTAGCCCTTGATGGATTATTTGCAGGCATTTTGCTTGGAAGCGGAATTGTATTATTTTTACTTGTAAAAGTGCTTAGAGGACGATTAAAAGGGTTAAGTAAAGCGGTAATGGCACAAGAGGATAAAACCCATTCATTGTTTCAGGAAATTCTTGAAAATGTTAAAGTATTAAAAGTATTTGAGGCAGATGCTGTGATTAGGGATAAAATCATCTATCAACATAGCAAGTTGTTTAAGACAGAAATGAGAAAAAGAACGGTCTCTATTATTGCAAATGCAGGATTTAATTTAATCTTTCAGATGGGGTATCTGTTTGCATTAGCGTGGGGAACGTTTGGAATATATAATCATACGCTTACCTATGGAACATTGACAGCAATGCTTCAGCTAGTAAGTCAAGTTCAGGTTCCGTTGTCGAATTTGTCCGGGATAATGCCTCAATGGTATAATATGATAGCTAGTGCTGAAAGACTGATAGAATTAGAACAATTAAAGACCGATAGTTCAACAAGACAGTATGTGGCAGCAGATATATGTGACAAGGATTCTATGATTATTATTGACAATGTAACATTTACATATGACAGAGAAGCTATATTAACACAAGCTTGTGCGTCTATTAAGCTAGGTGAAACAACTGCAATTATGGGGCTTTCAGGAGGCGGAAAAAGCACATTGATGTATTTGTTAATGGGCTTGTTTGAACCGCAAAAAGGAAGGGTATATCTTCAAAATAAAGATTCTCAAATAGGAATTAGAAATATTAGAGAATTGTTTTCATATGTGCCGCAAGGAAACTGTTTATTTTCTGGAACAATACGTGAAAATTTAACATTGTTAAATGCAGATACTAATGAAAATGATATATGGAAAGCACTTGAAATAGCATGTGCTGATGGATTTGTCAAAACATTTGGTGATGGCTTAGATACATATATTGGACAAGATGGCTTAGGATTATCGGAAGGACAGGCACAGCGTATTGCTATAGCAAGAGCGGTGCTTAAAAAGTCGCCAATATTGTTGTTTGATGAGGCTACCAGCGCTCTTGATGAGTGGACAGAAAAACAGCTGCTTATCAATATTGAAAAGCTGGGGAAAACCTGTATTTTAATAACTCATAGAAAGGCAGCTTTAAGTATATGCAGTCAGAAAATAGTAGTCAAGGAAGGTCAAATATATGAAACAGATTGTTAATGCCAATATTAGTTATCTTATTCATCTGATAGGTTGTGCTCTTGATAATACAATTCCAGAAGAATTGCCTCAAGATGTTACTTGGAAAGATATATATCAATTAGCAAAATATCATTCTATTAATAATCTTATATTTTATAGTATTGAAAAATTGGCAAAAAAGCCAGATGAAGAACTGTATAAAAAATGGATGGAATCAAGAGACAAGGCGATTTTTAAAGGGATAACTCAGCTTTATGAAAGAGATTCCATTATAGAAAAACTTACAGAAGCACAAATTGATATATGTCCGTTAAAAGGATGTATTATAAAAGAATTATATCCAAGTCAAGATATGAGAACAATGGCGGATTTGGATATTCTTATGGACAGTAATAAGGCTGATGTAGTGAAAAAAGTTTTTAAAGAGATGGGATATACATTAGACCATATTGATGAAGAAGGGCATGATGTATATAAAAAGAGACCTGTTATGAATGTTGAAATGCATCACTATCTTGTGCCATTAGATATCTTACAGAAAGAAATTTTACAATATTATAAAAATGTGTGGGAACAATTAATACAAGATAAAAATAATAAGAATCTTTACAGTATGTCCAAAGAGGATTTTTATATATATCATATTGCGCATATGATAAAACATTATAAGACAGGTGGCACAGGCATTCGTTCATTTATGGATATTTATATATATAAAAAACATTATAATCGGTTGTTGGATTGGAAGTATATATATCAAGAGTTGGATAAAATGAAAATCCGAGAACTTGCTGTTACATTTGAAAAAGTTGTAGATGCATGGTTTCAAGATGGCATAATAGATGATGAAGTTGAACAAGTAACAACATATGTTGTTACCAGTGGCACATATGGTACATTAGAACGTGGTCATAAAGTTCGTGTGCAAAATAAATTGGAAAATTCCAATAATAAATTAACTTATGTAATAAAAAGAGCTTTTCCAAATGTAAAGACAATGAAAAAAAGCTATACTATTTTATATAAATTTCCGATAGTTCTGCCATTATGCTGGATTCATAGAGGAATAAAAGCATTCATTTATAAGGATAAAAGAAAGAAAATAAAAATTGAGACTGATTTAATTAAAAAGAAAAAGAATTGATAGAAGAGTTATGAAATTTAACATTATCAAAGAAGTCCCTCACTTTAATGCCAAGAGGCATAAGTGGGGGACTTGCGTTGTGATAGCAGCTAGATGTGTTGAGCAAACAGCAAAGCAGATTTTAAATATTTACTTTGATTCATATTTTGAAACGGTTATATTAAGGAAATCAGATATAACATATTATAAAATATAATACAAGATTAAATAATATCTTGCTTATTCATTTTTAATTATGATAGTTTCAAAATAGATAAGCAATAAGGAGCTGTCTATTTTGAAAAACACACATAAGATATTGGAATATACAATGTCCTAGTAGACAATATCTTATGGATTTAGTTTTTATGTGACAGCTCCTTGTTTGTGAAGATTTAATATTAAACTTGCTAAATGTTGCTAAGACGTTTTGCTAAATCTTGCAGAAGCTCCACAAGGAAGAAGAAGACCATTAGAAGAAACAGGCAGACATACTTCCTGAGAATCTACATGTCCTTTAAATGATTTTAATGTGGTATTTAGCATATAGCTTAGCACAGCAGGCTGTAGTCCTGTTGTATAGGAGTTGATTAGAAAAAATAGGGGTTCTTCACATAAAAGTTTTGTACATTTTTGAATCAGCTCATAAATAGCCTCTTCAATTTTCCATATTTCACCCTTAGGACCTCTGCCATAGGAAGGTGGGTCCATAATAATAGCGTCATAGTGATTGCCGCGACGAATTTCTCTCTCAACAAATTTAACGCAATCATCAACAATCCAACGGATAGGCTTATCTGAAAGATTTGAGACAGCAGCATTTTCTTTTGCCCAGTTTACCATTCCCTTTGAGGCATCAACATGTGTAACATGAGCGCCTGCTGCCGCACATGCCAATGTAGCGCCGCCTGTATATGCAAAGAGATTAAGAACCTTGACGTTTTTTCCATTTTTTATAGATTCTGATATAAGTTTACAAAACCAGTCCCAGTTTGCCGCTTGTTCAGGAAATAGTCCTGTATGCTTAAAGCTAAAAGGCTTTAAATGGAAGGTAAGAGACTGTGTTAATGAAGGACTTTGATATTGAATGTGCCATTGTTTTGGCAAATTAAAAAATTCCCACTCTCCGCCGCCTTTAGCACTTCTGTGGTAATGTCCATTGATATGATTCCAACGCTTATCTTTTTTTTGAGTATTCCATATTACTTGGGGGTCTGGACGCACTAGATAAAAGTCGCCCCAGCGTTCTAATTTTTCTCCGTCTGATGTATCTATCACTTCATAATCAATCCAATTTTGTGCAATAAACATAATTCCTCATTTCTGTGAACAGTTCACAATTATAATAATGCGTTTTTAAAGATAGTATGATTGTAAATGCAAGATAAGGGGATTGTCAAAGGGATTTTTAGAGGAAATAATGATATCTGTTTAATTACATCAAAAAGAGTTCAATTTGTCTATTTTATCAGTAATTTAAGTTTCTGCTAAAATGTTATAAAATAGTAATAAATAGACAAGTCATTTAGCTGCTATCGCAATGTAAGTCCCTTCGTATGCTTTTGTGGTATTAAGGTGGGGAATTTCTTTAATACGGTTAAAATATTTATAAATTATATAACAAAGTAAAATAAATTTCGTATATATTATAAAGTGTATATTTATTAATTAGTGTTTATTAATACAAAATAATAATATTTTTATATAAAAGTAATAATAAATTAGTAAAAAATTAATATAAGATATACAAAATTAATAATTAAGTTTACATATATTAATAAATATGCTATAATCTAAATGGAATTAATTTCTAAATAAATTATTATAAGGGAGGATAAAGTAATATGATGAACAAGAAGAAAATTTTTAAAACATTAGGGTTGACTGTGGCGGCTGCAATGCTAATGGCAACACCTGCAATGGCACAGTTTACTTCATATCATTTTGAGGTCGATATGGAGTATGGCAATGAACAGCATACAAATGTAGTAGAAAAGGATAATGATAGGGATTGTGCTTATGTAGTTATTGATGATAGTAATATAGTAAGTACAGATAAGTTTTATATGAGTGTAAATGGTCCATATTTTTATAATTATAATTATACAGGAGATGTAAAAATAGTTAGATCAAGTGGATGGGCGCCTCTTAAATATAATCAGCCAGAAAAGCCACAAAGAGAAAATAATTATCGTTTAAGAGGAGTTACAAAAAATTTAAGTGTTTGGATAGAAGGTGAGTGGGAATCATAAATTTATAAAATAAAAGGGTTGTGATAAAATAGAAGGGGTTGTTGCAAAATAAAGAAATTTTTTGCAAGATATGATAAGGTATTGCTTAGTCAATATCCATATGTTGTATGAGGAATTTATTTTGTGACAGCTTCTTTCTTAATGTCTGTTTTTTTATCAGTCTATAATGTATAAAGATTATAGGAAAAGTGAGGTGAATTAGATGAAATTATATAAAAAAATTAAAAAATTTAGTATGATTATTTTTTGTATTAGTATGACAATATTGTCATCTTGCAGTTTTTATCCAGAGGGAAGAATTGACAATATAGAAGGAAAAGTAGAGGTGCAAGTTGATTCCGAAACAAAAAATGCGATGGGAGTGCTGAATGAGTCAATGATAGTTGATGCAAAAATATCTGTACCAAGTGATGTTACATGGAATGCTTATACGGTAAAAGGAAGAGAGTTTACAGAAGAAGAGGCGAACAGAATAGCTAATTATTTGTCAAATGGCAGTAATATAACAGATTATGAAGCAAGACAAGATCATAATGGGGCAATGGTATATGTGATTGATTTTGATAATAATTCACATGTAGGTATCAGAAGTGATGGAAGTATGTCATTTGTTACACAGGAAAAGAAAGATAGAAGATTTGAATTTTATATTCTAGGAGGAACGGATGGTCTTGTAAGACCAGATTATAAAGAATTATATCCATTGGACGAGCTAAAAAGTTATAGTAAGGAAGAAGCACTAAAAGAGGTTGAAGCATTATGTCAATTAATGAATATAAAGATAAGTGAAACGGGTCAGACAATTGTTGCATTGGATAAAATCAATGCTGAAAAGGTTCGGCAGGAAAGTCCAGATATAATGATAAAAGGAAAAGTAGAGGTTGATAGGGATAAGGAGGAACTATACGTAGAAGAAGAAATACCATGGACAGAAGAAAATGAAGTGTATTATATGCAGTTTTTAATTGATTTTGAAGGCGTACCATGTGTCAGTGTTAGTCGAAATGGTGATGATAGAGGAACAAAACAGAGTTCTTTAACAGTTATTATTGGTAAAAAAGGGGTGCTATATGTAGACTTAGATGCCTATGAGCTGATAGAGCAGTATGAGACCAATATACAAGTATGTGATATGTCAAAAGCGCTGGAAGCATTGGCAGCAGATTATCATTATGCAGAAGGAATTGGGCAAAATAATAAAGTGGATAGTATTGAATTAAGGTATGCTGTTGTTTATGACAATGATAAGCGTTCTGATTGTTTAAGACCATGTTGGATATTTAAAATTATTAATACCAGTAAAAAAATAAAAGAGGGAAAAGAATATATCAGTAATTCAATAAAGGTGGTATATGTGGATGCTCAAACTGGAAAGACATATGCAGGAGGTCTTAAATGAGTCAACGATTTATCAAGTACATAAAAAGTCTAAAAGGTGCATTGCGCCAAGAAGTGTTAAGAATATTTACAAATTGGCGAATATATGTATGTATAGCGAGTATAACATTGGTTTGTTTTTGTATAAAATGGGATTCTAGTATGCGTGGCGCTTTTTGGGCGATAGAACAGATAACAGGTATTAGCAATATCAGCTATCTGATGGCGATTGTGGCAGCATTTCCAACAATATGCTGTTTTTGTGATGACTGGCTGGGACATTATACATTTCCAGCGGTGTCAAGAAGTGGAAAAAATACATATCTTCATGCAAAGATTTTAGTAACATATCTTGTTTCTTTTTTAATTGCATTTATAGGTGTAATAGTATATGAATTTGCAGAACTGTTATGGCTTAATCCAGGGCAAGAATCGAATGTATCTTCAGAACAACTATATTATGATATTTTGCAGTTATCACCAGTACTTTTTATTATGGTGCGTGTTATGATGTACTCAGCAGTGATAGCACTTCAAAGCCTTATGGGGCTTATGATTTCTGCTATTCTTCCAAATCGCTTTGTGGCGGTTCTGTCTCCAGTTGTTATGTATATATGTTTTGAGAATATAACAGATATTCTTCCTAAGAATTTTAATATAGGTATGATAGAGAATGGAAGAAAAGTGATAGAAGCAGGTTCAGCAGGAAATATTATCTTTTCTCTTTGTGTGATACTATTTTATGCCGTAATCATAGCAAGCATATTTTGCAAGATAGCAGGAGGGAGGATAAAAAATGAAATCGTTTAGAATATGTATTCAAAATATAAGAAAATGGACGTCAAACAGCCGAATATGGATGTTATTTTTTGCTGCATTATTATTTGTATATACCTATACAAAAGGAATAAGACAAGTTGCTGATGTTATGGATAGTCCAATTAGTATATGGATTTATCCTTTTCTTTTTACATATCGATATATAAAAATTATATTTATGGCATTACTAATATTTATCTTTTGTGATGCACCGTTTATTGATACAAATCAGCCTTATGTTATGCTTCGTACCAAAAGATCGGTATGGAGTATTGGACAGATTCTATATATTATGATAGGTTCATTTTTATATGAACTTTTTTTAATCATATCAACCATTATTGTCAATATAGGAAATCTTGAATTTACGATGGAATGGGGAAAGGTATTAGGCGCAATGGGGACAACTTCTGTTGCATCAAAAGCAGGAGTGATTTATACAACAGTGAATATAAACAGACAGATTATTACTTGTTTTACGCCATTGCAGGCAATGTTTTTTTCTATGCTGGTTACATGGCTTAGTTTTGTTTTTATTGGTCTTGTGATATATGTTGTCAATGTGGTAACAAGGACAAAGATTGCAGGCGCAGTTACGGCTGCCGGATTGGTGATTTTTACAGCAGTTGCCGATGTGGCTGCTTTTGATGGAAATAAAGCAGTGACGTGGTTTTCACCAATGAGTTGGAATTCACTTAACAATATTGATATAGGCGGCGTAACACAATATCCAACAATTGATTTTGTGCTTGGATTTTATATCATATCCATTGTCATATTAAGTATTATAGCAGTTGTTGTTGGGAAAAAACAAAATGTAGAGGTTTCGATAGTACAGTAAATAGTGGTGTATTGATAATAATAATTGATGATAATTTGTACCAAAGCATCACAAATAGGTGGTAATGTTAGAAAACGTTTTTTCTATTATATAATTTTTATACTACGATTCGGAATGGAGAATTTATATGGAAAATGTTATTGAAGTCAATCAAGTGACGAAAAGTTTTGGCAATGCAACGGTTTTAAAAGAAGTTAGTGTATCTTTTGAAAAAGGGAAGATACATGGACTGATAGGGCGCAATGGTTCTGGCAAAACAATGCTGATGAAATGTATATGCGGCTTTGTGCCTGTCACAAGTGGGACGATTACAGTTAATGGAAAGATTATAGGAAAAGATATTGATGTGCCTGATAATCTTGGAGCGATAATAGAGACACCTGGATTTTTATATAATTACAGCGGTTATAATAATTTAAAATTTCTTGCCAGTATTAATAAAAAAATTGATAAGCAGGCAATAAAGGATTCGATAGAATTGGTGGGACTTGACCCAAATTCAAAAAAGCATGTTGGGAAATATTCTTTAGGGATGAGACAACGATTAGGGTTAGCACAGGCAATTATGGAAAATCCAGAAATATTGCTTTTAGACGAGCCTATGAATGGATTGGATAAACATGGTGTTGAGGAGATGAGAGAATTATTTAAAAAACTTGTCCATGAGGGCAAAACAATTATTATGGCAAATCACAGTGCAGAAGATATTGAGATGCTTTGTGATACGGTTTGTGAGATGGATTTAGGAGAGTTGACAAAGGTAAAATTTTAAGTAAATAAAGTCAAAGTGGATATTTGCAATTTGCTTAAACTTCTGATTTTCCACTATATGTAAATTTTTGATATAATAATCCCAGCAAAGCTGTGGTATAAAAGTTTACTTCGTAAACTTCTATCTTTCTACTATGTGTAAATTTATAGCATAATAACCCCAGCAAAGCTGTGGTATAAAAGTTTACTTTATAAACTTCTATCTTTCCACCATGTATCAATTTATGGTATAATAACTGAAATGAGTTTTTTGGCAATACTATGGAGGAACAATGTTTAAAAACTATAAACGTGAATTTCTTAAAAAAGATATCATTTCAGGAATTATAGTAGCACTGATATCCATTCCTATCTCTATGGGATATGCTCAAGTAGCAGGTCTTCCTGTTGTATATGGTTTATATGGTTCACTTTTTCCAGTACTTATTTTCGGGCTGTTGTCATCATCGCCACAATTTGTTTTTGGAGTGGATGCAGCACCAGCCGCACTTGTTGGCGGAACACTTGCCAGTCTTGGGATTGCGGCAGGTTCTAATGAGGCTATGCAGATTGTGCCTGTTATAACTTTTGTGACTGCTTTCTGGCTGTTTTTATTTGCTTGTTTAAGAGCTGGAAAGTTGGTAGGATACATATCCAAGCCAGTACTTGGAGGATTTATATCAGGAATTGCAAGCACCATTATCTTAATGCAGACAGCAAAGTTGTTCGGCGGAGCGTCTGGAACAGGCGAGATTGTTGAACTTATCATTCATATTGTTGGAGAATTTTCTCATTTTAATGGGTTATCTTTTATTATGGGGATTGGTACAATTATTATTATTTTGACAGCAAAGAAATGGTCACCTAAATTTCCAATGTCGGTGGTAATGTTGATAGCAGGAGCATTAAGCACTATGATTTTTCATGTGGATAAATATGGTGTAAAATTATTGCCAAAAGTGGAAGCAGGATTGCCTGCTTTTAAAATGATGGATTTCTCAGCAGTAACAGCAGAGAATGTGCAAGAGATTATTATGGGAAGCCTTACAGTTGCGTTGGTTATTGTTTCGTCTACATTGCTTACTGCTAATAATTATGCCATTAAAAATGATTATAAAATAAAAAATAATCAGGAAATTCTTTCATATGCCGCAGCAAATTTATGTGCAGCGTTTAATGGGTGCTGTCCTCTTAATGGGAGTGTTTCAAGGACAGCTATCGCTGAACAATTTGGTGTAAAAAGTCAAGTGATGTCATTGGTTGCCGGTATTTCTATGATAGGTATACTGTTGTTTGGTACAGGGTTTATTGCTTATCTTCCAGTGCCAGTCCTTACAGGAATTGTGCTTTCAGCATTGATTGGGATTCTTGAGATAGGAATGGCTAAAAAACTGTGGAAAGCTGATAAGAGAGAGTTTTTAATTTTTCTTGGAGCATTTCTAGGTGTTCTTGTATTTGGCACGATATATGGCGTTATAATTGGTGTAATATTATCCTTTATATCCGTTATTATCAAAGCGGCAGTTCCGCCAAGAGAAATGCTTGGTGTAATACCAGGACAAAGGGGATTTTACAGTGTGAAAAGAAATCGCAATGCACACCCTATTTGCAATACTATTATATATCGTTTTAGCGGTACTTTATTTTTTGCGAATATAGGAATTTTTCAGCAGGAGATAGAGGATGCAGTAAAACAAGATACCAGACAGATTATTGTTGATGCAAGCGGAGTGACAAGTATTGATATTACGGCGGCAGATAGACTTCTTATTATGGCAGATAAATTTGCTGAAAAAGAAATAAAATTTTATCTTACAGAACATGTTGGCGGTGTCAACGACCAGTTAAGACAGTTTGGTGCAGGAGCATTGATTGAAAAAGGGCATGTCCGAAGAACAATAGAATTAGCGTTGAGAGCTGCTGATGTAAAGACTCCTTATGAATTAGAAGATAAAGATGGGATAAGTGCTGATAAAAAAATTTTGGTGGGAAGTGAACAGTTGGCAGAATTTGAGTGGGCATTTGGCGAAGATGCGCAAAATCAGATGGAAAAACTGGCTATTGAGATTGCAAAAGAAGTTGTTGACAGTGATTTATCGGATAAAACAGCCATTGTTGATGCAGAGGAACACACTTCATGGGGAAAAATTGGATTGTTTGATGAGGATGAAATTCTTGACCGATTGGAGATGCACTTAATGGATATTTCACAAAAACAAGACAATGCAAAATTGGAGGAACGAATTGAGGAGAGACGTGCCATTGTTGAGAAAAAGTTGATGAGTATGAATCCAGAAGCCATTAAAATGTTATATAAACATAGAAAAAAACTGGCACAGCAGTTTAAACAAAGAAATCCAATGGCATATAAACATATGGTTGAGCTTAGAAAAGAACATATTACAAAACTTGAAAAGACAGACCCAGAATTGGCAGAAAAATTAAAAAAGCTGTATGCGATGGATGATTCTGAATGGTAAGGAAAGTATTTTTGCAAAAATTCTAATAAAATCATATATTTTATAAATATAGATAGTAAAGTGTGCTGTTATAAATTTATTGATGTACAAAAAGCAAGACAAAAATATGGGCTAAAAATCAAAAGAGAAATTTTGTATTAAAAAAAAAACAATTATTTTATTGATTTTATGGAATATATTGTGTATACTATCCCTTGCTGTGACATTGATAGCTGTGAAGCGTGAGGTTGCTGCTAAAAGCAGGTTTTCCGTGGAGCGAATGTCAAGGCCGGATAACGGCTAATAAACTGGCGACAAGTCACTGTACCAAAAGAATCTGTAAATAAAGCAGAAAAACGTGTGTAGTATGTGGAGAATTTTCGATACACACGGGAGTGTGTACAGTCACCGCTTGTCGTACTTAAGGTAAAAGTGCGAAAAGGAGGCGACTTTTTTTATGGCAAATCAGGTAATCAGAATTACACTGAAAGCATATGACCATCAATTAATTGATCAGTCAGCTAAAAAAATTATTGAAACTGTTAAAAAGACAGGAGCGCAGGTAAGCGGTCCAGTACCTCTTCCAACAAAGAAGGAAGTAGTTACGATTCTTAGAGCTGTTCACAAGTATAAGGATTCAAGAGAACAGTTTGAGCAAAGAACACACAAGAGACTTATAGATGTATTGACACCTAGTCAAAAGACAGTAGATGCATTGTCAAAGTTAGAGATGCCTGCTGGTGTGTTTATCAATCTTAAGGTGATGAATTAATCATTACCCATGTATTTTTTTCATTATTTTAAAGCATTAATCCTAAGGGTTTAATATAGAAGCAACAGGCAGTGGTGCAGGTTCCACTTATATTAGCTGTTCTAGGATGACAAGATGCTCTGTGAGACATTTTATGATTGTTTAAAGAAGATTTTATTTTTCTTTCATTTATAAGAGACATATTCATCTTGTCCGCTGTAGATTAAACAGGAGGAAAATCAATGAAGAAGGCAATTTTAGCTACAAAAGTCGGAATGACTCAAATCTTCAATGAAAATGGTGTTTTAACACCTGTAACTGTTCTTCAGGCAGGACCTTGTGTAGTAACACAAGTAAAGACTGTTGAAAATGACGGTTACGCAGCAGTTCAGGTAGGCTTTGCTGATATAAGAGAAAAGCTTGTCAGCAAACCTGTTAAAGGACATTTTGATAAGGCAGATGTTCCTTACAAGAGATTTGTAAGAGAATTCAAATTTGAGAATGCGTCAGAGTATTCAGTTAAAGATGAAATCAAGGCTGATATCTTTGCAGCAGGCGATAAGGTGGATGCAACTGCTATTTCAAAGGGTAAAGGTTTTCAGGGCGCAATCAAGAGATTAGGCCAGTCAAGAGGACCTATGGCTCACGGTTCTAAATTCCACAGACATCAGGGTTCAAATGGATCAGCAACAACACCTGGTAGAGTATTCAAAGGAAAAGGAATGCCTGGACATATGGGTTCTAAGAGAATCACAATCCAGAATCTCGAAGTAGTAAGAGTTGATGTTGAAAATAATGTAATCTTAGTAAAAGGTGCTGTACCTGGACCTAAGAAATCATTAGTGACACTGAAAGAAACAGTAAAAGCTGCAAAGTAGTTTTTGCTAAGGAAGGAGGACCACACAGATGGCAAACGTATCTGTTTACAATATTGAAGGCAAGGAAGTTGGTTCTGTTGAATTAAATGATGCTATATTTAGTGTCGAGATTAATGAACATCTTGTACACATGGCAGTAGTGAATCAGCTTGCAAATAATCGTCAGGGAACACAGAGCGCAAAGACACGTTCAGAAGTTTCTGGCGGTGGAAGAAAACCTTGGAGACAAAAAGGAACTGGTCATGCAAGACAAGGTTCTATAAGAGCTCCACAATGGAAAGGCGGTGGTGTTGTATTTGCACCAAAGCCAAGAGATTATTCATTTAAGATGAATAAAAAGGAAAAGAGACTTGCTCTTTTTTCATCATTGACATCAAAGGTAAATGATAAGAAACTTATAGTTCTTGATAATTTTAATCTTGACGAAGTAAAGACAAAGAAATTTGTTAAGGTTATGGATAACTTAAAGGTTACAAAGGCTTTAGTAGTCCTTGAGGGCGATAACAAAAATGTAGTTTTATCAGGAAGAAATATTCCTACAGTGAAAGTTTTGCCTATTAATGGAATCAACACATACGACATTATGAAGTATGAGACATTGGTTTGTACAAAGGCTGCTATCGAAAAACTTCAGGAGGTGTATGCGTAATGGCAAATATCCAGTATTTTGATGTAATCCTCAAGCCAGTAATTACAGAAAAGTCTATGGCTGATATGGCGAATAAAAAATATACTTTTTTAGTTCATACACAAGCTAACAAGATAATGATTAAAGAAGCTGTTGAGAAGATGTTTGACGGTACAAAGGTTGCCAGTGTCAATACAATGAACCAAGTAGGCAAGAAAAAGAGAAGAGGCAGAGTAGAAGGTACTACTGCTAAGACAAAGAAAGCAATCGTTCAGTTGACAGAAGACAGCAAAGATATAGAGATTTTTGAAGGCTTATAAAATATAAAAAGTTTAGTATAGTTATACAAAAGTATACCTTTTGTGTAAAGGGTGCTGTCAGCCACCCTATGATGTGACACTGCATTAAGAAATCATATTTTTTTAATCTAAAATACAGCTATTTATATGGCTGGGCAGTTACAAGCTCATTATCTTTTGGTGATGGGCAGTTGACAAATGTGTAGAAAACAATATTACACAACTTGAAAGGAGAGAATATAATGGGAATTAAGACATATAACCCATATACACCTTCCAGAAGAAACATGACTGGTTCTGATTTCTCTGAAATTACAAAGACAACTCCTGAGAAGTCTTTACTTGCATCAAAGAAAAAGAATGCAGGACGTAATAATCAGGGTAAAATCACAGTTAGACATCATGGTGGTGGAAACAGACAAAAATATAGAATTATTGATTTTAAGAGAAATAAAGATGATGTTCCTGCAAAGGTTATCGGTGTTGAGTACGACCCAAACAGAACTGCCAATATAGCATTGATTTGCTATGTAGATGGTGAAAAATCATATATTCTTGCACCACAGGGATTAACTGATGGCATGATAGTACAAAACGGTGCCAAAGCTGAAGTTAAGGTTGGCAATTGCTTGCCTCTTTCAGAAATTCCAGTAGGTACACAGATTCATAATATTGAATTATATCCAGGCAAAGGCGGACAACTTGTTCGTTCAGCTGGTAATTCCGCTCAGTTAATGGCTAAGGAAGGCAAATATGCTACACTTCGACTTCCTTCAGGTGAAATGAGAATGGTTCCAGTAATATGCCGAGCAACAATTGGTGTTGTAGGCAATGGGGACCACAGCCTTATTAATATTGGTAAGGCAGGACGTAAGAGACATATGGGTATCAGACCTACTGTTCGTGGTTCCGTTATGAACCCTAACGACCATCCACATGGTGGTGGTGAAGGTAGAGCACCAGTTGGTCGTCCATCTCCAATGACTCCTTGGGGTAAGCCTGCTATGGGTCTTAAGACTCGTAAGAAGAAAAAGCAGTCTAACAAGTTGATTATTAGAAGAAGAGATGGTAAAGCTATAAAGTAATTTGTAAATAAACAGTATTGTAAGGAGGTTTGAACCTATGGCTCGTTCACTTAAGAAAGGACCATTTGCAGACGAGAGCTTACTCAAGAAAATTGATGCAATGAACGCATCAAATGATAAGCAAGTAATAAAAACATGGTCACGTCGTTCAACAATATTTCCATCGTTCGTTGGACATACAATCGCAGTCCACGATGGTAGAAAGCATGTTCCAGTATATGTAACAGAAGATATGGTTGGTCATAAACTTGGTGAGTTCGTTGCAACAAGAACTTACAGAGGACATGGTAAGGACGAAAAGAAGAGCAGATAATATTAATGTTCATTATAAATATTTATTATTAAATATCCATTAATTGAAAGGAGGCTTTAATCATGGCTAAAGGACATAGATCCCAGATAAAGAGAGAGAGAAATGCCATTAAAGATACGAGACCAAGCGCAAAGTTATCATACGCTAGGGTATCCGTTCAAAAGGCTTGTTTTGTTCTGGATGCAATTAGGGGTAAAAGCGTGCAGGAAGCGTTGGGTATTGTTATGTACAATCCAAGATATGCTTCAACACTTATAGAAAAATTAATTAAGTCAGCAGTTGCCAATGCTGAAAATAATAATGGCATGGACCCTGACAAATTATATATTGAAGAATGTTATGCAAACAAGGGTCCTACAATGAAGAGAGTTAAGCCAAGAGCACAGGGTAGAGCTTATAGAATTGAGAAGAGAATGAGTCATATCACAGTAATACTCAATGAGAGATAATTCCGGATGCGCTTTAAAGCGCCTGCCGGAAGGCTTAAAAATAGAAAGGAGATTCAAATGGGACAGAAAGTTAATCCTCATGGTTTAAGAGTCGGCGTTATCAAAGATTGGGATTCAAAGTGGTACGCAGAAGAAACATTCGCTGACAACCTTTTAGAAGATTATAATATTAGAAAATTTCTCAAGAAAAAGCTTTATGCTGCAGGAATTTCTAAGATTGAAACAGAGAGAGCTTCAGATAGATTAAAAATTATTATTCATACAGCAAAGCCAGGTGTTGTTATTGGAAAGGGCGGCGCTGAAATCGAAAGTCTTAAGAAACAAGTTGAAAAACTTACTTCAGCTAAAAAATTAAGCATTGATATTAAAGAGATTAAAAGACCAGATAAAGATGCTCAGCTTGTTGCAGAAAATATTGCACAGCAGTTAGAGAATCGTATCTCATTTAGAAGAGCTATGAAGTCTTGTATGGGAAGAACAATGAAGCAGGGTGCAAAGGGTATTAAGACATCTTGTTCAGGTCGTCTTGGCGGCGCTGATATGGCTCGTACAGAGTTCTATAGTGAAGGTACAATTCCACTTCAAACACTTCGTGCTGACATTGAGTATGGATTTGCAGAAGCAAATACAACATATGGAAAAGTTGGTGTAAAGGTTTGGATTTATGAAGGAGAGGTACTTCCAGCTAAAAAAGCAAATGCGAATAAGGAAGGGAGCGAACAATAATGTTACTACCTAAAAGAGTGAAATATCGTAGACAATTTCGTGGTTCTATGGCTGGTAAGGCAACAAGAGGCAACAAGATTACTAATGGAGAATATGGTATTGTTGCAACAGAACCATGCTGGATTAAGTCCAATCAGATAGAGGCTGCCCGTATTGCTATGACACGTTATATCAAGCGTGGTGGTAAAGTATTTATTAAGATTTTCCCAGATAAGCCGGTAACAGGAAAGCCTATCGGTGTTCGTATGGGTAAAGGTAAAGGTAACTTGGAGTGCTGGGTAGCAGTAGTGAAACCTGGACGTGTGATGTTTGAAATTTCAGGCGTTGCTGAGGAGACAGCCAGAGAAGCGTTGCGTCTTGCAACACACAAGCTTCCTTGTAAGTGTAAGGTTGTTTCACGTGCAGACTTAGAAGGCGGTGATAACAGTGAAAATTAATAAATATGTAGAAGATTTAAGAGCAAAATCAGCTACAGAGTTAAATGATGAATTAGTAGCTGCTAAGAAGGAACTTTTTAATTTAAGATTCCAAAACGCAACAAATCAGTTGGATAATACTAGCAGAATTAAAGAAGTTAGAAAGAATATTGCTAGAATTAAAACCGTGATTGTACAAAAAAATGCGTAATTTATTTATAAAGATTGATTCCTAGAAAGGAGAACGAACTGTGGAAGAGAGAAATCTTAGAAAAACTCGTACAGGCAGAGTCGTAAGCAATAAGATGAATAAGACAATCGTTGTTGCAGTAGAGGATAATGTAAAGCATCCACTTTACAACAAGATTGTTAAAAGAACATATAAGTTGAAAGCACATGACGAGAATAATGAATGTTTAATTGGTGATACCGTTAAGGTAATGGAAACAAGACCACTCTCTAAAGAGAAAAGATGGAGATTAGTAGAGATTATTAGTAGAGCTAAATAATAATTATACTGAAAGGGGTAGTATTATGGTACAACAGGAAACCAGACTTAAGGTTGCTGATAACACAGGTGCTAAAGAAATTCTTTGTATCAGAGTTATGGGCGGCTCTACAAGAAGATATGCGAACATTGGCGACATTATTATAGCTTCTGTCAAAGAAGCAACACCAGGCGGTGTTGTCAAGAAGGGCGATGTTGTTAAAGCTGTTGTTGTTCGTTCTGTAAAAGGTGTACGTCGTAAGGACGGTTCATATATTAAATTTGATGAAAATGCTGCTGTAATAATTAAGGATGACCAAACACCTAGAGGAACTCGTATATTTGGACCAGTAGCAAGAGAGTTAAGAGATAAGAAGTTTATGAAGATTGTATCCTTAGCTCCAGAAGTATTATAAGGAGGTGCCACAATGTCCGCTGTAAGGATAAAGAAGGGTGATACAGTTAAGGTTATCGCAGGTAGAGACAAGGGCAAAGAAGGCAAAGTATTGTCTATCAACGCTAAAAAGCATACAGCAATAGTTGAGGGTGTAAACATGGTAACAAAACATGCGAAACCAAGCGCAACGAATCAGCAGGGTGGAATTCTCCACCATGAAGCGCCAATTGATATTTCTAACATTATGTATGTTATTAAAGGTAAAACAACAAAGATTGGCTATGAATTTAAAGATGGTAAGAAAGTTCGTGTTGCTAAGGCAACAGGCGAAGTGATTAACTAATTACAGGAAGGAGGCAATTAAAATTGAGTAGACTTAGAGATTTATACGATAATGAGATAACGAAGAAAATGACAGAAAAATTTGGTTATAAGAATCCTATGATGGTTCCTAAAATTGATAAAATTGTCATTAATATGGGCGTTGGCGAAGCAAAAGAAAATTCAAAGCTTCTTGACGCAGCAGTAAAAGACCTTGAAATTATTTCAGGACAAAAGGCAGTTCTTACAAGAGCAAAGAATTCAATTGCTAACTTCAAGTTAAGAGAAGGTATGCCAATCGGTTGTAAGGTTACTCTTCGTGGAGAGAAGATGTATGAGTTTCTTGACAGACTTGTAAATCTTGCACTTCCAAGAGTACGTGACTTTAGAGGTGTAAGTCCTGATTCATTTGATGGCAGAGGCAATTATGCACTGGGTATTAAAGAGCAGCTTATCTTCCCAGAAATTGAGTATGATAAGATTGATAAAATCAGAGGTATGGATGTAATTATAACAACAACTGCAAAGACAGACGAGGAAGCTCGTGAGTTGTTAAGATTCTTTAACATGCCATTTAAAAATAGTAAGTGAGAGCAAAACAAATTGAAAATATGAAGAAAGGAGAAGCTACTTAGGTGAGGTTTATCCAAATCACCAAACATATATTTATATATTTTAATATATATTTGTATATGTTTAGTAGCAAGGGTATAATGGCTAAAACTTCAATGAAGATTAAGCAGCAAAGAAAACCAAAGTTTTCTACAAGAGCGTATACTCGTTGTACAATCTGTGGCAGACCACATTCTGTTTTAAGAAAATATGGGATTTGTAGAATTTGCTTTCGTGAATTAGCTTATAAGGGTCAGATTCCAGGTGTAAAAAAGGCTTCTTGGTAAGCATTTACACAAAATATTGTATCTGATAGAACAGTTACAGACTTTTATTAGCACAAGTCCCATTCTGGGAAACCTGTTAATTAATTAAGGAGGAATTTACAATGACAGATCCAATTGCAGATATGCTTACAAGAATCCGTAATGCTAATACAGCAAAGCATGATACTGTTGATGTGCCATCATCAAAGATGAAGTTGTCTATCGCTAAGATTCTTTTAGATGAGGGATATATTAAGGCATATGACCTTGTAGATAATGGTAATTTCAAGGATATCCATATCACATTAAAGTATGGTAAGGATAAGAATGAAAAAATAATCTCTGGTCTTCAGAGAATCTCTAAGCCAGGTCTTAGAGTATATGCAAGTAGAGAAGAACTGCCAAAGGTTCTTGGCGGTCTTGGTATAGCAATTATTTCTACAAATCAAGGCGTAGTTACAGATAAAGAAGCTAGAAAAATGGGCGTTGGCGGAGAAGTACTTGCGTTTGTTTGGTAATAAATTGAATTTTTCAATCAAAAAAATCAAAGATTTTCAATTAGAAAAATTATATTTTTCAGTTGAAGATAGGTGCAAGTTTAGATTATTATATATTAATGGTGGAAACCAGTTAATATCATTAGGAGGTGCGGCATGTCACGTATAGGAAGAATGCCTATCGCTATACCAGCAGGTGTAACAGTTGATATAGCAGAAAATAATAAAGTGACTGTAAAGGGTCCTAAGGGAACCCTTGAAAGAATTTTACCTGCAGAGATGGACATAAAAATGGAAGGGTCTGAAATTACGGTTTCAAGACCAAACGATTTAAAGAAAATGAAGTCATTGCACGGTTTGACAAGAACACTTATCAATAATATGGTCATTGGTGTAAATGAAGGATTTGAGAAAAAACTGGAAGTTAATGGTGTTGGTTATAGAGCCCAAAAACAGGGCAAAAAGCTTGTTTTATCATTAGGATATTCTCACCCAGTTGAGATGGAAGACCCAGAAGGCATTGAGACAGTGCTTGATGGTCAAAACATCATTATAGTGAAGGGTATTAATAAAGAAAAAGTTGGCCAGTACGCAGCTGAAATCAGAGCGAAGAGAGAACCAGAGCCTTACAAGGGCAAGGGTATCAAGTATGCTGATGAGGTTATTAGACGTAAAGTTGGTAAGACTGGTAAGAAATAATTAAAGGAGTGAATGTTATGGTTAGTAAGAAATCAAGAACACTAGTTCGCAAGAATAAACATAGAAGATTACGTAATCGTTTCAGTGGTACACCACAAAGACCACGCTTGGCTGTGTTTAGAAGTAATAATCATATGTACGCTCAGGTTATTGACGATACAGTTGGCAAGACTCTTGTGTCAGCATCAACACTTGATAAAGATGTGAAGGCTGAATGCGAGAAGACAAATAATCTCGATGCTGCTACAGTAGTTGGCAAAGTTGTTGCAAAGAGAGCATTAGAAAAGGGCATAACAACTGTTGTCTATGACAGAGGCGGTTATATATATGAAGGTAAAGTAAAAGCATTGGCAGAGGCAGCTAGAGAAGCTGGTCTTGAATTCTAAGCGGAAGGGAGAAACGGTATGAAACGTACAATCATTGACGCTAGTCAGTTAGAGTTAAATGATAATGTTGTAGCTATCAAGCGTGTAACAAAAGTAGTAAAAGGCGGACGTAACATGAGATTTGCTGCTTTGGTTGTTGTTGGTGATGGCAACGGTCACGTTGGTGCAGGTGTTGGTAAAGCATCTGAAGTTCCTGAAGCAATCCGCAAAGGAAAAGAAGATGCAATGAAACATTTGGTAGAAGTTCCAATTGATGAAAATGGTTCTGTGCCACATGATTATATTGGCAAGTTTGGAGGAGCTACAGTTCTTCTTAAGAGAGCTCCAGAAGGTACTGGTGCAATTGCTGGTGGTCCAGCGCGTTCTGTACTTGAGCTTGCAGGTATTAAAAATATCCGTACAAAATCACTTGGTTCTAATAATAAGCAGAATGTAGTTCTTGCAACAATTGCAGGTCTTACAGCAATGAAGACACCTGAGGAAGTAGCAAGACTTCGCGGAAAATCAGTTAGTGAAATTCTTGGATAGATTGTTATAAAATAAATTTATTGTCCTACAAGTTTGTGCGCACGCTCAAACTTGTGTAATTGAAAAAAAGGCGTGCGCAAATGGAGGTAGAAATGGCAGATAAGAAGTTGAAAATAACTTTAGTAAAATCTCCAATCGGTGCTGTTCCTAAGCATAGAAGAACTGTTGAGGCAATGGGGCTTAATAAGCTTCACAAGACAGTTGAACTTCCAGATAATGCTTCAACAAGAGGACAGATACAACAGATTGGTTATATGTTAAAGGTAGAAGAAATCTAATCTGATAAATTATTAAAAGGAGGTGCAGTGATGGATTTATCTAATTTAAGACCTGCGAAGGGTTCAGTAAAGAGCGATAATTTCAGAAGAGGCCGCGGACATGGTTCAGGAAATGGCAAGACAGCCGGCAAGGGACACAAAGGTCAAAAAGCGCGTTCAGGCGCACCAAGACCAGGCTTTGAAGGTGGTCAGATGCCATTATATAGAAGAATTCCAAAGAGAGGATTCACAAATAGAAATCATCTTGAAATTATTGGAATTAATGTCGGTGTACTTGATAGATTTGATGATGGTGCAGAAGTAACTGTAGATACATTAATCGAAACAGGTATTGTTAAGAATCCTAGAGATGGCGTTAAAATTCTTGGTAATGGAGAAATCAAGAAAAAGCTTACTGTAAAGGCAAACGCTTTCAGTGCTTCAGCTAAGGAAAAGATAGAAGCTGTTGGTGGAACATGTGAGGTGATCTAATGTTAAAATCACTAGTCAACGCATTTAAGAATAAGGATATTCGCAAGAAATTATTGTTTACTCTTATGATGCTTGTTGTTGTTAGGGTGGGAAGTCTTCTTCCTATCCCTGGTGTTGATACAGAGTATTTCAGTTCATTGCTCAGTGGGATTAATAATGGTGATTTAAGTTATTTAAGTGCATTTACAGGTGGCTCATTTGAAAAAATGTCACTTTTTGCTTTGAGTATTACACCATATATTACATCATCTATTATTATGCAGCTCCTTACAATTGCTATTCCAAAATTGGAAGAAATGCAAAAAGAAGGAGAAGATGGAAGAAAGAAAATTGCTTCTATCACAAGATATGTAACCGTTGGACTTGCTCTTATAGAATCCGTTGCAATGTCTGTTGGATTTGGAAGACAAGGTTTGATTAAAGGATATCAAAGCATGAGCACAATTCACTATATTGCATGTATAGTTGTTGTTGTTGCTACGCTTACAGCTGGTTCAGCAGTTCTTATGTGGATAGGTGAAAGAATCACAGAGAATGGTGTTGGTAATGGTATTTCTATTGTATTGTTAATCAATATTATTTCAGGTATGCCAAACGACTTTGTAACGCTTTTCAACACATTTGTTGCAAATAAGAGCATTGCAAGAGGTGCTACAGTAGGTCTTATTATTGTAGCAATCGTAGTAGTTGTTGTGACATTGGTAATTATACTTCAAGATGGTGAAAGAAAAATACCAGTTCAATATTCTCAAAAAGTAGCTGGTAGAAGAATGGTTGGCGGGCAGGCTACAAGTATACCGTTGAAAGTAAATACAGCGGGTGTTATGCCTATTATCTTTGCTTCTTCAATAATGCAGTTTCCTGTTATTATTGTTCAATTGTTTTCTAACAATTCGTATGAGTGGACTAGATATCTTAGTCAGTCCTATTGGTGCAGAGTAGAGATGCCACAATATTCACTTGGTTTGGTACTTTATATCATATTAGTAGTTGTATTTGCATATTTTTATACATCAATTACTTTTAATCCAATGCAGGTTGCAGATAATTTAAAGAAAGCTGGCGGTGTAGTACCAGGTATTACGCCAGGCAAATCAACAAGTGAATATCTTAATAAGATTCTTAATTATATTGTATTTATTGGTGCTGTAGGTCTTATGATAGTTGCATTAATTCCAATTTTATGTTCTGGATTATTTAATGCAAGCGTATCGTTTGGTGGAACGTCAATTATTATTATTGTCGGCGTTGTCCTTGAGACAATGAAACAGGTTGAATCAAAGATGGTTAATATTAATTATCGTGGATTTCTTAGTGAGTAATAAACTTACAGCAGTAATGATTTTTTAAAATGACTTGCCTAGAAATTTCTGGGCGAGTCGTTTGTGTATAGTATGGAAAAAAAGAAGCACAAAAATGGAGGGTTATTATGAAAATAATTATGTTGGGAGCTCCTGGTGCCGGAAAAGGAACACAGGCTAAAAAAATTGCATCAAAGTATAATATCCCACATATTTCTACAGGGGATATATTTCGAGCAAACATTAAAAATAATACAGAGCTTGGAAAGAAAGCAAAGGTATATATGGATAAGGGAGAGTATGTTCCAGACGAATTAGTCGTTGAACTTATCATGGATAGATTTAAAGAAGCGGATTGCAAAAATGGTTATGTACTTGATGGATTTCCAAGAACAATCCCACAGGCAGAAGCACTTGATAAAGCTCTTTTAGCAAATGATGAACGCATTGACTTTGCAATTGATGTTTTAGTTCCAGATGAGCATATTATTAAAAGAATGTCTGGAAGAAGAGCATGTGTAGGTTGTGGTGCAACATATCATATACAATATAATCCGACAAAGACCGAAGGTATTTGTGATGTTTGCGGTGAAAGTCTTATTTTAAGAGATGATGATAAGCCAGAAATCGTCCAGAATAGATTGAATGTTTACCATGAAAAAACACAGCCTTTGATTGACTATTACACATCAAAAGAGATTCTTGTAGAAGTAGATGGCACAAAAGATATGGAGGAAGTATTCTCTGATATTGTAAATGTGTTAGGAAAGTAGAGTTATATGTCTGTTTCAATAAAATCGAAAAGAGAAATTGAATTGATGACAGAGGCAGGTAAAATTCTTGGAACGGTGTTAAATCATTTGTGTGAAGAGATAAAGCCTGGTATGTCAACTTGGCGCATTGATAAAATGGGCGAAGATATGATACGCAGTTTTGGCTGTATTCCTTCTTTTAAAGGATATGGAGGATTTCCCGGTTCAATATGCGTGTCTGTAAATGAGCAGGTCGTACATGGTATTCCATCAAAAAAGTGTATTTTGAGAGAGGGAGATATTGTAAGTCTGGATGCAGGTGTGATATATAAAGGGTATCATTCCGATGCTGCAAGAACAGTTGGTGTGGGGCAAATAAGTGATGAGGCAGCAAAATTAATAGAAGTGACGAAACAAAGTTTTTTTGAAGGCATAAAATTTGCTAAAGAAGGTTGTCATTTACATGATATTTCCAATGCAATTGCAGATTATAATGAGCGTTTTGGATATGGTGTAATACGTGATTTAGTAGGTCATGGGATAGGTTGTGAACTCCACGAAGAACCCCAAGTCCCTAATTTTAGACAGACAAAAAGAGGAATGAAGCTGTATGAAGGCATGACTTTAGCCATAGAGCCTATGGTAGCAGCAGGGGATTATGCAGTAAAGACATTAGATGATAAATGGACTACAGTTACGGTTGACCAGTCATTAACAGCACATTATGAAAATACAGTGCTTATTACCAAAAATGGACCACAAATTTTGTCTTTAGTAGAATAGAAAAATTAAGGTAAGAAATAGAGGCTGCACAAGAATGGGGGATTATTATATTATGATAGAAGAGGCTGTAGGCTGTTTTGCTTATTCCTTAGCAGGACATGATAAAGGACATATATATCTAATTATAAAAGAAGAAAAAGAATATGTATATTTATCAGATGGAAAGATAAGAACAATTAATAATCCTAAAAAAAAGAATAAAAAGCATATACAGGTTAATAAAAAATATAAAGAAAACATTGCGTCAATAACGAATGAAAACAAAGAAATTGCCGATGAAACGATTAGAAAAGCAATTAAGACATATCTTGCAGGCAATGCAGATTTTCAATGTTATGAAGGAGGATATTAAGTAAATGTCAAAGTCAGATGTAATTGAAATCGAAGGAAAGGTAATTGAAAAATTGCCCAATGCTATGTTTCAGGTGGAACTAGAAAATGGGCATCAAATACTTGCTCATATAAGCGGCAAGTTAAGGATGAATTACATTAGAATACTTCCTGGTGATAAAGTAAAAATTGAACTTTCGCCATATGATTTAAGCAAAGGCAGAATTATTTGGAGAGACAAATAGAAATTTTTATGTATTAGATAAATAAAAAGATAAAAAAAATCTTGCACTACCAAAATAAGGTGTGTTATAATGCTATACGAACTTGTCTGAAAGGAGGCTTTTACAATGAAGGTTAGGTCATCAGTTAAACCAATTTGTGAAAAGTGCAAAGTTATTAAGAGAAAGGGTAGCATCAGAGTTATCTGTGAGAACCCAAAGCACAAACAAAGACAGGGTTAATCCTAAAAAAGCAAATACTTTTTAAAAGCAGCAATGCTTTTTTGTTTGTGTGTTTTGATATACAATTATACAAGATGGTATAATTTGTATATTGTAAAAATCTCGTTTGTGAGTCACTAGCGCGAATGGAGATTATTGTTTTGCGGCTGCAGTAATGAACCGCCTGGCATAGTTGTAGGTAGTTGATTACTTTATTATATATAATTTTTTTAAATAAATCATATGCGACGCACACATTTCAGACGTCAAGAATTGACGGGCTGCGTCTGTATTTGATTTATTTGTGTGAGCAATAAGTCAAATGATTATATTTGCTGGTATTGAGGTTATTTAAACATATTGACGTATATTGCAAGAGGTCAGATACTTTTTGTTTTGCTGTAAATAAAGATTGACGTTAGATTGTTGTGGAGTATTTGACTTGCAAAAGATTTGAGCAAAGAATTTGTTGGCAACTGAAAATATTATATTTTAAATATAAAGAAAGGAGAAGCTACAAAGATGATATCCTACATTAAATTTTAAAAATTTGTAGGTATGTTAAAATTACGAAGAAAAATCATCTGCTGTATACATCTTTGTATATAGTATTAGTAGCAGGTTAAAAAACACATGGCTCGTATTTCAGGTGTAGATTTACCAAGAGAAAAAAGAATTGAAATCGGTCTTACTTATGTTTATGGCATAGGCAGAGTAAGAGCAGGAAAGATTCTTGCTGAAGCACAAGTAAATCCAGATACGCGTGTAAAGAATCTTACAGATGAGGAAGTAGCAAGAATCGCTAAGGTTATTGATGCAGATACAGAGAACTTAGTAGAAGGTGACTTGAGAAGAGAAGTTGCCATGAATATTAAGAGATTAAAAGAAATTGGTTGTTATAGAGGGATTCGTCACAGAAAAGGACTTCCATGTCGAGGACAGAAGACGAAGACGAATGCTAGAACTTGTAAGGGTCCAAAGAAGACTGTGGCAAACAAGAAAAAGTAATAGATAGACGATAAAATGGGAAACGAGTTTTCATAGGAGGTTTGTTAAAAAAATGGCTGGTAAAGTTACAAAAAAAGTGACAAAGAAGCGTGTTAAGAAAAATGTAGAAAGAGGACAGGCACATATTCAGTCTTCTTTTAATAATACAATCGTTACGTTGACCGATGCTGAAGGCAATGCTTTATCATGGGCAAGTGCTGGCGGTCTTGGTTTTAGAGGTTCTAAGAAATCTACTCCATATGCTGCACAGATGGCTGCAGAAACTGCAACAAAGGCAGCTTTAATTCATGGATTAAAGTATGTAGACGTTATGGTTAAGGGACCAGGTTCAGGAAGAGAAGCTGCTATTCGAGCACTTTCAGCCTGTGGTCTTGAAGTTACTAGTATTAAGGATGTTACACCAGTTCCACATAATGGTTGTCGTCCACCAAAACGTAGAAGAGTTTAATAGGAGGTAGATTAAGATGGCTATTAATAGAACACCGGTTCTCAAGAGATGCAGGTCTCTTGATTTAGACCCTGTATTTTTAGGAATAGATAAAAAATCCAGAAGAAAAGCTAAGAATGCTGGAAGAAAGATAAGTGAGTATGGTTTACAGCTCAGAGAAAAACAGAAGGCTAAATTTATATATGGTGTATTAGAAAAGCCTTTCAGAAATTATTATAAGAAGGCTGCAAGAATGAAGGGCATGACAGGTGAAAATCTCATGATTATGCTTGAGCTTCGCCTTGATAATATTATTTTTAGAATGGGTTTTGCTAGAACAAGAAAAGAAGCAAGACAGATTGTAGACCATAAGCATGTCTTAGTGAATGGAAAACGTGTTAATATTCCATCATATCTTGTAAAGGCTGGCGATGTTATTGAAATTAGAGAAAAGTCAAAGTCATGTGCAAGATATAAAGAAATTTTGGATTCAACAAATGGCAGACTCGTTCCAGAATGGCTTGAGGCTGATAAGGAAACTCTTAAGGGAACTGTTAAAATGTTGCCAACAAGAGAAGTGATTGATGTTCCTGTTAATGAGATGCTTATTGTCGAGTTGTATTCTAAGTAATAAGGACAGCACTATAAAACCTAGAAGGAGGGTCAGATATGGTTGATGCAGATTTTAATTTCAAGATGCCAAAGATTGAAATGGTTGAACAGTCACCAGATGAAAAGTATGGTAGATTTGTAGTTGAGCCACTTGAAAGAGGATATGGTTTAACGCTTGGCAATTCGCTTAGAAGGATTATGCTTTCTTCATTGGTAGGTACTGCTGTCAGCAGCTTAAAGATAGATGGAGTTCTGCATGAGTTCAGTTCAATTCCTGGTGTAAAAGAAGATGTGACAGAAATTGTTATGAATATTAAGCAGTTATCTATTAAGAACAATAGCAATTTGACGGAACCAATCATTGCACATATTGATGTCAATGGTGAAGGTATAGTGAAAGCATCAGATATTAAGGTAGACCCAGATATTGAAATTATGAACCCAGACCTTGTTATTGCACATTTGAACGGCGGTGCTGATTGTGAGCTTTCAATGGAGCTTACAATCACAAATGGCAGAGGTTATGTAAGTTCAGAAAAGAATAAACATAAGGATATGCTTGCAGGGGTTATTGCAATAGATTCAATATATACACCAGTTGAGCGTGTTAATATGTCCGTAGAGAATACACGTGTAGGACAAGATACAGATTTTGATAAATTGACACTAGAGATATTTACAAATGGAACAATTGCACCAGACGAGGCTTTAAGTCTTGCTGCGAAAGTTTTAAGTGAACATCTAAATGTGTTTATCAATCTTTCTGAGAATGCTGTTAATGCAGAAGTTATGGTTGTTCAGCAGGAAGATGAGTCAAGCAAGGCACTTTCAATGAGCATTGAAGACCTTGAACTTTCTGTTCGTTCGTTTAATTGCTTAAAGAGAGCAGGTATCAACACGGTTGAACAGCTTTGCAATAAGACGCCAGATGATATGATGAAAGTTCGTAATTTAGGTAAAAAATCATTGGATGAAGTACTTTTAAAGTTAAAAGAGTTAGGATTAGGTCTTAGCGCAAGTGAAGAATAAAGTTAAATTTAAAATAATCATATATAGAACGCGGCATACAGTAAGACCGAATGCGCTTGTATGTTCGTAGGATATGGAGGATAGTACAAAATGGCAAAGTATAGAAAACTTGGCAGAACTTCTGCCCAGAGAAAAGCTTTACTTAGAAATCAGGTAACAGCACTGATTCAAAATGGAAAAATCGTTACTACACAGGCCAGAGCAAAAGAGGTTCAAAAGCAAGCTGAGAAACTTATAACAATGGCTATTAAGGAAAAAGATAATTTTGAAACCGTTACTGTTACAGCAAAAGTTGCTAAAAAAGACAGCGAAGGCAAGAGAGTTAAGGAAGTTGTTGATGGCAAAAAAGTAACTGTATATGAGACTGTTGAAAAAGAAATCAAGAAAGATAAGCCTTCTAAGCTTCATGCAAGAAAGCAGATGGATAAAGTTCTTTACAAGGTAACAGAAGTTCCAGAAGAAAAGGCTGGAAGAAAGAGAAACACAAAGGTTGTTGACCTTACAAACAAAATGTTTGATGAAATCGCACCTAAATATGCTGACCGCAAGGGTGGTTATACAAGGATTGTTAAGATTGGTTTAAGAAAAGGCGATGCAGCAATGGAAGTGCTTCTTGAGTTGGTATAATATAGAAAAGTACTCTGTGCGTGGATATTGAATTAGCTCAATATCCACGCTTTTTTATAAAATAGCAAATAGCAATGTATCAATAAGTTTATAAAATAAATTGATAAGAGTTATTTGTAATATTTTTAGTAAAATAAGAAAATTTAATCTATCAGCAAGTTTAAAACAAATCTTGTTTGTTTTATGAAGAACTTGAAAGAAAGTACAAGTACTAAAAAAAGAAAGGAGCGCGCTGCTTAGAAAAGTATCCAAAATTATATATATTAAAACAATAAAAATATTTATAAACATTTTTTACGTCTTAATATAGGGTACATTTGTTTATATTTTGAGCGGCAGTAAATATGGGTATTATAAAAGCAAGAGATGTAACATTTGAGTATATTCAAAGAGATGAAGAAGGCAATGTTGAGGGAATCATCACGGCGGTTGATAATGTTAATCTTGATATTCAAAAGGGTGATTTTATTGCGATATTAGGACATAATGGTTCAGGTAAATCTACTTTTGCTAAACATATCAATGCGCTTCTTACACCAACAGAGGGAACATTGTGGGTTGATGGCATGGATACGTCGGACGAAGATAAAGTGCTTGATGTGCGTCAAACGGCTGGAATGGTTTTTCAAAATCCAGATAATCAAATTGTATGCACACTTGTCGATGAAGAAGTAGGATTTGGACCAGAAAATATTGGTATTCCAACAAAAGATATATGGACAAGAGTAGAAGACAGTTTAAAAGCGGTGGGCATGTACCAATATCGCAATGCCTCACCAAATAAATTATCGGGCGGACAAAAACAGCGTGTAGCGATTGCAGGAATTGTGGCAATGAAGCCTAAATGTATTATTTTAGATGAACCGACGGCTATGTTAGATCCATTGGGCAGACAAGATATTTTAAATGTTATAACACAGCTTAATAAAAAAGAGGGCGTCACTATTGTATTAATCACACATTATATGGAAGAAGTTATCCATGCAGATAAAGTGTTTGTGATGGATAAAGGTAAAGTTGTTATGGAAGGTAAACCACGAGACATTTTTTCACAGGTAGAACAATTAAAAAAGTTAAGACTTGATGTGCCTCAAGTTACAGAATTAGCATATGAACTGCGCAAATCAGGGCTTGACATTCCACTGGGTATATTGACTAGAGAAGAGTTGATAAAAGCTCTTGCAGGAGGTGTGTAACATGCCTATCATTATTGATAAAATTGATTATACCTATGAGATAGGAACAGGGTTTGAAAAACATGCTATACGAAATCTAAGCTGTGTGATAAAAGATGGAGAATTTATCGGATTGATAGGGCATACTGGTTCAGGAAAATCAACATTGATACAGCATTTAAACGGATTGGTAAAGGCAACAAAAGGCACGATTTATTATAATGGACAAGATATATACGATAAAGATTACAATATGAATCTATTGAGAAGTAAGGTAGGTCTTGTATTTCAATATCCTGAACATCAGTTATTTGAAACCGATATATTTAAAGATGTATGTTTTGGACCTAAAAATCTTGGCTTGTCGAGAAAAGAAGTGGAACTGCGGGCATTTGAGGCGTTGCGGCTTGTTGGACTAGATGAGCGTTTGTATTATCAATCTCCTTTTGATTTGTCAGGCGGACAAAAAAGACGTGTAGCCATTGCAGGTGTTCTTGCAATGAAACCAGAAGTGCTGATTCTTGATGAACCAACGGCTGGACTAGACCCAAAGGGAAGAGATGAGATATTAAATTGTGTAAAAAAACTGCATGATGAGATGGGCATTACTGTTCTTTTAGTGTCACATAGTATGGAAGATGTCGCAAATTATGTCAGTCGAATTATGGTGATGAATGATGGAGTTTTGACATATGATGGAACGCCAAGAGAAGTGTTTGCACATTATAAAGAATTGGAAAATATAGGGCTTTCAGCTCCACAAGTAACCTATATTATGCAGGATTTAAAGCAGACAGGACTTGATGTAGATACTTCTGCTATTACGATAGAAGATGCAAAAAATTCTATATTAAAAGCGTTGGGAAAAATATAATGAATTTAACCTTATCAGGAAGGTCTGTTTTGAGTGTTTGACTTGTTTATAAAAAATGTTATAAAGTGTTAATCAGATTATAAGCAAGCATTGTTTTAAGAGTAAAAAGCTATAGATTTCTTTGGAAAAGGCGTGGCTGAATTGTTATATATTTTTGGACATAAGAGCATGTCAAGAAAGGATAAACATGATTCGAGATATAACCATTGGGCAATATTATCAGACAGATTCTCTAATACATGGATTAGACCCTAGAGTGAAATTAATGGGGACATTTGTATTTATTATATCATTGTTTGCAGGAAAAAGCATATGGGCTTATCTGTTTATTACCATATTTTTGTTGACAATTATAAAGATATCAAAAGTACCATTAAAATTCATTGTAAAAGGATTAAAAGCAATTCTGATTATTATTATTATAAGTGCTGCATTTAATCTTTTTTTAACAGATGGGGAAGTTGTTGTACAAGTTTGGAAGCTTACAATAACAAAAGAGGGAATTTATCAGGCTGTATTTATGGTGGTAAGACTGATATATCTGATTATGGGTTCTTCTATTATGACACTTACTACAACACCAAACCATTTGACAGATGGTTTAGAAAAAAGTATGGGATTTTTGAAGAAAATTAAAGTTCCTGTACATGAAATATCAATGATGATGTCAATTGCATTGAGATTTATACCTATACTAATTGATGAGACTGATAAAATTATGAAAGCACAGATGGCAAGGGGTGCTAATTTTGAGCAGGGCAATGTGCTTAAACGCGCAAAGGCAATGATACCGATTTTAGTTCCGTTGTTTGTGTCAGCGTTTAGAAGGGCAAATGAGTTAGCAATGGCAATGGAGGCAAGATGCTATCATGGCTCACAGGGAAGAACGAAAATGAAGCCTTTGACATATCACAAAAATGATTATGTTGGTTATTTAATATTGACAGTATATCTTATTATAGTTATTGTAATAAATATTTTTCTGTGATAAGCTTTACAATATGAAAGGTTTGTAAAATCGATTCATTTTAAGTAAAATGGCAAAGTTTTTTATTTTTACAGGTAGTGGGAGAAGTCAGCAAAAAATAGTATTTGATTTGTTTTTGTATATTATTGGATAGAAAGTTGTTAAAAAATTAATTCATTGTGCAAAAATAGTGCAGAAATGGGGAAAAAATGAAACGTATCATGTTGACAGTAGCATATGATGGGACTTCTTATAGCGGGTGGCAGATTCAGCCCAATGCTCCTACAATAGAAGGAGAGTTAAATAAAGCCATTTATGCGGCTACAGGTGAAAATATACAGGTGATAGGTGCAAGCCGAACCGATGCAGGCGTTCATGCTTATGGCAATATTGCTGTTTTTGATACACAGTCAACAATTCCGCCAGATAGATTTTTATATACAATCAATAGATGGCTTCCGCCAGAGATTAGAGTGCTTTATTCATGTGAAGTGGCTGTTGATTTTCATCCAAGACATTGCGATACAATAAAAACATATGAGTATGTTATTTTACAATCAAAAATAGAACTGCCGCAATTTCATAATTGTGCATGGCATGTAAGAGGAAATCTTAATATAGAGGCTATGAGACAAGCAGCAGCCTTTTTAATTGGAGAACATGATTTTAAAAGTTTTTGTTGTGTACGAACACAAGCAGAACATACTGTTAGAACAATTTATTCCATTAAAATTTTAACAGAAAGCGTCAATGCTGTATTAGATGATACATATCTGGTAAAAATTAGTGTTACAGGCAATGGCTTTCTTTATAATATGGTAAGAATTATAGCAGGAACTCTAGTACAAGTAGGAAAAGGTCAATTTTTGCCGCAGTATGTTGCTGATATGTTAGAAAAAAAGGAACGCTGTGCCGCCGGACAGACAGCTCCGCCACAAGGACTAACATTAATGGAGATAAAATTGTGTAATAAATAAAGAGATAAATATTTTTAATCTTTTATTACAGAAATTTACTGATTTTTATTGACACGCGTGGTTGTGTGTTATATAATTTCAAAATGTGGCGTGGAAAAGTACGCCCAGTTGAATATTTACCAGTATTAAATGTTTTGCCAGCCCCGAAGAAACATTTATAATAAAAATATCAATTTTAATATGGTTGCTTTTGGACATTTGGTAACCAGTAATAAATATGTTTGATTTTTAAGATTATTTCAGGAGGAAAACCAATGAAAACTTACATGGCTACTGCATCAAGCATTGAAAGAAAATGGTATGTTGTTGATGCTGCAGATTATACACTAGGCCGTTTGGCATCACAGGTTGCGGCTATATTAAGAGGAAAGAACAAGCCTACTTTTACTCCTCATATGGATTGCGGCGATAATGTAATTGTTATCAATGCAAGTAAGATTCGAGTTTCAGGCAAGAAGCTTGACCAAAAGGTTTACTATAATCACTCAGGTTATGTTGGCGGTATGAAAGAGACAACACTCAAAGAGATGTTGGCAAAGAAGCCAGAGAGAGTTGTTGAACTTGCTGTTAAGGGAATGTTACCAAAGGGACCTTTGGGAAGAAAAATGTACAAAAAGCTTCATGTATATGCTGGTCCAGACCATGAACAAGCAGCTCAGAAGCCAGAAGTATTAAAGTTTTAATCAAGAACTATTAAGGAGGAAATAACAGTGGCTAAAAAGGCAAACGGAAAGTTCTATGGAACTGGTAGAAGAAAAAGCAGTATTGCTAGAGTATATTTAGTACCAGGTAATGGTACAATAACGATAAATAAGAGAAGCATTGATGATTACTTTGGTCTTGAGACATTGAAGGTTGTAGTTAAGCAGCCATTAGTACTTACACAGACAATTGATAAGTATGATGTTATTGTCAATGTACATGGCGGTGGATATACTGGTCAAGCAGGTGCTATCAGACATGGTATCTCTCGAGCACTTCTTGAAGTTGATTCAGACGAGTATCGTCCATCCCTTAAGAAGGCTGGTTTCCTTACAAGAGATTCTCGTATGAAAGAGAGAAAGAAGTATGGTTTAAAGGCGGCAAGACGCGCTCCACAGTTTTCAAAGAGATAATTATATACAGAATAAAAGATGTTATAAACCCCTTGAGAGTATTCTTTCAAGGGGTTTTTTGTATTTTATATTTTTAAATTGTAATGAAAAAATATTTACTTAAATAGATTGTTTTCTGGAATACCATTATTTTATTAAAATTTAACCTCATTAATCCGCTTTGCCCAAAGGAATCTTTTTTTCCTTGCTTTTCTATTATTTAAAATTAATATGATTTTTTCATATAGGATATTAGCTTTTTGTAGAGGTTATATTATTAATAATTTAAAAAGACAGATTCGTTATTTGGGCATCTGCCTGTTTTATGCCTTATATTCTTATTCTCATTTGAAAATTTTTGTTCTTATTTTTTCTTTAGTCAAAAACCATTAATGAATATTTTTAAAATGATAAAATTTTTAAATTGATATTATAAAATATAGTTATTTTATATTTTTGTATTAATAAATATTATGGAATATAAGATATTTTTTAAAATAAAAAATGCCAATACATTCTGAAAATTCAGAGTTTATTGGCATTTTCTCACATATAAAAATATAATCAAATAGTTAGTTTACTTTTATAAAAATAAATTTTATTGATAAACATTTGTGGTTATAAATTTATAAAAGAATGATTTAACCTCATCAGGAAAGAATTAAATATGTTTAATGAGGCTATAAACAACTAGCAAAGCAAATTGCAAATAACTGCTTGAAATTAATATAAGTAAATAAATGTATAAAAAATAAATTTTTAGTATTGACATACAAAAATGAATATGTTATTATTCTAACACAATACATCATAAATAACAAGTATATAAAAAGTACAGTGCATTTTATCGATTTATAAAGTTCCACATTCGCGAGCTTTTTCAATTAGATATTTGTATCTTTTTTGCTCAGAGTTCAGCTGATAAATGTAACAGTCAATTAAGTCTGGGTCTGTTGCATTATTGAAGTTTGAATATGCAATGTTGATTGCATTTTGAGTCATTTTTATTTCGTCCCTCAGATATTTTTCATTGTAAGTAGCTGGCGGTGATTTCTTTTTTATTAATCCCATAATTAAACCTCATTTCTATATAATTCTTGCATATAGTGATTTATTTTAATTATAGTCAAATTATTTTTATTTTATACAAATTTTGGAAAGGAGATTTTAGTAGTTTTAAATGAATATTATCACTATGGAACTGATAACTATCATTGTTTTAATGGCAGTTTATGATGACCTTTTGAGGTACAAGATATCAAACAAAATAATAGCTTTTGGAGTAATGATAACAGCCGTATATTTTGGAATATATCTTTTATATGGAATCGTTATAAAGAAGGACTTTTTGTCATCAATTGATATATGGATAAAAGATTCAATTTTAGGTCTTTTGGCTGGATTTTTTGGAATGTTTATGATGTATGTGTTTAAAGCAGTAGGTGCTGGAGATGTTAAGTTAATGGGGGTGATAGGCTTATTAGGCGGGATAGAGCTTGTTAAATATGTATTGTTATATTCTTTAATATCAGGAGGAATTTTAGGAATATTGGGAATGGTGTTAAAAAGATGTGAGAATATGAGCAAATATGGAATGAACGTACATATTATGCACTATAGTCTTGCAATTGCAGCAGGAGTTGTTTTAGGGATGTTAAAAGTGTGTTGGCAGGAGGTGGTTTTATTTGAATAATACCTGCATTATATATGATAGTAATGAGGTATATGCCAGAAAATTATTAAGTGGGTTTAGTGAACGGGCAGAGTCAAGTTTTGGTGTATTGTTATTTACAGACAGAGAAGAATTAAAAAAATATTTATTAGATAATAATCCTGCCGTAATGGTTATAAGTCAAAATGGATATTTTAAAGACTTGGAAAAATTATTTAAAGGACAGCTTTATGTATTAACAGAAAATTCATTTGTAGCTGAAGATTCGTGTATATATGGTGAAAATACAGTTGAAATATTTAGATATCAATCCATTGATAAAATATTTAAAAAAGTAATTGAAAACAGTAAATTGCAGGCAAGAGGAAAACTCGATTTTCGTGAAATTATAGGTATATATTCACCAGTTTATGTAGAACAAAGAACAGCGTTTGCGTTAAATATTGCAAAAGTAATATCAGAAAAATATAAAGTTTTATATATGAATCTTGAAGAATTTTCTGGGTTAGATGAAATTCTTACCTCAGAAAATGGAACAACGCTATCTGATGCATTTTACTATTATAGACAAGGGAAACAACAATCCTACGAAAAGATTAGCAGCACAATTCATTGTTGTGAAGGAATAGATTATATTACGCCTGTCATTTGTGCAGAAGATATTTCTTTTATGGAAATAGAAGATATTGTTGGATTTATAGAATGTGTAGGAAAAGGCGGAGGATATGAAATTATTGTACTAGATATATCGACAGCAATAAGACAGTCATGGAGACTTATGGAATGTTGTAATGTGGTATATATGCCTATAAAAAATGATTATTTGTCTTGTAGAAAAATTAGTACATTGGAATCTTATTATTATAGTATGGGCGTGGATTCAATGATTAAGGTTATAGAAAAAGTACGTCTGCCAGAAGGCGAAAATGCTGTAGATAAAGATTTTATAAGCAAGATAACAACGAGTGGTATGTATCGATATGTAAAAAAATTATTAGAAAGTGTATTGTCTATAAATAATGCAAATGTAAAATAAATAAGAAAATTTAAATAAATCATAAGGAGGAAAAATATTAAAATTGTATGATACGTCAAATTATACTTCAAGAATAAAAAAAAGAGTTTATGAAAAACTAGATATGTCAACCGATATTGATGATAAGGATTTGCGTAATGTTATAGAAGAGTGTGTGCAGGAGGAGAGCAAGGTTTATATTATTCCATTAAGACAGAGGGAAATTATTGAAGAATCTGTGTTTAATGCTATACGAAGATTAGATATATTACAAGAAATTTTGGAAGATGATTCTATAACAGAAATTATGATTAATGGAAGTAAAGATATTTTTATTGAAAGAAATGGTAATTTGCAGCGGTGGGACAAGCATTTTGAAACAACAGATAAATTAGAAGATGTTGCACAAAAGATTGCTGCATTGTCAAATAAAATTGTCAATACATCCATACCTATTGTTGATACAAGGCTTGATGATGGTTCAAGAGTCAGTATTGTACTGCCTCCTATTGCAATAGATGGTCCTGTGATAACAATAAGAAAATTTTATGATGACCCACTTACAATGGATAAACTTATTAAACTTCATTCTGTAACACAGGAAGCCGCTGAATTTCTTGAAAAAGCAGTAAAAGCAAAATATAACATATTTATTTCAGGAGCTACGGGAAGTGGCAAGACAACATTTTTAAATGTGTTGTCAAATTATATACCTAGCGATGAAAGAGTGATTACAATTGAAGATTCAGCAGAATTACAAATTAAAAATATTGACAATCTTGTGCGGTTAGAGTCTCGAAAAGCCAATATTGAAGGAAAAAATGAAATTACGATAAGAGATTTGATTAAAGCTAGTTTGCGTTTAAGACCAGACCGTATTGTGGTAGGAGAAGTTCGCGGAGATGAGACATTGGATATGGTTCAGGCAATGACAACAGGACATGATGGGAGTTTGTCAACTGGTCATGGGAATAGTCCGCAAGATATGATGTCAAGACTTGAAACAATGATATTAATGGGAATGGATATGTCATTATCAGCAGTAAGAAAACAATTAGTGTCAGCAATTGACATTATAATTCATCTTGGAAGATTGAGAGATAGAACAAGGAGAGTGATGAAAATCGTTGAAATTGCAGGACTTCAAAATGGCGAAGTACAATATAATACCTTATTTGAATTTAAAGAAACAGGTGAAAAAGATGGCAAAGTACTTGGAGGGCTTGTTTCAACCCAAAAAGAACTTATACATAAAGAAAAGTTGTTTGCAGCAGGAATTTCATAATAGTTATTATCTATTTTGGATTTTAACAGGAATGTTACATATCCTTATTGCGGCATATCTATTTTTTGACAATATCTATCTTGGTGTATTGTTAAGTCCATATATTTATTTTTATGTAAAAAGTTCTAAAAAGATAAAGATAAAGGATAATAGACAAAAACTATGTAAAGAATTTAAAGATGCTATGTTATCAGTGTCGGTTGCTCTAAATGCAGGATATTCTATAGAAAATTCATTTAAAGAAGCATTAAAAGAATTAAAGATATTGTATGGAAAAGAAGCAATTATTGTCAGGGAGTTTAAAGAAATCGTTGCAAAAATTTCTAATAATGAAAATATTGAGGAGGTATTGTGTGCATTTGCGGATAATAGTGCAGTTGAAGATATTGAGTATTTTGCTAATATATTCAAATATGCAAAGAGAAGCGGCGGAAATATGATTGAAATTATTAGAAGCACAGCATCGACTATTCGGCAAAAAGCAGAAGTGGAGCAAGAAATACAGACAATTATAAGCGGAAAAAAGATGGAAGTTAAAGTTATGCAAATTATGCCGTTTGCAATGATTGGATATTTAAGACTAACATCGCCTGAATTTTTAGCATCGTTATATGGTAATGTTGCAGGAATTATTGTGATGTCAATATGTCTTTTTATTTATGTAATTGCTGTATGGTTTGCAAAGAGGATTGTAGAAATTGATATTTAATAAAAATATAATAAATAATTTAAAAGATAAGATTGATTTTAACAATAAAAAACATGGAAGCAATAGAATGAAATTAATAGTTATTGCAATATGTACAATAGTATTTTCATTCTTTTATGTTTATGAAAATTGTATAGAAAATGCAATAACAATAGAAGATTTAAAAAGACCTGATTATAGTGAGGTTGAAAAAGAGCTTGATATGCAAGTATCTGTACAAGGAAAAAAATTTAATACATCTATTTGTATTGAGCCTAAAGTATATACAGCAAAAGAAATTTCTGCTATTTTTTCAGAGATTTCAAAAATACTTGAAGATACAATATTAGGACAGAACAGTGCCATCGATAATATAACAAGTGATGTTGTGTTATGTTCATCAATTGATAAGTATCCAGTAACAATCCAATGGTTATCTGACAATTATGAAGTGATAGATGAAAATGGTGTTGTACATAATATGCTGTTTGAAAAAGATGAGTGTGTAGAAGTTGTTTTGACAGCAATTCTTCAATATGAATCCTATAGTGCAGAGTATTCTTATGAGATGACCGTGAAATCTTGTGATTTAAATGAAAAAAATTATCCAAAGAAAATAAGTGAAAATCTTGAATTTGCCAAAAGAAATGATAGGGAAGAAGAATATATTTATTTGCCAAAAGAAATAGATGGGGTACCTATTACATATGAAAAAAAAGCAGATTGGAGTAATGTTTTAATTATTGTAATGTTAGGAATTGCAGCTGTTATAATCGTGATTTTTGGAGAAAAAAGTAAACAGAAAAAAAGAGTAGATATCAGAAAAAAAGCATTAAAAAATAGTTATTCTGAGATGATTGCTAAAATTACATTACTTATTGGTGCAGGTATGACGATGAGAAAAGCTTGGGAAAAAATCGTAGAAGAGTATCAATTTAAAAAACGTTATAAAAATATAAAATCAAATGTTGTCTATGAAGAAATGACAGAAAGTATGAATCAGCTAAAATCAGGCGTTTCAGAATTAAATGTATATCAAGATTTTGGCAATCGATGTGACGTTAGAGAATATATGAAATTTAGTTCTTTATTAGCACAAAACTTGAAAAAAGGTTCAAGAGAATTATTGTCTATGCTAGAGATAGAGACAAAAGAAGCATTTGAAGAAAGAAAAAATCAAGCTAAGAGGTATGGAGAAGAAGCAGGAACAAAACTTTTAATTCCTATGATAATGATATTGCTTGTAGTGATGATTGTTATTATGTATCCTGCATTAGTTAATTTTAACATGTAAATTTAATATAAATAAAAAATTATAACAGTAATATTAATATTGTAAGTTATGGAAAGGAAATGGCTATGAAAATGTTAGTTAACAAAAATTTAAAAAAGAGAATAAAAGATATACTGATAGGACTTGAAGATGAGAGCGGAATGGGGGTTGTAGAAATTGTTTTGATTATTATTGTACTTGTAAGTTTAGTTGTTATTTTTAAAAAGCAAATAACTAGCTTAGTTAGCACATTGGTTTCTAAAATGAGCAGTCAAGCAAAGCAGGTCTAATGGTAAGTGCTAAAAAAGTTTCAGGGCAAGTTACAATCTATGCAGCTCTTTCATTAATGGTAGTTGTATCATTAATTGTTACATGTGTTCGGTATGCTAAACAAACACAAATGTTTGCTGAGTTGGATATGAGTACAAGAATGTCTATAGAGTCTGTATTTGCTGGTTATCATAATCAATTACAGGATGAGTTTGATATTTTGGCACTAAGTAATCAACAGTGCAGTGATGAGAAATTTGAATATTATGCTAGAAATAATATTGATGGAATGGCAAATGTTAATGATATTCAATATCGTTCATCATATATTCAAGATAAAAAATATATGACAGATAACAATGGAGAAGGCTTGGAAAAACAAATTTTGTTATATATGAAAAATGGAATATGTTTAGATATAATAAATGAAATTGGCAATATTGATAAAGTTACAAAAAAGTCAGATACATTAAAAAAACTTACAGATGAAATAATGGATTTAGACGAAAAAGTGGTTATGTTAGACCAATCCGCTTTAAAATTAATTGAGTTGATTGAAGGGCTAAAAATAGATAACAATGGAATGATTCTTTCTAATGGTTTACCAGAATTGGTGCAAAGCGGATTTGCAAAACAGATAATTTTAAAAGAGCTATCTATGGATGCAGTGTCTATTTATAATAGCAATGTATATCATTGTGTTACATTATCACAAAATCGATATGTAAATGTTAATAAATTAATTGATGATTTGATAGATTGTATTGAATTATATAGTGAATCATTGACAGAAAATAATACAAGTGAAGCAAACTTGTGTTTATTTATGTATCAAAATCATATAGAGCGATTAAGCAATGTTATTCTTTCAGTAAAAGAAAAAAGCAGACAGGCAATGGATATTATTGAAGAATATAATTCAGGTAAAGAAAACATATGTAAACTTGTTGATAAATGTGAAAATAATATAAAAGATGCACAAGATATATTAGAGACAGAGCTAGTAAATAGTTTGCTTGAGGAAGTTGTTGGCTTTAAAGAAGGTGAAACAAAAGCTGTTGAGATGTTTTTTGTGGAGGATTTGTGGAAAAATTTAAATGATAATTATTGTATATTAAATAACACCAATAAAATATTGGAAAGCATTAAAAGAATTACATTAGAAAATATAAAACCTGAAGAATGGGAAGAACTAAAAATACAATATTATAATTTAAGAGAAGAAATACAAGGTATATCCAATAAAAAACTAGTAATTGATTATTCCAATATTTGTTTTGACAATGATAGTAAAGGTATGGGCGTTATCAGTCAGCTTAAAGAATTATTGACAAAAAGTATTGCTGAAATTGTTTTAGCTGATTATTCATTGAGTGATGGCAGTTATAACTATAATGATTTAGCAGAAACATATATGAATACAACAAACAATAAGGAAGACTTTAACGTAGAAAATAAAATAAATGAAGGTTTGATTCATCAATATATTGTAAATCGGTTTATGTGTTTTACAGATATAGAAAAAGATAAGCATAATCAAAGTGATTTATGGTGTAGTTTGAGGTATCCATTAGAGTATATTATAGCTGGTCAAAAAAGTGATAAAGAAAATATTTCACAAATTATATTAAAACTATCTATTTTGCGAGAAGGAGTAAATATAGCACATATTATAGCAGATAGTGATAAACGAAATCAGGCACAAGCATTGGCAATAAGTTTAATGGGATTTACGGGAAATGCAGCAATTATTAAAGCAGCACAATTTTTAATTATGGGAGTATGGGCATATGGAGAAAGTATGATAGATATACGTCGTTTGTTTGATGGAGAGGAACTAAATCTTTTAAAAACAAAAGAGGACTGGAAATTATCGTTGCAAAGTTTACTCTCTTTTAATTTTGAATTATCAAAGCAAAATAATAATGCAGATAAAACAACATCAATTAAAAGATGGAGCGAAGGAAAGCTAAATTATAAAGATTATTTGACCATTTTATTAATGACGATGGATAAAACATTAAAATTGTTTAGAACAATGAGTGTAATGGAACTGAGAATAATAGCATTAGGTGATGTTGATTTTAGAATGAACAGGTATGTCTATCAGGCAACAGGAACGATAGGGGTACAATATGGTGAGAAACAATTATGTGAAAGAAGTGAGCAGTATGGATATATATAAAATGAAGACAAAGTTGCCTGCTGCTGCAACAGTGGAAGCTTCTTTAGTTATACCATTGTATCTATATGCAGTTTTAACGTTAATTTATATATTACAGTTTATTAATGTAAGATGTGATATAGATAAGGCTGCATATCATGCTTTAAAGTATCAAACAGGTATAGCACGTTTGTCAGGAGCAGTTACATCTGCCTCAATATATAGCAGTTTATTGGGCTACTTAGGGTATAATTATACTTCAAGTCATAATATTATTGGTGGCAATGCAGGAATTATAGTATTAGCAGATAGGTCTAGTGACAGCAGTATTTTAAATGTTGATATTACTTATCGTATGAGAAATCCTTTTGATATATTTGGCATTGGTGTTTTAAAACAAACACATACATATACCATTGAGGCTTGGCTTGGAGAGGATAAAAGCAGGGAATGGAAAAAGGATTGTGATATAGAGAATGAAAAAGTATATATCACTGAAAATAGTGATGTGTTTCATAAAAATAGGCAATGTTCTTCATTAGTAGTTACGATTATGCAAATTTCTATTGATAAAGTGGGGACTGCAAGGAATGAAAATGGTGCAAAGTATTATGAATGTTCATCTTGTAAAAAACAGGGGTATGGAAATATTGTATATATCACACCATTTGGAAGAGAATATCATGGACGCAACAATTGTTTTGCATTAAAAAGAACGGTCTTGCAAGTGCCAATTGATTCCGTAAAAGATAGAAGAGCATGTCTATTATGCGGATAATGATTTATATTTTATTGATTGTTTGTAAAGGATTCAATACAGAAAATATAAAACAGTTAAAAGGAGGCTAAATTAGATATTGTGGAGAACTATTTATTAAATGTTATTCTTATTGTAATTTTGTTCTTATTGTCAATAGAAGATATAAGACATAAGTCCATTCGTTTATGGGAACTAATTATTTGTATTTGTATATCTATAAGCTATTCTTGTTTTTTTAATTTATATGGATTGAAACATATGATTATTGGGATATTGTTTTTCTGTATTTTATTGTGGATAAATGCAGGGACAAAATGTTTTGGAATGGCAGATATTTTAGTGATTTTTATATTGAATTGTGTGAAAGGAATAATTTTTTCAATGGTTGTTTTTGGTATGGCGATAACATTGGCAGCAGTAGTAAATCTTTTTTTATATATAAGAAAAAAAGTGCAATTAAAAAGTACAATTCCTTTTATACCATATATAAGTATTTGTACATTGGGGGCAATTATATGCGTTTAAAAGCATCGTTTACTGTGGAAAATTCGGTTATTATTTCAATTTTTACAATTATTATAGTGAGTATTGTTTTATTGTGTATCTCTGTTCATGCAAGTGTTCAAAATAATTATAATCAGTTTAGAAAAGATATGGAATTACAAGAAAATAAAAATGATAATCAAGAGGATATGATACGATTAATTCATGCAGTGTCAAAACAAAGGAGTGGATTGAATTAAAGATGAATAAGGTACAATATGAACAAGAAAATAATATACGATATATGAAGATGGAATTTTGTAATATTACAGAAGAAGCCGAGTATGAAATTAAAATGTTAATGAATAATAAAATCAGTATTTTTTTGCCAATAACAATAAAGACGATTAATAATAGAACTATATATTTTTATAATGTTACTTCAAAGCAGCAGTTTTGTAAACTATATGAATTTAATAAATTGCAAATGAAAGATATTGAATTGATTTTAAATAGTCTTGAAGCTATGGCACAGATTGTTAATAATTATATGTTGAATTTAGATTCAGTAATGGTTACGCCAGAGATGTTGTTTCTTGATTTGACAAATAAAAAATTAATGTTTACATATGTTCCAATATGTAATGAAATGGATTTTGAATCAAATTTAAGTCAATCGTTTGATAATTATATTAAAGAATTGTTTGATTTTATTATTGAGCATTTTGACCATGAATATGACAAAAAAAGTGTAGTAAAAATATATCAGATATATCAAAAAATTATTCAGCATGAATATGATATGATAAAGATAAGTGATTTATTATATGAGCAGGAAGATGTATCTATTCAATGTAATGAAACAAGTGCAGACGATGAAAATGACGAGATTATTATTAAAGAGATACCACAAGAAATCATTGAAGATGAAGTAGAATGTAAAAATAAATCTTTAGTAAATATAATTTCAATGATAAAAGGAATAGGTGTGGTTTTATTTGTTTTAAATGTTGTTAAAATACTAGCACCAGAAATTATCCCTCTTCCTTATGGCGGAATTGTTCCTATGGTTGTATGTGTGTGCTTAGCTGTTTTATTGGTAGTATTGTCAAAAATACCAGATTATACTTTTATAAAAATGAATAAAAGAAGTGTCAAACAGCCTTTTACAATATCATCAAATACAACATGTAATAGGATTGATAATAGTACAGATAATAATATAATAGATAACACTGCTTGTAGTATGAAAAATGATTTTAAAGAAAATGATTTAACAAATAATCTTGTTGATTGCTCTGTTAATGATGATAGTCAAAGTATGGAACATACAATGTTATTATCTGATTATTTTAAAGAAAGCAGTAAAAGTAAAAATATAAAAATGACCTACTGTGGAGAAGATAATTTAGAAGATATTGTTATAGATAAGTTACCATGTATTGTTGGAAGTATGTCTGAACATTGCAATTATGTAATCAATAGTAAAATTGTAAGCCATATTCATATGTGTATTTTGAAAATAGAAGATATTTATTATATAGAGGACATGAATTCTACAAATGGAACATATGTAAATGGAGAAAGATTGATTGCGAATAAACGAAAAGAGATAAAAAAAGATGATTTGGTACTTATTTCGACATTGCCTTATAAGGTTGAAATGATTTCATAATTATGCTATATTCATTCTGTATGATTATATTTATATATATAATTTAAACGAACACTATAAGGAGTAAAATAATGAAAATTAATATATATTATGGTGGAAGAGGAATTGTGGATGACCCGACTTTATGTGTTTTAGATAAAATTCAAGACGTTTTAGACGAATTAAATGTAACTGTAGAACGATATAATCTTTATGAAGAAAAAAGCCAAATTACAGCATTATCACAAACAGTGACAGATGCAAATGGAGTGATTTTAGCTACTACTGTAGAATGGTTAGGTATGGGAGGATATATGCAGATGTTTTTGGACTCTTGCTGGTTGTATGCAGATAAGAGTAAAATTAGTAATATATATATGTTTCCTATTGTGACATCAAAAACGTATGGTGAAAAAGATGTGCTTTTAAGTTTAACAAATTCGTGGGAGATTATAGGAGGAAGAGCTACTTTTGGAATGAGTGCATATGTTGATGATACAACAGAGTTTGAATTTAATGAAAAATATTCCATGATAATAGAAAATTATGCAGAAAATATTTATAGGACAATCTCACAAAAAAAGGATATTCTGCCTTCAAGCAATCAATCCATTAAAAATAAAGTAATGAAAGATGTTGTTCGATTTACACCTCAAGAAAGTGAACAATTATCAAAATATGCATCAAATGATGAATTTGTAAAAACACAAAAGCAAGATATTGAATCCTTATCATCTATTTATAAAGAAATGTTAAATGACCAAGAAAATGGTGGAGATGATTATTATATTAATGCTTTTTTAAATCATTTTGTTTTAGGATTAAATTTTGTTGGAGCATATACATTTATAATTAGTGACAAAGATAAAGTGATTAGAATGGATGTTAACCATGATGATTTATCTGTAGATTTTGGAGAAAATAAAAATGCAGATATCATTGCAAAATTAAATAAAACTACTTTTGACAGTATCATACAAGGAAAAATCACATTTCATAGAGCGTTTATGACAGGCGATATAACTGCAAAAGGCGATTTTAGAAGTTTAAGAATGCTTGATGAATTATTTTCATTTTAAATTTATTTTTGATTGACAACAGACAAGCCTTATATTTGTTAAGCAATGTTAGACTTGTCTGTTTTAGTAAAGAAATTATGTAAGGGTACAAATTGCATGAAGTTGAATATGAACATATGTATTTTTATCATCTTGACTAATGTTTAGTGTGCCATTATGTCTGCTTATAACAGAGTTTGCAATATATAAACCTAATCCAAAGTGTTCAGGTTTTGTTGTATAAAATGCTTCTGATAAAATATTAATATCATCAGGAGAATAATATATGTTGTCATCTTGATTAATTGTTTGAGGTAATTGTATGTTGGGGAGATTACCTGAATTAGAAATAACAATATAAATATCATTATTTTGGATAGATACATCAATATATACTGTAGCAAAATTGCTAGCTTCAGCGCCATTCATAATAATTTCACAAAGTGCAATGGTAAGTTGTTCGCTATCTACATTGATTAAAACATCTTTATCACAGTGACATACAATATCAAAAGGATGAAGACAAGTTGTTAGACAAGTGTTTGGAGCTGTTTTTAAATTGTCAAGGAGTTGTTTTAAAGAGATGGTACTTTTTTCTGGAAATGCACAATGTCTGCATATTGAAGTACGTTTCATTAGTGTGTTTAGTTCACCAATAGAATCACCCATAATAGTCCAAAATTTGAACTCTTTTGATTCAGGATATCGTGCACTGATGTACTGATATGCACTTCCTATAAATGACAGTCTATTCATAATTTCATGTGAGGCAATACTCAATGTTTTATAATCTTTTGGTGTCATTAGTAAAGTTCCTTTCTTAATTTGATTTATTACTTTATTATTGCTATCATTCCATTTTTAAGTTATTATATTTGAGAGTATATACTTGTTTTGAAGTATTGTAAATATAATGATTTAGAATGGAGGCTTTTATGAAAAAGGATGATTGTATATTCTGTAAGTTGGCTAATGGTATTATACCAACAAACCATCTTTATGAAGATGATGTAGTGAAAGTTATATTTGATGTCAGTCCAGCATCAAAAGGACATGTCCTAGTTTTGCCAAAAGAACATTATGATAATATTTATTCATTGGATGATAATACTGCATCACATATATTTCAAGTAGCAGTTAAGATTGCAAAGGCAATGAAAGAATCATTACATATAGATGGATTAAATATTGTTCAAAATAATGGCGAGGCAGCAGGTCAGACAGTATTTCATTTTCATATGCACATTATACCAAGATATAAAGGTGATAATGTTCATGTGGAGTGGATGCCTGGAAAAATTGACGATAAAACAATAGAGCAATTAAAAGTGTTAATATCAGAAAAGATAAAGTAAAAGAGTCTTAGACAGAAATGAGGTAAATAATGGTTGATATTGATTTAAGTAAAGGCGGCGCATATCTTATTAATGGAATGGATATCGTAGTTGAGGAAGCAGCAGCTCAGGGAGCGTTAGCAAATAAGGTTGATGTAGTGCCAACAAAAGAAGAAGCTGCAAAGAATACAATTGCATATAAGATACTTGAAAATCATAATACATCAGGTAATATGGAAAAGCTTAAAATTAAGTTTGATAAAATGACTTCACATGATATTACTTTTGTGGGCATTATTCAGACAGCACGTGCATCAGGGCTTGAAAAATTCCCTATTCCATATGTTTTGACAAATTGTCATAACAGCTTATGTGCAGTAGGAGGCACGATTAATGAAGATGACCATATGTTTGGTTTGACTTGTGCAAAGAAATATGGAGGAGTGTATGTTCCTCCGCATCAGGCTGTTATTCATCAATATGCTAGAGAGATGTTAGCAGAAGGCGGTAAGATGATATTAGGCTCAGACAGTCATACACGATATGGTGCACTTGGAACAATGGCGATGGGTGAAGGTGGTCCAGAACTTGTAAAACAACTTTTAAATAAAACTTATGATATTAATATGCCAGAGGTTATTGCTATATATCTAAAAGGAGAGCCAGCTAAAGGTGTTGGTCCTCAGGACGTTGCATTGGCAATTATTGGTGCTGTATTTAGCAATGGTTATGTGAAAAATAAGGTTATGGAGTTTGTTGGACCAGGTGTTTCTAATCTTAGTGCAGATTTTAGAATCGGCATTGATGTAATGACAACAGAGACGACTTGTCTTTCATCAATATGGCAGACCGATGATAAGATAAAAGAGTTTTATGATATTCATGGAAGAACAGATAGTTATAAAGAGTTAAAACCAGGTAATGTTGCTTATTATGATGGTGTTGTGTATGTAGATTTAAGTAAAATAAAGCCAATGATTGCAATGCCATTTCACCCAAGTAATACGTATACAATAGAAGAAGTTAATAGTAATCTTATGGATATATTACATGATGTTGAGAAAAAAGCGATGGTGAGCCTTGATGGAGCTATTGACTATAAATTGACAAATAAAGTAAGAGATGGAAAACTTTATGTTGACCAAGGTATTATTGCAGGTTGTGCAGGTGGTGGTTTTGAAAATATATGTGCTGCTGCTGATATTCTGAAAGGGAAATCGATTGGTTCTGATGAATTTACCTTAAGTGTGTACCCGGCAAGCACACCTATATATATGGAACTTGCAAAAAATGGAAAATTGGCTGATTTGATTAGCACAGGTGCTATTGTTAAGACTGCATTTTGTGGTCCTTGTTTTGGAGCAGGTGATACACCAGCAAACAATGCTTTTTCAATTCGACATTCTACAAGAAATTTCCCTAATAGAGAGGGTTCTAAGTTGCAGCAAGGACAAATTTCATCTGTTGCATTGATGGATGCCCGTTCGATTGCAGCAACAGCGGCAAACAAAGGATATCTTACAGCGGCAACAGATATGGATGTAGAATTTACAGGTCCAACGTATCATTTTGATAAATCAATATATGAAAATAGAGTGTTTGACAGCAAGGGAGTGGCAGATACCAATCAAGAAATTCAGTTTGGACCAAATATTAAAGATTGGCCACAGATGGTAGAATTGCCAGAAAATTTAATTATAAAAGTAGTGTCAGAAATACATGATCCTGTAACAACAACAGATGAGCTGATTCCATCGGGTGAAACTTCTTCATATCGTTCAAATCCATTAGGGCTTGCAGAATTTGCTTTATCAAGAAAAGACCCTGCTTATGTTGGACGAGCTAAGGAAGTACAAAAAGCAGAAAAGGCAAGAGAAGCAGGAGAATGTATGAAAGAAGCACTCCCAGAGCTCCGTGATATCATGAATAAAATTAAAGAAACATATGAAATTTCAAAAGAAAATGTTGGTATAGGAAGTACCATATTTGCTGTAAAACCAGGTGATGGTTCAGCGCGTGAGCAGGCAGCATCTTGTCAAAAAGTACTTGGCGGCTGGGCAAATATTGCACATGAATATGCTACAAAAAGATATCGTTCTAATTTGATTAATTGGGGTATGCTTCCATTTATTATTGATAAGGGAGACCTTCCATTTGAAAATGGCGATTATATTTTTATACCAAATATTAAAAAGATGATTCAGGATAAACAACTTAAAATGAAGGCTTATGTTGTCAATAAAGATATGAAAGAAATTGAGTTGAAGATGGATGAACTTACAGACGACGAGAGAAAAATAATTCTTGATGGCTGTCTGATTAACTTCTACAAGAATAATTAGGAGTAATAAGAGAAATATGGCAGAGCAAAATATACTTGAAGGCGACATTGTTGTGCTTGAGGAAATAATTGCAAATATTAATGAACATAGTAGTGCAGTAGCAAAACGAGGGCGGCTTTCCGATATGTCAAGAGAACTTTCAAATAATATTGAAGCTGCCGAAAAGGACATAAAAAATGAAATTGCTGCAAAGCTAAAGGAAGGCATAGATTCTGTAAGTGAAGGCTACAATAAATCTATATTAGAAGAGCAAAAGAAGCTTAAAGAAGTGCAAAGTCAGCGAGATAAGGCTAAAATTGCAGGAGTTCGCAAAAGAATTGATAAGGAAACGGTTGCGCTAAGAGATGATAATGAAGCCTTAAAAAATAAAATAAAAAATTTGTACAGAAATGAAGGAATACCTGCTTTTTGTAGCAAACGATTGTTTTTTTCAATTTTTTGCAGTGATGGATTGATAGATGGACTTTTATATTTTGTTTTATTAGCTGTTTTTTATGCAGTCATTCCAGGTGCTTTATGTTTTATTGAAGGAATACCAAAGTTTGTCTATGTTATATATTATTTTGTATTGATTGTAATTCACTCATTTTTAAGCAGATTCATCTATTCAAAAGTGGTAATTCCACATATTGATAGCATTGTTCAAGTTAGAGATTTAAAGTCGGACATCAAAAGCAATGGCAAAAAAATTAAAAGGATTGAAAATGGAATTAAATCAGATAAAAATGAGGATATGTATGGTTTAGATAGCTATGATAGCAAAATAAAAGAAATCAATCAAAGTATTTCTGATATAGAAAATAAAAAAACAGTTGCTTTAAAAGAGTTTGAATCTTTTACAAAACAAGATATTATTATGGATATACAAAATCGATATAAAAGCAGTATTGATGCCATAAGAGATGATTTGGCAAAAACAGATTCAGATATGGAAAAGTTAGATTCACTTATTAAGGAACAAAGAGCATATATATCTACAAACTATGAAGCATATCTGGGAAAAGAATTTATGAATGTGGAAAAGTTGAAAGAGTTGGCAACGATTATGAAAACAACAAAAGCTAAGACTATAGCCAATGCAATTGCTATGTACAGAGAAACACATTAGTTTATGGCATTACAAGACAAGATATATTTGTTAAGTGAAAAAAGAACATATAATATGGTATCTGTTGTTTATGCGCCTCTGTAATACTTCAGAGGCGTTTGTTTTATATATGTAAAAATACATAAAAAGTACATTATTTGTAAGGAGTAAAAGTTTTGTTTATGAAAAAATAAAATTTTTTTAACTTTTATGTAATTTGTGACAAATTCCGCCATTATTTTTGAATTATAAGTGTTATTATCCCCAATGAATACTTTTGGAAAGGTGGAAATGTGACATGAGTAATGCTGGTAACAGAGAGTTGTCAGAGATAAAGTTGCCAAAGAATATTAAACAAATTGGCGATGTTGATTCTGACAAAAAAATATACATCGAAGATTACGCATATACATATATTAATTCTGTTGCACACCAGAAACCTGACAAAAATCAAGCGGGAATTTTACTTGGAGAAAATATGCGAAATAAAAGTGAAAGCTGCATATTTATAAAAGGTGTAATTAAAGCAAGATTTACAGGTGAAATACATTTTAATGATGAAATATGGGCAGGTATATATCAGGACATAGACCAATTCTTTCCAGGACTTCATATAGTTGGTTGGTTTGCAGCAATGCCAGAGGTAACAAATGAGCAAATAAAACAACTTACAAAAATTCATAAAAATAATTTTTTAAGCGGAACAAAAACATTATGTCTTGTTGATAATAAAGAAAGAAGTATGAATTTTTTTCTTTACGAAAAGGACAGGCTAAAAAAACAAAGCGGATATGTATGTTTTTATGAAAGAAACTACGAAATGCAGGAATATATGCTTGAAACAGGGGAGAGGAAATCAATAGAAAACCCCAAAGACAATGATGTTGTAAAATCAATTCGGGCAATTATTCAAGAAAAAGAAAATATGCGGTATAAAAGAAAAGGGAATTTCACATCATATTTTTTTGGTATTATTGCGATGGCTTCAATTGTTGTAATAGGATTTAATCTAGTACAAAATTATGAAAGAATGGAAAAATTAGATAATTCACTTTCAACAATTGTTCAACAAGTATCCAATTTAAATAATAAGGGAACACAACCTGTTATGTCTGATGGTATCGTTCCTGTAGATGTTGTATATGAAACAAAATCAAATACATCTGAAAAAACAACTCCAACAGCTTCTATTGCACCTAGTAATGCAAATCAATCTGAAACTGCCAAGTTAACAGACAGTACAAATCAATCTGAAACTTCACAAAAAACAGAAACTACAAAGCCTACACAAAATACAAAACCCACTGAACCAACTAAAAATAATGATGAGACAAAGCAGACAAGCGTAGTGTCATTAACAGAACCACAGTCATATGTTGTTAAAAAAGGTGACACTATTATAAGTATTTGTAAATCATATTATGGAAATATTGATAAAGTACAAGTTGTAGCAGATTATAATAATATAGACGATATAAATAAATTATATATTGGTCAAGTAATAAAACTTCCTTGAATATTTTTATTATTTATGTATAATTACAATAGAATATAGATATTTAATTTCTATATAAAAAGTTAAGTGCTTTTTAATTTAGATGAGGTGGCATTCATGGCTGATATTATATCAGGCAAGTCGAGATTCACAGGAGATAGCAGTGCAAAAGTGGTGAGATTTCCCACAAATAATAATGCTGGTGAAAATGAAGACTTTAAGAAAAAACTAAATAATCATAGAAAAAGAATGGCATTTATGGCATTATTGATAGCAGGTATCTTAATTGTTTCGGTTATTATATTATATTATATTATGGATGGAATTACATATTCAACATATTCTGTTCTTTCTTCTGTAAATAGAGATGATAGTGAAACTGCGGAGTATGCTGTTTATGGTGATGGATATATTCGATATAGCAATGATGGTATAGCTTATCATAATAGGAATGGAGAGGTTATTTGGGACAAGACTTATTCTATGCAAAAGCCGCAGATAAAAACATGTGGAGAAATTGTTGCAGTTGGTGATATTAATGGCAGCAGCATTTATGTGTTTAATAAAGCAGGGGCATTAGGAAATGTTGACACATCAATGACCATTTCACAGATTGAAGTAGCTAAACAAGGTGTTGTTGCGGCTGTGCTTGAAGATAATGATGCCAATTATATCAATTTATATAATTATAATAATGATAAAATCTATAGTGTTAAAACATCTCTTTCTGGAGATGGGTATCCGATTGATATTAGCATTTCAGATGATGGAACAAAGTTGATAGCATCCTATTTGTATGTTAGTGGAGAAAAAATCAAGACAAATGTAGTATTTTATAATTTTTCTGATGTGGGACAAAATGAAACACAAAGAATTGTTGGTGGATTTAATCATTATAATGATACCATTGTTGGCGATGTAAAATTTTATGGTAATACAACTGCTATAGCAATTGGTGAAAATATTATCAGTATTTATAATATTAATGAATATCCCAATTTAGTTAAGGAGATAACCATAGAAAATGAGATTCAAAAAGTGATTTTTAGTGATAAATACATTGGACTTCTTCTTGATAACTCAGATACAGGAGATATATATAAATTAGCAGTTTATGATACAAATGGCAAAATGGTAAGTAAGGTATCATTTAATACACAGTATGAGAATATTGTTTTAGATAACAAAACAATTGTAATGAATACAAGTTCTACATTATGTTTGATGAATTTTAGCGGTAAAGTATTGGCTGATATACAAATGAATTTGCCAATAGATAAAATTTTGACACATAATAGCAGAGGAAATTATATATGTGTTAATTCAAAATATATACAAAATATTCGTTTGAAATAATATGATATCATGTTATAATTTTGCATAAAATAATAATTGATAAATTATATTAAAAATATACAAAGCTTTGGTGTAGAATGGATTGCTGCAAATAATAAGCATATAGAAAAATTGGTGTGCAGATTGAAGAAATAATTTTAATAATACTATTTAAACTGCTGAAACTTCTTAAATAAAGCAATTGAAAAATTATCTTAAAAATGGTATGGCTTTTAGTCATAGATGATTTGGATAATAAGGAATGGAGAATACATATGAATATAATGTTGATAATTGTCATTATGATTTTGGCACTATTTGCTTTAGTGGGGTGGCATAAAGGTCTAATTAAAATTGTAATGTCACTGGCTGCAATGCTTGTAACGATAATCGCATGTGTTTTTTTAACACCAATGATAAGCAATTTTGTTAGAAATCATACACAAGTTTATGATAAATTAAATAAGTCTATTTTTGAGCTGATTATTGACAGTGATTCTTTTAAAAATGTGATAGATGATAATATTGTTCAAGAAGAGTCATTAAACGTAAATGATATAGATTTAACTAAAATAAATGAGTATGGTGATACAGTTTCAAAATATATGGAACTTATAGTTGATAAAATGCAGTTTCCTGATAGTATTGCACAAAAAGCTGAAGAGATTATGATTCCTGATAGTATATTGCAGATTGCAGATATAAATTCAATAAGTGATATTTTAGCGGCTATTATATCAGCTCGATTAGCTTCTTTGGCATTAAATGCAATTGTATATGTAATTGTTTTTGTAATTGTTTTTTTGACTGTAAGAATATTGTTTATAGTAACGAAAGTAATTGAGAAAATCCCTGTTTTAAAAGATGTAAATAAATTAATGGGATTATTGTTAGGTATAGCAGAAGGATTGATAGTAGTATGGCTGCTTTTTGCTCTGGTAACAGCATGTAGCAGATTTGATTGGGCAGCAAGTGCATTGGCAGACATTGGAAGCAATGGATTATTATCATTTATTTATGACCATAACTTAATTATGAGTACATTATTTAGAGTGTAAAAATTTACGTAAAATTATATAGTTGAAATATAATGCAAAAAGTTTTAAAATTGAGTGACAGTGAAATACTTTCATATTAATTTTGAGGTATTTCAACCTCGTGGAAGTTAAAAGAGATATTGATACAAATGTTATGATTTTTCTTTTGACTGATGATTTACGGGAATAAATGATAAAGGACGGATTTTTGAGTTGGAAGAAACAAGAACACTGTCACAGTTTGATACGCCGATTCATAGAGCGTTGGAACAACAGCGTCTTAATAGATTGGCACATTTTGATGTACCAGGCCACAAGGGAGGTCGTGGAAATAAAGAGTTAAAAGAATTTTTGGGTACAGATTGTGTTAAGTTGGATATGAATTCAATGAAACCTTTGGATAATTTATGTCATCCAGTGTCTGTTATTAAAGATGCACAGCGTTTGGCAGCAGAAGCATTTGGCGCTGATGAAGCATTTTTTATTGTAAATGGTACCACAGCAGCAGTACAAGCTATGATTATGTCCGTTGCAGTTGCAGGAGATAAGATTATAATGCCCAGAAATGTGCATAGAAGTGCTATTAATGCGTTGGTGGTTAATGGTTCCATACCTGTTTATGTGAATCCAGGTGTAAATAAAAGATTGGGCATTCCATTAGGAATGTCTGTAAGTGATATTGAAAAAACAATAAAAGAAAACCCTGATGCCAAAGCGATTCTTATTAATAATCCTACATATTATGGGATATGTTCAGATATAAAAAGTATCGTTAAAATAGCACATGAGTATGGTATGTTGGTATTAGCAGATGAGGCGCATGGAACCCATTTTTATTTTAATGATAGGTTGCCAATATCTGCTATGGCAGCAGGGGCAGATATGACAGCTATCAGTATGCACAAAACAGGTGGTTCTTTGACACAGAGTTCTATCTTATTGACAAGAAATACAGTAAATGCAGATTATGTTAGACAGATTATTAATTTGACGCAGACAACAAGTGGTTCTTATTTATTATTGTCTTCTTTGGATATAGCTAGAAAAAATATGAGTTTAAATGGAAAAGAATATTCTAATAAAATGATAGATTATGCAGAGTATGCCAGAGAAGAAATTAATAAACTAGGTGGTTATTATGCGTTTGGTAATGAATTAGTTGATAAAAATTTTGTTTATGATTTTGATAGAACAAAATTATCTGTTCATACAAGAGATATAGGATTAGCAGGAATAGAAGTTTATGATTTATTAAGAGATGATTATGGAATACAGATAGAATTTGGTGATATTGGAAATATTTTGGCAATTATATCTGGCGGTGACAGAATGTTAGAAATCGAAAGACTGATTTCTGCTTTATCGGAAGTGAAAAGACTGCATGAACGGACAAAATCAGGAATGTTTGACCATGAATATATCAATCCAACAATTGTTATGGGGCCACAGAAAGCATTTTTTAGTAAAAAATTATCCTTACCAATAGAGGATAGTGCAGATAAAATTTGCAGTGAATTTGTCATGTGCTATCCGCCAGGAATACCTATTTTAGCACCAGGTGAGATGATAACACAAGAGATTATTCATTATATACAATATGCGAAGGAAAAGGGGTGCCTTGTTACAGGAACTCAAGATATGTCCGTTGATAATATTAATGTAGTGGACACAAATGCCGAATAGCAGAAATGAGGTCTGAATTGGAATTATGGTATACAGATATGCACACAAAAAATGTGCAGTTTTCTATGAAAGTAAAAAATCAGATAGCAAGTACAGAGAGTGAATTTCAAAGAATTGATATTCTTGATACAGAAGAGTTTGGGAAGGTGTTAGTTCTTGATGGAGAGTTGATGATTACTCAAAAAGATGAATTTATTTATCATGAAATGATTACACATGTGCCTATGGCAGTGCATCCAAACGTTCAAAATGTATTGGTGATTGGTGCTGGTGATGGTGGTACGATAAGAGAATTGACACAATATGAATCTATCAAAAATATTGATATGGTAGAGATTGATAAAAATGTTACAGATATGTGTTTAGAATTTTTCAAAGAAACATCATGTAAGCTGCATGATAAGAGAGTTCATATGCACTTTGAGGAGAGTTTACGTTTTGTCCGAATGAAAAAAGATGAATATGATTTGATTATTGTAGATTGTGCAGACCCATATGGTCCGGCAGAAGGGCTTTTTACACGGGAATTTTATGGTAATTGTTTTAAAGCGCTCCATGATGATGGGATTCTTATCAATCAGCATGAGAGTCCATATTACAGTGAACATTCAAGAACCGTACAAAAAGCACATAAGCATATTCAGCAAGTGTTTTCTTATAGTACAGTTTATCAGTGTCATATACCATCTTATCCGTCAGGTCATTGGCTGTTTGGCTTTGCTTCTAAAAAGTATGACCCAATAAAGGATTTAAGAGAAAAAGAATGGAATTCATTACAATTAAAAACAAGATATTATAATACAGATTTACATAAAGGGAGTTTTTATCTTCCTACATATGTAAAAGAATTGTTAGGTACAGAATGAGAAAATAAGAAAGTTAAAGTAGATTAGGAGGAGTCATGGGAAAAGCGCTTATTATTGGTGCCGGAGGAGTAGCTGGCGTTGTTGTTCATAAATGCTGTCAAAATCCTGAAGTATTTGAAGAAATATGTATAGCAAGCAGAACAAAATCAAAATGTGATACATTGAAGGAAGTCTGTGAAAACAAGTATGGTATTGGAACAGGAAAAACAAAGATAACCACAGCACAAGTAGATGCAGATTATGTGGATGAACTGGTGACACTGATTGAAAAAGTGAAACCCGATATTGTTATGAATATTGCGCTTCCTTATCAGGATTTGACGATTATGGAAGCTTGTCTTAAAACAAAAACAAATTATATAGATACAGCTAATTATGAGCCGCCAGAAACTGCTCATTTTGAGTATTCATGGCAATGGGCATATAAAAAACGATTTGAGGAAGCAGGAATTACAGCGCTTCTTGGTTCTGGATTTGACCCTGGAGTTACAGGTGTATTTTCTGCTTATGCCGCAAAACATTATTTTGATGAAATTGAATTTATTGATATATTAGACTGCAATGGCGGTAATCATGGTTATCCATTTGCAACGAATTTTAATCCTGAGATTAATATACGAGAAGTTTCAGCAAAAGGAAGTTATTGGGAAAATGGTCATTGGGTAGAAACAGAACCAATGGAGATAAAAAGAGTTTATAATTTTGATGGTGTAGGTGAAAAGGACATGTATTTATTACACCATGAGGAGATAGAGTCTCTTGCTTTAAATATAAAAGGGATAAAGAGAATCCGATTTTTTATGACATTTGGGCAAAGCTATCTCACACATTTGCAATGTCTTACAAATGTTGGTATGACTTCTATTGAACCAATTGACTTTGAAGGACATCAAATTATTCCTCTTCAATTTTTAAAAGCTGTTTTACCAGACCCAGCTTCACTAGGACCTAGAACAGTGGGTAAAACAAATATAGGCTGCATTTTTCAGGGGAAGAAAGATGGAAAGGATATAGCCTATTATGTATATAATATATGCGACCATCAAGAATGTTATAAAGAAGTAGGTTCACAGGCAATATCTTATACAACAGGTGTTCCAGCTATGATAGGAGCAATGATGTTGATGACTGGAAAGTGGAATAAAAAAGGTGTGTATAATATCGAAGAATTTGACCCAGACCCATTTATGGAAGCATTAAATCAATTTGGACTTCCATGGATTGAAAATTTCCATCCACAGTTAGTAAAGTGAAATTTTTTGTAATCTTAATTTAATATTGTAAATTTGATTGAATCATTAAAAGAGTATTTGATAAATTTATTTTAGTAATTGATAAGAAAATGAATTTGTATTTTTTGATTGTTAAGTATAATACAGTGATTATATGATATAAAAAAATAAATAGAATAATGGTATTAGTTTTATGTTAAAGAGCTGAAAAACGTCATTTTTTCTTGGAAAATATACTATTTTGTTTTAGATAAGGGTAAATTTACCATAATTAGTACATTCATTCACTTAGGAGGAACGATAGATTTGATAGACTATAATCAAGTTAAAACACCTGCATATGTAGTAGATGAAAATTTATTGATTCATAATTTAGAAATTTTAAAATCTGTAATGGATAGGACATCTTGTAAAATATTATTGGCACAAAAAGGGTTTTCCATGTTTTCTTTATATACATTAATTGGAAAATATTTGTGTGGTACAACTGCCAGCTCTCTTTATGAGGCAAGATTAGGAAAAGAAGAGATGGGAAAAGAGACACATATTTTTTCACCGGCATATAAAGAAGAAGAATTTGATGAAATTGCAAGTTTATGTGACCATATTGTTTTTAATTCAATTGAACAGTTTGTAAAGTATAGAGATATTGCTATTCAAGCAAATTGCAGTTGTGGAATTAGAATCAATCCGCAATATGCAGAAGTACCAAACGCAATTTATAATCCGTGTTGTACGGGTTCACGTCTTGGAATAACAGCAGATGTACTTGAAGAAGAGTTAAAATGGAATGCTTCTGTGTTAGATAATATAGACGGATTGCATTTTCATGTGATGTGCGAACAAAACTCAGATACATTGGAACGGGTTTTACGGCATGTTGAAGAAAAATTTGCAAAATATTTGGCATTACCACAAATAAAGTGGGTTAATTTTGGTGGTGGACATCATATAACACGACAAGATTATGATATAGAACTTCTTATAAAGTGTATTAATTACATTCAAAAGAAGTATGATGTTCAAGTTTATCTTGAGCCAGGAGAGGCAGTTGCGCTTAATACAGGTTTTTTGGTTGCAACGGTTTTGTCTGTGCAAAAAGAAAAATTTATTGTAAATAATGAAAATAAATCTTATGAAGTGACCTCTGCTATTTTAGATGCTTCTGCGGCATGTCATATGCCAGATGTTCTTGAAATGCCTTATCGTCCAATAATTATTCATTCTGAAATGCCAGGTGTGCTTGCATATACTTATCGATTTGGTGGCAATACATGTTTAGCGGGAGATATTATTGGAGATTACTCGTTTAATCATCAATTAAAAGCAGGAGAAAAATTAGTATTTACAGATATGGCGCATTATAGCATGGTGAAAAATAATACGTTTAATGGAATAGGATTGCCATCAATAATGATTTATAACGATAAAGATGGTTTATATACGGTAAGAGATTTTGGATATCAGGATTTTAAAGAAAGACTTAGTTAGAATGAAATATTCTATCCTTTATCCTAATAGCATATAGGTAGAGTCACGATGACAGATTCTAATTGTTATAATAATAAGAAAATTTCTTATATACTTATAGAGATTATAAAAAATAGTTTTTATAATTTTTTTTATTTTAACCTCATCAAGGAAGTCCCCCACTTCAATGCTGCAAAGGCATAAGTGGGGGTGGGGACTTGCGTTACGATAGTAGCTATGAGGTTAGGGTGTCAAACACCCAAGCAAGTAGCGCAGCGGATTGCGAATATCCGCTTAACTAGAAAAGATTTGAATGGTCATATTAGATTCTTTATGTAATTTTTTAAATTGTTATAAAGATAACAGCAGAAAAATAGGAAAATGTCATCCTTTTTTAGAAGTGAACAATAGCAGTTGGATATAATAAGAAATGGATTAAGTTCTTTAAATTTATAAAATAAATTTAATTATTAATTTTTCATAGTTATTTAATATATTAAAATTTTATCAAAGTTTTTATGTTTAAAAAGAACAATAAAAAGAAACATAGCAGTTTGGAATAGTATCTGTGTGTAGGTCTTTTATTAAGTTAAGTAGTTTTTATAATATGGGATATGATAGAGTATAAAAAGCAAGAAGCAAAACAAGGAGATTTTAAATAATAAAAAATAAGTTTAAAATGGTTTGTACGTATGTTAGGCATTTGCAAAATTTAATCTCATCAACAAAGTCCATCACTTTGATATTACAAAGATATAAGTGGGGACTTTGTTGCTATAATAGTTAGATAGTTTAAGCAAGAGTATTTTTGTTAAAGCAAAGCTCTAGGAAGCAGTAATTAATCAGATAAATAAGTAGAAAAATAAACAAAATAGCTTGCAAATATCGGTGTTAAAAATTTTTTTTATAAAAATTAAAAAAAATATAAAAAAGTAGTTGACATAATTATGTAAGAGTGATAATATAATCAAGTCGCCGCGAGAGAGTTAAAAAAGTGGACAAGATAACAAAGAATATCGTGTAAAGATATTTGATAACGTTATAAGTGCAAATGAGATTCTTAAAAGCGGCAAGATAGAGGATATTAAAAGATATAAAAAGTATAGTAAGTTATATTTTTAGATTAAAAAATATCCCTTATAATAAAGGAAATAAGGAATCATAAATATAAATAGATTCCAAATTGACGATTGAACCTTGAAAATAAATGCTAAATCGAAAAAACGATAGCAGAATAGTAAACC
>CAJUTV010000006.1 GCA_910589305.1 uncultured Lachnospira sp. | reverse complement strand
CAATTTCCTGCATTGCTCCAGAATATCCGCCGAGGTATATCCTTTATTGGCAAGGGCAAGCGTTTCGTCATCGCCGCTTTCCACGCCGATGCTCAGTCCGTTAATACCCATCGCCCTCAATTTTCTAAGCTGCCATACCTCTTTGTTTTTAATATCACGGATGCTCGCAAACATAGCCATTGTCTGACACTTAATCAGATAGTCCCTTACCGTCAACGCCCGTAGTTTAAGATTTTCATAGCTCATTGCGAACGGGTTAGCTCCCGTCCAGAAAATCCTTCGAGCGTTTGGCTGATAGCTTTTTATCTCCGCTAAATCTTCCTCAAATTCCTCAATGGGCGACATTCGGAAGCACTCATTTTTATACAAGCTACAAAACTTGCATTTGTTATAGGTGCAGCCAGAGGTAGCCTGTATGATGACCGAATGAGCTTCATACGGTGGTCGCCAAGTTCTGCCTGTAAAGTGCATGATTGCCCCTCCTTTCACTTACAGATGATGAACACTTTTTCTATACCGTTGTAATTCTTCTTCGCTGACATTTTCTATGATTTCATCGAGAAAAGCCAACAGCTTTTTCTTGTCTTTCGGCAGTTGCCCATGAAACTGGTACGCATTGGAAGCTCCCATTGCCGCAAAGATGGTCGGTATCTGCAAATTTTCGATGAGCGTCCGTACCTCTTTGTATTTTTCAAGTTCGCCTTCCTCTTGCCAGTTCCCACGCTGTATTTCAGCATAAAGCTCAGAATCGGGATAAATCGTAAGCATATTTGCCCCGATAAGCGTAGGGTGTATCTGGTTGCATATATCAGCCGTCAATTTTGCTCCAATCTCTCCACGACCTGCCCCAGAAATGCTCACCAAGTAAAAGAAACTGTAATGAATGCCTGCTGCATCTAATCTCTGGCATTGCTCTATAATGTCCGCCGAGGTATATCCCTTGTTCATAAACCGCAGGGCTTCGTCATCGCCTGTTTCTATTCCTATTGTCAGACCGTCATATCCCAAAGCCCGCAGTTTGGCAAGTTCCTCATCGGTTTTAGGGGTAACATCTGTAATCCTCGCAAACGAGCCGATAAATGTAACTGACGGGAGATATTTGCGGATTAGCTCTGCAATCGCAGTTAATTTGTCATAAGACAAAACAAAGGGGTTAGCTCCCGTCAAAAATACTCGGTCAATACGCCCGCTGTTCCAACCTTTTGTTGCTCTTTTAACCTCCCGTAAATCACTCTCAATATCCTCCAGAGGGGACATTCTGAATTTGAACGGCAAATCATTATACAAGGTACAAAACTTGCATTTATGATGCGTACAGCCTGCCGTTACCTCTAACAAAAGTGATGCCGCTTCATACGGCGGTCGCCAAATTGTTCCTGTGTAGTGCATAAACACCTCTCCTTTTCTGTAGTCTATACTAATTATACTTGCGTACAATGATTTTACAAGTACTGTATTTTTTTGTAGTACCTATATTGAAACGGTACATTGATTTTTGAGAAAAGGTGTGTTATACTATTTCAGAAAGGAGTGGCAGGAATGAAAAAAAGTACATTGGCTGTTGAACGCTGCAAAACAGTTTCTACCATACAGAAAATCTTGGGCGGTAAATGGAAAATTGAAATCATCTATTACATCGCCTTTCGGGATATACACCGCTTTGGAGAGCTTCGCAGGCATATCGGTGACATTACGGAATCAAGTCTGACAAAGCAGCTTCGGGAACTGGAAGCCGATGGCTTCCTTACCCGTTATGACTATAAAGAAGTACCTCCCCGTGTGGAGTATAACCTTACTGACTTAGGCAAAAGTTTCATTCCCGTTTTTGAACACATGAAACAATGGGGAGATGAAAACCTCAGCGAGTAAATAAAGCATGGTATGTCTTGCAAAATCTTATAACCTTTGTTATGAAAAAACAGAGCCGATAAACTTGTGATTGCTCACAAGTTCATCGGCTCTGCGTCTTATGCGTCTGGCTCTTTGATGACGGTTACTTGTAAGTCCTTGACTTCAATCAAAACTTCCTGCTTGCACTTCGGACAATAAAGAGGATAGTTTTTCAATATAGTATCTTCTCTGATTTTATTGCGGGTTCTATTTCCACAAAAAGGACATAATATCCATTCTATCTGCTTCATATTGTAGCCTGCCTTTCACAAGTAGTTATTATATTTACGGTACATTTACTATATCATTCTGCAATAAGCTTCAGTAACACAATTTCTGGACGGTTATTAAATCTAATGGGGATAATACTATTGCCAAGTCCTCTGCTAACAATCATATTCGTGTCACCTTTCGTGCATAAACCTGCATCATATTTGGGAAACAAGCCTTGATTTGGTGCAATCAGACCGCCAATAAACAGTAAACGGAACTGACCACCATGTGCGTGACCGCTTAAAACTAAATCAACACCACAATTTACATAGGTTTCAAACAATTCTGGGCGGTGTGAAAGCAAAATAGTGTAATCATCTTTATCTCCGATTAGTCACCACAATTTCGTGTCAACCATAGCAGGAACCTCTCCAAACATATCTCCTTTAATTGTAAAGCTTGGGTCAGAAAGACCGATAAGCGTGATTACCTCATCTTTATATTCTAATTGCATTGATGCCTCTTCAAGCACAACTACCCCCATTGATTCCATTTCCGTTTTAAGCTCGTCATACTGCGGCAGACCGGCTTCGTGATTACCTGTTACATAGTATGTGCTTGCAATTTGAGTAGCCCTTTTTGCAAAGTCAAGAGAAATATCAATGTCAGTATGTTCCGCATCAACTAAATCTCCTGTTATCACTATAATATTTGGCTCATATTCGGACAGTGCTTGTAACAACTCTGCATTATCCTTCCCCAATACCGCATTGTGCAAGTCTGATACTTGAGCAATCCGAAACCCGTTAAATGCAGAAGGAATATAGCTACTTGAAACAGTAGTTGTACTTATCATCAAAGCTGAATTGCACCAGATAGTCCAGATAATTAAAATAAGTAAAAGGACAATCAGTGCAGAAATTAAAGTTCTTTTAAGTAATCTTTTTTTCATGGTATCCTCAGTCCTTTCATTCTACTGCTGTAAATTAGTCTGTATTTTTTATCTCTTAGAATAGTCTTAAATACAGCTCCTGCTTCGGATAATCAGCAGTTCAACCTTTCATGTTCAAAATATTACTGGTTATTTTTGAAGATTTTATAAAGATTTGCAAAAAAAGTGGACGATATATATCTCGTCCACTTTTTCAGACTGGAATTGCTATTGTAACTATAGCACCGCCCGTTATATCATCGTTACTCAAAATAAGTTGTCCATTGTGATGCTTAATAATAGTATCGGCTGTGTAAAGACCTATTCCATAATGCGATTTTGAACTTCGGCTATCGTCATCCATGTAAAATTGTTCTATTGCACGCTTTAGTGCTTCTGACGAAAAACCATTTCCCATATCACGGACAATTATTTTCAAGTATTTGTGTTCTTCCACAATTCTTAGAAAAATGGTTTCCTTTTCAAGAGTATGTTCAACCGCATTTGAGAGCACATTTTCATACGCACGAAGTAATTGAGTCTGGTCTATATTTATTTGCGTAGTTTCATAATGTTCGGTATAATCAATAAAGATACCCTTTGCTGAACACAATCCTTTTGCTCGCTTTTTAAGCTCAATCAAGAAGTCTGTTGTATTTACACTTTGCTGTTGAAATATAAATGCTTTGTTTGTTTTGGCTACTTCTATCAAAGTTTGAATATATTTTTGCATTTGAATAGAACTGTTCTGAATAAAATCTGCACATTCTTTCTGTTCATCGTTAAGCACTGTATCATAAAGCAAATCAGTATTTCCCCATATAATAGTCAAAGGCGTTTTCAAATCATGTGCCAACGCTGAAATCTGTTCCTGCTGGACTTTATTGGCGTTCCATTGTTCCGCAAGTGAATTTTTTAATGCTATTTTCATATCGTCTAACGCATTTAATGCTTGGTTAATTTCAAAAATGCCGCTATTATCAATGGTAAAGTCTAAATCCTGCTCTTTAATTTTCTGTGTAACGGTAAGTAATTTTTCAATTTTTTTGCCTGTATATTTTCCGAAGAAATAAGAGATTATGAATAGCAACACAATTACTTCAATCAAGCTGACTATTACTGCAAACAAATCTGCTACTGGGATTATCTTTCTGAAAACAGGGTTACTAAATTGAGCAGTAAAGCGATAGCGGAGTATTATTATAGCATCCTCTCGTTTAACTAATGAAAAACGATATGGACTCTCACTTTCTTTTTGATTTACAATGCAACTCTCCCAAAGCAATTTAGCATCGCTTGATTTAAGCGAACTTTGCTTCAAATTTCCATTCAAATCAAACCATGCATATTCGACAAAGGAAGGTATCGCATTCGATGAAAACTCGGAAGATACTTGCAATTCTTCCTTAACTTCATTTACTATTTTTTCAATTTCAACGGTGGAGTAAATCACATCCGTTTTTATAGCACTCATATATATCCATATGTTTACAAAGATAATACATAAGACACCGACTGCGACAATTAAAATATACCTCATAAAAATTGAACGAAGTCTTTTTACACCCATTTATACCCAACCCCCCATACTGTTTCAATTGGTGAAAGATTTTTGGAAAGTAATTTGCTGCGAATATTCTTTATATGGGTAGCAATAACGGCATCATCACTTTCTCCGTCAAAACCAAAAACTGCTTCATAAATCTGTTCTTTTGAAAAAACCTGTCCTCTGTGTAATGCCAGATACTCGCAAATTTCATATTCACTTTTCGTCAAAAGCAGCTTTTCTGAATTATACTGTGCTTCCTTAGCATTTAATAAGAAAGTGACACCAGAAATATTAACCGAATACTTTTTCTCTCTTGCGTCCCTCCGCAAATGAGCATTAACACGAGCACGAAGTTCATTTGCCCCAAACGGTTTTGTGATATAATCATCACCGCCCAGACCTAATCCACGAACAATATCTGTTTCTTGCGTCTTTGCGGTCAAAAATAAGATAGGACAATCCACGAGGGAACGAATTTGTTTGCATATTTCAAAGCCGTCCATATCTGGCATCATTATATCCAAAAGAAGCAAATCGTACCTTCTAAAATCAATATGAAATATATCTTTTGAGTGATTTATGAGTGTCACATAATGATTGTCTTTTTCAAGGACTCTTTTAATTAGCTTCAGCATATCGACCTCATCATCTACAATCAATATATTTGCCATATCAATTCACCTCCTCACTTTTCTACGATTATAGCACCAAATGGCGAAAGAGCCAATTTTGCAATTTTGAAACATTGCTTACCGATAGGGAAACCGATAATTGTAATACACCATATAACTCCAGAAAAGAACCAACCAATTCCTTGCCACAATCCGCCACACAAAAACCAAATTATATTTCCAAGACAACCCATAATTAAATCTCCAAATTAATCTGCTACTCGTTTTCCACTATAATGGGAAAACCACGCAATCAATACTGTTATTAAAATAACAGTCATTATAACACTATATATAACGGCTATTTCTATTTCTTTGTTGATGCCTATAGACAGGTTCATTGCTAATGCAAACGAATATTCAGTAAGCCGAATACTTATTCCGTATGGAATCACATACCATAAGCCTTGTCCTAATCCCGTTTGCATTAAAGCTGTAAGTAAACTACCAAGAACGCCTATTCCTATACATAAATTTCTGCCAAATCGAAAAGCCAATAATAAATGTAAAGCGTATAATAAAATACAACTTCCCCAAAGTACAAGTGCTGGAACAAGGAATGCCGAAAGTGGTAATTTCATCTGTATTCCTATTACTGGAAGTAATATTGCAAAAAGCAGCGAAGAAAGCATTACTGAAAAAAGGCTAAAAGATAATAATATAAGCAGCTTTGAATAAATTACCTTCTTCCTGCAAGGAAGCATAAGAATATTCTGACAGTTCCCTGCTGATATTTCCTGCTCGGAAACCATATTACAAATTATGCTGATAACAAACGGATACGCTAATGCAAGTATTTGAAAAAACGCCGCTACTTTATTCTCAACGCTGATAGTTGCCAATGCTGAATATAACAATACCAAACCTGCACCACATACAGGACAAATAATATGAAGCCAGAAAAAAGCTGAATGCTTGAGTTTATATAAATCGCTTTTCATATAGAGAAGGCTCTCAATCATAATGTTTCCCTCCCTTTGAAAATAATTTTGCAGTAATAAGTAGTACAAAAGTAGCTGCCACCAAACTAACAGCAAGTGAAAGAGGAATATTGGCGGTTTCTAATAAAAATGACCCTTGCTCAAGTGGGATTCCATTTGGTTGTACTTTGAAAAAAGGACATACAATGCGTGATGGAATTGCATATAGATTTAAGAAAAACAATCCCTTCTCTATCCCAACAAAAGATAAAATCATATTGCAGCCAAAAGAAATCAATATAGCAAATAAATATCCCGTCCATTTGGCTATAATCATCGTAATCGGAATTTGCCAAATAAATGTAAGGAATACGAATAGGCAACCAATAAAACCATTCATAACGGACACTTTCATTTCCGTAAATAAACCAAGAACAGTACAGCCGCCCCACATTATTAAATTGGAAGTCAACACTAATATGGCTACGGCAATAAATTTACTTATCCAGACTTTTGACAATCCAACAGATAAACACAATACATTTTGATAGTGGGTATGTGTTTCACGAGTAATGGCATTTGAACTCCATATAGCAATAGTAATGGGTAATATCATTGTATACCACCAATTATAAGCCGCAAACTGCACTGAGTTGCCACTTAAAAGGTATCCTAAAAGCACTGTTATAACAGGAGCCAATACAACAAGTTTGATAGAAAATGTATGACGCATCTTTAGCATTTCAGAACGAATTAAGGAGAACATCAATAATTCCTCCTTCCTTCATCTTCAACAACACGCATAAAAATTTCCTCCAAATTTACACCTTTATCAATACGGTTTTCATATCCGAGTTTTCCCGAAGCTATAATACCAATATGGTCAGCTATCTGTTCGACTTCGGACAAAATATGGCTTGACAAAATTACAGTAATGCCTTGTTGCGGAAAAGAACGAATTAACTCTCTTAATTCTTGAATGCCGATAGGGTCTAAACCATTTGTAGGCTCGTCTAAAATCAACAATTTAGGTTGTGCCAAAAGAGCAAGGGCAATTCCAAGTCGCTGTTTCATACCTAAAGAAAAATACCCTGCTTTTTTTCTTCCTGTATTCAATAGCTGAACCATATTCAGCACTTCATCAATCCGTGCTTCTGGTAAGCCAAGTGCCAAAGTTCTTACTTTGAGATTTTCATAAGCGGTTAGATTTTCATAAAGCGGCGGGGATTCAATTAACGCTCCTATCTCTCGCAAATCGTTACGGCTCCAAATGTGACCGTTCATTTCAATAACACCAGAAGATGGTTTCAAAATACCTGCTATCATCTTCAAAATTGTTGATTTTCCTGCACCATTCGGTCCGAGTAATCCATATACGGAGTTTTCTTCAATATGCAGCGATACATTATCAATTGCAATTTGTCCTTTGAATTTTTTACAAAGGTCTGTAGTTTTCAAAATCATTTTCATAATTTTTGTGTCCTTTCTTGTTGTTTCAAGAAAAGCGTACCGTACAATTTTGAAGATTTCATAAAGATGCGGAAGAAAATTATTTGCACCTTGCATCAGCAGGTTTTTTCGCATCTTTTGGAATTAACCATACCCGATTGATATTTAGCACGCCTTCAATCCTATTTTCCTTGTATAACCGCTGCACCCACCGAAGCGATACATTCCACTTTTCTGCGGCTTCTTGTGCTGTCATATATTCAAACATATTTGACCTCCTATTGTGTACTGTATATAGTATAGCCGTTTGAACGAACTGTATCAAGTGTGCAAATATGAATTTTCATCTCTTATGACAGGAGATTTAATTCCCTATTGCAAGAGATTTCATATCGTTTAACTGGAAGCCACATCTCTGTAAAATATAAGGGTAAGATTTTCAGAGTATAGGTGGTGAGCTAATGGACGAAAGGAACAATCATTTTGACTTCGATTTCACGCCGATAGGACAGGCTATCAAGAAAGCCCGTGAAGCCAGAGGGATGACGAGGGAAGAGCTTTCTGGGATAATCGGCTATGCTCCCAAACACATCCAATCTATCGAAAACGAGGGGCAGTATCCAAGTATTGAGCTGTTTATCCAACTTATTACGATGTTTGATGTGTTGGTTGACGAGTACATATTCCCAAATAAAGATCACATATAAGCTGAAGCTCAACGGCGGCGATATGAAATCGGTGCAGGGCGATTCTGGACACGCACAGGTTAAAATAGTGGCTGATGTGTATTCTCATATCATAGACGATGACAGACGGTTGAACGCACAACGGTTTGAGGAACAGTTCTACCAGACAAAGGAAACGCCGCAAGCCGAAGAAGTACAGCAGAAAACAGAGCCATCGGTATCACCGACAGACCAAGAAATGCTGCTGAAGCTGCTTGCCAATCCAGAGATGGCAACGCTCTTAAAGTCGTTGGCGAAAAATTTATGAGTTTATGAGGGGCAATCCGTAATAGGGTTGTCCCTCATTTTACATAGCCATATTGCAAAATCGGTGAGGATATGTTAATATATGCACAGTTATTTTCCGATTAAGCTATAAGGCAAATAGATAACACAAAGCGGTACGAGTAAACAAATATCCATATAGGATAGACCCAATTTGACACCGCAACAAATCCCCAGTTACAAGCTCGGTGCTAATTCTCTGCAAAATACAGAGGTTAAAAACATATAAAATTAGCAGAAAAGCAGAGGTACGAGATAACATTCGTAAGCCGTGAAAAGCCAGTAGATACGGGGATTATTCAACACTATGAGGGAGCTACCTAATGGCGTATAGCGTCACTCCTAAGCGGTAGGTCGGAGGTTCAAATCCTCTTAGCGACGCCAAAAACTCCGCCGAAAACGTTGAATTTTCAATGTTTTCGGCGTTTTTTATTATCCAAAAGATTTGAATTTGTAGTAATGTGCAATTAGCAGAAGTAATTTTGTAAATTAGATTTGACCACAAAGAAATTAAACAGTTAATTATTGTCATCGTTTAGGTTGCTAATGAGTAACAAGAAATTTAAGGATTTTGCTAATCAAAATATCTTTCCTGATAATAGGAGCAAAAAGTATACTAAAAAGTTTGCCAATTTAAAAGACAAAGGTTACCCGTTTAAAGAGTTTTTCTAATATCATATAATTCCTATATGTTTAAGTATATACTGTACACAAAAGTATGCTAAGGACTTGCATCAATAAAGTGAAAAAATGATGATACTGTTTTTACTAATTGTATATTAAGTATCAATCAATACACTTAGCATAGTTATTCTGATACCATTCAAGATGGTATTATTTTCAATTTTAGAGTTCAACACAAATTTCATATATATTTGCAGCCTGAAAAGCTGCAAAAATGCTGAGCAGTTTGATAAGATTTACCCTTTTCATGGCATTTTTTTGCTATATAAACTAAATATCAGAGCGAAGCGTTTGTAAAGAGATAATATGGCTTCTGCTTATATGGTACATGCAGGTTTCTTCAATTTTTTTGTCATCTTCTTCAAGAAGCGCAAGGATAATAGCATGATGTTCCGAATAATAGTGTTCTTTTTTGGCTGTACCACATATAGAATTGTAGGCACCGATGCGATACTGAGTAAACATCATTTTCTGGTAAAATTCACTTAGAGCTGGATTTTTTGCGGCATCTGCAATATATTGGTGAAATTCAATATCTAAATTATAATATTTTTCATCATTACTGATGTCCAGATTTTTAAAGAGGAAATCGTAATCGAGCAATTGACTCTTTTCAAAATTATGTTTGTAGCGTACAGCAATTACAGGTTCTAACAATCGGCGAATCTGGTACATCTCATTAATTCCTTCTTCAGTAATAAGAGGAGCAAAGGTTCCTTTTCTTGGGCGGATTTCTACAAGATTTTCTTCTTTTAAGGAAAGTAGAGCTTCTCTTACAGGGGTTCGACCGATTCCTGTCTCTTCAGCAATTCGGAGTTCATGGATTGCTTCTCCAGGTAAATAGGCACACACCTTAATTTTATGTTTGATATAATCGTATGCCTGTTGTTTTAATGTTTTCTTTATGTTTTCCAAAATGTCCTCCTTATTATCAGATGCCTTTATTCTTACAAGCAATGCAAGCAGACATGCGTATGTCTATTTAGCGACTGCCGCGAGAGTTAAATACTCATAGCTTACGGTGAGTATTTAACGGTGTCAGGCGATTTCTCTATTTATAATAATTCATCATATCATATAAAAAGAAAAAAATCAAATTGTGATATATCACAATTTTAATAAAAGTGATTGAAATAAGATTTATTCCATGATATAATGCGGATACAGTGATATATCACAGTGATTATCAAGTTGCAATAGTTATCAATTAATTCAGATGCAATTATATAATCAGTCTTATTGTATATTATATGGCAAAGCTTGTAATGAAGGAGGGATAAAGAGATAGAATTTTATAGTAGACTGTAGTGTATCTGTTTATGAGGTTGTAAGCAAGCAGTTAAGCAGTTAAGCAGTTAAGCGGATTGCGAATATTTGCTTTGACTAGATAAAAGGAGATGGAAAGAATGAACGAAACAGAACTTTTTAAACTGATGAAAGAGAAACTATATACACCAGTGGTTGGGGATATCTTGGATGCAAAGGGATATATGCATCAGTTTTTGCCACAGAACATCCGTCCTCTGAGGGATGATATGAAGATTGCAGGCAAAGCAATGACCGTCCTTATGATTGATGTATTTGGAAAACAGCACAAGCCTTTTGGCAGATTATGTGAATGCCTAGACCAAATTCAGCCAAATGAGATTTACATAGCCACAGGAGGCACAAAACGCTGTGCTTACTGGGGAGAGCTGCTGACAGCAACGGCAAAGGCACGCGGTGGTAATGGAGCAATTGTAGATGGCTGGCATAGAGATACCCCTCAAGTGTTAGAGCAAAACTGGGCAGTATTTTCTATGGGCTGTTATGCACAGGATTCTAGTGTGCGTACCCAAGTGGTGGATTTTCGATGTCAAATTGAAATTGGACAGGTTACAATCCATGATGGAGATTACATTTTTGGGGATATTGATGGAGTGCTTGTTATTCCGAGAGAAATTGCAAGAGAAGTTGTGGATGAGGCATTAGAGAAAGCATCAAAGGAAAAAGGGCTTCGTAAAGCTGTTGAGGGAGGAATGTCAGTGACAGAAGCTTTTGAGAAATTTGGTGTATTATAGGAGCAAAAATAAATGGAACAAAATAAGAAAGACATAGACCACAGGGCATTTCAGATAGATAGGAAGGATAATGTCGCAACTGCGCTAACAGACATTCCTGCTGGAAAATTTGTATTACTGGGTGAAACAGTGAAAACAGATATGGAAGCAGTTGATAAGATTCCTGTGGGGCATAAAGTGGCATTATGTGATATATCACAAGATGAAATGATTATAAAGTATGGAATCCCAATTGGAAAAGCAACGATAGCTATAAAAAAAGGGCAATGGGTGCATCTGCATAATATACGAAGCAATTATGATGAGAGAAGTTCACATTTAGATATCTATACAGGTGCACCAACAGATATAGATTATGAGAGCTGAAAAGGAAGAAAAATTATGAAGTTGAAAGCATTAGAACAGATAAGATGGGAAGGCTATCTGCGCCAAGATAAAAGCAAAGGCATCCGAAATAAGATATTGGTTGTTTATACGGTTGCATGTTCTTCTCATGTAGCAAAAGAAATTGTGCGACAGCTCAATCATTCCGATGTGGAAGTGATTGGTTTTGAGGGCTGTACGGACAATGCTTATGCAATCCGTCTTCTAACAAGTCTGATTGTTCATCCCAATGTGGGCGGAATTTTGGCAATAGGGCTTGGGTGTGAATATACACAGGCAAATCGTCTTGCAGAAACTGCACAAAAGCACGGACGGCTGGCAGAATATTTTTATATTCAAGAAAGCGGCGGTACAGCGGACAGTATTGTAAAAGGAATACAACTGGTAAATACTATGTTGGAAAAACTTAAATATACACCTAAAGTATCAATGCGATTTGAGGATTTAGTGATTGGCGCGGAATGCGGCGGAAGTGATTTTACAAGCGGTTTGGCAGGCAATGTTGTAGTTGGTCGATTTTACGACATATTAGAATCCTGCGGTGGAACTCCTATTTTTGAAGAAGTTGTAGAGATGGTAGGATTGGTAGAACTTTTGAAAAGCCGTGCCGCCAACCAGCAGGCAAGGAATGAATTAGTCTATACGTATCATAAAGCACTGGAATACTGTAAGAGCGTTCACCAGTATTCGGTGAGTCCAGGCAATTTTGCAGGGGGATTAAGCACGATTGAGGAAAAGAGCATGGGAGCTGTGATAAAGAGCGGAACAAAACCGATACAGGGTGTTCTCAAGGTTGGAATGAATCCTCCAAAAAAGGGACTTTGGCTATTAGATAGTACGCCTGACCCTGGAGATGTGCAGTATGGCATTACAAATCCAAATGATAATGAAGGTTTAATGGATTTGATTAGCTGTGGAAGTCATCTTGTATTTCTTGTGACAGGACGCGGAAATGTAGTGGGAAGTGCTGTTGCGCCTGTCATAAAAGTAACTGGAAATAGCGAAACGTACCAAAAACTCAAAGGAGATATGGATTTCAATGCAGGTTTACTTTTAGATGGAAATATTGGTGCAGAGGAACTTGGATTTAAACTGGCAGATTATGTATTAGATGTTTGTCGGGGACAACTTACGAAAGCTGAGAGTCTTGGGCATGCAGAATATTTTATTCCATATAAAAATCAGGATAAAATGGTAACAATTCGGAAAGAATGTAAATTTTAAAAGAAAAGGAGAAAAACATGCAGCATATTTTTTCGTTGGAGGGACAGACAGCATTGGTTACAGGAGGCGCTACTGGATTAGGGCTGGCAATGGTGCAATGTATAAAAGAGGCAGGAGGCAGAGTGATAGTAGTTAGTTCTTCGCCTTATGAAAAATACAAAGATATAATAGAACGTCTGGGAGAAAAGGTTTTTTATGAACAGTTTGATATTACGATGACTGATAAAACGTCAATATTTATAGAAGAATTAATAGAAAAGTATGGAAAAATAGATATTTTGGTAAATAATGCAGGCATACATTGCAAAAAGCCAATAGAGGACATGAGCGTAAACGATTATGAGCGTGTATTGCAGGTACATTTAGTAGGCGCTTTTGCCATGACAAAAGCAGTAGTTCCATATATGAGAAAAAATAAAAAGGGCAATATTATTTTTATAGCTAGTATGACAAGTTATATTGGGCAGCCTTATGTGATGGGATATTCAACTGCAAAATCAGGATATCTGGGTATGATACACACGTTAGCAAGTGAGGTGGGAGCAGATGGCATTCGGGTAAATGGTATTGCTCCAGGCTGGATTGATACGCCAATGTTTCGCAAAGCGACAGACGGCGATGAAAAGCGAAAAAATAAGATTCTTGGAAGAACGCCAATGAATCGTTTTGGTGAGCCAAAGGATATTGGCTGGGCATGTGTGTATTTATGCAGCGATGCCGCTAAATTTGTGACAGGTGCCGTGCTTCCGGTGGACGGCGGTGCATTAATTGGATTTTAGGGAGAGATTGTATGTTTAGAGAAGATTATCTATTGACAAACGAAACAGGAAAAAGGTTATATGAAAATTATGCAAAAAATCTGCCGATTATTGATTACCATTGTCATCTTCTTCCACAAGAAATATATGAGAACAGGCAATTTATTGATTTAGGTGAAATGTGGCTGGCGCATGACCATTACAAATGGCGTGCTATGCGAACGTTTGGCATTGATGAAAGATATATCACAGGAAATGCATCGTATTATGAGAAATATATGAAGTTTGCAGAGATTATGCCAGAGCTGATTGGCAATCCTTTATATATTTGGTGTGCATTGGAATTAAAACGCTATTTTGGCATAGAAGAACCTTTGTGTAAAGAAAATGCTGAGGAAATTTATCAAAAAACAAAGGCAGTCATAGAAGAAAAGCATATGACTCCACGTTATTGTATGAAGGTTAGCAATGTAGAGTTGGTATGTACAACACAAGACCCAATAGATGAATTATATTACCACAAAAAACTGGAAGCAAAAGATTGTGAAAGTATCAAGGTATGGTCTGCTTTTCGTCCAGATAAGGCATTTTATGCAGAAAAACAAGGTTTTTCAGATTATATCAATTGTTTATCACAAGCTGCACAAATGGATATTTTTAATTTTCAATCGTTGATGCAGGCATTAGAAAAAAGATTAGAATATTTTGCAGAAATTGGTACGATGATTAGTGACAACGGCATTGAAGATTTTACATGGATGGATTATAGCGTCCAAGAAATAGAAAATATTTTTGTGAAGGCAATAGGAGGAAAAACGTTATCTCAGAAAGAAATTGCTCAATATCGTTCTTGTTTTTTGATGGAAATGGCACAGATATACAATAGGCATCATTTTGTTATGCAGCTACATATTGGAACCTATCAGGGGGCAAATAAGAGCAGAGAGCTGCATATTGGCGCAGCCTGTGGATTTGACTGTACAGATGATAGCACAAGGATAAAAAGCATTGGAGAGCTATTAGACCGATTAACCAAGACGGATGCTTTGCCCAAAACGATTCTCTATCCTCTTGATGCTAGAAATATTGAAAATTATGCGGTTTTGGCGGCAGGGTTTTGTGAGGCACCCATTCGTGCAAAAGTTCAGCTAGGCGCCCCATGGTGGTTTAATGACCAGTGTTATGGCATTAAACGGCAGTTTGAAGCAGTCGCAAATCTTTATCCGATTGCTTTATCAGTAGGTATGTTGACAGATTCCAGAAGTTTTTTAAGCTATCCAAGACATGAGTTATATAGAAGAGTGCTGTGCAATTATTTTGGAGAGCTTGTAGAACGAGGAGAATATTTTTCCTCAGAAAAAGATTTAAAAAAAGTTGTAGAAAATGTATGTTATTACAATGCAAAAAATTATTTTGTGCGCTGATTCTAAATAATTCAAAAGCTATATATATTAGTAGCTTTCAAAATGGATAAAAGATGAAGGCTGATAAAAAATTTTCTAATAGTTATAAAAAGTTATCTATCTAGTTATTATTTTGATTGTTTTGCATTGTACGTTTATTTATAGCATGAGCCTTTCGTTTTACTTGTTTTTGGAGAACTCAGGCATATCAAAGCATTTATTAGAATAAAATTTTACGTTTTTGTATCCGATATTTTAGCATATTCAGAGGGAGAAAGTCCCATGCGTTCTTTAAAAATACGGCTGAAGTATTGGATACTGGAAAAACCTGTTTGGTCAGAAATTTCGGATATGGAGTATTGGTGCAGGGACAGAAGTCTCAATGCCTGATGCAGTCTCACATCTGTAATATAAGCAGTGGGGGTGCGAGATGTAGCTGCCTTGAATATACGAATAAAATAATCATCACAAACATTTATCAGCTTGCTTAAATCAGATATGCTGATTTGCTGACTATAATTTTCTTCAATATATTCAATTGCTGGTCTTATGCGGCAGAAGCGGTCGTTTTTTTCAAAGTTAAAAACCGTACCGCTGCGAATTAGCAGCGAAAGCAAAAGCAGGATATGGGCAGTTATATCAAGTTTATAGGCACGTGGTTTCTTATTAAATATAGAGATGACATTCTTTAGAATGTTTGAAAGTTCTTCATGAAATGGATTCTTTTTTGAAAAAATCATACTGTTTTCACAGGCAAAAAGAATCGCCCTATCATCTTCAGAAAGATAGGATTTAATGAGGGAGGGGTGAAAAACAAAACCGCATAAGGAAGCATCAGGAGTATTGGATACAGCCTGATGTACTGTGTGTGGTGAAATATACAAAATTTCGTTATTATGACAGTGGTATTTTTCCATACCCATAGAAATAGTTGCCTCACCAGATTGAATCAGGATAAATTCCATATCATCATGAAAATGAGGAGTGACTAGCTGTTCTCTATTTTGTTGTACAGAAGAGTATACAGGAAAATTACGGTCAGGGTAATTTTCAAATTTATAAATGTTATCAGTCAAAGTTATCACCTATTTTAAATGTCGAAATAATACAAATTTAAATCGAAATATACACTAGTATAAATAAAAAAATAACGATATAATACAAGTGGATTGTAACATTGAAACTTATTATTGTCAATGAAAAGGTAACAAGATTGAAAATTAAAATTTTCAATCACAAGATTTGTGTCTGCGCGCTGCTTGCCACAAACTTGTAAAAACTTTTAGTTTTTTGTGCATAAAGCAGCGCAGAAATGAGGAAAAAATGTATATTGCGAATAAATGGGGGCAAGGTCAGATTTTTGCTTTTTCGGCTTTGGATGGAAAAACTTGTGCGGAAAATGATTTTGCGGGAATCCTCAGCGGAGATAGACTGGGAATCAAGTTTTTTACAAAAGTTAGAAGAGAGCTTGCTTTGATACCTAACGAAGCGAAAAATCTTACTTTTGAAATAGTTACAGGTGACTGTATAGGAGCTGTAGTTAATGATGAGGAATATATACGTATCTTGTACTGTGATACGAATCTTGTAGTGGGCAGCAAAGGGTCTCATACCACTGTAGTCACAGTTTTTACGGAGGGCAAAGTTCAGACACAATGTGTGGGGAACGTATGTGTGCAAGATACAGAAGATGGCGATTATACGGCACTGGCAGTGGAAAATGAAAAATTTGCTTTTGCCTATGGAAAGAGTGCAGAAGAAGCAGTAAAACGTGCTGAGAATGGATTGAAAACGAATGTAGAAGAAACTTATAATAAAAAATGGGATTATTATAATAGACATCAACTGGATAATCCAGAATTTGGCAAATTATACAGCAAATGTGTTTCTGTTATGAAGACACAACTGTATTCAGAAGAAGGAAGATTTGGTCAGATATGGTCAACACCAGACAGACTGCCACACAAACAGCTCTGGCTCTGGGATTCTGTGTTTCATGCTGTAGGCTATCGCAATATTGATGCCAATATAGCAGAGCAGCTTATCTTGTCTGTATTTGACAGTCAATACGAAAATGGTATGATACCGCATATGGCGGATACAGTAAACCGTTCTTTAATAACACAGCCTCCAGTTTTGGCATGGGGTGCATGGAAGGTTTATGAAAAGTCTAAAAACAAAGATTTTCTAAAAAAAGTATTTGAAAAGAACAAAAAATTTCTTTTATGGTGTGAGGCAAACCGCCGCCCTGACGATGAACCATTATATGCTTGGAAAATTAAAGATGACGCCAAGTGTAGATGCGGCGAATCGGGCATGGATAATTCTCCTAGATTTGACACGGATAAGCCATTTAAAGCTATTGATTTTTCTTGTTTTGTGACAAATGAAATGCGTTATATGAGTAAGATAGCTTCAGAAATAGGAGAAGATGCCTCAATATATGATGAAGAATTTTTGAAGATGCAAGAAGCAGTGAATAACAGAATGTGGGATGAAAAGACAGGATTTTATTATGATTACAATATATGTGACCATGACTTTCATAAGGTGGAGACTGTAGCATCTTTTCTGCCGCTTTTTGCAGGAATCTGCAATGAAAGTCAAGCAAAAAGTCTTGTGTCATGGCTTGAAGACCCTGAAACATTTGGAAGAGAATTTCCTATTCCTTGTCTTTCAGCGAAACATGAATGTTTTGGAACAGATATGTGGAGAGGACCTGTGTGGTTAAATTATAATTATCTTATTATGTTAGGTCTTAGGGATTATGGATATGAAGAATTGGCAGATAAAATTGAGGCGAAAACATTAAAAAATGTTAATGAATGTTATCAAAGGACAGGTTGTGTGTTTGAATTTTACGATTCAGAATGCAAAAAAGAGCCATACTTATTAAATCGAAAAGGACCTGTTGTGGAACCGTATGATTTTCGTATTAGATATCAGCCCATCAGGGATTTGGGGTGGAGCTGTACATTAATTCTGGATATGCTTCATAATTTGAAATTTTAAAAATTAATGGTTTTTGTCCCTTTCTATGGTTAAGCGGATATTCGCAATCCGCTATGCTACTTGCTCGGGTGTTTGACACCCTAACCTTATAGCTACTATCGTAACGCAAGTCCCCCACTTATGCTTTTGCAGCATTAAAGTGGGGGACTTCTCTGTTTTAGTAGGAGTACAATCTGCTTACTGAAAAACTGTGATAACAGCTATGAAGTTATGATTAAGCAGTAAAAAGGATTGCAAATATCAGCTTGACTTTGTTTTATTAGAAAAGATTACAAACAATTATTATAAATGATATTTTTTAAATGATTTCAAAATAATTTTTTACAATCATATCTAATTGTTTTTTTATTTCAACAAAATCACAATCTAAATTTAATGTGTCAACTATTATTTTGTTGCCGCTTATTTGGTAACTGTTTTGTGGCAATGTTATTTCATCTGTTTTTGCATATAAAAGCATTCCTGAAACGTTGCCTGTTTTTTCTTTATCAAAATTCTTTACATAAGTGTAAATTTGATAAAGATTATTAGAGTGAATGGTATGCACATTATAGTAAGTCTGCATTGTGTGGGTGTAATATTTAGCATCAATTATCAATGTTTTTTCTTTATATTGAAGCATAATATCACTTTGCATCACTGGCAGCATAGCGCTTTTATTGTCGTCTAAGTCCCATGATATTTGAGAAGAAGAAGTTTTAATTTGAGAATGTTCTTTTTTGTAATAATTTAATATAAATTTTTCATATAGCTTGCACATATGCTGTTCATCAAGAAAATCCATTAATTTAGTGGTTCCGTCTGAGTTTGTTTGAAGTAATCCCTTAATGATTAAATAGCAAATGGAAATCAGCATTTGATAGGATTGATTGGTTTTGTTATATTGTATTTGCCAATTGATATTGTTTATGTCAATTGGTTTTACCGCATCAAAAAATACAAACAATTTTCTTAATTCTTTTTTTCGTATTTTGCTAATTTCAGAATGCAGTAATAAGTTCATTGTTGTTTTGATAATACGATTCATATAAAAATTTACAGAAAATTCATCATAGGTGCAAAGAAGTTTCTTTTGCATGAAGCTTTGTTCTTTGATAGAAGCTGTTATATTAATTTTTCCTTTGATGGCAGCTAATGATTCTGTCTGTGATAGATATGCTTTTCCAAGTCCTCGCTTAATTTGAGAAGAAATGCCTTTTGATAAAATAGCACAGCAAAGTTCTGCTACATTATCAAATTTTTCTGTCAATAGTTGTTTGTATCCTTGTTCATTGAGAACTTGAAACGCATACGAAAGCATATAGTATATGTTTTTTATAGGAATCATTTGATTGCTCCTCTTAAATTTGCTGTCCAATCTCTAACTTTTGTCGGTTCATCAAACCAATATTCCTTAATTAGTGGGATAATTTCATATTCGACAATGGATTGAAGCAAACGGTCTGTAATTTCTTTATTCGTACAAAAATAACTATGTCCAATTCTAAATCCATCTCCAAGTGATTCATCACTAGAGATAGTATCATTAAGAGTTTTAATAACTAAAATAAGTTTGTCAAGTTTGTTATTATTTTTTTCAGCTAAGTATTGTTTAAAACCATCGGAATCAAATGCTGGTGCAACATCAAAAAAAGCAAATCGCCTACGCAGAGCATAATCTATCATTGCCAGACTTCTGTCCGCCGTGTTCATCATTCCAATAATACGAATGTTTTTAGGCACAGTAAACCATTCGTCTTTATAGAGAAGTTTTAATTTATCGCCACGTTTATCACATTCTATGAGCATCATTAACTCACCAAAAATTTTACTTAAATTGCCTCGATTGATTTCATCAATAATAAAGAAATAAGGGCGTTCATCGTCTATTTCAGCAGCTTTGCAAAATTTGTAGAAAGAACCTGATTCCAGTTTAAATCCGTTTTCAACAGGTCGGTATCCTTGAATAAAATCTTCATAACTGTAATTTTGATGAAATTGAACCATCGACACACGGCTTGTATCTTTTTCACCCATAATGGAATAGGCAAGTCTTTTAGCGATAAATGTTTTGCCAACGCCAGGTGCGCCTTGCAAAATAATATTATATTTCATATCAAGAAGGTCAACTAATGTGTCATAAGAGCTCTCATTTATATAAACTTCATTTAAGAAATCCGTTTTTGTATATTTAATTTCTTGTTCTGGTTCATCTTTTATTTCGTCTGTAACTAGTGCTAACAGTTCTTGTACATAATCATTATATGGGGTAATATTGGTTAATGTTTTCATAACAGCTTGTCTTGGAAGTTCCCATTCACCAATATTTTGCCAGTCTACTTTTCGGACATGAATATATGATTTTCTTGAAGTGTCATATATATAGTCCGATATTACAACACCTTTACCTATAATTTTATGTACTCCTTTTTTTGCAAAAATAATATCGCCAATTTTAATTTCATTTGCAAACTGCCATAAACAATGTGCATCATTTTTATAAGAATCTTTAGCATCATAAATCTTTTTCAGATATTCTTTGATATCTTGTTTTGTAGCAAAATCTTTAAGATTATAGCCTAAGCCATCCCAGCCAATACCCATTATACCAAGTTGCCGAAATTCCTCCCACATTGAAGCATTATCACCCGGAGAATAAATCCAATACGCAGTTTCTTTAATATTAGAATCAATAGAAAGCAGTGCAGTGTTTGTTTTAGTATCTTCTTTTGTTGTTTTCCAAGCATAATAGGATAATTCAGGAAAGCTATGGTAAGGATATTCCTTATTTGTTAAAGCATTGCGGGCTTGTTCACACATAAATAAATATTTTGAACCATCAGGCAATTCTTTTTCAAGATTAGCAAAAATGGTTGTAAAATAATGTGGCATATTATTTGCATTGGAAAGAAATTCACGGTTGCGGGAATCTAAATTAATAAAGATATTTGGTCTTATCCAATAAAGACCTATTGTAATATTCCAGCCGATACATTTTTGTGTCTTTACTTTATCATAATATTTTTTTAAGTTATCTTTATATGGGTCTGATAAGGTCTTAGAATAGTGAATAGCATTGTCAAAGACTTCCCATAAATTATCAATATCATGTTTTCCGCGTTCATCTCTAAAACAGTAAAAAGCTGCTTTTAAGTTATATACAGTAGGAACGCCATCAAATGCAGATGGAACAGGATTTTGAATATCAAATATTTTTGCAATGCTGTTTAAAATTTTTATTTTACTATTATTTGAATTTCCTTTGTTAAACAAAGCAAAGATGGTAAAGGGGTCAATATCTTCAATATTATCATCTTTTTCTAACTTGGGAAGTTTCATGTTGGCAAGTGCAAAAACTTCTCGGATTTTTTTTATTAAATCGGTTCGATTGCTTTTGTAATTGAGCAAAACATCAGCAAATTCAGTGTAGAAATCAATCCATTGATAATTGGCTTCTTGGGTATGATTTTTTTGCATTTCTGAAACTTTTTGTTTTTCCATTTGTTTTTTCTCCTAATGATTAAATATCCATTATGTTATCAAGTTCACAATCCTTCAAAAAAAATCGCAGTGACATAACCGTAACAGCAATTTTATATTTTATTTCTTCTGATACTTTTTTTGGAGGATTTGATAAAATTTTAGTAATATCACTTTCGTTTACACCTGCCATTTTTGCTATTGTTTTTTTGGATAGTCCATGATAAGAAATAAGCACTTTTAAAAATGCACACAATTTTAGGTCTTTATCTTCAACAGCACTAAAGTAGAGAAAAGAAATTTTATTGAAAAGATTAAAACGATATGTTGGCTCTTCTGGCAAAAAATCAATATTTCCTTCAGAAAGATTTTTTATTTGTTCTATGGGTAATTGTAAATATTTAGAAAGTGTATTTATGTTAAAATCATATGTGTTAAGAAGTTCTTTCAGTTGTTCTGATATAGTATTTTTTTCGTCCATAATAGTCCTCATTTCTGTGTTGTTTTTTACACAAGAGTTTTAAGTTTAAAAAAGTATATGTAATTTATAAACTTCGTAAACAATATTTTCTTGTAATTCATCATAACAAAAAAAGATATGGTTATCAATTAAAATTGCTTTTACATTTTGTATGATAATTGGGGTATCTATTTAATTGTTTAATCTCATTAGAAAAGTAGTAATGAAGCTATAGACAGGTATTAAAGCAAATTGTAAATATTCATTTAAAAATAAAAAATAAAAAAATATATATCCTATTGACTCTAACGTTACGTCATAGTGTACACTATAAAAAAACAAGAAAGGAGACGTATATGCGGACTGTAAATGAGGTGAGCAAACTTACAGGTGTAAGTGTTCGGACACTGCATCATTATGATGCAATTGATTTATTGAAACCGACAAAAATAACTGAAGCTGGTTATCGTTTATATGATGATAAAGCGCTTAGACGATTACAGAATATTTTGATGTTTCGTGAATTGGAGTTTCCATTAAAGCAAATTCAATTAATCCTTGACAGCCCCAAATTTGACCAAAAAGAAGCGCTTGAACAACAAATTCAATTGTTAGAACTACGGCGAAAGCATCTTGATAAACTGATTTCTTTTGCCCGTGAAATTCAAAAAGGAGGAGTTAATAAAATGAATTTTAATGTTTTTGATAAAACACAGATAGAACAATATTCAGAAGAAGTTAAGAAAAAATGGGGTTCTACTAAAGCATATGAAGAATATGAACAAAAAATAAAGGGAAAAAGTGATGAGGAATGTAACATGATAGCAAATCAATTACTTTGCTTGTTTGCAGAAATGGGTTCTCTTCGTAAATGTTCGCCTGAAGAAGAGAAGGTTCAGGAAAAAATAAAAGAATTACAGGCATTTATCACACAAAATTATTATAATTGTACAGATGAAATTTTGAATGGATTAGGTCAGATGTATGTTTGTGATGAACGCATGAAGAAAAACATTGATAAAGCAGGAGGAGATGGCACTGCTGAATTTGTAAAACAGGCTGTTTGTATTTATTGCAAAGATAGAGAAATTTAAAAAACTATTATTAACTTGTTATATATTTTATTGCAGAGTTGATAAAGGAGTGAAGAAATGCTATTTATCAACTCTGTTTTTTTAGGCACAAGAATAAAGTCTAATCTTTGCTGTTTGTTTAGAATATCTGGCTGTTATCACAACGCAAATCTGCTCATTGATACTTTTGTACAATTGAAGTGGCGGGATTCTTTGATAAGATTAAATAGAAACAATTAGAATTGAATTTATAAATCCAATTTCATATATATAGAGCTACTCATTGGACTGTCATTGTAGCTTTCTATTTCATAAAAACCAAATTTTTTATACATATGAATGGCACTTTTTAAAAAGGGAAGCGTGTCTAATAACATATAAGAATACCCAATCTCTTTTGCATCGTTTATAATTTGTTGAATTAATTGATTTCCTATTTGTTTACCTCTAAATGATGGTCTAACGAACAGTCGTTTCATCTCACAATGTTGCTTGTCCATTTTTTTTAGTCCAATACAACCACATAATTCATTGTTATAGTAGGCTAAATATAATCTTCCATAAGGTGTGCCATATTTTACGTTTAAATTTTTCAGTTCTTCATCGTAGTGTTGAATATCAAGGTATTTCTGAAATGAAGGGTCACCAGCAATTAACATATTTGTATATTCTGAAAATAATATGCCTGTTTCTTGCGGATAATCATAGGCAGGAATGATTGTTATATTCATTATTGTCTCCTTAAAATTTATTTTTATATTATAATATTATTGAAATTTGTTATATCATAATATATAGTAGTTGTCACTATTTAACTTTTAGTAAAAGCAAATTCTATTCATTTCCGCAACTTGTCTTTTTTCTAAAAATTCAGTAAAATATATACCATGTAAAATTGTAAAAATTTAGCTTATTTTAAAGAGTGATTGAAAATTGAAATTTTTAATTGCAAAATTTATATCTGTATGTTATTTTCCACAAATCTGTAAGAATTTTTAGTTTTTTGTGGAAAAACAGCGCAGAAATGAGGGATAATATGGAAAAAGATTTAACACAGGGAAGTGTTGCAAAGACAATGTTGTTGTTTGCTGCTCCCATGATAATGGGAAATTTATTGCAGCAATGTTACAATATAGCAGATACCTTGATTGTAGGAAAATTTTTGGGACCCGATGCGTTGGCTTCGGTTGGTTCTGCTTATACATTAATGACGTTTTTAACGTCCATTATGATTGGACTTTGTATGGGAAGCGGTACTATTTTTTCCGTTTGTTTTGGCAAGAAAGACAAACAAAAAATGAAAAATAGTATTGCCGCATCTTTTTTGTTTATTTTGGCAGTTACAATCATAATGAATATTTTAGTGTTTGTAGGAATTGATTGGATATTACATATGATGCGTGTTCCAAACAATATCTATAATTTAATGCGGGAATATATTTTTATTATTTTTGGAGGCATCTTTTTTGTTTTTTTATATAATTATTTTGCCTTTTTGCTCCGCGCAATAGGAAATTCAATGGTGCCTTTATTTTTTCTTGGGGCAGCAGCAGTATTAAATATTGTACTGGATATTGTATTTGTTGTGATATTCAAACAAGGCGTGGGAGGAGCAGCATTTGCAACCGTTATTGCACAGGCAGTATCTGGAATCGGTATTGCCGTTTATGTATGGTTAAAAGAACCTCAATTGCGTCTAAGGAAAGAGGACTTTATAATAAGAAAAACAATTTTGTTAGAGGTGATTCGTCACTCTTTTGCCGCCTGTATTCAACAATCTGTAATGAACTTTGGAATATTGATGATACAAGGATTAGTAAATAGTTTTGGCACAATTGTTATGGCATCGTTTGCGGCAGCAGTAAAAATTGATTCGTTTGCATATATGCCTGCACAAGAATTTGGCAATGCCTTTTCTCTTTTTATATCACAAAATTATGGCGCCAAAAAATCGGAGCGTGTGCATGAAGGTATACGAAAAGCTGTTAAAATTTCCATTCTTTTTTGTTTAGCAGTATCATTTATTATCTTTATTTTTGCACCTTATTTAATGCAGATTTTTGTCAATGCACAAGAATATGAAATTATACAAATAGGTGTTGGCTATTTAAGAATAGAAGGCAGTTTTTATTTTGGAATTGGGATTTTATTTTTATTATATGGATTTTATAGAGGTATAGAGAAACCAGAAATGTCCTTGATTTTAACGATTATTTCTTTGGGAACAAGGGTGTTGCTTGCCTATTTGCTTGCACCAATTCCTGTAATTGGTGTTTTGGGTATTTGGTGGTCAATACCAATCGGCTGGATTTTAGCAGATTTAGTGGGGATTATTTATATTAAATTTGTAAAAGTATTTTCATCAATGTAAACTGATTTATTATTTTTAATAGGGAGTGATTCTGTTTTTAGTACAAAAAATTTGATATAATAAGTAAAATTATGCAGTTATGTTAAATGTATGATATTAAAAAAATTGTTGAAAAATAGAAATTTTATGCTTAATAGGAATATTATCTAAATATATAATAATTATATTTATACTAATTTTTTGCAAGCACTTATTGTTTTAATCTTATCAAGAAAGTTTCTGGTTTAAAAAGCAAAAATTCCCCCACTTTAATGCCATAGAGGCATATAAGTAGGGGAGTTGCTCTTTATAAGTCTTGTTATACCAACATTTAGCTTATACTACAGCATCTTCCATAGTATACCCTTCAAGGGAATTTTCCTTTACTTGAATACAAGCAAAACTTATTCCAACGTCTTGTGCTGCAAAAAATTGTCGTTTTGCTGCAGGAGATATGCGAATCCAATCACCTGTTGTCAGCTCTATGGTTTCTCCATCAATAACAGCTTTTCCTTTTCCAGAAAGAATAGCATAGATTTCTTCATTATTTTTATGTGAGTGAATAAAAGGCACACTTCCTCCTGCTGGAAGATTATTAATACTGATTTCTGCTCCAGTTAAAGAAAGCTGGTCATGAAGTTCTGTTCTTGCATCGGCTGCTACATTTACTTTGTTAAAATTTTTCATAATAATTCTCCATTCTGAAACGTAGTGTAAAAATAATGCAATACAAATTCAAAAAAGTGATTTTTATTATTGCATTAAGTTTTATTTGTGACGTTTCGGCACAAATAGGCAACAAACTTGTTTGTGAAAAAGAAGTATATTGACCTTATTTTTTACAATAGTACGTTCAAATTTGTTGTAATAATCATTGATACATCTATATTTATATCATTAAGTCGTTGTAATGTCAATAGATACATCAAAATTTTTTAAAATTTTTGGGACTGTTATAAAAAAATTTTTAAATACTAAATATAGTGATAATTTGGTTAAATAAATACTGTATTTAGTATAAAATTTTTATTTTATAACAGTCCCATATGTTATTGTACTAATTTTTTTGCATCGTTTATAACATCTTGTATTGTTGTAGATTTCATTTCTTTTTCCATTGCTTCTTGGATTTTTTCAAGTCTTACATCTAAAATCGTATGAATATTTTTTCCTACTGGACAAAATTGATTAGGGTTTTCGTGAAAATGGAAAAGTTGTCCTTCTTCCACACACTCCACAGCATTATATATATCAAGCAATGTAATTTTATCTAAAGATTTTGCGATATCTGTTCCTCCGCTGCCTCGTATAACGTGAACTATTCCCGCTTTTTTTAATTGCTGCAGCAACCTTCTTATCACAACAGGATTTACATTGACACTTGAGGCAAGAAAATCACTGGTTACTTTATAATCATTTTTAAATGTTTCAATACATATGAGTACATGAATAGCAATGGTAAATCTGCTTGAAATCTGCATATGAACCCTCCATTTATAATTATTCAATAAAAAAATTATTTTTTTAAATGTAGTATAGCAGAAAAATATAGGTTCCTCAACTTTATTTTCAGGATATAAAAAATATATAAATATCAAAAATGTATGGAATGTACATATGCTAACAGCACTAAATATGTTGTATTAAAAATGTTATATTAAGAACATAGATAAAAGTGCAATACAGAAAATTTTATTGATATATTAATAATAAATGTAATAATTTGTTTAAGTAAAAATGCAATGTAAAAGAATTTTATTTTACTTTTATCAAGGAAGTTTCTTGCCTCAATGCCAAAGAGATATAAGTGGGGTGGGTGGGAACTTGCGCTGTTATAGCAATTATGAGATTGTGAGCAAGAAGCGGATTACGGATATCTTTTTTAACTAAAAGTAAAAAATATGAGAAGTTGACATGTCAACATCTTTGTGTTATGATACGCAATATTGAAATTTCCAGTTTTTGTATGTAAAAGAAAAGAGGTCTGTGTATGGCGTAATATAAAGCTACTAAAAATTTATAGACTTTTATTTTTACAAAATATAGTACAGAAATGAGGAATCGTATAAAAAAATAACTCAAAAATGAGGAATAAAATGGTTGATAGATTTGAAAAATTTTCTCTGGCAATTTCTGAAATATCAAAATATTGGCATAAGCTGGCGGCAGAAGAAATGGAAAAGTATGGTCTTAGAAGTACTCATTCCATTTATATTTTGACGATGGCAAAATATCCACAGGGAATTACAGCACCGCAAATTTGCGAGTATTGTAATAAAGATAAAGCCGATGTATCGCGAATGATGGCAATTATGGAAGAAAAGGGATTAGTTAAAAAAGAAGGAACGAATCAAAATTTATATCGTGGTGTTTTTAAATTAACAGACACGGGAAAGAAAGCTGCTGAGCATGTTCATCAAAGAGCAAGCCTTGCAGTTGAGCTTGCAGGAAAGGATTTGACCGAAGAAAAACGTAATATTTTTTATGAAGCGTTAGAATCAATTGTCTTTAATTTACGTGAACTTAGTAAGAAAGGTATACCAGAATAATGAATATTATATCCAAAGCGTATTGTCGTATATTTCAATTTTGTTTTCATTTGGCACTTCCAATTTTACCATATCGAGAGCCTAAAATATATAAGAATGTAGCAGATATTGTGAAATTATTAAAGAAAAATAAGATACAATCTGCTTTGCTTGTCACTGATTCGGGACTGCGAAATGGCGGCATTACTGCATTTTTAGAGGAACTATTTGAAAAAAATAATATCAATCTTGCCGTTTATGATAAAACTTGTGCTAATCCTACAGTATATAATGTAGAAGAAGCAAGAAACGTTTATATTGAGAAAAAATGTAAATGTATTATTGCATTTGGCGGCGGCTCTTCAATGGACTGTGCCAAAGCAGTCGGGGCGCGTATAGCATATCCTAAAAAAGAAGTCAATCAATTAAAAGGTTTGCTTAAAGTTCTTCGCAAAATTCCAGTGTTAATTGCTATTCCAACAACTGCTGGAACAGGCAGTGAGGTAACGATTACGGCAGTGATTACAGATGATAAGAAAAAACATAAATATACCATGAATAATTTTACATTGATTCCGTCTTATGCTGTTCTTGACCCTAAAGTTACATATACATTGCCGCCGCATCTGACGGCAACGACAGGTATGGATGCATTAACACATGTTGTTGAGGCATATATTGGCAAATCGACAAGCAAAGAAACAAGGCGGCTTTCATTGGAAGCTACAAAATTAATTTTTGAAAATATTGAAATAGCTTACAATGATGGAACAAATCATTTGGCTCGTGAAAATATGCTTATAGCCGCTTATAAAGCGGGAATTGCTTTTTCAAAGTCCTATGTTGGCTATATCCATGCAGTCGCACATTCACTGGGCGGTCAATATAATATTCCACATGGTCTTGCCAATTCTGTATTGATGCCAATTGTACTAAAAGAATATGGGAAATCGGCATATAAAAAATTGTATGAACTTGGTATTGCGGCAGGTGTTGTTAGCAAAAAAGATACATATGAAGCAGGTGCAAAAAAATTTATTCAAGCGATTATAGAATTAAATAAAAGAATGAATATTCCTGAAACACTTGATGGGATAAAGGAAAAAGACATTCCTATAATGGCAAAACATGCGGCAAAAGAAGCCAATCCATTATATCCTGTACCAAAGCTTATGAATAAAAAAGAATTGGAACAGTTTTATTATAAAGCAGCAAATTGGAGGTAGATGATGGATATTAATAAAATTTTAGAAAGTCAGCGGCAATTTTTCCAAAGTGGAGCAACGCTCTCTGTTAAATTTCGCATAGAAATGCTAAAAAAATTATATCATACAGTAAAAAAATATGAGACCGAAATTTGCAAAGCATTGTTGGAGGATTTAGGAAAAAGTGATTTTGAGAGTTTTATGTGTGAGGTTGGATTGACGTTGACTGAAATCAGTTATATGATTCGCCATACACGTAAATTTGCACGCGAAAAAAATGTTTATACACCACTTTCTCAGTTTGCCTCAAGAAGCTATAAAAAACCTTCACCATATGGAAATACCTTGATTATGAGTCCGTGGAATTATCCGTTTTTGCTAACTATTGAACCATTGGCGAATGCGATTGCTGCGGGAAATACAGCAATTATCAAACCAAGCGCCTATTCGCCGGCAACAAGTGCTATTATAAAGAAAATTATTACAGAATGTTTTTCAAGCAAATATGTTGCTGTTGTTACTGGCGGAAGAAGGGAAAATGCAACGCTTCTTGAGAAAAAATTTGATTTTATATTTTTTACTGGAAGTCAAAATGTTGGAAAAGAGGTACTTCGCCATACGGCTGAAACATTAACCCCTGTGGTTTTGGAACTTGGCGGTAAAAGTCCATGTATTGTAGACAGCAGTGCAAAATTAAAACTTGCTGCAAAACGCATTGTGTTTGGCAAATATTTAAATTGCGGTCAAACATGTGTTGCGCCAGATTATATACTGTGTCATAAAAGCGTAAAAGACCAGTTTATAAAAGAGGTATGTATGCAAATTAAAAAGCAATACGGACAGAATCCTCTTTGTAATTCAGATTATGGAAAGATTATTAATGAGAAGCATTTTAATCGTCTCTGTAGTTTGATGGATAAAAATAAAACTGTTTTTGGCGGAGAAGCTAATAAAGATACGTTACAGATTGCCCCAACAGTGATGGATAATGTTACTTGGGACGATGCTATTATGCAGGAAGAAATTTTTGGTCCTATTATGCCTATTCTCACGTTTGAAAATTTTAGTGAGCTTTATGCTCTTTTAGCCAATAAACCAAAGCCATTGGCATTGTATCTTTTTTCAGAAAATAAAAAGCATATTAAAGAAGTGACACGACGTCTGTCGTATGGCGGCGGCTGTATTAATGATACAATTATTCATCTTGCAACAAGTAAAATGGGCTTTGGCGGTGTTGGAGAGAGTGGAATGGGAGCTTATCATGGCAAGGAAGGTTTTGATGCCTTTTCACATTCTAAATCCATTGTTGATAAAAAGACATGGATTGATTTGCCAGTACGTTATCAGCCTTATCATCGTAAAATGTACAGTAAACTTTTAAAAATACTATTTAAATAAAAAATATAAATATATAATAAAGGAATTATAATTATGGAACAAAATAAAAAAGCAATGTCTCGCTTAAAAAAGATAATTATTGCAATTGCTGCGGCACTTTTAGCACTTGTATTAATACTTGGTATTACTGTTTTTGCAGTATGGCACAATGAGATTTTTACAGTGGCAAGCATGAAACTTGTCCGAGAACGAAATGATGACCATCTTGATGGGGCAGTTTATACAATGCACGTCAAAGGCGATTTTTATCTTGATGATTTTGTAGCACAGGGCGGTGTTAAAAATGATAGTGAATTAATTAATTTTGTAACCAATAAAATTACAAAAGGATTAATTAAAATGAATATCAGTGACCCTGATATAGGCTGTTCTTCGTTTACAGCAAAAAGTGAAAGCGGCGATGTCCTTTTTGGACGAAATTATGATTTTTCAAAGACGAATACATGTATTGTATTTACAGAAAAAAACAAAGGTCGTCATGCTTCTATTTCTACGGTTGACCTTCAATTTTTAGGTATGGATGTTGACAAAAATGTTGAGGGTTTGATGAATAAAATCACCTGTCTTGCAGCTTCTTATGCGCCTCTTGATGGAATTAATGATGCGGGAGTTAGCTGTGGCATTTATATGACCTATCAAGGCGGTGACAAAACGGTTGCAACGAATCAAAATACAGATAAACCCGATTTTACATCGACAACATTGTTAAGACTGATTCTTGACTATGCAGATAATATTGAGGAAGCAGTAGAGATTGCATCAACTTATGATTTGCATGATTCTGCAAATACTTCCTATCATTATATGGTTGCCGATGCAAGCGGCAGAAGTGCTATTCTTGAATGGGTCGGCAAAACGGATGCTACGGATAATGATGGTTCTAAAAGAGAGTTAAAAGTGACTTACAATGATGCTGATGCACATATTGGCAAAGTAGAAGCAGATGCAGACTATCAAGTTATTACAAACTTTATTATTCAACCAGGTTATTATGATGATTCACCTGCTGAGGATAAAAAAGGATATGACCGTTATGAAAGAATTTATCAAGAATTAAATAAAACAAATGGTGTTGTAAAAGATGAAAAAGCAGCAATGGATATTTTAGGAATCGTAGGCAGACGAACTTGGAAAAATGATGATGGCAACGGCTGTACAGTACATAGTGTGGTATATAATCTTACGGATAAAACAATGATGTGGATTCCAAATGAAAATTATGATGACCCCAATGCAGTGTTTACATTTAAAATAGAAGATTAAAATTATAAGCAAGTAGAGCATCAGATTAAAAATATCTGTTTTGATTATTATTGAATTTAATGAAGACTGTTACAAAACGAAAGTTTTTACAAAATATGATATATCATTATTTAAAATATCATATTTTGTTTAGAAGATTCATTTTGTGATAGTCTTTTTTGTATTTGTATATTATAAAATAATTATTAATAATATTATATAAAATAATTAATGCAATTGTTGTTAAAAAATATTTGTAATCCGTTTCCCTACTTGCTTAATGAGATTAAACTATAATATTTATGCAAAAAATAAAATATTTTCTGTATTTGTAAATAAAAAGATGTTATAATTTATTGGTAATTAATAACAAATTAAAAAAATAAAAAGACTTGTTGCCAAGTCTTAGAACTCTGCACAATGCAGCAAAAGGATTTGAATAAATTTTTATTTGAACTTGTAGTGTAAACTCGTATGGTAGTAAATCATTCGAGATATTATTACTATAACAATATATAAAGAGATTGTCAAGTTAAAAAGAATAATTAGGAGGAGCAAAAGATGAATAATGAAGTAAATGATTATTTTTTGGGCTTAGATATTGGTACAGATTCTGTAGGTTGGGCAGTAACGGATATGCAGTACCATATTTTAAGACGAAAAGGAAAATCTTTATGGGGAGTACGATTGTTTGATGCTGCCAATACAGCAGCAGAAAGAAGAATGCATCGAACAAATCGCAGAAGATTACAAAGAAGAAAACAACGACTTTTATTATTGCAGGAATTATTTTCAGAAGAAATGAATAAAAAAGACCCTATGTTTTTTCAGCGTTTAAAAGATAGTGCTTTTTGGGCAGAAGATAAAACAGAGAATCAGATATACTCATTGTTTAATGATGATGATTTTACAGATGTTGATTATAATAAAGAGTTTAAAACAATTTATCATTTGCGCAAAGCATTATTAAAAAATGAAAAAGAATATGATATAAGATTAGTATATCTGGCATTGCATCATATTTTAAAACATCGGGGGCATTTTTTATTTAATGGAAACATTGCTTCTGCAACTTCTTTTCAAACCACTTTTTTAACTTTTAAAGAATGCCTATTTGATGAACTTAATTTAGAGTTTGAATGTGATTCTGAAAGTGAATTTGAAAAAATAATCAAAGATAAAAATAAGACATCAACAAGCAAATGTTCAGAATTAAAAAAAATTTGCCATATAAAAAAAGAAGATAAACAAATAAATGAGATATTTAAGTTGATTACAGGTTCAAAAGCTACTTTAAGCATTATTTTTCAAGATAAACAGCTAGAACAAGTTGAACATAATAAAATTAGTTTTTCAGAAAGCAGTTATGAAGAAAAGAGACTATTATTAGAAGATGAAATCCAAGAAAGAACAGGAATTGTTGATATATTTCATGGATTATATAATTGGGTAATTCTTGCAGATATTTTAGAGGGTGGAGAGTATAATGGACAATCTTTTTTAAGTATTGCAAAAGTTAATACTTATGAAAAACATAAAAAGGATTTACATTTGCTTAAAGGTTTAGTAAAAGAGTATTGTCCAAATGAGTATGAAAAATTTTTTAAAATTGTATTTGATAAGAAGGATAAAGATAGTAAAAAAAGTGAAGATGATAAAAAAGATAAAGGAAATAAAAATGATAAAAAACATAATTATTGTGCTTATATAGGAAAATATAAGAAAAATGGAAAAAAATTTTCAGTATCTCGTTGTACACAAGAAGATTTTTATAAAGATTTAAAAAAGTTACTTGATAATATGCCTCAGGAACAGGAGGAAATAAAACAAATTTTAAAAGAAATTGAGAACAGAAGCTTTTTGCCATTACAAGTAAATAGTGATAATGGAGTAATTCCTTATCAAGTAAACAAAATGGAATTACAGCTTATTTTGCAAAATGCTGAGCAATATTTACCTTTTTTAAAGGTAAAAGATGAAGAAAGTGGAAAAACAGTATCAGAAAAAATTGTTTCCTTATTTGAATTTAGGATTCCTTATTATGTTGGACCATTAAATACAGCAAAAGGTGAAAATAGTTGGATGATTAGGAAAGAAGGCGAAGAAAGCGGCTCTATCAGACCATGGAATTTTAAACAAAAAGTTGACGTTGATAAATCGGCAGCAGAATTTATACAAAGAATGACAAATCAATGCACTTATTTGCAAAATGAAACAGTTCTGCCTAAATATTCCTTACTATATTCAGAATATATGGTTTTAAATGAACTAAATAATGTTAAGATTCGTGATGAAAAAATATCTGTTGAATTAAAACAAAATATTTATAATGAAGTGTTCAAAAAATATAAGCAAGTTACTGGAAAAAGGTTATTAGAGTATTTAATTTCACAGGGATATGATTTATCTAATGAAGATTTAAGTGGTTTTGATAGGAATTTTAAGACCTCCCTATCATCTTATTTGGATTTAAAAAAGATATTTAAAGAAGACATTGATAAGTATGCTGTTCAACAGATGGCAGAAGACATCATTTTATGGATTACATTATATGGTGATGATTCAAAAATGTTAAGACGTGTTATCAGACAAAATTATGAAAAAAATTTAAGTGAAGAACAGATAAAACAATTATCTCGTTTAAAATTTCAAGGTTGGGGAAGATTATCAAAATGTTTTCTTACAGAATTAGAAGGAATGGATTGTGAAACAGGAGAATGTATAACCATTATTCAGGGATTACGAAACACACAAAATAATCTTATGCAGCTGCTTAGCCAAAAGTACACTTTTTTAGAAAAGATTGAAGAATCAAATGAAGGATATCATATAGATGGTGAAATTAATTATAATAATGTCGTTCAAGATGTAGTGGCTTCTCCATCTGTTAAGCGTGCGGTTTGGCAAACGATTCAAATTGTAGAGGAAATTAAAAAAATTATGGGTAAAGTTCCAAAAAAAATTTTTGTAGAAATGGCTAGGAGTGAAGAAGAAAAAAAGAGAACAACATCAAGAAAAGATAAGTTATTAGAACTTTATAAAGTTATTGATAAAGAGTGTAAAACAGATTGGTGTACAGAACTTTCAAATAAAACAGAGGCAGAATTTCAAAGCATTAAATTATTTTTATATTATACTCAAATGGGAATGTGTATGTATTCTGGACAAAAGATTGATTTATCAAGACTTGATGATGCTACTATATGGGATAGAGACCATATTTATCCTCAATCGAAAACAAAAGACGATAGTTTAGATAATTTAGTATTGGTGGATAGAAGAATTAATGCAAAAAAAAGAGATGGAATAATTATGCCAGAAATACAGCAAAAAATGTGTTCTAAATGGAAATATTTAAAAGATAGAGGGTTAATTTCAGATAAAAAATATGAACGTTTAACAAGAAAAACACCTTTAACAAATGAAGAATTAGCTGGATTTATTAATAGACAGTTAGTAGAAACAAGACAATCGTCTAAAGTAGTAGCAACATTATTAAAAAGAATATATGATGAATCTGAAATTGTATATGTAAAGGCAAATGCAGTATCTGATTTTAGAAAAGAAAAGACGAATAATGTAAAAGTGCGAGATTTGAATGATTATCATCATGCAAAAGATGCATATCTTAATATTGTTGTTGGAAATGTGTATCATACTAAATTTACAAGTAACCCATTACATTGGTTGAAAAAGAATCCAAATGTAAAATATAGTTTGAAAACGGAAAAAATGTTTGCTTTTGATTTAGAATATAAAGAGCAAGTTGTATGGAAAAGAGGAAATGAAGGTAGTATCCTTATAGTAAAAAATACACTGAATAAAAATGATATTTTATTTACAAGATATGCTTATTGTAATAAAGGCGGATTATTTGATGAAAATATAGTAAAGGCAGGAAAATCGGCTAGTTTAGTTCCAATAAAAAAAGGAATGGACACACAAAAATATGGAGGATATAGTTCAATTACTCCTTCACATTTTATGTTAGTAGAATCAAAAGACAAAAAAGGAAAATTTATTAGAACGATTGAAGCAGTCCCTTTATATCGTGTAAGAGAATTTAATGAAAATCAAGAATTATTATTAGATTATTGCAAACAATTTTATGGATTAAAAGAGCCAAGAATTATAATTCCATGTATTAAGAAAAATGCGAAATTAGTTATTGATGGTTTTCCAATGCACTTAAAAGGAAGCACTGGAAAACAATTAATATTACAAGGAGCAGTACAGCTTTGTTTAAGTAATGATGATGTAGTTTATTTAAAAAGAATAATAAAATATATTGATAAAAATTTAAATAGAAAGGATAAAAAAGAATTATTAAAAGTAGATTCATATATGAAAATAACAAAAGAGGAAAATATAAAATTATATAATATATTTATAGAAAAGTTATCAAATAAAATATATTCATATAGACCTGCAAATCCTAAAGATAAATTAAAAGAAAAAGAAGAACAATTTAAAAATCTTTCTTTAGAAGAACAATGTGTAGTTTTGGGAGAAATTTTGCATTTATTTCAATGTAAGCCCGTTACAGCAAATTTAATATTAATTAAAGAAGGTGCAACTGCTGGTAAAATACAGAAAACAAAAATTATTAGTAATTGTAAAAATGTAAAGTTAATTGCACAATCTCCTACAGGTTTATATGAACAAGTCATTGACTTATTAACAGTATGAGTTGGCGAATAGTAGTGATTTCCAACAGTGCAAAATTGGATTATAAGCTAGATTATATGGTAGTAAGACAGGAAGAAATAACGAAGATTCATTTGAGTGAAATTTCAATTTTATTGATTGAATCCACAGCAGTATCATTAACAGCCGCTTTATTAAGTGAATTAACAAAAAGAAAGATTAAAGTTATTTTTTGTGATGAAAAAAGAAACCCATCTTCTGAATTAATAGCATATTATGGAAGTCATGATACAAGCACAAAAGTAAAGAAGCAAGTAGAATGGTCAAAAGAGATAAAAACGACAATCTGGACAGAAATTGTAACAGAAAAAATAAGAAATCAAAAAAATTTTTTACAACAATTAAAAAAAGAAGAATATATGCTTTTAGAAGAGTATATTCAACAGATTGAGTTTGGCGATAAAACCAATCGAGAAGGACATGCAGCTAAAGTCTATTTTAATGCTTTATTTGGAAACAAGTTTACAAGAACAGCCGATTTACCAATTAATTCGGCATTAAATTATGGATATTCTCTTTTACTTTCTGCTTGTAACAGAGAAATAGTAGCCAATGGGTATATTACACAATTAGCCTTATTTCATGATAATATGTTTAATCCATTTAATTTAGGTTCTGATTTAATGGAGCCTTTTAGAATTTTGATAGATAAATTTGTTTATTTTATGAAACCAGAAAAATTTGAACATGATGAAAAAATGAAATTGATAAATATATTAAATCAAGAAGTTATAATAGATGGAAAGAAAAATTATTTGAATAATGCTATTAAAATTTATTGCAGGAGCATTTTTGAAGCAATTAATGAGCAAGATATTTCAATTATAAAATTTTATAGAGATGAGTTATAGATATATGAGAGTAATAGTATTTTTCGATTTGCCGACATTGACATCGGCAAATCGAAGAAATTATACACAATTTCGTAAATATTTAGTTAAAAATGGCTTTCTGATGTTACAAGAGTCGGTATATTGTAAATTGGCACTTAATGCAACTGTTTCAGAAGCAATTACACAGGGAATACGTAAAAATAAGCCTCCAGAAGGGTTGGTACAAATATTAACTTTAACAGAAAAACAGTTTTCAAAAATGGAAATGATAACAGGGGAATTAAAATCAAATACTTTAGATACAGATGAAAGGTTAGTAATTTTATGAGATTATTGCATAAAGATTATCAATTTAAATTTGATTTAAAAGAAAATGATAGGATTCTTTTTGTAGTAGAAAGTCCAGAAGTTTTTAGGCAATTGATTCAAGAATTTATGATAGGACAGACTGGTGAAGAATGTGGATTTGTTTTATCAGAAGAGAATGTTCCTATAAAAATACAAGATAATTTAAAGTGTATTATAAATCCTTTTGAACTTTCATTAAATGAACGTAAATTGTTAAGCAAATTGTATGAGTTATTAAAAAAAGAAATTCAATCAACAGAGTTATTGTTAAAAAATAATGAAATTTATACAATGATAGAAAATTATAGTATACATATTTTTCAGCAATTAGATTGGGAATTAGCATATACAGATAAATCAGATATTCAAAATTTATTGAAGTTTATGGACATAAAATTTGCAGAACATGAAGAATCACTTATTGAAAAAATTATTGATTATATAAAAGTATCACATGACTTGATAGGAATAAAGTGTTTTGTATTTGTGCATTTATTGTCATATTTAGATGAATATGAAATTGAAAAGTTATACGAATTTACTCAATATCAAAAAGTAATTATTTTATTGTTGGAAAGTCAACAGCCTAATGATATTAAAAAATTTAATTCTGTTATTATTATTGATAAAAATTGTTGCGAAATTGAATTGAATATGTAATAATAAATAAAGCCATATGAGTTTACAATGTTGTAGTGGCATAATACTCACCTTGTTGTTATTTGAGGTTTGAGAGTAGTGTAAATTTGTATGGTAGTAAAACGATTTTTAATGTCTGATAAACTAGCGCTTTGTTTGAGAGTAGTGTAAATTTGTATGGTAGTAAAACTAGAATATCTTGAAGATGTTGAATGTGATGGTTTGAGAGTAGTGTAAATTTGTATGGTAGTAAAACCATCGGGTTGTCCTTGACGCGGAAGTGATAGTTTGAGAGTAGTGTAAATTTGTATGGTAGTAAAACAGAGCTAGCAGAAAAGGCACAAACAGATGGTTTGAGAGTAATGTAATTTTATATAATAGTAAAGTACAATAATATTAAATTTTTAATATTATTTATAATAAACAATCTTATAAATCCCTTTTTAAATAAAAATTTATTTAAAGGGGGCATTTTTTTATTCATTTATTATTTTTGCAAAGTTAGGCTTGGTAATAGAAAATTAAGAAACGGGTAGACAAATTTAATAAAAAGTTATATAATTTTTATGGTTATATTATTTTATTTATTCTAAGCACAATTATTGTGTGATTAAAATTATTTTAGCGCTATATATTGATTCTATGGTATTTGTGAATGCGTATACAAAACAGACAAAAATTTTATCACATGGACAAATTTTATTGATGAAACTAACTTTTTAATTAACTTGTTGTCCGTTCCCATGAATGTACTAAAACTCTTTCATATGATTTTTATGCCCAGAACAAATAGGTAAATATATTCAACAATACCAAAAAGCAAGGAGAACAAGTACAGTGTTAAAAAAACTAAATAATCTACAAATCAAAGACCGACTTACTAGAGCATTTATTATGGTCGCATGTCTATTAACTGCTGTGTCAGCCGTTATATTAATTACAATGATTGTTATGTCACGGATTTACACTTCCACTATGGTTGACTATGGCTTTGCACAGGGAGATATTGGAAGAGCAATGGCACAATTTGCCGACTGCCGGTCTGCACTGCGTGGTATTATTGGCTATGATGATGCGACTGCTATCAATGAGTTGGTTGCAAGCCATGAAAATTATAAAAATGATTTTGTACGTGAATTTAATAATCTTGAATCAAGTATGATTACAGCAGAGAACAAAGCAATTTATAAAGACTTACAAAATAAACTTACAGCTTATTGGAAATTAGAGGTAGAAATTATCAATGAGGGTGCTACAGTTAACCGTGAGCAATGTAAGCGAGCGCAGGATAAGGCTTTAAATCAGCTTGCTCCTATGTACAATGAAATTTATACTGAATTGACAAAGATGATGGATGTCAAAGTTGAAAAAGGACAGAGTGTATCAACGCTGCTTACTATAATTATTATTGTCCTTTCAGTAATTATTATTGTTGTCATTATTATTGCTATTATTTTGGCTCTTTCACTTGGCAAAAGCATTGCAAATAGTATTGCTGTACCTTTGAATAAAATCAAAGACCGATTAAGTACTTTTGCAAAAGGAGACCTTACATCATCATTTCCAACGGTTGATACAAAGGACGAGCTTGCTGAGATGGTTGTTGTTACTGTAGATATGGCAGCTACGCTTCAATTCATTATTAACGATGTGAAAAATATTTTAAATGAGATGTCATCTGCAAACTTTATAGTTTTAAGTGAAGATAAGTCTAAGTATACAGGTGATTTTGAGGATATTTTAACTGCGATGGAGCAGTTAAAAAAGCAGATGGTTGAGACATTGCAGTCTGTCAGCGAGGCTTCTGCACAAGTAAATGCAGGTGCAAGCAATTTAGCAGATGCTGCTCAGAGCCTTGCAGAAGGAGCAACAGACCAAGCAGGCGCTGTTGAGGAGATGCAGGCTACAATTACAACAATTTCAGATGATATTATGGTTACTGCAAATCAAGCAGGAGATTCTTATAAGCAGGCACGTACATATGCCGATGAGGCAGAGCGCAGTCATCGAGAGATGCAGGCAATGATACAAGCAATGTCACGCATCAATAATGCATCACAGCAAGTTGGAAATATTATTTCTGAAATTGAAGATATTGCATCACAGACAAACTTGCTTTCTTTAAATGCTTCTATTGAGGCAGCAAGAGCTGGTGAAGCTGGAAGAGGATTTGCAGTTGTTGCAGACCAGATTCGTCAGCTTGCAGAACAAAGTGCAAAATCAGCAGATGAAACAAGAACGTTAATTGAAACTTCTTTAAGTGCAATTGATGATGGCAGCAAGGCAGTGGATATTGTAATTGCTTCTATTAATCGTATTGTAGAAGGTATTGAATTGATTTCAAAATCTTCTAAATCTATCAGTGAGATGGCAAGTGAGCAGGCTGAGGCAATGAAACAGACGGAATTGGGTGTTGAACAGATTTCTGAAGTAGTGCAGTCTAATTCTGCAACAGCACAGGAAGCTTCTGCAACAAGTGAGGAGTTGTCAGCACAGGCAACAGCATTGGATTCATTGATTAGCAGATTCCAGCTTCCAACAATATAAATATTATATATTTGCCAATTATACAATCAAAGACTTTATAAAAGAGGCAAGCATTGCAGACTAGCAACATTATGTTAAAAGGGTTGCTGTGAAAAAATGTAACCTCATTAAGAAAAATCCCCCTGCTTTAATGCCATAGAGGCATAAGTAGGGGGATTTGTTTTGATAAATTCTATATCTGGCATAAAATATGTATTTTACAGCAACTCTTTTTGTTTCAAAAAATTTTATATAAAGGTTTATTTTTTAAATGGATACTTTAATATTTGTACAACATTTAAAAAAGTATGATATGTAAATTTTATAGAAAAATAAAATTAAGACAGAAAATCACGTACCATCATCAATGAGAATCCCAGTAAGTTTTGACCGTTCCATTGATTTATATCAAAGCGTTTTTCATCTTTCATAGACAATCCAATTGCCCAAATTTTATCACGTACAGCACATTCAGCCAGAAGATGTGGTGCTGTGGAAAGCAGTTGTTGTTTTAATGATTCATTTTGAAGGAATTTTTGAACTAAACCTTTATATACAACAATTTGTCGTATTCCATTCCAGTAAACATCATTATAATTTTTAACAGCACGACCTAAAGCTTTAATTTTTCCAAAATCAGAAGTCGCTAAAATTTGAGCAGCAATTTCTTTGTCATTAAATATAATTGCTTTTTGATACATCATATATTGTTCCATAGATGTAAATTGAATGTTATCAACTTCAAAATTGCATAAAAACCAATTACTAAGATACGCATTGTCTTCATTTGGTCCATGAAAACATATTACATTTCGCATATAAAAATCCTCCTTTTTAAAATATAGCATAATGGTATAAAAATTGTACAATGAAAACATACAAAAACAATTTTTATTGTTACATTAAATTTTATTTGTGATAGTTTGACATAAACAGACAACAAACTAAAGATTATATAAATATATCATGAGCTTAATATAGATAACAATGTCTTATATCGCTCAGTCTTATAGTGAATATCCTTTTTTGAAACGCCATAGTACATATAAATATTTTTTAATATAGGTTCTAAAATTTTTTTATTTCCAGAATAAGAGATAGAAATATTAGGGTATAAAGTGTCTAGTTCTATTTCTAATGTTCCATCTTCTTCTTTATTGATTAAAAATAAATGATAGTCTGTAGGAAAGGCTTTATCAGAAATAGATTCTGTTTTTTTAAGACACTTATTGCTCCATTCTTCAATGGATTTTTGCCATTTATTTAAAAGTTCAATATTGTTAAAATCTTGCGGCGGTACAATTTTTTTCTCTTCTCCTAATAATTCCGGTTTTTTTCGCTGAATAAGTAAATATTTCATATTTAATTTTCTCTCGTTAAAATATGGATAAGAACAATCAGCTTCCTCTGCATGATACTGTTGTTTTATATATTGAATGGTCTGCTCTATTGTGTGTGGGTTGGGAACAATCAGCTTAGCTGCTTTTTTTCGTTTTATATTTACTTTTGTATTTAATATTTTTCGTTTTATAATTTTAATTATATTTTTTTCTTTGTGACCTTTAAAATTTCCTGCAAGAAAAATAGATGTTGGTCCATCGGCACCGCCTATAACAGTATAAGATTTTTCCATTATTTACCGCCTTTTTTAGTTTTGTATGGGTTGTTAAGTTTTGGTTTATTTCATTTTAAAAATAACTTATTTTTTTATATTTTGTTTATTTTTTATATAACCTAATATTTTAATTGTTAATGGTTTAAATATTAAATACATGATGTAGCCAATAATTCCACCTAGTACATTGGTTATTAAATCTGTTATATCCGATGACCTAAAACCGTCTATTAAAGGTTGTAATATCTCAATACTAAAGCTTAATAAGAATGTATAGAATACCGTTTTGATTAATTTGGGATTTGAAGTTTTAACAAGCGGGAATAAAAATCCAAACGGAACGGTCATTATTACATTTAAAATAATTTGTCTAATAAAATCCCCTTTGCCTGATATAACATCAACAAAAGGCATTAAGTTCATTGGCTTATAGGGGTGATTAAACATAAATGGCAACGATGTTATGATGGGCATTAAAGTAAAATATAATACAAAAGATAGATATATATACATTGTAGTATTTACAAGTAATACATCATTTCCTTTTGCTTTCCATTTTTTATAAAATATAAAAATATATAAAATAATTAAAACAATAAAATCTACAGTTTTTTTCATAATACTTCTATCTCTAACACTTTCTATTTCTACAGCATTTTAACATATTTATTATAGCATAAAAAAATAAAATCGAAATGGATTCTATTTTTATTTTTTTAAAAATTTGTTTATCCTAACATTTAATATTATAGAAATTTTATATAAATTCATAAGTAATATCTTATTTTTATCATCAGCCAACTCAATACACTTTAAATAATTAACGAATATTTAATCAAGGAACAGATTACCTTACGTTTTATAAAGTTTGTATAATAATTTATTTTAACTTTAAAATGAAGTTTGTACAATAACAGCTCCAAAAGGTGTAAGTGCAAGTTTTGCTATTTTAAAACATTGTTTTCCAAAAGGTATCCCAATAATTGTACAGCATAATAAAAGACCATTTAAGGCAGCAGAGATTGCTAGTGGAATACCGCTGACAAGAATCCATATAATGTTAGCAATAGTAGAGACACCTCCTCCGTTATACTGGACTTCTTTGCCAAATGGAAAAAAAGCAAGAGAGGCAAATTTAAAGCATTGTATACCTATAGGGATACCTATAATTGTAATGCACCATAAAATGCCATAAAAACTCCAACTTAAACCTTGAAATAATCCACCAAATAGAAACCATATAATATTTCCTAAACAGCCCATTGTAAACCTCCGTTCTATGATTATTTCATAAATGCAATTTCATTTTTTAAGTAACAAAGACTTTTGACTATCATTATAATTTAAAATAAATGAAAAAGCAATATACAAGAGCGTGGAAAAAGAGGTGCGCAGATATATGTTTTTAATTATTGGATTGGTGATATTTTATTGTTAGTTTTTTTAATATTCCAAAATAGGAGCATTACCAATGTTTCTAAAATATTTAAAATGATATATGGAAAAATGTTACCATTATTATCGGAAGGATTTACTGCAAATATATGTAAAAATAAATTCCATGCAAAATGGTATGTCATTGTAGATATTATATTGTTATCTGTGCAACGCATTAAAAAGCTATAAATGTAACTTTCAATAATGCAGCTTATTAAAAATAATAGAACAGGTACATCTATTCCTTTCTGCAAAAAATAGTGGTAGTGCCATAAACACCATATCATACCTACAATACAAGGAATGATTTGTTTATAAATATGATTTATTTTAAGCAATGGTTCTAAATATCCTCTCCAGCCTATTTCTTCTGCAATAAATGTCCATGATATAATTATAAATTGAATGATTGAAATATGCCCAAATGTAAAATTGATTTTAAATAACATACAAAAAATTAATTTTGCTAAAAACATAGTCATACATGCAATAACAATTGGAAGAAAAATAGCCATTTTCAAATGTTTTTTGCTAAACATTTTTATAAGGGAGGTCTTATCTTTTTGGAAATAAAGCGTAATTATTGCAGAAATTGTTGGAGAAGCTGCTTGGATTCCATAAAAGATAAAGCGAATAAAATTGTTAGATATTATTGTTTGAGCGACAATACATATAAGAGGAAGCAAAAATGCAATAAGTAAAAATAAAGTTAAATATTTATATTGCGTTCTCATGGTGTATTGCTCCTTTATTAGTATATCTTGATAAAATCCTTATTTTTTGATAAATAAAAAATTGTAAAGTTATTTAGCCTTATCAGAAAAAAAACAGGATTGCTTATAATTTTGAAAATTGTATCTTTATATCAATATTTTCACAGTCATATCCAACAAGTTTTAATCGGTTCTGTCCGTTTTTTAATGATATAGTTTTAGTTACAAATCCATCTGTTGAAGTGTCAGGTACACATTCAATTACAGTTGTAACATTGTTATCATTATCAATATGAACGATTTTTGCCTGCCCTTTTGAAAGACAAAAAGAAAGTTTTATTTCCATGTCTTCATTCTTTTCTAATTTTTTTGTCCATACGGTTTGACGCCCATTAAATTTAGAAATAGTAAGGGATATTTCCTCATTTGTGGAATTAAAAACGGAAATTTCTTTTGCATAGTGGTCATTTATTAATGCAATTTTTTCATTAGAATTATATTCTTGTCTGGCAAATTCATTACTACATGCCATCATAAGTAAGAAAAGCAAACTAATCAATGTGATTTTTAATTTTTTCATGTTTTTTATATTCCTCTTTCATGTTTTTCTTATTATATAACAACCAGTTCTTATATGCTAATAAATTTTTTTGAGTATATTAAGAAGAACATAGTAATAATTTTAAAACTTATATAAGGACTGGCATTTTCATTATAAATATACTTGTTTATCTTGAACTCTTTAAGTATAATATGCCTGTATATAGTTTTAGTTTATTTGCATTTAGGGAGCAAATATAGCAAAGAAGAAAGTGAAATAAAAACGTATGAACCTGTTATACTTTGTAAGTTGTATTCAAATGGAATGGAGGGATAATATTGATTATCAGAGAATATATACAATCCGATTGCATAGAATTAACAAAGTTATTTTACAATACGGTTCATACAGTTAATGCAAAAGATTATACAAAAGAACAATTAAATGTATGGGCGACAGGCAAGGTGGATTTAGAAAAATGGAATCAATCATTATTAGAACATTATACATTAATTGCAGTTGAAAGTAATAGGATAGTAGGTTTTGGCGATATAGATAAAACAGGTTATCTTGACCGATTATATATTCATAAAGATTATCAAAGAAAAGGAATTGCGGCAGCACTTTGTGATAGATTAGAGCAAACCAACAATATTACAAAAATAATTACCCATGCATCTATCACTGCAAAAGGCTTTTTTGAAAAAAGAAGATATTCTGTTATTAAACAGCAACAAGTAAAACGGGAAGGAATTATCCTTATAAATTATGTAATGGAGAAAAATATAAAATGATTATTTTGATTGCAGGTGCTTCACATACAGGAAAAACCGCTTTAGCACAGAGACTTTTAGAAAAATATAAGTATCCATATTTGTCAATGGATTTGTTAAAAATGGGACTTATTAGAAGTGGAAACACAACATTAACACCTTATGATGATAAAGAACTGCAAATATATCTTTGGGCAATTGTGAGAGATATAGTAAAAACAGCTATTGAAAATCATCAGCATCTTATTGTTGAAGGCTGTTATATTCCTTTTGATTGGAAGAACGATTTTGATAAAAAATATTTAGATGAAATAAAATATTATATTCTTGTTATGACACAGTCCTATATTAATAATAATTTTGATAAAATTAAAAAATATGCAAATGTAATAGAGTCTCGTCTCGATGATTCATATTGTACAATAGAGACTATTCGCAAGGATAATATGTATAATTTAGAAATGTGCAGACAATATGATTGCAATTGTATTTTAATTGATAAAAATTATGAGGTTGATATTGAATTGTAAAATAATTAGTATTAAATCTTATGAAGGAAGTCTCTTGTTTTTAGTTAGAAGTTTAATTTGCATGTTTAAAAAATAACATAAAGGAACAATCAGACTATAAGCAATCAGATTATGAAAATTCATTTGACTTATATCAAGTGAATTTTTTATTATTTTAGTAGAAGTAAGACTTGCCATTTTGTGGTTATTATGATACAATAATACAAACATTTGTTCTGGAAATAGTTATAAGTAAAGGACAAGGTTTTATTTGCGCTTTTAAAAAGCAGAAATGAGGGTAAGTATGAAAAAATTATTGAAAAAATGGAGTTTTGTGGGCTTGTCATTGATTTTTATTGTAATGACATTGACTGGTTGTTCAGGCGAAAATAACGATGATAAAACAGCCAATAAACCAGAAGAAAAATTATATCCTATCACCATTGAAGGACAAGAGATTTTAGTAGGACAAACAACCGTTAGCACTTTATTAGATAAAGGATTTAAAGTGACTGTATCTGAAATGACACCAGATAAGCAAATCAATAAATATGAGATTGACCCAAATGAAGAACTGGAAGCAAATAGTTATTATACAGGCGGCAGTATTCAGATAAATGATTCTCTTTCTGCACTGATATCGCTTGCTACAGATGAAAAAAGTGTAAAGATGGGAGATGCTGTAATTGCTCGCCTAGAGTTTACCTTTGTAAGTGAAGATAGAAGTTATTTAGATAATATTCAGTTTAATGGGGTATCTGTAAATGAATTGTCCAGAGATAAGGCAAAAGAGATGTTTCCAGATTTCACAGGCGATGATAATATGTGGTTTTCCCCAGCATCTATGACAGAATATAAATATTTTCTGTCTTTTTCTTGGGAAGGACAGTTACAGAACTTTTATGTTGAAAAGAAATATGACGTTGATTGGTCTAATAAAAAATAATAAGAAGAATTGAGAATTAAAAAATATTAAATAAAAGAAACTGTTGTAAAAAGAAATGTTGACACTACATATAATTATTATTTATATGACATATTTTGTATAACATTTTTACTTTGCAACAGTTTTTTATTTGTTTTACATATATATTCCTAATAAAAAATATACCATGAACTTGATTGTAAAGATTTTATAAATGCAGAATAGAAAAATGTAGAGCAATATTGAAATATGTGGTATGATAGCTGTGTTGTCCTGCCGATACCTGGCAACGGGAGGAGGTGTTCAAATGAAAATTATTGCTTCTTTTAGCCTATTGGCATTATAGCATATGCAATTTTTATTTGCAATATTCTTTTTTCTGAATCATTGAATAATGATAATTTATATTTTAAACCATTTTTGTTAATATAGAAGTTTTTTATTTGCTTTTATTTTTAATTTATTATGTTTTTTTGTTTATTATTTATTCTATACATATTATAAGGAATCAAAATACAAATTGCTATTAAAATAATACTGATTCCTATAAATAATTCTAATGGATATCGAAATATAAAATAAGATAATTTACTTTGCATATATATTCCTAATAGATAAAGAATCCCCCTTCCTATTGTTCCCCATAATCCTATAATAATAAAGCAATAAAACAAACCTTCTAACATCAGCATATACTGTAATTGTTTTTTAGTTAATCCAATACTTTCCATAATAGTAAATTCCTGCTTTCTCATTATTATATTGGTAATCATGATATTGAAATAATTAATAATGCCAATAAAAATTAAAAATATACTGATTGTATACATAATAAATCGGGTAATAATGATATAATTGCGATTAGTAGCAATTATATCAGAATTACATTCAACAGATAATAAATTTAACTTTGGAGAATATCCTTTTGATTGAAATTCCATATTTGTTGCTTGTATCCATTGTTTTATTTTATTTTTTATTTCAGGCTCTTTATTTTTTTGAACATGAAAGGAAATTTGAAATGTTTGTCTTGTTAAATGGTTGGAAAGGGTATTAAATGTATCATTTGATACAATCAAATAAATTGTATTTTCTTTATTCCATAGAAAATTTAATTCTGGAAAATCGTTATTAGCAATGTCTATATATCCGCAATTTATTAGCTGAAATGGGGTATAATTGGACATATTTGTACCAACAGGGACTAAATCATACACGCCAATATTGTGTCCAATATAATCGGCTGCTATTTTATTAGAATATTCTGGTATTAAATGATTATGTAAAATAAATATGCCATTATATTGTACAAATGTGTCCCAGTCAGCTGTTATTTTATTTTTTGTTACATATGTTTTTAATTCTTCTAATTCATTATTATTTAATTTTTGTATAATTATTAATGGGTCATTTTGTTGAGTTAAATTGAATATGCGCAGACTTTCGTTTCCCTGTTTATTAATAATAGGAAAAAATCCTTCTGTTTTTGAAATATTATTAGTATTGATATCTACTGTATTTGTTAGTTGGGTTATCATCGAATCATTAAACAGAATCATTTTGGATATTTCTTTGGAAGTTTCTATCAATGTTTTACAAGCTTCTTGTGTTAAACTTATTTGAAAGTCTGGATTTTTTTGCAATTGATTCATCAAATCTGTTCCATTTATAGTTACGCTTGAAGCAAATGCAATTTCTCCGCCTAATGTTAAAGAAAATACAGTCAAAATAAATTTTTTCTTTGAACGGATAATATTTCCCCATGCAATTTGAAAAAGAGGGTCTATTTTTTTAGAAATACTAAAAGGTTTCTTTTGAGATAATTTAAATTTCTCTCTTTTTTTGTTTTTATTTTTTTTAGGTACTGTATCAATATTTTCATATTTTATAGTTTGTATAGGGCTTAATTTCAACATTTTTCTAAATGCTATATTAGATGCAAAAAATACTGTTATATATACAATGAAACAGATAATAATTAAATAAAAGTTATTTACATACCCTTTATTTATATCTGGATAAAAGTTGTTTATAATTTGAGGATAAATGATACCCATTATAATATTTGAAGTTATGATACTTAGTATGCTTCCAGTAAAACAAATTTGAAGCAGTTGAGCGTTTATAATTTTTTTAATTTGTTTATTGGATGTGCCTAATACTTTAAGCAGTCCATATTGACGGATATCTTTATCCATTGATATATAGAGTATGTTATACACAAAAAGAAATAATACAAGCAAAACAATAAAACAAAAAATAATGGCAGCGCCATATCCGCCAATAATGCCCTCTATAGCTCGATAAGATGCAGAGTCTAAGCTTACTATTTGCTGTCCGTAAGATAAGGTGAGATTTCTATAAAGGAGTGATTCTATTTGTGTTCCTTTTAAATAAGGTTTATCAACATCTATTAAAATTTGGCATGGGAATAGTTCAATGGAAGCATCTTGCAGGCGTTTTTCAGAGATATAAGAATCAGAATATTCAGACATTGTATTTTGTAAGTCTGTATAGTATCCAGATAAAATAAAATATTGTGTTCCAGTAAATGTTGTACAAAATATATCATTCCAATAGAAGTCTAAAGAAATAGTCATTCCCAATTTATAATTTTCTATTCCTAGATAATTTAAAGTTTTTGTTGATAGCATGATTTCGTTTGCTTTTTGGGGATATGTTCCTTGTACATCAACAAGGGAGGGGAAAATCATATTTTCATATGCAGAAATATCAAGCACAACACATGTAGAATAGGTTTGTTGGTCTTTTATTAATTTGCCTGCTTTTTTTTCTAACCCTGTTTCCTTTACATAAGATAAATGATTTAGTTGTAAAACACAATTTTGTGTTCCATTTTCTATATAAGTTGATACAGACATGCCGTCAGAGCGTATATTGTTAAGTGTATCTATTTGAAGTTTTCCATAAAGCATACTTATAGCACAAAATAGAATTATTATGGTTAATATAACACAGATAAATAACAGCAAATTTCGCTTTTTATTTTCATGGCAATAAGCTTTTATAAGAACTTTTTTTATAGGCTGGTTTATATTATAGATTGTGTTCATTTCGTTAGACGACCTTTCCATCTTCAATTTGAATAACTCTGTCTGCTAATTGTGTAATTTTTTTATCATGTGTTACAACAATCATTGTTTGTTTGTATTCATCACACATTTCCCGCATTAAATGAATGGTTTCCATTCCAGATTTAGAATCCAGATTTCCAGTAGGCTCATCTGCCAAAAGAAGTTTTGGTTTTGTGTATAATGCCCTTGCTATTGCTGCTCTCTGCTGTTGTCCGCCAGACAGCGCATTTGGCATATAGTACAGCTTATCTGAAATACCTAGTTTAGATACTAATTTTTTTACTTCTATTTCATCAATTGTTCTACCCATTAATTTTGCAGGCAAAATAATATTTTCTAATATATTAATTACGGGAATTAAATTATAATTTTGAAAAACAAAGCCAATATGATGCAGGCGAAATTGAGTACGTTGTTCTTCTGATAAATTAGTGATATTTATTCCGTTTACAAGAATATATCCATGTGTTGGATATTCCAGTCCTCCTAAAATGTTGAGTAAAGTAGATTTTCCACTTCCAGAAGTGCCTATTATTACAATAAATTCTCCTTCTGTAACAGTTAATGAAATATTGTCTAATGCCTTTAAAAATAAATCTCCATTTGTGAATGTTTTTGAAATAGAAACAGCTTCTAATATATTCATTTAAATAACCATGCCTTTCGATTAACCCGTTTCTTTCTTTATTTGAGCATTTGAATAATTTGGCGATTTTAATTTTGAAAAAACAACGCCCCCAAAAACGAGAACAGCGCCAATATACCCTTTTATTCCAAGTGTTTCATGTAAAAATATGTAGGATAAAATAGCAGAAAAAACAGGTTCCAGTGAGAAAATAAGACCAATTCTTTCTGGAGAGGTATGCTTTTGTGCAATGGGCTGAACAACAAAACCATAGGCGCTGCAAAGTAATCCCAAACATATAATAGCTGCCCATTGTAAAGGTGTTGCTGGTAAATGGGGTATTTCAAATAAAATCATAAAAAGAATGCCTAAAAAGGAAGCTACGCCTAATTGAAGAATACTAATTAGCAATGTATCTTCTTCTTTTGCAATTTTGTCCATCACAATAATATAAACAGCATAAGACAAAGCACCAAAAAGGCAATATATAGCGCCTGCATCAATAGCTACATTTTCTTGTACCGTAAGAAAATATAATCCTATCATTACGAGTAAAACGCTGAATATAATTTTTCCTTGCGGCAGTTTTTTCCTTATAATACATTCTAAAATGGGAACAAGTATAACGGTAGTACTTGTTAAAAAGCCTGCTGCTGAAGCCGTTGTGTGATTAACGCCGCATACCATTCCTGTAAAAACAAGAAAGAGAATGATACCCATTAATAATCCTTTTCTTAAAATTGAAACGGTTAGTTTTTTAAAATGTTTATGAAATAATAAAGTCATAAAGATAAAGGCAATCCCAAAACGGAGTGCAATTAAATTAAATGGTGATATGCTATTTAATCCCACTTTCATTAATAGATAGGAACTTCCCCATGCAAGCGCAACGCTTGCCATAAGTAATTCCGCTTTTTTACTGTTCATTTTATCCTCATTTCTGCACTGCTTTTGTATAAACAATTAAAAATTTTATAGGTTTGTGGGAAGCAAGGCGAAAACACAAATCTTGCATTGAAAATTTAGATTTTATTTAAATTTCTGTTCTAGTATATAGCATCTCTACAAAGAAGTAAAATAATTTTGTATTGGATAATATTAAAAATGCTTTTAGTTCTTAATGAGCATTTTATTGTTTTTGATTTTATCAAAGACGAGCTTATAGCAGATATTTTTAAGTTAAAGAAGAAATATATAAATTTATAACATGGATTCTTGACAATTTATTACTTGTTAAGTAAGATACAATTCTAGCTGGAATTTGTACTGCAAATAAAAATTAGGAGGTTGATGCGCAAAAAGGCGCAGAAATAAGAATATGATAAATATTGAACATTTGAAAGAGAACGGAATAGATATTGCAGTTATTTCCAGTGATGAGAAGGTAATTGTAGATATACAATCCGCTTTGGATTTGGCAATGACAGTTAAATATGAGACAGGTGCAGCCAAAATTGTGATTGATAAAACAGCAGTATGCGAAGACTTTTTTATTTTAAGTACAGGTATAGCAGGAGAAATACTCCAAAAATTTATGAATTATCATGTGAAAGTTGCTATTTATGGGGACTACTCAAATTATACGAGCAAGCCTTTGAAAGATTTTATTTATGAGTCTAATAATGGCAATGACTTCTTTTTTGTATCAACAAAAGAAGAAGCAATACAAAAATTGATAAATACACAATAAAAATGCAGTGCAAATTCCGGTGTTTTTGTAAAGAATAATTTTTATTGATAAAATAAAAAAATAGAATATTGTAAGATATATGAATAAAGTTGTAATTATTTATAAGGATTGAATGGAAATGATAAATTATCGTGAAATAAAGATAAATGAACTGAATATAGATTTATTTAATACATTTCAACGCAGGCAAGTTGTTACAGATTGTTGGCGAAAAGAAAACGGTCAATGGATTATAAAAAGCGCTCCATTTATTGATGATTGGGGAAATGATGAATATAAGGAGCTGATACGCTGTTTAATAAATACGATTATGACAGGCGGTTTGGTTTATGGGGCTTTTATAAATAATGAATTAAAAGGATTTGTATCGGTTGAAGGTGTATTTATAGGCAGTAATTTACAGTATATGGATTTATCAAGCATCCATGTATCACAAGATGTACGTGGACAGGGGATTGGCAAAACTTTATTTTTAATTGCCAAACGTTTTGCGCAGGAAAACCATGCAAAAAAGTTGTATATATCTGCTCATTCAGCAGTTGAAACACAAGCTTTTTACCGTGCAATGGGCTGCAAAGAGGCACAGGAATATCATGCAGAACATGTAAAGAGAGAACCTTATGACTGTCAGCTTGAGTGTGATTTATAAGTATTAAAAACACAAAAAATATTTTTGTAATATTATTATGTAATGATTGTAAATGTAAAGTCATATAGTATAATAATATTGAATAATCCAATATATTTGTAAAAATATATGGAAAGGTATTATGCAGGGATTTGGTCTGGTATTGTCAGGCGGCGGAGCAAAAGGGGCTTATCAAGTTGGTGCATTTCGAGCATTAAAAGAATATGACATTACGATTAGCGGAGTATCAGGCACTTCAATTGGCGGCATTAATGGTTTTGCATATGCTACCATGTCGGTTGAAGTTATAAATAAGTTATGGGATGATTTTACATTTGAAGATTTTATTACACCGGATAATAATTGGTTTGATGGAATATCAGACCGTTCAGGGCTTCGAGGAATTTTAGAAGAATATGTTTATGTCAGCAGGCTTAAAAGTGCCATTCCAATATTTAATACAATATGTGAAGATGAAAAAGTACCAGAATATAGATTATTAAATAATAAATCAAAAGAGGAAGCCATTGATATTATGCTTGCCACAAGTGCATTGCCTGTTATTTATTCCAAAGTGTCAATAAATGATAAAAAATATATGGATGGCGGTTTAGCTGATAACTTGCCTGTGGCTCCTCTATATGATAATGGTTTTAGAAAATTATTGATTATAGGATTATCAGCAAAGCAAAGAATAGATAAAGTTCAATACCCTGCAAAAGAATTGATAGAAATTTATCCTAGTAAAGATTTAGGAAATACTTTATCTGGAACAATTAATTTTTCACCGCAGTATATCCAATTTGCAAAAAATTTAGGGTATGAAGATGCCAAAAGAATTTTGGCGCAACAATTAAAATAAAGCCAATAAAACAATATAAATAATGATATAAAGCTTTTTAGAGTTGCCAGTAAGTGCAGCTCTTTTTTTAGGTCAATATAATTTTTGATAGATTCATTTGAAATAAATATAAATTTTGCTTGACATAGTAGCAAATTCATACTAAACTTAGTAATAAATAACTACTAAGTTAAATATATATTTTATGATATAAGGCAAGAATATCCGCGACTGTAGTTGTGAGCGGTTCAAGGAAAATAGGATTATTGATTTGTGTGAATACAAGCTAAATTATTTGTGTTAAAGTGTCATAAATAAAGTTTGATACAGCAATATTTTGTAGATTCTTACATTTCAAAATGGGGGAATAATATGAGTAAAATATCATTAGCAGTAGATTTTATATTATTTACAATAGAAGACAATCAATTAAAAGTGCTTCTTGTAAAGCGAGCAGAAGAACCATATCGGGAGATGCTTGCGTTGCCGGGTGTGGCAGTAAAAGAAGAAGAAACCTTGATTCATGCGGCAAGACGATGTTTAAAAGAAGAGACAGGTATTAAAGAAAATATTTATATGGAACAGCTTTTTACTTGGGGAGACGATATTCATCGCGACCCAAGAAATCGTGTGGTATCAGTATCCTATTTTGCTTTAGTATCAAGGCAAATATTAAAAGAACATGCAGGGCAACGAGTTTTATCTGTAAGTTTTTATGATATAGATTGGGTATTGAGCGATATTGTACCACTGGCATTTGACCACAAAGAAATAATTAGTTATGGCAGAGAGCGGCTCAAAAATAAAGTGCAGTACAGTACAATTATATTTCATCTTATGGATGAAGAATTTACACTGCCACAATTGCAAAAAGTATATGAAATATTAATAGGAAAAGAAGTATTTAAAGCAAATTTTAGAAATCAAGTGAAAGACCTTGTTGAGGATACAGGCAAGATAATAAAAAATGGGGCTTATAGACCTAGTAAAATATATAAAAGACGTAAAGTGAAGGATTAATTTATATTGTATAATTTTTATATTGCGTTAGAATGGAGGATTTATATGGATAATATAGTGAAATTTTTAAAAAATGAATTTTGTGGCTGGAAAAAATGGGAAATTTTTTGGATATTATTTTGTAATCTTATAATCTTGGGAGTATCAATATACCTAAAAGATACAGCAGTTGGTATTATTGCTTCTATGACAGGAGTAACTTGTGTTATTCTTACTGGTATGGGGAAAATTTCTAATTATTTATTTGGTGTAGTAAATATTTTGTTGTACGCATATGTAGCATGGAATGCAAAATATTATGGTGATGTGATGTTGAATCTGTTATATTATTTTCCTACAAATATTATTGGATGGTTTGTATGGAAAAAAAATATTGATGAGGAAAGCAATGAAGTATATAAGCGCAAGATGAGCGTTAAGCAGGAAATTTTAGTTGCAGTCTTAAGTATTGTTGGAATTTTTATATATGGTTATATATTAAAATGGCTTGGCGGAAATCTTCCTATTATAGATAGTATGAGTACAGTTTTATCCGTAGTGGCACAAATATTGTTGATAAAAAGATATATGGAACAATGGATTATATGGCTTGTTGTAGATATGGTATCTGTTATTATGTGGATTGCCGCCTTTTTTAACGGGGGTGAGAGTATTGCAGTACTGATGATGTGGATGGTCTATCTTGCCAATGCAGTAATTATGTTTATTAAGTGGTTTAAAGATATTAGATTAAGCAATAATGAATTTGGTGGAAAGGAAAAAGTACTATGAATTATAATGTTGGAATGTATGGCGGTTCTTTTAATCCGCTGCATATAGGGCATGTTGATTGTATTATCAAGGCGGCGAGTCAGTGCAAACAGTTGTATGTTGTTATTTCATATCGCAGCAATTCTACGGACATTGATGTAAGGATAAAATATCGATGGGTGTATCAAATAACAAAACATATTGGAAATGTTAAAATAATATTGTTGGAAGATAAACTTGATAAAAAATCAGACTATACAAAACAATATTGGGAAAATGACTGTGAAATTGTTAAGAAAAAAATAGGAACCAAAATTGATGTTGTATTTTGTGGAGATGACTATGATAAAACAAGTTTTTGGAATGTTTGCTATCCAGAAAGTGATTTGATTATATTTCCAAGAAGTAAATATAATTCAACCGATATAAGAGCTAATGTTTATCATCATTGGGATTGGCTTCCTTTGGTTGTACGACCCTATTATGTAAAAAAAGTATTGATTATTGGAACAGAAAGTTGTGGGAAATCAACGTTGACAGTTAATCTTGCACATCATTTTAATACCAATTATCTTGAGGAAGTAGGAAGAGAACTATCAGAATTGTCAGGGACTGATACAATGATGCTTTCTTCTGATTTTACCCGAATTTTACTGGAGCATAAGGCAAAAGAATTAAAATTACTTGAGCATAGCAACAAAGTTTTGATTGAAGATACGGATTGTCTTATAACCAAGTTTTTTATGAATTTTTTAGAGGATGAAAATATTGAAAAAAATACGCTGCTTGCCGATGCAATTGCAAGTTTAAATCAGTATGATTTAATTTTATATATGGAACCAGATGTCAAATGGGTTCAAGATGGAGACCGGAGTGAAATTATTGCTGCTAATCGATACAAATATGGTAATATGATTAAGAAGTTATATGCAGATTCTGGTTTTCGTTTTGTATGTATATCAGGAACATATGTAGAACGATATGAACAAGCAATAAAATTAATAGAGCAAATATTGTGAGAAATCAATCATAAGATTGTGCTGATAAATTATATTTAAATGTTTTATGTAAAGAGTAATCTCTATGAATGATTATTGTAAAATTTATACATACTAAGAAAGTAATATTTGTGATGATTTAAACTATTTTACAATGATTATAGTTGAAAACCGACATTTGCAAATTATAGAAAGACATGAGGATTAAGTATTGAGTATGTTATCAAAATTGGAAAAAAAAGCAGCCAAAAAATTTATTTTAGATTTGCTTGCTGACATAGTTGGAAGTTTTCTTTATGCAATAGGAGTATATACATTTGCAAAAATGGCAAATTTTGCGCTAGGAGGATTGTCAGGTCTTGCACTTATGATGAATTACCTTTGGGGGCTTCCAATAGGTATTATGACTTTTTTATTAAATATACCTTTTGTAATTATTAGTTATCGAGTTGTTGGCAAAGAGTTTCTTTTAAAAACAGCAAGAACAATGATTATATCAACGTTTGTCCTAGATGTTATATTTCCGTTTACACCAACATATACAGGTTCACCATTTATGGCAGCACTCTATTCAGGTATATTTATGGGTTCTGGAATGGCAATATTCTTTATGCGAGGCAGTTCTTCAGGTGGAATTGACCTTTTGACAATGACAATCAATGTATTAAAACCACATCTTTCTATTGGTGTAATGACAATGGTAGTGGATTTATTTATTATTATGCTTGGATGGCCAGCATTTGGAAGTATCGATGCAGTTCTTTATGGACTTTTGGCAACATTTGTGACCTCTTTAGTACTTGATAAAATTATGTATGGCACAAGAGCAGGAACATTGATTATTGTAATTACAGTTAAAGGGGAACTGGTTGCAAAAAGAATATCAGAAATAACAGGAAGAGGCTCCACAATAATGAATGGAGTAGGTTCTTATACATTAGAAAATAAAGATGTCTTGTTGTGTGCATGTTCTGTTTCTCAGTCTTATATTGTAAATAATGCAATACATGAAGTGGATAGCAATGCCTTTATTATGTTTACTGAAACAAGTCAAGTGTTTGGAGAAGGATTTAAGCAAATAAAAAGAGTGCCAAAAAAGCAATTAAATGATTAGAAAACAAATAAAAGACTTCAAATAAAATTGATTACATTGATATTAAGAAGTAAATATAAAATGATTTACCAAAATTGTTGCAAGTATGCTCTTTTTAGAAAGAAGAGTATACTTGCAATTTTGACTATATCAATTTTTTATTATTAAGTGTTACAATAAATTCAATATTGATTGAGGTTGTTTATATAAATTTTACTGCTGTTCCAGATACTAAGATTTCTGCTCCGCCAGCTACGATGGTGGTTGATGAAAAACGCACATTAACAATGGCATCTGCGCCCATTGTTTGAGCTTTCTCAATCATATGATTGATTGCTGTATCTTTTGATTCTTCCATAAGCTGTACATATGCTTTCATTTCTCCGCCTACTAAATTCCTAAAGGAAGCACCGATATCTTTTCCCACATTTTTACACATAATACAACACCCTGTAACAAGTCCTAAAGCTTCATAATTTTTTCCAGGTATATTTTCAGTATTTACTATATACATTATGTAAAACCTCCCGTTCTTAATAATATTGATTAACTATAAATATTTTACAATAATAAAAATAAAATAACAATATAAATTTATTTTTTTTCAATCAATCGTAGAATATATGGCTCAAGAGTGATATATTTTATAGTAGGAATGTATGGTGTCGTGAAAAGGTTTTATAAGATTGAAAATAATGGAGTTCAAGTTTTGCGATGATTTTATTGTCGTAAATTAAAATTTTTAATCGAGGATTTGTGTCTGCGCGCAGCTTGCCACAAACCTGTAAGAACTTTTAGTTCTTTGTGCAAAACTTTGTGCAAAAGCAGCGCAGAAATGAGGAAAATCATGAAAAAAATACTGTTAAAGATGAAAATTTATATTGTCTGTTTTTTGGTTTGTTTTGGAGTTTTACAAGCTTTAGTTGTAGTAAGCAATATAGTATATATTAATAATGCCAAAAAATTATTAAGTACAGAAGCTTCTAGTGCTGTTATTCAATTAAAAAATAATGTATCCATTTATGTCTATCTTTCAGAAATAATGAAATTGTGGATTACGATGAAAAGTGATGAGACCATGAAAGGTATTGCTCAAAATCCCTTAAAATATAGTGATGATTTAAATAAATTATATGAGATGATTTCTAAACAATCAGCTATATATGTTTTAGAGATAGTGGAGAAGAATAATATAAAACATGTATATCATATGAATAAAAATGATATAATATACAGCAATCATACATTAGATGACATCGAAAATAATGAAGACTATTTATTTTCAAAGAAATCACAAAGAACAATTATTTCCAGTTTACTTAATTTTATTCAAACAGAAGAAGGAATTATATTAAGAACGCCTGTATATTATAAAAGTGGTGAACTTTGGGGATTTACAACAGTTGTTTTAAAAATTTCAGATATTTTTAGTTATACAGGATTAACTAATTTGACAAAAGAAAAATATAATTATGAATTATTCTATTTTGATGAAAATAATAAAAAGACTTTGATAAATTCAAATATAACAGAAAAACAAAAGATAGATAGTGTCAATGCAAAGATTAATGTGTATAGAAGAGATTGGATTTTAAATATTGCGCCAAAAAAAGGATGGATACCTTTATATGTTATTGTTATAGAAATTATGACAGAACTTTTTTTTGCAAGCGTTATTACAATAATATTATATAAAATCATTGCTTCTAAAAATAATAAAATTAGGGCTATAAAGGAGCAGATGGAAACACATGAGGCTTTAAAGCAGGCTTATGAAACAGCGAATAAAGCCAATGATGCAAAAACAAAATTTTTGTCCAATATGAGCCATGATATTCGCACACCAATGAATATTATTATTGGAATGGCTGAAATTGCATATGGTAATACTGATGATAAAGAAAATGTATCAAATTGTTTAGAAAAAATTTTATTGTCCTCAAAACATTTGTTAAATTTAGTTAATAATGTACTTGATATGAGTAAGATTGAATCAGGCAAGATGGGATTAAATAATGATAAATTTAATATTATTGATTTGATTAATGAAATTGCCTCTTTGTCAAAACCGTTAATTCGGGAAAAAGGTCATATTTTATCCGTTAATATTAGTGATGTTGTTCATAGAGAAGTGATAGGAGACAGAGAAAAATTAATACAAGTTTTTATGAATTTGATAAGCAATGCTATTAAGTATACATTTGATGAAGGAAATATTGATTTGTACATAACAGAAAAAAATACAAATAAAAATAGAATTGGCTGTTATGAAATTATTGTACAAGATAATGGAATTGGTATGACGCAGGAGTATTTAAAGGATTTGTTTGTTCCTTTTGAGAGAGCAAATGACAGCAGAATCAGTCATATAAAAGGTACAGGTTTAGGAATGCCTATTGTCAAAAACATTGTTGAGATGATGAATGGAGATATTCAAGTAGAAAGTAAAATTGATGTCGGAACAAAATTTATTATTACTATATTTTTGGAATTTCAAGAAATATTGGATGATAGTAAGGATAGGAGATTGATAACTTTAGAAACAGATATTCATTCTGATATTATACAAATGAATACTCAACAAGTTTTAAAAGATATATACCAAAGTAATGAAACTCCAAGTGATAATTTTCTACAAATCTATTCAGAAAAAGATTTTAGTGACAAATATATGTTGATTGTGGAAGACAATGAGTTTAATGCGGAAGTTCTAGGAGAAATTCTTAAATCAACAGGGGTACATATTGATTATGCTAAAAATGGACAAGAGGCAGTAGATATTATAACAAATACTCAAAAAGATTACTACAATATTATTCTTATGGACATAAAAATGCCTGTAATGGATGGTTATGCAGCAGCAAAAGCAATTCGGTCGCTGTCGGGAAATTATTATAAAAATATCCCAATAGTTGCCATGACTGCTCATGCGTTTGCAGATGATATAAGAGCAGCAAAAAGAGCAGGTATGGATGAGCATATTGCAAAACCATTAGATTTTAAAATATTGATGGCAATATTAAATAAATATCTAGGAAATTCCTCAAGACTGTAAGTTGGTTATAGAATATCATTTCTTAGAATTTAGGATTGTAATCATAACAGAAATCTTGTAAACTAAAACGTGTAAGAAACCGTATAGACAGTAGTGTTAAGAGATACAATATAAATGAACAAAAAAGGATTTTATTATGAGTCGGTTAAAAGATATATATGCAGATTGGAATCCTTGGCATGGATGTACAAAAATAAGTTCAGGCTGTAAATATTGTTATGTTTATCGTCAAGATGAATTATATGGCAGTATTGCAGACAGCAGTCTATGCCATAAAAATGCTTGTTTTGATTTGCCTTTAAAGAAAAAAAGAAATGGAGATTATAAAATTTCTTCTGGTAAAATAATATATACTTGTTTCACTTCTGATTTTTTATTATCGGATGCCGATAAATGGCGTGATGAATGTTGGAGAATGATGAAAATTAGAAAAGACTGCTGGTTTTATTTTTTTACAAAAAGGATAGACCGATTAAAACAATGTCTGCCGTCCGACTGGGGCGATGGTTATGATAATGTTTTAATTGGCTGTACTGTTGAAAATCAAGACAGAGCAGATTATAGACTGCCTATTTTTCTTTCACTTCCCATCAAGCACAAGTCTATTATTGTATCCCCAATATTAGAAAAAGTAGATATTGCAATGTATCTAAATCATTCCATTGAAGAGGTTTCTGTTGGCGGCGAATCAGGCGCATTGGCAAGACCTTGCAATTATGATTGGATTTTAGATTTAAGGCGACAGTGTGTAGAAAAAAATATTCCGTTTCGCTTTCATCAAACAGGAGCTAATTTTATAAAAGATAAAAAAACATATAAGATTAAACGTCAATATCAACTTGAACAGGCAAGAAAAGCAAATATTGATTATCGGATTGGCAAGGATTTTATTCCAGAGACTGCAGCATATCAAACGGAAAAAGAAATATATAAAGAATTAACGCTTTTTGATAATAAAGAAGAATAGATAATATACTTAGGAAGATTTTTATTTTAAAGTTTTTTGCAATAAAAATAGGAAGATAAAGGTTGAAAATATGTCAAAGGAATTTAGCAGAACAAAAATGTTAATTGGACAGAAGGGAATAGACCTTTTACAAAATGCGCATATTGCAGTGTTTGGAGCTGGCGGAGTTGGCGGATATGTTTTGGAGGCACTTGCTAGAAGCGGGATAGGAACAATTGATATTATTGATAATGATACAGTATCACAAAGCAATATTAACAGACAAATAATTGCTTTGCACAGTACGGTTGGAAGGTTAAAAGTTGATGTATGGCGTGAGCGAATTTATGATATTAATCCAAAATGTCAAGTGAATATATATCCCTGTTTTTATCTTCCAGAACATAGCAGCTTATTTGATTTCTCCCAATATTCTTATGTGGTAGATGCAATTGATACTGTTACAGCAAAAATTGACCTTGTTGTAAAGTGCAGTCAAGCACATACGCCATTAATATGTTGTCTTGGAACTGGAAATAAAATGGATGCTGCACAACTAGAAATTACAGATATTTATAAAACAAGCATATGTCCTTTAGCAAAAGTTATGCGCAGGGAATTGAGAGCAAGAGGGATTGAGAGCCAAACTGTTTTATATTCTAAGGAAGCGCCTATAAAGCCTGTGATTGAAGAGGCAGATGAAAAATTGCAAAAAAAGGCAGTTCCAGGTTCTACAGCGTTTGTTCCTGCAACTGCCGGCATGTATATTGCTTCATTTATTGTACAAAAATTATTATATAATTAAAAGCAATTATCAATATATAATATAAAGAATATTAAGCAGTTTAACCTCATCAAGGAAGCCCCCACTGAAAAGCTACGATAGTAGCTATGAGGTTAGGGTGTCAAACACCCAAGCAAGTAGCGTAGCGGATTGCGAATATCCGCTTAACTCTTATTGAAAGAAAAAATGCTTTATTTATTGAAAAAAGTTTTTTCCATAAAAAGTTTTTACTGGTTTTTTGTCAGAAATCGCTTTGTCATGCAGCGTATGATTTGCTTTGTCTACGGTAATCATAACATCATAACGATATTTGTTGATTTCATTATCAATAGTGCCAATTTTCTTTGTCACTTCAACATTGACAATATCCGACATGGTAAATATTAAATCATGCCAGTATGCTTTTGGTACAAATAACTCTCTTGTAAACCCTCGTTTATTGTGACATTCTGGGTGAGCGGCAGCATATTCCATAATAGAAGATTCATAGTCTTGTTTCATATCAAGGTCAAATACATCTGCAAATAGAATATGTCCGCAAGTTTTGCAAGTATCAATACAAGTTTGTACAACATTTCTTAAATAATTGTAACCGCCAAAATATTCAGTAACGGAACTCATCAATATAATATCGTATTGTTTTCCAATTTTATTGATTTCATCAGCACCTAAATGATAAAGATTTAAGTTTGTAATATTTTTCTTTTCAGATAGAGTTCTAAGGCGGTCAAGAACAATATTAGAAATATCACAACCATCATATGATTTGCAATTTGGCAGAATCTCAAATGCTATCATACCAGAGCCTACCCCTACTTCCAATACTTCTGTATCACTTTTAAGATAAGGTTCAAGCTTTAGTTTGCTGTCTGAGACATATTCAAATAATTCTTCTTGTGTAAATGGTTGATTATTATAACTGTTATTCCAGCCAGACATCATCGCTTGGTCGTCTTCATCTGCCTTATTTGCCTGTACGTCCCAGAGCAGTTTATCAGCAGCCGTAACAGGCGCTTCAACTTCATAAGGATTGTCAAGGTCAATATAAATAAGACTTGATGCATTTTCACATTCCCATATTATTCGATTTACAATCATCATATATTTTTGTTCTGATATAAGAATAACTTGTTTGCCAGCCGATTTGATTTGTTGTTTGATAGAATTATATTCTTCACTTGCATATTTGCATTTTTTACTGATTTCAATATAGTCCACCTCATTATCGTTGGTACAATGTTCGGTTAAAACGATAATTTTATCATATTTCATACTTGATTTTACTTTATTAATTGCAGCAGATAACATGTTTGTTTCCATAATAATCTCCCATTTTTGTTTGATTCATACATTCAATGAATAGCAAGTAGTGAAACAATTATAAATATTTGCTTGATTTATTCAATGAAAATAGAAATTTTGATAAATATTTTAAAATTAATAATTTTAATAATAAAAATTATTAAAAGAAAAGTCAATAGTAATAGTACATGGATTTTTTAAATAATAAGCACGATAAATAGATATATTGATATTTTTAAGTGAAAGCAGATATTTGCAATCTGCTGTGCTGATTGTTCAAATTATCTAACTGCTATGACAACGCAAGTCCTCTCACTTATGTTTGTGTAATATTGAAGGGAGGGCTTTCTTAATGAGGTTCAAATAATAAAGTATTTTAAATAAATATACATAAATAAAGGAATATGCTATAATTTATCAATCAAAAATTATTATGTAAGGATTAATGCAAACAGATGAACATATCAATAAATGATTTATCCAATGAACAGATGGAATTTATAAAAACAGCAAAACAAGGAAAAAATATTTTAGTTGATGCCTGTATTGGAAGCGGAAAGACGACAGCCATACAAGCATTGTGCAATGAATTTTGCGACAAAAAAATACTTTATTTGACATATAATAGGCTTTTAAAAATCGATGCAAAAGCAAAAATCAAGGCAAACAATGTATGTGTTCAAAATTATCATGGATTTGCTTATATGATTTTATGTAGAATGCGTATTAAAACAAGTGCTTCTGATTCAATACAAGAATTTAATAGACAAAAACCAACGCTTGCAAATTATGATATGTTAGTTCTTGATGAATATCAGGATATTGAGCAGGAAATTGCAGAAATGCTTTTATATATTAAAGAACAAAATGCTGATATGCAAATTATAGCAGTTGGTGATATGAAGCAAAAGATATATGACAAAACAACGTTAGATGTTCTTAAATTTATCCAAGAGTTTTTAGGAGAATATACCCTTTTGCATTTTACACAATGTTTCCGGCTTTCTTCGGGTATTGCCGCACAGTTAGGAAATATTTGGGAAAAGGATATTGTTGGAGTAAATAAGAGCTGTTCTGTGGAACATATGCCGCTTAATAAAATTATAGAATTTCTTGCAAACCAAAATCCCGCAGATATTCTTTGTCTTGGCTCAAGAACAGGAGATATGACAACTGTTTTAAACCAACTTGAGAAAAATTATAAAGATATATTTAATAAAAATACAGTCTATGCAAGTATTGTAGATGAAGACAGAAGAAATCTTTTTTCATCAAATGATATTGCTATTTTTACAACGTATGACAGCAGTAAAGGGCTTGAACGCAAGATATGTGTAGTGTTTGATTTTACAGAAGAATATTGGCAGTTAAGAATTAATAAGCCAATGGTCAATTATGAAATTTTAAGAAATATCTTTTGTGTAGCAGCAAGTCGCGGAAAAGAAAAAATTATTTTTGCACAAAGCGGTCAATATACCCCTTTATCGGATGAAACATTATCTATAAAACCGTTGACAAAAAATCGTTTTATTAGACCGTTTTACATATCTGAAATGTTTGATTTTAAGTATAAAGAAGATGTAGAGGAATGTTATAAGCTGTTAAAAACAAAGAGAGTACATTTAAAAAACCATGAAACCATTTATATAAAAAATAATGATGGAATGATAGACTTATCGCCTTGTATTGGCATATATCAGGAAGCTAGTTTTTTTAAAAATTATGATATAGACAGTGAAATAGAATATGCTCAAGATATACATAGTGATAGACCGCGCTTATCGATTAAAGAAGATATGACACTTGATGATAAAATACTTTATCTTACAGCATATGAAACGTATCAGGATAGATATGTAACACAAGTACAAAGACCTTTTGTAACAAAAGAACAAGCCAACAACATATATAATCGTTTAAAAAGCATTTTTACTCCTGATGAGGAAGTTCAAAAGGAATGTTTTATTGAATTTAGAGATAAACGCGGCGAAACATACAACATAAGAGGCAGAATAGATGTCTTAAAAGATAATGTTGTATATGAATTAAAATTTGTTTCACAGCTTAGCCATGAGCATTTTCTGCAATGTGCCTGCTATATGATAGCTTTGGATTTGGAAAAGGGCGTGTTGTGGAATACTCAAAATAATACCATGTACGAAATAGCTATACCAGATAGACAGCAGTTTTTAGATATGGTTATAAAAACCATTACAAAAGGCGAGATAAATAAAGTGTAGTATTTTTATTAATTTTTTGGACAATATAATATATTTATATTGATTATATATATTAATAATATAAAAATATACGATATAAAATGTATAATATAAGTTCAAATAAATATTTTGCTAAATTGCAAAATGTAATATAATAACAATAAAAAGAGATTAACCTTATTAGGGAAGAATTGCGTTTTCAGTTAAAAAATGTCACAAAGCGGCAATGAGGTTATGAGCAAGCAACAAAGTGGATTATGAATATTCATTTGATATGAGGAGGAATGATAATGAGATATGCAACCCAACTTTCTGAAATGATAAATGCCTTTTCACCAGCACCTTTACAAATAGAACAGATGAATAAATTTTATTGTGAGGATACGATGGAATATCGAACAAGTGATAAATACAATTCTCCAATTGAAGATATTTTTGACAGTTGTCAAAATGAAGAAGAATGTGCTGCATTTTTGCTGTTAGGACATCGAGGATGCGGAAAAAGTACCGAATTAAACAGAATGTCAGAAAGATTAGTTGATAAAGGATATTATGTAAAGACCGTTCATTGCGGCATGGATTTGGATTTATTTAATATTGTACATTCAGACCTTTTTATATTAATGGGAGAAGCTTTATTACAAATTGCACAAAAATTACAATGTAAAATTGAAAAAAAAGTTTTAGAACAAATTACGACTTTTTGGTATGAAGGTACAGAAACGGTTATATCTCAAGAAGCAGAAGAACTTTGTGCAGAAGCAGGTGCATCTGTAGAATTAAAAGGGATTTTTACAAATATTTTAACTCTTTTTGGAAAAATTAAAACGGATTTAAAGTTTAATGAGGAAACAAGAAGAGAATATCGAAGAAAAATCAATGTTCGTACAAGCGAATGGATTGAAATATTAAGTTTAGTTTCAGAAGAAATTACAAAACAAACAGAAGGAAAACGTCCTATTATTATTTTTGAAGATTTGGATAAATTGAATCCAGAAGATGCATGGAAAGTATTTTATAATTATGTGTCAAGTCTTTCAGGAATGAAATTTCCTGTTATTTATACGTTTCCTATTGGGCTATCTTATGATGCAAGATTTTCAGCTATGGAAAGTTATTTTGTGACAAAGACACTTCCAATGATAAAGATTGAGACAATAACAGGTCAGCCATTCCAAGATGGCATTAATATTATATGTAAAATTGTGGAAAAGCGTGCAAAATTAGAATTATTTGAAGCAGATGTTTTAAAAAATTTAATTCAATATACAGGAGGTTCACTTCGCGATTTATTTTATACCATCAATTCATCAGCAAAACGAGCATTGCGCAGAAATAGTGAAACAATTTCTATGGAAGATGCAGAGCGTGCATTAGAGGAGTTAAAAACGAATTTAACAAGGCGAATCGAGGAAAAAGAGTATGATTTTTTGTTAAATATTTATAATGGAAATAAAGAGCGAATAGAAAATAAAGAAATGCTTTTAGAGATGTTACAAGCCTCCGTAGTGCTTGAATATAATGGAAAGCGATGGCATAATGTGCATCCTTTGGTTATAAAATTTTTCAAAGAACAGGGGTTGATTACAGATGATAGAGAGTAATCAGGAAGGATATCAGACATTGGGCTGGATTATAAATCAATCTGAACAAGGTTTATTTTTGGTGATAGCTGATGAAATGATGCAAGAAGAAATTGTTAGGATTTATAGACAAGGAATGGTGCAAATTTATGATTACAAACAGCATCCAAGCGACTATTTGTTTCGTGATTTACAAATGTGGGTTAATTCCTTACCAGAAACACAAGTTTTTATCATTGCTAATTTTCATCTTGCCATTCAAGATAAAGAAAGTTTAAACCGCTTAAATTTTAGCAGAGATATGTTAGAGAGTTTGGGAAAGAATTTTATTTTTCTTACCACGCCATATGGTGATGAACAATTATCAGTGGGAGCGTATGATTTTTATTCTTTTATTAAACTGAAAATTGCATTTTATAATGATTATGAAACGAAAGTAGAGAAGAAAATAGAGTCGATTTCTGCGGTAAATGAATCAAAGGAAAAAGAAAAGTGGGAAGGAGAAACATTAAAACCAGAATTAGAAGAAGCACATATTTTAATAAAACAGGCTAAAGATGAAAAAGATAACACACATTATGAAGAAAGTGAAAAATTGTTGTTAAAGGCAATGGAAATTAGTAGAAAATTGCTGGGAACCAAACATTTGGAGATTGCAGAGATTGATTATCAATTAGCGCAAGTGTATGAGATACAATGTAGATATAAAGAAGCTGAAGAATTTTATAAAAAAAGTTTACAAACAACAGAAGAAGTGTTAGGGGAAGAGCATCCTAATACAGCTAGAAGTTATAATAGTTTGGCAGTAATATATGATAGACAAGGTAAATATAAAGAAGCTAAAGAAATTTATGAAAAAAGTTTGAAAATAAGTGAGAAAGTACTAGGGACAGAACATTTTGATACAGCAGTAAGTTATAATAATTTATCAGTTTTGTATGGAAAACAAGGTAAATACAAGAAAGCTGAAGAATTTTGTAAAAAAAGTTTGAGAATATATCAGAAAGTATTAGGAGAAGAACATGTAAATACAGCTATGAGCTATAATAATTTAGCAAAAATATATCAATTGCAAGGTAAATATGAAGTAGCAGAAGAATTATATAAAAAAAGCATACAAATATATAAAAAAATGTTAGGAGAAGAACATTTTGATATAGCTATGGGTTATAATAATTTAGCAGGAGTATATGAGATACAAGGCAAATATGACAAAGCTGAAGAATTTTGTGAAAAAGGTTTGAAAATATATCAGAAAGTATTAGGAGAAGAACATGTAAATACAGCTATGAGTTATAATAATTTAGCAGTAGTGTATATGCGTCAAAATAAGTATAAAGAAGCTGAAAAATTTTATAAAAAAAGTTTGCAAATATATAATAAATTATTAGAAAAAGAACATCCTTATATGGCTTCTAGTTATAATAATTTAGCAGCAGTGTACAAGGAGCAAGGTCAATATCAAAAAGCTGAAGAATTTTATAAAAAAAGTTTGCAAATATATGAAAAAGTATTAGGAGAACAACATCCAAATACGGCTGATAGTTATAGTAATTTGGCAGAAGTATATAAGATACAAGGTAGACATGAAGAAGCTGAAGAATTTTATAAAAAAAGTCTACAAATATATAAAAAAGTATTAGGAGAACAACATCCAGATATTACTTTTAGTTATAATGGATTAGCAAATATATATTTAAGTCAAGAAAAATTTAAAATAGCATTAGACTATTATTTAAAAGCATATCAAATTTTATTTTTAAAATTTGGTTTACAACACCCAGATACACAAATTGTTTATAAAAACATAAAAGCAGCCTATTTTAAATGGAATCCTGAAGGTGATTTTAAAGAGTGGCTAAAAGAAAGAATGCAAGAAGATGAATAAAAATAATTTTTTAAAAAGTTGGTACATGAAAGAAATCAAATACAAAATATTAAAAAATCAAATATAGTATTAAGCAATATCTTATATATTTCATCTTTTATGCAACAATCCTTAAAATATGTTTTTGAAATGCAAATAAATCATTATAATAATAAAAAAGGAACAATTTTAAAATAAACAAATTAAATAATTGATAATGATATTAATTAATAAATATCAAGAATTGATAAATCGTTATTTTACAATTATTCCTTTTTGTTATTCACATTTTGCAGAAATAAATGATTTCAGAACCCCAATAAAATGAACTTAACAATTTGTGTGTGTTTATTATTTGCAGCAAAATTAGTCAAAGCAGATATCTGTAATTTATGCTGCTAATTATTGATAGCCTTATCATTGTTATCACAGCAAAAGCCCTCCACTTATATCTTTGCACCATTAAAGTGAGGGACTTTTCTAATAAGGTTAAAAAGGAACATTCCTTATATAAACAACATAATAAAAATAAAATTCAAAGCAAAATAATACAAAATTTTATACCAAACCTTAAAATAATCAATTACAAATCCATTCTTACAACGACAAATTTTTTAATTTTCAAGCATAATTTCTTTAATAGAAATGTTCTTTATTTTATTAGAATAACAGTATAAAACAAGTTCATAAAGTATAATAAAAAAGATAAGACAAACACACATCATTGAAAAATCAAATTTATAATCAGGTATATTTTCCATATTGCGAAATACAAAAGTAACCATGATTTTAAGCAGCATATATTGATAAATCGTCCCAAGTACAAAGCCAATATATGCCATAGGGCGGTATCCACCCAGAATGGCTTTAGAACATTCTTTTTTTGAATATCCAAATATTTTCATCATCGCAATGGTTTTTATATTGCCTCGAATAACCGTTGTGATAGCTAAAAAAAGCGTTGTACATGCCAAAATAATTCCTATAAGCATAATCATTATGCCCATTAATTCAGAAGCCAGTTCATCCATACTAAATGACATTTGTGTCATTGCGGAAAAGCAAAACGAGGCAAAAATAATAAAAAATACAAGTGTTTTCTTTTGACGCAATGTATTTTTTTGAAGTTCGTTTAAAAATGGTAAATCTGAAGGGACTTCTTTTTTATATTTAAGTTGTTTTGATGAGACAGTCATTATATCTTTTAATAAATTTAAAGTAGGTTTTTTCAATTTTAGGCAGGCATAAATAATTGAAATAATTGAAAAAAGAATCGTAGGTAATATTACCAGAAAAAAGAATAATGATAAATGAAAATGTATTTCGATTTCAGGAAGTATATTATCTATATTTTGTGTGCCATAAAAGGTAGGCATAAAACAATATGCTGCTAAAAATCCAGTCAATGTGCCTATTAAAACGCTTAACCCAAAAATCCAGAAATTTTTTGCTATTTTAAAATTGGAATATCCTAATGCTTTTAAGATACCTAGTTCTTTTTTATGTGTATCAATATAATGTTTGATGTAAAATAATAGCATAATAACAGAGGTGATAAGCAGACAACCACCACTTACAGCACTTACTACTTTTGATGTTAATACTTGTGCATCATAAAATATTTGAACTTGTGCTATTGTAATTTTGTCTTGAATCGAAGTTATATCAATATTGTAGCTTAAAAACATTGTACAGACAAATACTGCACAAAAAGAAATAATACAAATTCCGACAAGTTTTGCTACATCTTTTAATCCAATTACCATAAGTTCACCATCCAATCTCATAGGCATTTTTAGTGACATCATTGTTATAAATTTGTGCTATTTTGCCACTGTTCATCGTGATAACGGTATCTGCCATCTCAGCAATATTTTGGTTATGAGTTACCATCACAATAGTAAAGCCATATTCTTTATGAAGTTCACATATATAATGAAGAACCAAGCGACCTGTCTGTTCATCTAAAGCACCTGTCGGCTCATCTAAGAAAAGGACTTTAGGTTTTTTGGCTAACGCTCTTGCAACAGAGACTCGCTGCTGTTCACCGCCTGATAGTTGGCTGGGATATTTATGTGATTTTTCTTTAAGTCCCACAGCTTCAATAATGCTTTTATAATCTTTATTATTTGCCAAATCGGCACCCATTTTTACATTTTTTTCTACATTCATATTAGGCAGCAGATAATATTGCTGAAAAATAAATCCGATATTTTCTTTTCTAAAGGATGTCAATTGTTCATCCGAGAGAGAAGTAATATCATTATTATCATACAAAATATTTCCACTGTCAGGGTGTTCTAATCCAGAAATTAAATTTAATAAAGTGGATTTACCAGAACCAGAAGCTCCTAAAATAACGGTAAAAGAATGGTCTTTAATCTGAATATTAATGCCTTTTAAAATTTCAGACTTGTTTTCACCATTTCCATACGATTTTTTAATATTTTTAATTTCAATCATATTTTATCTTCCTTTTATTTCTTTTAAAATACTTTTAAATATCTCTGTCATCATGTTACTGATTTCTTCTTTAGTAAAACAACACATTTTTGTAGCACATAGCGTTGCAATACCATGTGTATATACCCATAAATGTTGATAAATTCGCTGAGAGACGGAGCGGTCAAAGCCATATTCCTGTTCAATAGAAGACAAAATTTGCTCATAGTTCATTTCTATAATTGGTAAAATATTAGTAAAGTTGGGCATATGTTCTTGTTCTTTCATAAAAAGAAGCTGAAAGAGTTTCGGTTCGGATATAGCAAATTTTATATATTGTTCGCCAACACATTTAAAATGATGAATATTTTTTGATTGAGATAAAGCCTCTTTAATATGGCTATTATATTGTTCTCTGGCAGTGGCAATCACTTCTGTTTGGACTTCCTCCATAGATTGAAATACTGTAAAAATTGGACGCGCTGAACTGTCAAGTTTTGTGCCTAATGCTCTGGCAGTCAGTGCATCAAAGCCTTGTTCGCGAACAATAGAAAGTGCGGCAGCAATAATTTCTTCTTTTTTAAATTTTGCTTTTGGCGGCATATTTTTTCCTCCTGCTTTAATTAAAAATAAATGTTTTAAAACAACTGTTTTAATTTTAGTTAAAAATGGTTGTTTTGTCAATATATTTTGTTAAAATATGTTAAACGAAACTTGATAAATTTTATAAAATGTATTATACTAAAGTAGTTTATAAGAGTAGATATATAGATACTTTATTTCGGGAAGTAGCTCAATGGTAGAGCGACGAAAAATGTTTCATGTTTGTGAAACTAACAGCCATTATTTTAGCATGAGAAGCCGTATGTTAGAGGTTCAAGTCCTCTCTTCCCGATTGGCGGCGTGGCGGAAAGGCAAGACGCGGAAATTAGTAAAATAGTGGTCATTTGAGTGACCTAACCAGCATTTTTTATTTTAGGGGAATTTCTGACCATATGGTTTTGCAGGTTCAAATCCTGTCGCCGTCTTTGTGACGCATACAGCAATTTTTGGATAAGACTTCAAATCTTAAAACCAAACGTGTCATGTAAAAATGTGACCCTTACAGCAATAGCTTATGGTTAAATATATCATTTTGGGTAAATGAGTATGAAGCGGTTCAAACCCGCACAATAGGGTCATGGAAGGAGAGAGCTTATGGGATTTGCAGATGAGATGAGAAAAGAAGCAGCGTTTACTAGGACAGAAAATGGCGCGGTAGCACTAAATACCACAGGGGATGCCTGCTTGGATTTATTTTCAACAATCGGCGCCTTACGCAAGGCAGACGATGTACGTGTTCAATCTTTGTTTGCTGAGGCATATAAAGAAAATCCTTTATTTGCTACTAAGATTGTATTTTATGCAAGAGATATTCGTGAAGGCTTAGGAGAAAGAAAAGTCTTTCGTACATTATTAAAGTATATGGCAGATGTTCACCCAGAGGCATTAAAAAAGAATCTTGATTTAATTGGAGTCTTTGGGCGTTATGATGATTTATACTGTCTTATTGGAACATCTCTTGAAGAAGATATGTGGTCTGCAATGAAGAAGCAGTTTGAAGAAGATTTAAAAAATTTAAATGAAGGAAATGCTGTTTCATTGCTTGCAAAGTGGATAAAGACAGCCGATGCAAGCTCAAAGGAAACAAGAAGATTAGGCATTTTGACAGCTCAAAAACTGGGCTATCCTGTTTATAATTTTAAGCGAATTGTACGCAGTATGCGAAAGCAAATTGAAGTTGTTGAGAGCCTTATGTCAGCAAATCGTTGGAGTGAAATTAAGTATTCTAAAGTGCCAAGCAGGGCAATGATGATTTACAGAAATACATTTATGAAGCATGATAAGGATAGATTTGAGGCGTTTGTCAATAAGGCTGTTGCTGGCGATGAAAAAATTAATTCAGCAACGCTTTATCCATACGATATTGTAGAGAAAATTCTTTACAAGAAGGAAGACAGCAGTGTTCTTGAAGCACAGTGGAGGCAACTGCCGAATTACATAGAGGAAAACACCAATGCAGTTGTTATGGCTGATGTATCTGGTTCTATGTATGGTAGACCAATGGCAACATCAATTGGGCTTGCAATTTATTTTGCAGAAAGAAATGTCGGAGCATATCACAATATGTTTATGACATTTAGTGCAGACCCTAAGATTGAGTTGTTAAAGGGAGAGACCTTACAGCAAAAAATTTTAAATACGTCAAAAGCAGAGTGGGGCATGAATACAAATTTATGTGCAGCTTTTGAAAACGTGCTTAAAATTGCAGTTGATAATAATGTGCCAAGAGAAGAGATGCCAAAGTCAATTATTGTTATTTCAGATATGGAAATTGATTATTGCGGAAGCCGTGACTGGAGTTTTTATGATAAAATGCATCATAGATTTAAGTCAAAAGGATACGATATACCAAATCTTATTTTTTGGAATGTCAATAGCCGAAATAATGTTTTTCATTCAGACAAGACAAAAAAAGGTGTTCAATTATGCAGCGGACAGTCTACAACTGTATTTAAGCAGCTGCTTGGCTGTATTGGATATACACCAGTTGAATTTATGCAGAGTGTAATTAATTCCAAGCGATATGAATGTATAACCATCTAATTTTATTAGAAAAAGTTAGATTTTGTTGTTTTTGCAGAAGTTCAAACTCCTGCGGTTATAAGTAAGAAGTATAGCAGGCTGCAAATATTCGTTTTGACTAAGCAGTGAGCTAAATAAATATATTGTTATAAACAAAAAAGATAAAAAGCTGTCACATTAAGAAATTGCTTTATGTAGACAGCTTTTTTGTTTTTAAAAATAAAATAATTCCTCAAATTTTTTATCGAGCGCAATACATAAAATAAGTGCCAATTTTGCAGTAGGGTTGAATTGCCCTGTTTCAATAGAACTGATTGTATTTCTTGATACGCCAACCATTTCAGCAAGTTTGTTTTGAGATAATTTTTGCTCTGTGCGTGCTTCTTTAAGATGATTTTTTAATATAAGTTTATCGTCCATATAAATCCTCATTTCTATGATACTTTTTCACAGAGAACTTTTATTTTTCTTCCTCATAATTGTACTGCTAATGTTTAAACTCAAAAAATGCTGCATTTTATATAAAATCTTCAATGTTGGATTGTTTGCATTATCAAAGTTCGTACACTTACATTCGTTTTTTGATAAGTATCAAATTCAAAAAGATATTCAGGAACAACAACAGAATATATATCACAGCCTTTATTCCAGTAAACATTTGTCCATTGCCAAGTTTTCTTTACATTTTTTAAAATATGAATTGGCAGATTTATTTTTATGAGCAATAACTGCCACAAGAGTCAAATACCATAGCGTTCTTTGGCTGCATTGCAGCTCTGCTATGGGTATTTGACTTGTTAGGGAGTATACAATTTCAAAAAGAGCATTTATATATTATCGAAACTTTTTTTGTATTTCTTTTAATAAAATTGCCGTTATAATAAGCAAAATTCCTGTGGCAAGCATCCACATTTTAGGCGTAAATTGTCCCATTGTCATAGAAAATAAGTAAAAGTTTTTTAATTTACTGCCCATTCCATAGTTTAGAGCATAAAAGACAGTTGGTACCATATATGCAACAATTGTGTTATTGCATATGGAAGAAGCAATCATGCCTAATGAACCAAGAAAAATTGCATCGGATATGGTTCCAATAATAAGCCATAAAGTAATATCACAATGACGAATATACATATAAACTGAAAATAGGCTAATAAATATCGTTAAAAAAATAATGGAATATATTGTTCTAATTATATAAATGGTTGTAGTATTGATATATTTTGATGAAACTAAATCGTTAATATCGGAATGTTGTTCTGGTTGGAATATTGGCGTTAAAATTGCAATTCCAATTAATGAAACAAACATTTCCATTGGCAGTGCGGATGTATTGCTGTCTAAATTTGCAGTTCCAACAATAATAGGTGTCAAGATTATTATAACAATACAAACAATAATAGATAAAAGTGCATTATGTTGAATATTGATTTTTGCGATTTCTAAAATTGGAAATGGCTTTTTTAAATCGGAACTTTTCATTTAATTTTCCCCTTCTTTTCATTTCATATATCAAAATAGTTATGATTATCAAAAAAATAGATAATCCTACAAATAATAAACGATTGGCAATTAATGAATTAAAATGGTTAATATAGTCTTGTGTCTGAAAATAGGATTGTGTACCTGCATTGTGTCTTGGTATTAATCGAAAAAGTGAATATGCAGATTCTACCGATTTTAAGCCAATAATCATGTCTAATAACCACCAAAATCCTTGAACAATAATGGCTATTGGTGTATTGGTAAGTGTTGTTAAGCACATACCTACGGCAGTTACAATCATAACACTTGGCATAATCCATCCAAAATCATATTTTAATGGAGCAAGATAATCTAAACGGATGTTACTATATAATCCCCAGATAGAAGCATTGGAAATATAGGATAAAATAATAACAGGTATCATTATTGCTGTAATAATAGCAAAATAACGAGTTATAATTATTTTGGCAGCAGATATATTTTTTGTATAGATTATCTCAGACATATTTGCTCTTCGGTCTTTTATAAATATAATAATTGCAAGAAACACAGGCAATATTGATAGAACCATAGCCACTGCATAGTCGGAAAATAGGCGGGCATATCCACCTGTTATTTTATCTTCATTTAAAGCAAGGTTATATTGATGGAGGGCTTCTTCATAACTGATGGGAACAATTCCAAATCTTATTAAGGAATCTTTGTTGTAACTAGAACCTCCACCTAAAATATCATCAATTTGCTGCATCAAATCTTTAAAATCAGAATAATTTATATTGTTCTTTATATCTGGTACAATATTACCAGAACTGTTAAAAAATTGCTCTTTAGTCTTTAAGACAACATCTTTATCCATTCCTGTAATTGTGGAAATAATTTGAATGACTTTACCTTGTTCGCTGTCATTTAATTTAATATTTTTTATAAATCCAATAGGATATGTTTCATAATTATTTACACAAAATTCAGTCCATAACTGTTTCAATGCAGCAGGCATAATAATTTCTGGAGTTTCTTTTGTTGTTGTGCCATAATTTTCGCCAACTTGCGGTTTGCTTAGTTTAGGTTCTTTAAAATTTAATACATCCTGTGAATGCAGCGCTGCAATAAGCACTATAACAATCAAAATATAAGAGATAGAAAATATTGTTTTTTTCAGTTCCTGAAGAAATAACATTATAGTTCACCTCCTAAATCGTCAATAGATAAAGAGGGATAGGCGCCATTTTCACTTAAATATAACATATAGGCATCTTCAATATTGGGTTCACACACTTGGGCATCATGCACAGCACATTCGGATAAAAAACGGATATAGATTTTTTCATTTTGAGTGTGCATACTAGTAATAGTAAGTTCTTTTTTTAATTTTGGAAGTTCCTTTTTGTCCGTTATTTTTGTAAATATTTTTCCTTGTGCTGTATTTAAAAGATTGTCTACAGTTCCGTTATATAAAACTTTTCCGTCATTTAATATAGCAATGTCTTCACAAGTGGCTTCAATATCACCAACAATATGCGTTGATAGAATAACAATGCGGTCTTCAGCAATCTCAGACAGCAGATTGCGAAATCGAATACGCTCTTCAGGGTCAAGCCCAGCAGTTGGTTCATCGACAATCAATACTTTTGGATTATTTAGCAATGCTTGTGCAATGCCAAGTCGTCGTTTCATTCCTCCAGATAATTCTTTTATTTTTTTATGTTTATGTTGTGATAAATTCACTTTTTTTAAAAGACTTTCTATTCGTTGTGTTCTCTGTGCAGTATTTAGTCCAGATAAAATGCCAAGATAATTCATAACACATGCAACGTTCATTGATGGATACATAGAAAAGTCTTGTGGTAAATATCCAACAATTTTGCGAATTTCTTTTGCATTTTCAATGGGGATATCGCAAATTGTAATTTCTCCGTTTTTCTTTTGATGTAAGGTCGCAAGTGTTTTCATTAGCGTTGTTTTTCCTGCGCCATTTCTGCCTAATAAGCCGAACATACCCTGATTGATAGAAAGATTGATATTTTTTAATGCGTGTTTCTTTCCATAAAACTTATTCAGATTTTTGATTTCAATAGAATTGTTCATTTTAAGTCTCCATTCTGAAGCATAGTGTAGGAATTGTGCAATAAAAAAATTGTTAAAGCAGTTGCAAAGATGATTTTTATTGCCATATCAAATCGTATTTGTTCTAGTTTGTTAAATCCTCACTGCTTCTTTTTTATAATTGGTGATTATATAATAATATGGTAAATGGTATTTTTCAATTTTTTATCTACAAGTCAAAAAATATTTGTATTCGTTTTGATATTTGCTTATAACGTTATTTCTATTTTGCAACAGTTTTAGATTGTTGTTGAAGTATTTGATTGTTTAAATATGGCAGTAATTATGGCTCCATTGTTATTTTTAAGTATCAAAGAACCACCATGTTTTTCACAAAGTATTTTGCAAATATTAAGTCCCATGCCAAAATGGTTATTATCTTTTTCATAGACAGACTTATAAAATGGTTTTGTTGCATTGGATAGTTCTGTGTTTGTAAAACCATTTCCATCATCGGATACAATAAGATATAAATCATCATTTTTAATTTTGACAGTTACAAAAATATTTTCTTTTGCAAATCGTATAGCATTAGAAAGTAAATTTTCATATACTCGCATAATTATTGAAAAATCGACAATCATTTCTTTTCTTTCTTTTGAAATATAATCAGAAAATGTGAATTTTTTTGACAAAGTTTGACAAGCTTGATAATTTTTGTTTTGGCAAATTGAAATGCCAGTTGAATATATCTGTTTAACTGCTTTATCAATATTTATAGAAGTTTTGTTTATCTCAATATCTTCTAATCGCTGTAAATCATTCATTGTATTTACATAGGATTCCAATCGTACAATATGGCGTTGCATCATCTCAGCGATAGATACTATTTTTTGTGTTGACATTTGAGGTATATATTTTATTAACATTTCGCTTTGACCTTTTAAAACCGTTAAAGGAGTTCTTAAATCATGGGAAAAAGCAGCGTTAAGGCGTTTTCTTTCCTCCATTTGCCGCCACATTTCAATATGATTTTCTTGTAATGTAGCACGCATTTTTTCAAAGGATAAACAAAGCCTCCCTAACTCATTTTGATTATTATAAACAATTTTAAAGTCAAGATTGTTTTTGGATATATTATCTGCGGCGTTATCAAGAATTTCAAACGGCTTTTGTAATTGTTTTTTGTAAAACAGAATACTTGTTATTGCAATACATAGGATAAAACAGATTGGATAAAAAGCTAAATTAAAAAATCCCATTATATTATAAATGGACGTTTCAAATGGTGTAAAAAATGATGTGATATCTACTGTATTATAATAAAGTATACCATCTATTTTTTTATCTACTGTTTTAAGAAAATTCAGTTCTGTTTTATACCTACAACTAAAAGTGTTATACTGATTGTTATATTTCTGATAAATTACAGATTGTCCAAACTGGCAAAGGCCTGAAAAAAATAAGGACAATAAAAGGGCGGAAAATATGCAGATAAGCATATAAATTGTAAAAGTGATTTTAATGGATTTATGATGAAAAAATTTTTTTATTTTGCCCATTTATAACCAACTCCCCAGACGGTTTCAATATAAGATTTCATTCCAACGGCTGCAAATTTTGTGCGGATACGGCGAATATGCTCAGCAACAACAGAGCTGTCGCCTTCACTGTCATAGTCCCAAACCAGCTCGTATATTCGTTCTTTGCTAAAAACTTGCCCTGTATGTGAAGATAAAAGTTCAATAATATCAAATTCTTTTTTTGCAAGAGGAATTATTGTACCATTATAATAGACACTTCTTTCGGAATAATTAATAGCAACCTTATTGTCAAAATGTATTTTTGAAGATTTCCTTTGACGTTGTTCTCTTCTTAAATGAGCAGAAACCCTTGCGCCAAGTTCATCAATTGAAAATGGTTTTACAATATAATCATCTGCTCCAATACCAAAGCCTTTAATTTTATCGCTATCTTCAATTCGAGCAGTTAGAAACACAATAGGGCATGTCACAAAATCTCTTATTTGAGAACAAACTTCAATACCATCAATATCAGGCATGTTGATATCAAGTAAGATAATATCTGGTTGATTTTGTGCTTTTTTGATAGCCTCCAAACCATTTGTAGCCGTTATTACATCATATCCGTTATATAAAAAATAGTCTTTCAACATGGATACAATATCCATTTCATCATCAACAATTAAAATTTTATTTCTCATAAATCCATTTCCATACCTTTCTGATATCTTTGTATTATAAAAGTAAATATTTTTTGCCATTGAAGAAATAAATGCTTTTCTATTTAACCTTATCAAGAAAGTTCCTCTCAATTTTAATACCGTAGAGGCATAAATGAGAGCAGGGACTTGTGCTACGATAGCGGCTATATAATTTGAGCAAGCAGTGCAATGGATTTCAAATATTCACTTTGACTTTATATATAAATAATATATTATATAATTTTCAACGATTTATCTACTTTTTATGATTTTTTTAATAAAAAATGTTACTATATTAAGTGAATATATTTGTACCAAAGTATCACAAATAGGATTTGATGTGACAATAGAAATGGCTTTTGTAAATTTGTATGGCGCTTGTGTAAAAGAAATGTGTATTTATGTGCGCCAACCAAAGGAAGAGGAAAGAAAAGATAAATAGACAAACAAATATTGACAAGGTGAGATGTGGAATGTATAATTTTAATGAATACATATAAAACCTATTGAATAAGTATGATATTATCTTAAATAGATTGGATTTAGAGACATTAAAATTAATATTAAATAAGATGGAGGATTGTTATGAGTGATATAAGAGAAAGCGCATCTGAGTTAATTGGAAAAACACCACTATTAAAATTAAATGGATATATGAAGAAGACAGGAGTTGAAAATGCAACGATTCTTGCAAAGCTTGAGTATTTAAATCCAGCAGGTTCTGTAAAAGACCGTGTTGCATTGGCTATGATTGAGGATGCTGAAAAAAAAGGAATATTAAAAGAAGGAGCCACAATTATTGAGCCTACCAGTGGAAATACAGGGATTGGCATTGCAGCAGTTGCAGCAGCTAAAGGGTATACAGCTATACTTACATTGCCAGAGACTATGAGCGTGGAAAGAAGAAATCTTTTAAAGGCGTATGGTGCGCAGTTAGTGCTTACAGAAGGCTTAAAGGGAATGAAAGGCGCTATTGAAAAAGCAGAACAGCTTGCAAAGGAAATTCCAAATGCCGTTATTTTAGGACAATTTGTAAATCCTGCTAATCCAGCCGCACATAAATTAACTACGGCACCTGAAATATGGGAACAAACCGATGGAAAAGTGGATATTTTTGTTGCAGGCGTTGGCACTGGCGGCACAATAACGGGTGTGGGAGAATATTTAAAAGAAAAAAATCCAAATATAAAAGTAGTTGCCGTAGAACCAGCAACAAGTCCTGTACTTTCTAAAGGTATTTCTGGCGCTCATAAGATTCAAGGAATTGGTGCAGGATTTATTCCAGATATTTTAAATACAAAAGTTTATGATGAGGTTATTACAATAGAAAATGAGGATGCATTTATAGAGGGAAAGGCATTTGCAGTGAGTGAGGGGATTTTAGTCGGTATTTCTTCAGGAGCTGCATTAAAAGCGGCTGCAATTCTTGCAAAACGACCTGAAAATAAAGATAAAATTATTGTTGTGCTGCTTCCTGATTCTGGAGACCGATATTTATCAACACCATTATTTTCGGATGGCGAATAAGTGTTATTATAAAAAATAAAGCAGTTAAAAGGAAATATTGTAAAAGATTATAGTTAAAGTGTGTAAAGATGGGAATTTATGTTCTCATCTTTTTTGTTTAAAAGGTTATTGAGATTGTATAATAAATAAATTATAATTCAATTAGTAATAAAGAAATAAAGTATAAATGTTATAAAAGGAGATGAAAAGATTGATTATAAAGTACATGTCCGCATTTTTATTAGGCGCGATAAAGGAGTCTTTAAAACGATTGCCTTGCACTCCATATGATTTTACAAAAGTAAAAAGTTTGACAAATTTTAATCCCATAAGTTTTTGGTATGATGTCATTCCAGATATGATTAAAGGAGAGGAGGGGAATTTTTCTTGTATTGGAGAAATGATAAATCTTCATACATTGGTATTTACTAATTTTAATGGAGATAAATTTCAGATAAATGATTTTTCTTTTTTAGAAAAATGTCAAAAGTTAAAGAAATTAGATGTAAGGAATACAAATTTTTCCGATTGTAAACTTCTATTGCCGCTATCTAATTTACGTCAAGTTTTTTTGCCAAGAAAGAATATATTATGTCATACAGAGGTAATAGATGAACTTGTACAGCGTGGTGTACAGGTAAATATGGATAGGTATATTGATACAAAGCAAGAACTTGCAGAACATAGTGAGGATATAAATTTGTCTGAATTAACTAGAGAAATTTGCAGGGCAGTAAAGACCATTCTTTTAGATTTGTATAAGAATAATGAGCATTATTACTATATTACTCTTGTTTCTGATGGCGGAGCAAATACGCCTTGTATTTCTGCGTGGTCTTATGAAGCACTGAATAAAAGCATTGATAATGAAGATGAAAAAGAAATGATAAAGTGGTCTTATGCGGATTCTCCATATTGTTGCTGGAGACAGGAAGAATTTGATAAAGTAAGTGAACTTCTTGGTGCAAGGGTCAATATATGGGATTTGAAAGATGAAGCATTTGAGATTGAATATGAAAAAAGATTTTTGGCAATGGAAGAGGCGATGAAACAGTTGGATAAAGAAGGATTGTTTGAAATCAACCAAGACCGAATGGACGTTGTTGTATTGGTTGAAGTTGCGCCTCCAGATATTACGAATACAGAACGAGCGTATCGGATGAATAATGTAATTTCGGATATTTTTAATGAATGGTTAGAAGAGGCAGCAGAGTAATGATTTTTAAATAAAGAAGTAATTAAATAGAAAAGATTAAAAAATGATAGCTATAATAGGTGCAAGTGCTTTTTTGATAGTAATTGTAATATCAGTTCTTTTAATTTGTGGTTTACCTTTAGAAGAGTTGACGATAGGAGGATAATATAGAGTTTTTCCAAAGAAATTAAGAATTATTTTAGTGGGACAGCTTATTTTGCAAATATTTTTTGTGATTATAATTTTACAAATGGAAGGATTTATTCCATTATGGTTTTCGGATAATATAACAAAAATAATCTGTATTGTTATGGCGATATCTCTCTCATTTAACCTCATCAAGGAAGTCCCCCACTTCAATGCTGCAAAGGCATAAGTGGGGGACTTGCGTTACGATAGTAGCTATGAGGTTAGGGTGTCAAACACCCGAGCAAGTAGCGTAGCGGATTGCGAATATCCGTTTAACTACAATTATGAATCTTATTTCCAGAAGCAAAAAAAGTATGTAATGATACATCTTTCTGCAATTTCAGCAATATGCTTTTGGATAACGGGACTTTAAGTGATGATATAAATTTCAGTTTGTCTATTCAATCCTCTATCAATTCTGTATTTTCAAGGTATTTTGTCTATTAAATGTTCAAACTTTATGTATTTCCCCTTGTTTTTGCCCGTACTAGCTGAAACAAGGGGGATTTTTTTATTCTCCGCTGACCACTTTATCCAGCAGCCTTGCGGAATTACGTTTTGCTTTCCTTATAGCTTGAACACAGATGTTCATTGTGATACTGATATTAGCGTGCCTGAGAAGCAAAGCGTGTTAAAACATTTTTACAAGATACAGGAGTGAAATAGATAAAAACTATTGCTTCTTTTCCCAATCCAAAATACTATTATTGCAATTCCTTAATTTTTTGAGCAATTTCTTCTATAACCTGCACAAAGCATTCATCGCTCTTTCCTGTAGGGTCAGCAAGCCCCCAATCATAATCAAAGGCTCTGCCGATATAAGGACATCCCACATCACACCCCATTGAGATAGCAATATCGGGTGTTGGGATTTTATCAACCGTTTTGCTGTATTGACTTTGTTCCATATCTATCCCATAGATTTCTTTCATAAGTCGCACAGCGTCTTGATTGATTTGCGATTTTGTTTCCGTTCCAGCGGAATAGAAATCAAATTTATCTCCTGCTAAATGCTTGCCAAGTGCTTCTGCAATTTGACTACGACAGGAATTGTGTACACATATAAAGGCTATTTTCTTTTTAACCATCATTAAAATCCCAACTTGTGCAATAATGCAACTACATCAGCAGACTTTAGTACTTTGCCTGTAGATATGACCTTTTCATTGACAACAAGGGCAGGCATGCTCATAACACCATATTCCATTACTTTTTGCATATCTGTAATGTATTCAACCTCTATAGAAAGTCCCATATCATTTACTGCCTGTTTTGCATTCTCATACTGTTCATGACAGGACTTACAACCGGCTCCAAGCACCTTAATACAGCATCCTTCGCCCTCTTTCAAATTAGAACAGCACTCGGTCGCAGTGTTGTCTGTTTCATTTACAGAACCGCTGCAACTGCAAGCACAAGTAGATACTTTCTTTTCTTCTTCTTTTTTCTTGCCAATACCAAACAATGTCATAATGATAACCTCCTAAAATTAAACGATTAAATATTGTATTGTGTTGAAGAAATAGCCCACAACAATAATACCAACTGTACATATTACAATGAAAATGCCGAGCAGCTTTGGTTTTACCGCCTTACGAAGCATAATCATTGACGGGAGAGAAAGAGTGGTAACCCCCATCATAAAAGATAGAACAACGCCGAGCAAAGCACCCTTTGCAAGCAGAGCTTCAGCAATCGGAATTGTACCGAAAATATCCGAATACATCGGTACACCTGCAATCGTGGCAAGTACAACGCCCAAAGGATTATTACTGCCCAATATTTTCACAATGAAATCTTTAGGTATCCAGTTATGGATAATTGCACCGATACCAACGCCTATCAACACATAGGGCGCAACCTTTTTTGCTGTTGAAATAACTTGTTCCCACGCATATTTTACACGGTCTTTGAAATGTAATTCTTCCTGTGGAACATCAATAGCGTGTCCGTTTCGGATATATTCTTCCACTTGATTTTCAAGGTGTAATTTCTCAATTAGAGTACCGCCCACAACCGCAATCACCAAGCCAAGAACAACATATAAAACAGCAACTTTCCAACCGAAAATGCTCATCAGTAAAACAAGGCTACCAAGGTCAACCATAGGTGAAGAAATCAAAAAGGAAAATGTAACACCAAGCGGTAATCCAGCATTTGTAAATCCAATAAAAAGCGGAATAGAGGAACAAGAACAGAACGGCGTTACCGTTCCGAGCAGTGCAGCAATGATATTTGCCCATATCCCATGAAATCTACCAAGTATCTTTTTTGTCCTTTCGGGCGGAAAATGGCTTTGAATATACGAGATAATCAAAATCAATACACCAAGCAGTACCATAATTTTTATAGTATCATAAATGAAAAACTGGATGCTTGCGCCAATTTTGCTTGTGGTATCTAAACCGCAAGCGCTTAATATTGTTTCTATAAGCCGATTGAGCCAGCTCATACCAAGTATTTCATTTTGAAAAAAGTCCCAAGCAGTTTTTAATGTTTTCATAAAATACCTCTTTCACATAGATATATTGAAATTCATCTATGTATTTGTTTTAATGTAAGTCGTGCGAAAAAGTGTTGATTTCCTTACTTTTCACAGCACGACTTGTTTTCACATTCAGCATCAAGTGCAGTCAATAACTGTAAACATTCCTTTGCCTGTTCAACACCTTTTTTAGAAATGGAATAATGTGTCCATTTTCCCTCTTTGCGACCAACAACAATTTCAGCGTCACAAAGTATTTTCATATGATGTGAAAGCGTAGGTTGTGTTACATTGATTTCTTCCAGCAACTTGCAGGCACATTTTTCACCTGAACGCAGTAGTTTTATAATTCTAATGCGGTTTTCATCACAGAATGCTTTAAAGATTACCGCAGTTTTCTTTTCATCCATTTATTAAACTCACCTCACATAGATAATTGCCTATGTGTCATTATATGCAACATATAGATAAATGTCAATATATTTTTTTGGCTTTTCAAAAAAGAAAAATTACAATACCTAAGAGAGATAAGTTAATGTTTATCTCTTTTTAAGCCCACATTAAAAAGGGTGTTTTTTAAGAAAATGAAAAATCAAAATCAAAACTTATATTCAGGCACAACCGCTTGTACAAAAATAAGGGTATGTCAGATTACTCCAACATACCCGTAAATTATCAAAAATGTTGATTTTACAGCATTTTTTTTAAATCGAAATATTTGTTCTTTTTAGCCGAAATATCTGTGTAACATTCCCTCAAATGCCTTGCCATGTCTAGCCTCGTCCTTAGCCATTTCATGTACGGTGTCATGGATTGCATCCAAGTTATTTTTCTTTGCACATTTTGCAAGGTCAAATTTACCAGAAGTAGCACCAAATTCACAATCAACTCTCCACTTTAAGTTGTCCTTAGTAGAAGCCTTCATATTAGCCTCTAAGTCCTCGCCGAGCATCTCTGCAAATTTTGCTGCATGTTCAGCTTCCTCAAAAGCAGCCTTTTCCCAGTAAAGACCGATTTCAGGATAACCTTCACGGTGTGCAATACGAGCCATGCAAAGGTACATACCAACTTCTGCACACTCTCCATTAAAGTTAGCCATTAATTGGTCAAAAATATATTTTTTATCGTCTTCACTGATTTCAGGGTTATTTTTAACAGTCTTGCCGTAAATACCATATTCATGCTCTGTTGCAAGTTTAATTTCACCTTCTACAGCCTTAAACTTATCAGCACCTACATGACAAACAGGACACTCAGCAGGAGGTGTCTCTCCTTCATAAATATAACCACATACTGTACATACAAATTTCATAACATGTTCTCCTTTATATAATTATTTTCTAATCTTGTATTGCAAATATAACATACAATTTTTCATATGTCAATAAAAAATAGTAATTATTACTGTTTTTAATAAATATAAATAAAAATTTATATTTCAATTCGTAGTATATGCAAAAATTTAATGGCTATCCATACAGTTTGTGCAAATGCCATAAAAATAAGACACATTGCCCAATATTTTTCCTTTAAAATTTTTGCTTGCCGCATTGTTAAGTTCTTGTTGTACGTGCGTGCAATCAAAATTTAAATCTAAAATACGCCCACATTTTGTACATTGAAAATGATAGTGAGGCATAAGATTTCCATCAAAATGCACGGTTCCGTCACTGCAAGGAACTTTCACAGCTTGTCCATTATCTACTAAGAATGAAAGATTGCGATAGACGGTTCCCAGACTGATATTTGGAAACTCCTTTCGCACAAATTCATACACAACTTCGGCGCTAGGATGTTCGTGAGTTGATATTAAATAGTTATATATTGCTTCTCGTTGTCTGCTATGTTTTGTTATCATATAAATCTCCATAAATAGTAATGATTACTGTTTTATTTTAATTTTATTATATGCAAAAGTCAATAAAAAAACAACAAAAATACAAGTAAAAAATTGGAAAAAATATTATTTATTTTTATTACAGTTTTCGATTAACTCCATGATTTTGTTAATAGCATCACTTTGTGGGCTTGCTGCCATTGTGTTGATATAAGTTTGACTGTTAGCATACAATTCATTGATTGCATTAAGGAGTTTTTCAGGAGTGATTTCTTCTTCTTGCATCACCTCCGAATAACCATGTTCTTTAAATGATTTTGCATTGAGTATCTGGTCGCCTCTGCTGGCATTGGCTGAAAGAGGAATAAGTAAATTTGGTTTTTTGAGTGCCAATAATTCACAGATTGCATTAGCGCCAGCTCTTGAAACGACGATATCACACATAGCAAATAAATCACGGAGACGTGTGCCAACATATTCAAATTGTACATAGTCTGGGGTCTTGTCAAGACTGGGGTCTGTTTTTCCTTTACCGCATATATGGACGACTTGATATTTTTTAAGAAGTTTTTGAAGGATACTTTTTATCGCCTCATTTACTTTAACAGCCCCAGTGCTTCCGCCCATTACAAGAATAGTTGGCTTGTCAGCAGTAAAATTACACATTCTTAAACCTTCCAGTTTATTGCCTAAAAGCAATTCACGGCGTATTGGTGAACCTGTTAAAACTGCTTTGCCTTCAGGAAGATATGAAATTGTCTCTGGAAAGTTGCAGCAAATTTTTGTTGCTTCTCTCATAGCAATTTTATTGGCAAGACCAGGCGTCATATCCGATTCATGTGTAATGACAGGAATACCTTTATGTGCAGCCGCAAGAACTACAGGAACGGATACAAAACCGCCTTTTGAAAATACAATATCAGGTTTTATTTTTTTCATCAGTTTTCGTGATTCTCCATAACCTTTTATCACTCGAAATGGGTCGCTTAAATTTTTTAAACTTTTGTATCTTCTCAATTTTCCAGAAGAAATACCATAGTAAGGAATATTCATCTCTTCAATAAGTTGTCTTTCAATTCCAGTATAGGAACCTATATATGTAACTTCATAACCCGCTTTTTTTAAGGCAGGTAAAAGTGCAATATTAGGCGTTACATGTCCAGCAGTACCTCCACCAGTTAAAATAATACGTTTCATAAGAATAACCATGCCTTTCCATAACCTACGAATTTGATAAACAGCTTGCTGTTTTATGCGCAGGTACAAATTTGTTCACACAAACTTTGTTCTAATTTTGTTCTTTGTATTGTTTGAGTGCTTTTGAGAGCTGGTCAGGGCAAGAGGTTGATTTAAAGCCGCATTTTATCCCTTCCATTCGTTTAATTGCTTCATTAATATCCATTCCCTCAATTAATGCTGCTACACCTTGTGTATTGCCTGAACATCCACCAACAAATTTAACATTGGTTACCTTGTCATCAACAACATCAAATTCAATTAACTGCGAACATACGCCACTTGTTTTATATTTCATATTTTATATATCCTTTCTATATATATTATTTTTTTAAAAATTATAGTGTTTATTTTTTAAGTATAAGTTTATAAGATAAACAAACGTATAAATAAATATTAAAATAAATTTAGTAAGTTGAACTGTTAGTATAATAAAAAAAATATTAGTATTTATATAAGTTGTAAAACATTTATCAGAGCATTTATTTGTTATAAATATAATTTTTTTTACATCATAAAAAGTCAAAAGTTTGCAAGTTAAATTTATATCCCACTGTTTTGTTGAGGATATAATATTATAATTTTATATAGTAAGAAGCCAAAAGTTTACAAGTTAAATTGTATCCCATTGTTTGGTTGAAAATATAATATTATAATTTTTTATAATAGTAAGAAGCCAGAAGTTTGCGAAGCAAACTTATATACCACAGCTAAGCTGTGGTTATTATATCATAAAACTATATATAATGGTATGCAAAAGTATATAATTATGCAGCTAAATGGTTGTTTTTTTGATTGTTGCTTTGATAACAGGATTTATGTATAATTATATGCGCATAATGATATTTATATTAAGTAATGTTGTAATGAAAAAATAATAGTAAATATAGGGAAAGAGAGGCATAAATAATGATAGGAATTATTGGCGCAATGGATGAAGAGGTGGAACAGATTGTTCAGGTTATGGAAGTTGAGAAAGAAGAAGTAAAAGCTTCTATGACTTTTAAAGCTGGAAAACTTGCAGGAAAAGAAGTTGTTATTGTAAGAAGTGGTATCGGTAAAGTGAATGCTGCTGTATGTACACAGATTCTTGTTGATGATTTTGGTGTCGATTATGTAATTAATACAGGAATTGCAGGTTCACTGAATGCAAAGATTGATATTGGTGATATTGTAATTTCTTCGGATGTTCTTCACCATGATGTAGATGCTACAGGTTTTGGTTATGCAGTAGGACAGATTCCAAGAATGGATACTTTGTCTTTTCAGGCAGATGAGCAATTGATTGAGTTAGCAAAAGCGGCATGTAAAAAGGTTGTTCCATCAATAGGCGCACATGTTGGTCGTATTGTCAGCGGAGACCAGTTTATATCGGACAAGGCTGTCAAAGATAAAATTACAGCTAATTTTAAAGGATATTGTACAGAGATGGAAGGAGCAGCGATTGCACAGGCAGCGTATTTGAATAAAGTGCCATTTTTAATCCTTCGGGCTATTTCAGATAAGGCAGATGACAGTGCGACTTTAGATTATCCAACATTTGAAAAGCAAGCAATTGCAAATTCTGTATTGCTTATTAAAGAATTGGTTGCAACAATCGCTTAGAATACTTGAAAAAAGCTGAATACAGCAGTATAATAAGGTATCTGGTTTATTCTGGCAGGAAACTGATATAGGTGAAGCAGATAAACTACCTTTTGTGGGAATATTTAAGTATAAAGGAGAATTTCTATGGGACAGGTTACGTTTGATTATTCTAAAGCGATGGGCTATGTCAGCCAACATGAGATTGATTCAATGAAGGCAATTACTGAGAGTGCAAGACAGCTTTTATTGTCAAAAAGCGGTGCAGGTAATGATTATCTTGGATGGATTAATCTCCCTGTAGATTATGACAAAGACGAGTTTGCTAGAATTAAGGCAGCTTCTGACAAGATTCGTTCCGATTCAGAAGTACTCGTTGTTATTGGTATTGGTGGTTCTTATCTTGGAGCAAGAGCAGCCATTGAATTTTTAGGACATAATTTCTTTAATTCAGTATCAAAAGATGTACGTAAAGCGCCTGAAATTTATTTTGTAGGAAACAGCATTAGCTCTACATATCTTGCAGGTTTGGTAGATACGATTGGCGACAGAGATTTTTCGGTAAATATCATTTCTAAGTCAGGTACAACAACAGAGCCAGCAATAGCATTTAGAGTATTTAAGAAACTTCTTGAAGAAAAGTATGGAAAAGAAGGTGCTGCTAAGAGAATTTATGCTACAACAGATAAGGAAAAGGGTGCATTAAAGAAGCTTGCCGATGCACAAGGATATGAAGAATTTGTTGTTCCAGATGATGTGGGCGGACGTTTTTCTGTTCTTACAGCGGTTGGACTTCTTGCAATTGCAGTAAGCGGCGTGGACATTGATAAGCTTATGGAAGGTGCTGCCAGTGCAAGAAAAAGATGTATTGAGAATGACTTTGACAGCAATGATGCAATGCAGTATGCAGCTCTTCGCAATATTATGTTAAGAAAAGGCAAATTAGTAGAGATTCTTTGTGATTATGAACCAAGTCTTCACTATACACTTGAGTGGTGGAAACAGCTTATGGGTGAGTCTGAAGGCAAAGATAACAAGGGCTTGTTCCCAGCAAGCGTAGACCTTACAACAGACCTTCACTCAATGGGACAATTTATTCAAGATGGTTCAAGAATTATGTTTGAGACTGTTCTCAATGTTGAAAAATCTTCAAGAGAAGTGCTGATTGAGAAGGAAGAGGAAGATTTAGATGGCCTTAATTATCTTGCAGGCAAATCTGTAGATTTTGTCAATAAATGTGCTATGAATGGCACGATTCTTGCTCATACAGATGGTAACACACCAAATCTTATGGTAAAAATTCCTGAGCAAAACGAATTTTATCTAGGTGAGTTGTTCTATTTCTTTGAGTTTGCATGTGGTCTTTCAGGGTATATACTTGGAGTAAACCCATTTAATCAGCCAGGTGTTGAAAGCTATAAGCACAATATGTTTGCATTGCTTGGCAAACCAGGATTTGAAGATGAAGGAGAAGCATTGAGAAAGAGATTATAATAGATATAATAAAAAGTTAATTTCTCTATGGTCTATATTATAAAAAATGACTGATGTCGCCATATAAAGGAGGCATCAGTCTTCTTCTATCACCTGAATTTCCATATAAGAAAATTCAATTATTTCTATAAAATTATCCTGATTAAATCGGACTTTGGAATGTCTTTTAAAGTCTGTTATATTGGCATCAAGCCATATCGGTTCTTGAAGGTCAAATTGATAACAAGCATCATGTACGGCGTTTAATACTTTTTTGGTTCGGTTTACTTGAACGTCGTCATTTTCAATAACAACATCTTTAAAAGGGTGGTTGTTTTTATCATACAATTTGCACCACAGTTTAAACATTTATTTTTGTTCCTTTCCTACAGTATTAAAAAGTTCATCACTATCAAGAATAATAGTAAATGGACCATCATTTTCTAATTCAATTTTCATATCTGCGCCAAATATTCCCGTTTTAACCGATTCAATCTGACTGCGGCACATCAAGACAAATTCTTCATATAAATGTTCTGCAAGCACAGGCTCACAAGCCTTTGTAAAGCTAGGGCGGTTTCCTTTTTTACAATCTGCATAGAGTGTAAACTGACTAACAATAAGCAATTCGCCCCCTACATCTGCAAGCGATAGATTGGTTTTGCCGTTTTCGTCCTCAAATATGCGTAGTTTTAACGTTTTTTCGACTATTTTTGAAAGCATATTTTCATTGTCGTTTTCACCACAGCCAAACAAAATAAGAAATCCTTTGTTGATTTGTGCATATATGGAGTTATCAATTGTTACTTTTGCGTGATTTACACGTTGTATTACTAATCTCATGGTAATCCTTTCACGTCAATAATAGTTTGTTTATAATAAATAGCAATAGTACATTTGCTATGCTGAACTGAATAGGCTGTTGCATTAAGCTTTTTATTTTTTGCTTAGTGCAACAGCTCTTTTTAGTTCAATAGAAAAATAGGCAAGCAGTGAAGTGGATTGTGAATAATCCGCTTAACTTACTTAAAACTTTTTGTCAAATCAATATTAAGGTGTCTTGGCAAACCATCAACCATAATAGGAGAGAGTTCAGCCTGAATAAGTGGTCTGATATAATGAATTAAATCATCTGTAATAAAGTCATCATCTGTAATCCACTCAAGAGGCACTTTCTTTTCAATATTAGCAATTTTGTGAACATCGTGTGTTTCTGTAATGCACATATATGGGTCATCAGAAATTCTTTTTAATACAACAACTTTACCAGATTCATCTTCAAATGCAGCCTTTACAGCAGCACCGCCAACATTGAATGCTTCTGTAATATCGGTACGTGATGTCATATGTGCAGCACAACGCTGAAGGGTTGCAAATTCAATAGCACGTGCTTTAACGCCGATTTCAGCAGCAACTTTATTGGCAAGGAATCTGGCAGTACCAGCAAGCTGTTTATGTCCAAATGCATCGACAACTTCCACATGGTCAGAAAGTTCAAATACATAGCGACCGTCTGCAACCTTGACACCTTCAGAAACAGCAATTACCATAGACTTTCCTGTTGAACTCTTTTCTTTAACACGCTGCATAAAATGGTCAATATCAAATACCTTTTCTGGCAGATAAATCAAGTCTACACCTTCACAGTCTTCACCTTTGGCAAGGGCAGCGGCAGCAGTAAGCCAGCCTGCATTACGTCCCATAATTTCAACAATTGTAATCGTTGGGTAGTCATATACAAGTCCATCACGAATAATCTCTTTCATTGTTGCGGCAATAAACTTTGCAGCGCTGCCATAACCTGGTGTATGGTCTGTCACAGCAAGGTCATTATCAATTGTTTTTGGAACACCCATGAACTTAATATCGCTTCCAATTAAAATAGAATAATCAGAAAGCTTTTTAATGGTGTCCATAGAGTCGTTTCCACCTATGTAAAAGAAATACTTAATTTCTAATTCATTTAAAATATCAAAAATCTTATCATATGTTTCTCTATCTGCACTGATTTCAGGAAGCTTAAATCTACATGAACCAAGATATGAAGATGGGGTTCTCTTTAATAAGTCAATATCAATATCAGAATTAATTTTATCTGAAAGGTCTACATATTGACGGTCAAGAAGTCCCTTAATACCATGACGCATACCATAAATTTTTTTTGCACCTCTGTCTTTTGCTGTCTTAAATACACCAGCAAGGCTTGAATTAATTACTGATGTAGGTCCACCTGACTGACCAACAATTACATTACCAACCATAATTTCCTCCATTTCTCCGCACAGCGGAATACTATCGTGGAGCCTGAAAAAAATTCTATAAAACGAATTGTCCAGCTCTTAATATATTATGTTATTTCACGAAGTATCTATGCAAACATGTTATCATATTTGTGCTAATTATACAATAGCATGTTTTGCGTATTATAATCATATCTTGTATATTCAGTTTTTAAAGTGATTGACAACATATTTTTGTTAGTTGATTCTAACTAAAAAGTAAATTTTATAAGATTTATAAAAAAATTTATTGATATGAAGGATTTATTAGTATATATTTAACCTCATCAAGGAAGTTTCCGCTTCAATATTGTAGAGATATAAACAGAGGCAAGAACTTGTTTGATTCAGTGGGGAATATAAGTTCTTATTGAAAAACTGGGATAGCAGCTAGATGTTTTTAGCAAGTAACAAAGCGGATTGCAAATATCCTTTAACTAAAATTTACAAAGATAGATTGTAGTTATTTTTATAAGCAATGTACAAATGTTATATTTGCAGGTGTATTTTATTAGTATAAAAAGGATTTGTTTAAGAAAGGGAAAAAGATGTCAGACAAAGAAAAAAAATTTTTAGAAATTGTAGATTTAAAGAAAGGGTTTGGCAGCAAAGAGACAAGGCAAGAGGTTCTTCGTGGTATGACTTTTGATGTTGCAAAAGGAGAGTTTTGTGTGCTTCTTGGACCATCTGGTTCAGGAAAGTCTACATTGCTTAATATCATTGGCGGAATAGACAGCGCGGATTCGGGATATATCTCCATCAATGGTGATAAATTAAAGGATTTAGACGAAAAAAGATTGACACAGTACCGTAGAAAACATTTAGGATATGTCTTTCAAATGTATAATTTAATTGGAAATCTAAATGTAAAAGAAAATATTGAAGTTGGAGCTTATTTGTCGGATAATCCGCTTGATATTGATGAGCTTCTTGGCACGCTTGGGCTTTATGACCATAAATATAAACTGCCAAATCAGCTTTCTGGCGGACAGCAGCAGCGTGTGTCCATTGGGCGTGCAATTGTGAAAAATCCAGATATACTGCTCTGTGATGAACCTACAGGTGCGCTCGATTATAACACATCAAAGGAAATATTGAAATTAATTGAAGATATTAATGCAAAATATGGAAACACCATTATTATGGTTACACACAATGAAGAAATTAAAAATATGGCAGACCATGTGATTAAACTGCGTGATGGGATTGTTCGTTATAATGAACTTAATGCAAATAAAATTTCAGCTATAAATTTAGAGTGGTAATTTGTTACAACTATAGCTTTGAATACAGTTTTAAACTGCAAATTTAAAACAGTAAGAGTGATAAAGGTAAATATTAATAAGTTTACAATCTAATTTAGTGAAAAAAGACTGCAAAGTGAAAGGTTTAAATTGATGAAAAAGAATGAAAAAAAACATGTTAAAGTAAGAAATCCACTTATAAAACGAGTTTTTAAAGAGCTTTTAGGGGATTGGAGAAAATATCTTGTAGTAAGTCTGTTCCTTGTTCTTACAATTGGATTTGTATCTGGAATGTATGTTGCCAATGAAAGTATGATGAAAGCTGCCAATGAGAGTGTATTTCAATATAAATTAGAAGATGGACATGTTGAATTAAAACATAAAGCAGACGAAAAATTACTTTTAGCTATTGAGTCTGGAGAAAAAGCAGATATAAAGCAATATTATCTGGATAAAGCAAAAGAGGAATTGGATGCAGCATTTGAGAACAAGTTTGGTTATGGTGCGCTGCATGAGGAAGTCTACCAAAAAGCGTATAGTGAAGCTTGGAATGATATTAGAAATAAAATTCATGAAAAATATATTGAGGAAAAAGACAAATATGGATTGGATAATCCTGATTTTAAAGCTGTTTCAACAAAACTATATGAAAATTTTTACAGGAATGAAGAGGAAGACCATAATAATGATGGGGTGGCTGATGGAACGATACGTGTCTATGCAAAAACAGAAGATATTAATTTAGCATGTCTGATGGAAGGAAGTTTGCCAGAGACCCAAAATGAAATTGCAGTTGACCGTATGCACGCTGATAATGTTGGGATAAAAGTGGGTGATACAATTACCATTAGCGGACAGTCCTACAAGATTGTGGGATTAATTGCTTATGTAAATTATGCAACGCTCCACGAAAAAAATACAGACCTTGTTTTTGATTCTTTGAAATTTGATGTAGCAATGGTGACAGAGAGTGGGTTTAATCGTTTAAATAAAGATATTCATTATACATACGCATGGCAATATGAAAAAGAACCGATTGATGAAAAAGAAGAAAAAAAGCTTTCTGATGATTTTTTACAGATTCTTCTTACACATGCAATTTCCAGTGACAATGAAATTGAGGAGTATATTCCTCGATATGCCAATCCAGCAATTAATTTTGCAAAAAATGATATTGGTGCTGATAAGGCAATGGGTGGTGTTCTTCTGGATATTTTGACCGTTATTATTGCATTTATCTTTGCAGTTACAATCAGTAATACAATAACAAAAGAAGCACAGGTTATTGGAACGCTTCGTGCTTCTGGATACAGTAAAAAAGAACTGATTGAACATTATATTTGTGTGCCTATTATTGTGACATTTATTTCAGCGAGTATTGGCAATATACTAGGATATACGGTGCTTAAAAATGTAGTTGTTTCAATGTATTATGATAATTATAGTCTACCTTCATATGAAACGGTATGGAATACATCTGCATTTTTTAAGACAACATTGATTCCATTGTTATTAATGTTTGTTGTCAATCTTACGGTTATTATTAAGATGATGCAGTATACGCCATTACAATTTTTGCGCCGTGATTTAAAGAAAACAAAGCGAAAAAGAGCAATGCGCTTGCCAAGATGGACATTTTTAAAACGATTTCGTCTGCGTATTATGCTTCAGAATATTCCCAATTATATCGTTCTTTTTTTTGGCATTTTCTTTATTATGATAATGCTTGCAATGGCGGTTGGTATGCCTGATACGCTTAATTTTTATAAAGACAATGTTGAAGATATGATGTTTGCAAAGTATCAGTATGTATTAAAGTCTTATAAAGATGAAACGGGCAATGTACTTCATACAAAAAATAAGGATGCTGAAAAGTTTAATATGAAGTCTTTGCAAAAAAAGAGTGATGTATTAAATGAAGAAATTTCAGTGTATGGAATTTCAGATGACAGTAAGTATGTAAAAATTGAAGATTTGCAGGCTCTTAAAGAAAACGAGGTTTATATTTCAACTTCTTTTCAAGATAAATATAATCTTGAAATTGGGGATAGTATTGTACTAAATGAAAAGTATGAGAATAAGCAGTATTCATTTAAGGTTGCAGGATTTTATGACCAAAGTTTAAATATTACGATTTTTATGCCTATAAAAAATTTTTGTTCTGTATTTGATTTTGATGAGCAGGAATTTGGCGGTTATATGTCAAATTCTGAAATTACAGATATTCAAGAAGAACATATTGCCACTATTATCACGAAGAAAGACATTACAAAAATGTGTGACCAGCTTGACCATTCTATGGGTTCTTATATGGAATATTTTGAATTTTTATGTGTTCTTTTGTCAGCGGCACTGATTTATCTTCTCACGAAAATTATTATAGAAAAAAATGAAAATGCAATATCTATGACAAAAATTTTAGGGTATGAAAATAAGGAAATAGCTGGTTTATATTTGCTTTCTACAACGATAATATTAATTTTTGCAAATATAATTAGTGTAATTTTAGGAACACTTGTGATGCAGCAGGCATGGAGGGCAATTATGTCTAGTAATAGCGGTTGGTTTGCATTTGTTATTGAACCAATTGGCTATGTAAAAATGTTTGCATTTGTTTTTGTTGGATATTTGATTGTTCTGTTTTTTGATTTTAGAAGAATTAAGAAAATTCCAATGGATAAAGCACTGAAAACAGTAGAGTGATTTTTTAGCACAGATATCTTATTCTTGATGATTTTTTTGTATAGAGTTATAATAATATAAAATGAAACGGTTAAAAATAATACAATCCACGTTTTATGATAATTTTATTGCTGTGAATGGGAATTTTTAATCGTAGGATTTATTTCTGTTTGCTGCAATTAAATAAGAATATTTGTTCTTTATGCGAAAAGCAGCGTAGAAATCAATGAAAAATGATAAAGGAATGAGTAGATAATGGCAACCAAAATGTATAAAGTGCAAAAACCTTACAAAAGAAAAGGAAATTTATATCATTGTATTATAAAAGGCGTGTCTAATTATTCTAAAAGTTTAGATAAAAGAAAAGCAGCTTCAATAAAGCGATATAAGACCAATATTAAAGATATTGCAAATAGTCATGTTGTACAACAGATGAAACAATTTAATCATCACAGTCATACAAGTTGTTTTACACATTCTGTACATGTGTCTTATATGAATTATTTGATTTGTAATAAATTAAATTTAGATAGTTATGCGGCTGCAAAGGCGGGACTTTTACATGATTTATTTTTGTATGATTGGCATCATTATAAAACAAAACAAGATGAGAGACTGCACGGATTTGAGCATCCCAACAAGGCTTTGAAAAATGCACATAAATATTTTGATTTAACTAAAAAAGAGGGCGATATTATAGTAAAACATATGTTTCCGCTTACGTTAACGTTGCCTTCTTATAAGGAAACCTTTGTTATTGTAATGACCGATAAAATATGCAGTGTAGGTGAAGTGTTAGACCGATATCTTAGAAAATAAAAAAATAGAGCAGAAATAAGGATAAGATTAAATAGTGCAATTTTTAATCTGTAAGTTATGGTGCAAAAGATTGCTGTGTATAAAAGACTGTATAATAGTCTTGCTAAAATTTGAATCCTTAGCTGCTCTTAAAAATCAGCCGCAATATGGAGGAAAAAATGAAAAAACAAGAATGGAAACCAGGAAATATGTTATATCCAGTGCCAGTTGTGATGGTAAGCTGTGCAAGGGAAGGTGAAAAACCTAATATTATTACAGTTGCATGGGCAGGAACAATATGTTCAGACCCTGTGATGTTGTCTATATCCGTGAGAAAGGAACGATATTCTCATAGTATTATATCAGATACCAAAGAATTTGTGGTAAATCTTACAACCCAGTCACTTTGTATGGCAACGGATTATTGTGGTGTTAAGTCTGGAAAGGATGTTGATAAATTTAAGGAGATGAATTTGACACCAGTGCAATCCAATGTGGTGAAAGCGCCAAGAATTGCAGAAAGCCCTGTTAATATTGAATGCAGAGTTGTGGATATAAAAGAGCTTGGCTCGCATGATATGTTTATTGCAGAAGTAGTTTCAGTCAGTGTTGATGAATCGCTTTTAGATGATAATCAAAGGCTTGATTTAGAAAAAGCAGATTTGATTGCATATTCACATGGTGAATATTTTATGTTGGGTAAAAAAATAGGAAAGTTTGGGTTTTCAGTAGCAAAAAAATAAGATTGATATTGCGCAATTTTTGCGCTGCGCTTCAGAATGGGAGGTTTTTGTGAAGATAAAAGAGGTTGAGGTAAAAAATTTCAAATCTGTAGACCAATTAAAAATTTCAGAAATAAATGATGTTCTTATACTTGTGGGGCGTAATCATTCAGGTAAGTCTGTTATTATGGATGCGCTTCGAGTAGTCACAGGTAATCTGATGATTGATAAAAAGGATTTTCACAGCGATAAAGGAAACATTAGTATTTCTGTAAAGTTGGAATTTTCATCATCGGATTTAGAGTATCTTCACAAAAATGGTGTGTGTGGAAAGGCTCGAAAGTATGAGGCGTGGAAAAATGCAATGAAGCAAAAACTTCCATCTTTTATAGAAAATAATCAAGGCGGAGGAATTTTAACGTTTGAATATACATATGGGAGAGACGGTTCAGTTCGCTATAGAGATGGCTCGAGAAAAAATAATCCTTATATAAAAGAGGTTCTTCCAAAAATCTATTATGTTGACCATTACAGAAATCAGACGGACATTAAAGAAGATTTGATTATGTTTGCACAAGACAATGGGTTGACAGATATAAGAGATAATAAATGTATTTTTGACAGCAAAAGAAAATGTAATCAATGTTTTGACTGCATTGGAATTATCAATAAAAAAAGTCCACAGGATTTAACCTTGTTGGAAACAAGCAGATTATTGCAGTTTAAGATGTTTAATTTAAATTTAAATGCGTTTGCAGAAAAATTAAATGTGTATTTTGCTAAGAATGGCGGCTGTGGGGAGAAAATCCGTTATGAAATTCAATTTGATGTTGACAAATTATTTCAAATAGAGACGATTGTAGAAAATCCAGAGCTAAAGACGCTTGGTAATTTGGATTCATTAGGCGAAGGTATAAGAAGTATTTACACGCTTTCTTTATTAGAAACCTATGTTGAAACAAAAGATATAGCCCCTTATATTATTATGATTGAAGACCCAGAAACATATCTTCACCCACATTTGCAGAAGGTTGCAAGTAGAATTTTATATCGGTTGTCCAAAAAAAATCAAGTTATCTTTTCAACACATGAGCCTGAAATGTTATTTAATTTTTCATCAAAAAATATTAAACAGGTTTACAGCGATGATAATTATTGTACCCAAGTTGTGCAAAAAACAGATATTGATAGTATTCTTAATGATTTGGGTTATACAGCAAACGATTTAATGAATGTAAGTTTTGTGTTTATTGTAGAGGGAAAGCAGGATAGAAGCAGACTACCTTTGTTGTTAAATAAATATTATTCAGAAATTTATGATGAAAATCAACAATTAAGAAGAATTGCAATACTTTCAACAAACAGTTGTACGAACATCAAGACGTATGCAAATTTAAAGTATATTAATACCTTATATTTAAAAGACCAATTTATGATGATACGGGACAGTGATGGGAAAGATAGAAATTTTTTGGGAAAGCAGTTATGTAAATATTACGGTGATCGAGAAAAAGAGGACAAAGGACATTTGCCAAGAGTGACTGAACGAAATGTATTAATACTAAAATATTATTCATTTGAAAATTATTTTTTATTTCCAGAGGTTATGGCAAAGGTAGGTATTGTAAAAAGTGTAGACCAATTTTATGACATTTTATGGAGCAAATATCAAAAGTATCTCTATAAGCTGTCCAGTGTAAAAAATATGCTTAGGAAGCTGAACATTCGTATAGAAAGCAGACAAGATGTTATTGATAATATAGAAAATATAAGAATTTATGTGCGAGGACACAATTTATATGATATTTTTTATGGTCGGTATAAGAGTCAGGAAGAACATATTTTAGCACAATATATTGATGCGGCACCAAGAGAAATATTTAAAGATATCCTAGATAAAATAGATGATTTTGTCTATTTTAATTCGAGAAAATTATAAAATAATAAAGGTTTATATAAATTTATATGAATTTATATTTTAGGTCTTTACAAAGAATTGTTAACGTGATAATATGAAGTTGTTACAAAATTGTTACAAATTGATTAAATAAAAATGATAATCATTTATATTATTAAAAAACGAATGAATTGGGGTTTAAAAGATTGTGTGACAACACAATTTCACAGAAATTGTTAAGAAAAATGGCATCTGTGAATAATATAAATTTTTTAGTCGCTTATAAACAATAATTACATATTGGAGGAAAACATGATTCATATATCACGATATGGGAGACGTTTAAAAACAACAATGATTAGCACAATGACGGCTGCTTGTTTAACTTGCGTGATTATAATACCTTTTGTAGAAAAAAAGGTGCTTGGCAATGAAGTTGGTTATTATAGTATAGAATTTAACGGACAAGAAATTGGTGCTGCTAATTCAAGGGTAGAGGCTGAAGAAGCACTTGCTGACGCAAGAATGAAATTTAGTCAAGAATATGATTCTGTTGTCTATATGGACAACTCAATTAATATTGTAGAAAAGAATAAATTAGCCTCTAAAAGAATGACGAAAGAAGATTTGACGGATTCAATATATAGCAATCTTTTTTCATGTGTTACAGACAGAGAAGATTTAGCTGCTTATACAGTAAGAATTGATGACTTTACAGTGACGCTTGCATCAAAAGATGAAGTTATTGAGCTTATGGAAAAGGTTATAGGTAAGTATGATACACAAAATGAGTTTCAAGTTAAATTATCATCAGGCAAAGATGTAAACTATGGTGCTTATTCTGTAGATATGGTTCAATCTGAGTTGAGAAATACAGCTACAGATATTGTGGCAGCAGCTATTGATGGAGCTTCAACAGTGACAGCCAGTGATGGAACTTCAAATAGAGACGGTATTACAGATATTGAATTTGAGCAGAATGTTGTTGTCAATGAGACATTGGCACAAGGCGCTAATATTGTGAGTGTGGAAGCAGCTTATGAGGAGATAACAAAAGAAAAGGCAGAAAAGACATACTATGTTGTTGAAGAAGGAGATACATTGTATGGCATTGCAAGCAAGTGTTCTCTTAAGTTGAGCGAATTGTTGGAATTAAATGAAGGAACCGACGAAAATGATATTATCAGACCAGGTGACCGATTTGTTGTGACTGTTCCAAAGTCTGAGATTTCAGTAGTCGTTACAGAACGTAAGACATATGAAGAAGAGTATGAAGCAGACATTGAATATGTAGATGATGATACAGCTTATGTTGGAACATATACTGTTCAATCAGAAGGCGAACCAGGTTATCATAAAGTAACAGCTGATATAACCTATGTGAATGGCAATAAGACAGAGGTTAAATATATTAATGAAGAGATTATTAAGCCAGCAGTGGCAAAGGTGGTAGCATCTGGAACGATAACACCTCCTACTTATATTAAACCACTTAGCAGAGGTTCTGTTTCGTCAGAATATGGTTATAGATGGGGAACTCTTCATAAAGGTGTTGACTGGTATGTTGGTGTTGGTACGCCAGTAAAGGCGGCTGCTTCAGGAACTGTGCTGCGAGCAGGATTTTATTCATCATATGGAAATTGTGTGGATATAAAACATTCGGATGGCTCTATGACAAGATATGCACATCTTAATTCAGTGGCAGTTTCAGCAGGACAAACTGTTTCTCAGGGTGATTTGATTGCATATTCAGGCAATACAGGATACACTACAGGTCCACATCTTCATTTTGAGATATGGATTGGCGGTGCTACTGTAAATCCATTGAATTATGTGAATAGGTAAAAATGTCTGTTGGACACTTATAAGTTGGTAAATGAACTTTTAAGAACGTAGTAGTTTGTTATAAAATTAAAAAATATAATAGACAGTGATTGGGCTGTCGCAAATGGGGTAATTCTATAAAGAGTGATATGATTTGATTAATGTTCATGCTTTATATAGAAAATCCAGTTTGCGACAGTCCATTTTTAATAAAAGAAATACTTTTTTAATAAAGTATTTTGTTAAAATATAAAAAAAGGGTATACATTTCTAAAATTTGTGTTATACTAGCAAAGTTAGTTATTTTATGTTGCAATTTTAGACAAAAGAGCGTATGAGATATTTTCGGTGATTAATTGAAGATGACAGTTTACAAAATACGTTTTTATTCATATAATAGAAAATAGTGATTACAATTATGTTCGGTTAGAGGTGTGTCATGGAACAGTATATAATTAAAGGTGGTAATCCGTTGAATGGGAGGGTTTCGATAGGCGGCGCAAAAAATGCAGCCTTAGGTATCCTTGCAGCAGCAATTATGACAGATGAAACTGTTACTATAGAGAATGTGCCTAATGTTCGAGATACTAGAGTGTTGCTCCAAGCAATTGAAGGAATAGGAGCAAAAGTTAAATATGTTTATAATAATTCTGTTCAGATTAATGGCGGCAGCATTTGTGATATGAATGTCGATTACGAATACATTAAGAAAATTAGAGCCTCTTATTATCTTTTAGGTGCATTGCTTGGCAAATATAAAAAATCGGAAGTGGCACTGCCTGGCGGTTGTAATATAGGCAGTAGACCTATAGACCAACACATTAAAGGATTTAAGGCGTTGGGAGTGGAAGTTGATATTAGTCATGGAAAGATATTTGCAAAGGCAGATAAATTAGTTGGTGGTCATGTCTATTTTGATATGGTAACAGTTGGCGCTACGATTAATTTAATGTTAGCTGCATGTTTGGCAGATGGTGATACGATTCTTGAAAATGCGGCAAAAGAACCGCATATTGTTGATGTTGCCAATTTTCTCAATGCGATGGGAGCAAATATAAAAGGTGCTGGTACAGATGTTATAAGAATAAGAGGGGTAAACCGTTTACATGGCACAACCTATTCGATTATTCCAGACCAGATTGAGGCGGGAACATTTATGTTTGCAGCAGCTTGTACAAGAGGAGATGTTGTTGTACAGGATGTTATTCCAAAACATTTGGAATCAATTTCTGCTAAACTAATTGAGGTTGGCTGTCAGGTGATTGAAGGGGATGATTGGGTACGTGTTATCGGGTGTGAGAATTTAAAAAGCACTAACGTAAAAACGTTGCCTTATCCTGGTTTTCCAACCGATATGCAGCCACAGATGGCAGCAGTGCTTGCATTGGCGGATGGAACAAGTATGGTGACAGAGAGTATATTTGAAAATCGATTTAAGTATGTAGATGAGCTTAACAGAATGGGCTGCAAGATAAAAGTTGAAGGCAATACAGCTTATATTGAAGGAATTGAGCAAATGAGCGGAACACAAATGGCAGCGCCTGATTTAAGAGCAGGTGCAGCACTTGTTATAGCGGCGTTGTCTGCTGATGGTGTGTCAGAGATAGAAGATATTGAATATATCCAGCGTGGTTATGAAGATTTTGATGGAAAATTAAAAACGCTGGGAGCTGTTATTGAACGTGTAGATTCAGAACGGGATGCACAAAAAGTAAAATTAAAAATTGGGTGATAAAATGGACTGTTGCAAAGTAGAAATGTTAAAATTTCTTTTTGTAGCAGTTTTTTCTTTATTAGAAATTTGTTTTTTATTAAAATTTAATATCAGTTTTTCAATTTTTTATTGAATAAAGTACAAGAAGAATTTAAAATTTTTACAAGCAGATTTTTACTAAAACCATGAAAGGGAAATTATGAAATTAAAGAGTAAAATCGTAGTGGCATTTTGTATAATGGTTATTTTGCCAACAGTTACATTTGCAGTTTTGTCGACAGGCATTTTTCAATATAAATCATCATCTATACAACAATTATATGATGTGGACTGGAATCTTAATCTAAATTCTTTTGATTCTTCAGCAGCACTTATGGGAAGAATAATGGAACGGATATATCAAGATATGAAAGAAATTGCAGATAATATGCCAGAAAAATATAATGATATAAAATTTTTAGAACAAACAAATAAGGAACTTGAAAAAAAATTGACACAGATTGTAGTAAAAAGAGAGGATACTATTACATATAAATCAGACAATATTAGCGTAGACGTTTTAAATGAATTGATTGATATATATGATGTAGATACCAATGATGCATTATCGGATGTCAGTGTATATAAAGGTGATGAATATCAATGTTTTATACGTTGTATACAATTTAGCAATAATGATAATGAGGAAATTTCTGTTTACTTAATTACATCACTTCAACAAAGTATTCCTCAAATTAAAGGATTTGCAACAGAAATTATTATGCTTGGATTAATTGTTATTGCTATTACTAGTGTTGTTTTAATGATATGGATATATAATTCTATTTTTAGACCTATTGAAAAATTACGATTGGCAACCAATAATATTAAACAGGGCAATTATGACTTTGAGATGCCAAAAGCTTCAAAAGATGAAATTGGTGATGTATTTCGAGATTTTGAAGAAATGAGGATTATTTTAAAAAATACATCAGAGCAAAAAGTTATTTCAGACAAGGAAGAAAAAGAGCTGATACGCAATATTTCTCATGATTTAAAAACTCCAATTACTGCGGTAAAGGGATATGTCGAAGGCATTTTAGACGGGGTGGCAGATACACCAGAAAAACAAAAAAAATATTTGATGACAATTGCTAATAAAGCTAATGATATGGATAAACTAATTGATGAACTTACTATTTATTCCAGACTTGGAAGCAACCGAGTTCAATATTTATTTAGAAAGATTTGTGTTGCTGATTACTTTAATGAGTATTGTGATGAGATATCAATGGATTTAGAATCCCAAGATATTTTACTTGAATATAATTGTCATCAATGTGATAATGTATATATCATAGCGGATGCTGAACAATTAAAACGTGTGGTAAATAATATTATAAGTAATTCTGTAAAATATATGTGTCCAGATAGAAAGGGTATAATTAATATTGATATTTTTGATGAGGAGGTATATGTACATATCATTATGAAAGATAATGGTAAAGGAATAGGAATCAATGACTTATCGCATATATTTGAAAGGTTTTACCGCACAGATTCGTCTCGTAACAGCAAACAGGGAGGAAGTGGTATAGGATTGGCTATTGTAAAAAAGATTATTGAAGACCATAGAGGAAAAATATGGGCTGAAAGCGTTGAAGGAAAAGGAACAACAATGCACATATGTCTTAAAAAAGGTATTGATAACAGCACATATCTTACTATATAAAGAATTTGTAAAGTTGCTTAGAGAAAAAATTGCAGAAAGAAGAGGAAAGAGTATATGAGCAGAGTTTTAATAGTAGAAGATGAGGAGATTATTGCTGAACTTGAAAAAGATTATCTTGAGTTGAGCGGATTTGAAGTGGATGTTTTGCCAGACGGTGAGGCAGGTTTAAAAGCGGCACTGGATAATAATTATGATATATGTATATTGGATGTTATGCTGCCAGGTATAGATGGTTATGAGATATGCAGGCAGGTAAGAGAAGTTAAAAATATGCCAATTATTATGGTTTCAGCAAAGAAGGAAGATATTGACAAGATACGCGGATTAGGCGTGGGTGCTGATGATTATATGACAAAACCATTTAGTCCAAGTGAGCTTGTGGCGAGAGTAAAAGCGCATCTTGCCAGATATGACAGGCTTGTAAGCAGTGCAAAAGAGGCAAATGAAATTATTGAAATACGTGGAATCAAGATTGATAAAACGGCAAGAAGAGTATTTGTCAATGGAGAAGAAAAAATCTTTACGACAAAAGAATTTGATTTACTGACATTTCTTGCAAGTAATCCAAACCATGTATTTACGAAAGATGAGCTGTTTAAGGAAATTTGGGATATGGAGTCTATTGGCGATATTGCGACAGTGACTGTCCATATTAAAAAGATTCGGGAAAAAATTGAGTATGATACATCAAAGCCACAATATATTGAAACAATATGGGGAGTAGGGTATCGATTTAAGATGTGATGCACAAATAAAATAAAGGAAGAGAAAAAAGGTTAGGTCAACATTGAAAAAACTATAGATTTATTAAATACTCTGCCAGAAAGTCAAATAGAGACAATATATAGTTTTGTGCAATTTCTTAGTTTACAACAAAATAAATAATATAAATTTAAGGGATTATTGTAAAGTTATTTACAGCAATCCCTTAAAATATTTATATTTTATTAAATAGTCAAAGATAAGGTTAAAATAATAATAATTTCACCAGCTTAATAACGAAAAAAAAACAGTTGCAGCAATGTACATACAGCCAATAACAACGCCAATGCCTAATGAAATAGCGGCATTTCTCTTGCTATTTTCAAATTTTTGATAGTTTCCTGCTTTATATGCGTTGTTGCCTTCTATAATAAAAATTAAACCAATTGCTCCCAAAATTTTACTAAATATAAGGATACAAGCAATACTTAATACTATCCACATAGCAAAGTTTGGAAAGTTTACATTGTTGACAAGGTTTCCATTGTAGTTATTATTGTAACCATTGTTATAACCGTTATTAAATGGATTATTGTTGCTGCCATTGTTGTACTCATTATTATAGCCATTATTGTTATAGCCGTTATTATTATAGCCATTATTAGAAGCATTGTTATTATAACCGTTATTATTGTAGCCATTATTAGAAGCATTGTTATTATAACCGCTATTATTGTAGCCATTGTTATAACCATTATTATTGTAGCCATTGTTATAACCGTTACTATTGTAGCCATTATTGTAACCGTTATTATAGCCATTGTTATAACCATTATTGTTGTAGCCGTTGTTATAACCGTTATTGTTATAGCCATTGTTATAGCCGTTATTATTGTAGCCATTGTTATAACCGTTATTGTTGTAGCCGTTGTTATAACCGTTATTATTGTAGCTATTGTTATAACCATTATTGTTGTAGCCGTTGTTATAACTGTTATTGTAGTCATTACTACTGCTATTAGCATCATTTTGGCTAGCAGTCTCGTTATTTTCATCTGTATTAGAGCTCATATTGCTTTGGCTATTTTCATAACTATCTGTATTTTTGTTATAGTCATCATCATTATAATTGTCATTATTGTTATTATAATTATTGCTATAACCATTCTGATTTTGCCCATTATTATAATTGTTGTAATTATCTGTAGTGGTACCATTGCCATAATTATTATAGGCATTGTTATTTTGTGCTTCTTGATTAGAAGAACTTTCTGTATTAGGATTGTAGTTATTATTGGTGCCATTGCCATTATTATTGTCATTAAATGGGTCTGAAGTATAATTATCCATATTTTCCTCCTTTTTCTTTATTTTTTATGTAGTAAAACGATAACAATTAAGGTTGTAAAGCTATCAAAAGAACTGTTATTTAAAGTTTTTTGTGATAAACTTAGAACAGTGACAAATTGTTATGTATGATTAAGATATTCCTTAACCCTGTAAATAAGAATATAATAAAAATTAGATATGAAGTCAAGTAAATTTAGGAAAGGTGTGCGAAATCGCAAATGGATGTTTATGAAAATACTTTATGAAGATAACTTTATGATAATTGTGGATAAACCATCAGGACAATTGGTTCAAAGTGGAAAAAGCTTTGATATGGATTTGACAAGTGAGGTTTTAAATTATAGAAAACAAAAGAAAGAAATTCCATATGCCGCTGTAATTAATCGTTTAGACAGACCTGTAAGTGGACTGGTATTGTTTGCCAAAGATAAAAAAAGTGCAGCAAAATATAGTAAAATACTTGAACAGCAGGGGATAAATAAACATTATATCTGTGCTGTTTGTGGATATGTACAGCCTCAAACAGGCACGATGGTGGATTACTTGCTAAAGGATGCAAAAGAAAATTGTTCAAAAGTGGTTAGAGCGGATAAGTCTGGTGCAAAAAAAGCAGTGTTAAACTATCGTGTGATAAATTATCATTCTGATTGGGATTGTACTTTTTTAGATGTTGAGTTAATTACAGGAAGGCATCATCAGATAAGAACACAGTTTTCATCAAGAGGGCATGTTCTTGCAGGCGATTATAAGTATTTAACAGTTGATAAGGAAAATAAAGAAACTTGTGCATTTCTTGCAGAAAAATTAAATTTGAAAAAAAATGAGATTGCTTTATGTGCTTATTCTATTGAAATTTTGGGGAATTTATATAAGACAAATCCAGATTGGGCAAAATATATTACCAGTAATTGAATAAATTGGTGCAATTTAGAGATAATAATTCCAGATATTTATTATAGAAATTGATAATTGTGTCTGGAGGTGAGATTATGCAAGAAGCTTGGACTATAAAGCAAAAATTTTTATTTATCAGTGGAAGTTTTGCAATAGCTGTTTCAATATTCTTGGGGTTTAAATACGTATTTCCATTAATTTCACCGTTTGTTATAGCTTATATTATTGCGCTTGCAATTGAAAAACCAGTTAATAAATTATCGAAATTGTTTCGTGGAAAAAAACATCCTGCTTCAACAATTATTGTTGTTCTTTTGGCTATTGTTATATTTGTGGCATTAGCTGCTTTATTCTATGCAGTTTTTAAAGAAGTTAAAAATTTTTTTGTCAATTATCAATATAATATGGTGGTTGTAAAACAGACTGCTGCCAAGATATGTTTTAATTTGGACGGAATGTTTGGATTAAGAGAAGGGTGTTGTATGGACGCCTTAGAGATGTGTACAAGATATATAGAAAAAGCTTTTAATGAAAATGCAAGTTCTGCCGTAGTAAATCGAGTGGCGGAGATTTCGTTGCCTGCAATTGTAAAAATTGCAGTATTTATTGGTGGTGTTTTTGTATCATTTATTTCTGTTATTTATCTTTCAGATAAGTTAGACGTTATAAGGGATTGGTGCAACAGTACTCATTTTCGTGAAGAAATATTAGCCGTTACTTCTAGTTTAAAACAGTTGATGAGTGTATATTATCGCATTGAACTTTTAATTACAATAATTAATATTGTAGTGTTGACAGTGGGATTCTTTATTATAGGCAATTCGTATGCGATTGTTTTAGGTGTTGTAATTGGCATTTTAGATATGCTTCCTGTTTTTGGAACAGGTACTGTTTTAATTCCATGGCTGCTTTTTGACCTTGCATGCGGCAATACATTTTCAGCGATTGTCCTTTTATTTGTGTATGCTGTCACTTGGCTTGTTCGTGAGATTATGGAGAGTAAATGTGTGGGAGACCGTGTGGGAATTTCGCCGCTCGTTATGTTAATTATTATCTTTGTTGGTATTTTAGTTTATGGCGTTATGGGGTTTATTTTGGGACCTGTATCGTATTGTATGGCAAAAGCCTTAATACTCTACTTGAAAACAGTCATTGGACGTGGTACACTAAGTGACAAAAAGAACTTTGAGTAGAAGTGAGGATAATTATGGCAGGAGATAAGAAATTAGTTGAAGCAATTACTTCAATGAGTGATGATTTTGCACAGTGGTATACGGATGTTGTTAAAAAGGCAGAGCTTATGGGCTATTCAAGCGTAAAAGGCTGTATGATATTTAAGCCGGCAGGATATGCTTTGTGGGAGAATATACAAAAAGAATTGGATAGAAGATTTAAAGAAACAGGTGTAGAAAATGTTTATATGCCTATGTTTATTCCAGAAAGTCTCCTTGAAAAAGAAAAAGACCATGTGGAAGGATTTGCGCCGGAAGTTGCATGGGTAACACAGGGCGGATTAAATAAACTTCAGGAAAAAATGTGTGTAAGACCAACTTCTGAGACATTATTTTGCGATTTTTATAAAGATGAAATTCAGTCATACAGGGATTTGCCAAAGGTATATAATCAATGGTGTTCCGTTGTAAGATGGGAGAAGGAGACAAGACCATTTTTACGTTCACGCGAATTTTTGTGGCAGGAAGGTCATACGGCACATGCCACAGCAAAGGAAGCAGAAGAACGCACACAGCAGATGTTAAATGTATATGCAGACTTTTGTGAGGAAGTTCTTGCGATACCAGTTGTTAAAGGTCGTAAGACAGATAAGGAGAAGTTTGCCGGAGCAAAAGCTACATACACAATTGAGGCACTTATGCACGATGGCAAGGCATTGCAGTCTGGCACAAGCCATGATTTTGGAGATGGTTTTGCAAAGGCGTTTGGCATACAATATACAGATACAGACAATACATTGAAATATGTTCATCAGACTTCATGGGGACTGTCAACACGTATTATTGGCGCTATTATTATGGCACATGGAGATGACAGCGGTCTTGTGCTTCCTCCAAGAATTGCACCGATACAAGCAGCAGTAATACCAATTATGCAAAAAAAGGAAGGCGTTTTAGACAAAGCATTAGAGGTAAAGGAACAGCTTGTAAAGGCAGGATTGCGAACAAAGATTGATGACAGTGACAAAAATCCAGGCTGGAAGTTTGCAGAACAAGAAATGAGAGGAATACCAGTACGAGTTGAGATGGGGCCTAGAGATATTGAAGCAGGACAAGCTATCGTTGTACGAAGAGATACAAGAGAAAAGATTACAGTTGCAATAGAGGAATTAGCAGATAAGATTAAGGATATTCTTGAAGTTATCCAAAAAGATATGTTTGAGAAAGCAAGGATACATCGAGATGAACATACGTATGTTGCGACAAATTATGAGGAATTTAAAGATGCTGTTGCAAATAAGGCTGGATTTATAAAAGCAATGTGGTGCGGCAGCAGAGAGTGTGAAGATAAGATTAAGGAGGATACGACAGCTACTTCAAGGTGTATGCCATTTGAACAAGAAAAGCTGTCAGATGTGTGTGTTTGCTGTGGTAAACCAGCAAAGAGCATGGTATATTGGGGCAAGGCATACTAAAATAGTAATATGTATATAAAATTGCCAGAAAATGTTAAAAGTATTATAGAAGTGCTTTATTCAAACGGTTATGAGGCTTATGCAGTCGGAGGCTGTGTAAGGGACAGTGCACTTGGAAAAAAACCAAAAGATTGGGATATAACGACCTCAGCCCTTCCTCAGGAAGTGAAGTCGTTGTTTAAAAAGACAATTGATACAGGCATCAAACATGGAACAGTAACCGTTATGATAAAAGGCGAGGGTTATGAGGTTACAACGTATCGTATTGATGGGGTTTATAAAGATGGAAGACATCCAGAAAATGTAACATTTTCTTCAAAGTTGACGGAAGATTTACAAAGAAGAGATTTTACTATCAATGCGATGGCATATAATGATAAAGTTGGTTTGGTTGACCAATTTGAGGGAATGAAGGATTTGCAGGAAGGTATTATTCGATGTGTGGGGAATCCAAGTGAGCGGTTTGGCGAAGATGCATTGCGCATGATGCGTGCAATACGGTTTTGTGCACAATTAGGGTTTCATATGGACGATAATACATATAAGGCGATTGTTCAATTAGCACCCAATATTATAAAAGTTAGCGTGGAACGTATACAAGTTGAGTTAGTAAAGACGCTTTTGTCTGAAAATCCGGATTATGTTCAAAAGTTTCAAGAAGCAGGACTATTTATAGACATACTTCCAAAGATTGACAAAATATTATCAGGCAAATATAAAAAAAGTACACTTACCATGTTAAAACTTTCAGAACCTACAGCAATATTTCGCTATGCAGCACTTTTTTATTCAATTGGTTATGAAGATATACAAGAGATATTAAAATCATTAAAGTTAGATAACTATACAATTGATACGGTGTCAAAATTAGTCAGCTATTCTAAAAATACAATAGAAGAAAATGAACCAGCAGTCAGGGAAGCATTGCATAAATATGGAAAAGACATGTTAAACTTGATGTTAAAATATGAGAAAACGGTTATTGCAACAAAAGAAGCCGTTACAGGAATATTGCTGCCAGCCAGAAAAAAACATTTGGCAGTTATAGAAAATATGGTGAGTTGTATTATAGAACGAGGCGATTGTTTTACATTGAAAGACCTTGATATTACTGGTAATGATTTAATAGAGTATGGTTTGAAAGGCAAAGAAGTTGGAAGAGTGTTAGGACTTCTTCTTGATATTGTTATTGAAAATCAAAAATTAAATGATAAACAGACTCTGATAGCATTGATAGAACATTTATAAAAAATAACTCTTAGTTGGAAAACAACTAAGAGTTATTTTTATGTTTGGGATGACATATGATAGAAAGGGCATTACCGCAAGTACGAGAGGAGGCTGGATATGAACGAAAAATCTTTGGAGGTCACAAAACAGTATGACTTTGAAATAATCCGTGTTATTAGGGGCAGAGGGGGCATGATACTCCATACAGATGATGGAGTGAAATTGCTGTTAGAATGTCGATATGCAGAGAGTTATTATGATAGAGAAAGTATAATTACAGAGGCAATAGTTGGGAATGGATATAATAATGTTGATACTTTTGTAAAAAACTGTGATGAAAAAGTGGTGACCTATAATGAGAGCGACCATAAAAAATATATTATCAAAAATTGGTTTGATGGAAACGAGTGTAATGTAAAAAGTATTGATGAGTTGAGTGCATCGGTAGCAGCACTTGCAAAGCTGCATACAGCTTTCGATGAAGTTTCTTTAAATATAGAAAAAGAAAGTGTTAATAGTAGTGAAAATTTTATTATGCAGTATTTGCGCCATACCAAAGAGTTAAAAAAGGCAATGAATTATTTAAAGAAAAAGAAAAAGCGTTCAAGCTATGAACTTCTTATGTTGAAAAGTATTCCTTATTATTATGATGAAGCAATAAAGGCTGTAAATAACTTATCGAAAGAAAAATATACAAACAGAATTAATCAGGCGATTCAAAACAAAGAGCTTGTACATGGTGCATTTAATTATCACAATGTTATTATTAGTTTTGGTAATGTGGCAATAACAAATTTTGATAAGTGCAGAATTGATTGTCAGATATGTGATTTGTATCAGTTTATGAGAAAGATATTGGAAAAATATAATTGGAGTATTGAAGTGGCATATAAGCTTATCAATGAATATGATAAAGTAAGAACAATTACAGAAGTAGATTTGCAATTGCTAGGGGCATTATTTGCATTTCCAGAAAAATATTGGAAGCTGATAAATTATTATTATAATTCCAATAAGGCATGGATACCACCTAAGAGTATTGAAAAATTAAATGTTTGTATGGAACAAAATTACAGAAGACTTGATTTTCTTGCAACAATAGGCGCATTGTGTTAAACTTTTAATGGGTTTTATTGTTTAACATAATAGAAAGTTGAGAATGTACAATGAATAAATTGCATAAATACAAAGTTTACAGAACAATAGTAATATTGATGATGTGTGTTATATTTTGTGTAAATATGACAGGTTGTGGAGAGACAAAAGAATCAACAATTAAACCAGGCAGTTCTATACTTGTCCCTCCAAAAAAATCGATTAAAGAAGCGCCAACAAATAAAAATTCAGATGAGCTAACTATTACAGGTGTTTTATCGTATAATGATAAGACAGAAAAAAAAGCACATTTTGTGGATATTAGTTCAAATGTAGAATATGAGGTGCCATATTCGGGAGGCACAGATATTCAATCAAAGTATGGTACTGTTATTTCACCAGGAAGTATGCAGTTAGGCGCTATATATGATGTTGTATGTTATAAAAGCGGTATTGCTAAGTCAATTTATGGCAACAAAAATGAATGGGAAAAGAAAAGTGTAAATGATATTGAAGTAGATGAAAGTTCCAAAAAGATTGTGGTTGGAGCTTCTAATCTAAAATATGATGAAAAAATAGTTATTTTGTCAGGTGATGATAGAGTAGCAATTGCATCCATTATCAAGCAAGATGAAGTTACTATAAGAGGAATAGATAATACAGCATATTCTATTATCGTGAATGTAGACCATGGGTATATTCGATTTACAGGTGTAAGTGCATTTATTGGAGGATATGTTACTATAGGAAGAGATAATATGTACACTGTTACAGAGGATATGCTTGTCGCTTCCAAAGTTGGCAATCAACAAATTGAAATTCAGTCTGGCAATACAAAATCAACGAAAGAAGTAACGGTTGAAAAGGGACAGGAAGCAGTCGTTGATTTTAGCGAGTTTATTCTTCCCGCTACGAAGCAAGGAGCAGTTATATTTAAAGTTTCGCCTTCTGATGCAATTATGTCAATTGATGGAAAAGAAGTGGATTATTCTGAGCCAATACAGCTTACATATGGTAAACATAATATAAGACTTGTGGCAAATCATTATGAAGAGTACACAGAAACAATCGTTGTAAATTCGCTATATTTTACAAAAGTGATTGATATGACACCAAAGAGTGCAGTAAAATCAACAACGAAAAGTTCGACTAATTCGGCAAATTCTAATTTGACAGAAGGATATAGCGTTCAGGTGGTGGAGCCTCAAGGGGCTGCTCTTTATGTGGATAGTGTATATATTGGGATTGTGCCTTGTGCATTTGATAAAAAAGTTGGTACAAAGACGATAACGCTTACAAAAAGTGGATATAATACAATTAGTTATTCGATTTCTATTGGTAATACAGCAGGTGATTTGACCTATTCGTTCCCACAGATGGAAAAGGCAAATAGTAATGGTGCAACACAAACTCCTACACAGACTCCTACACAAGCACCTACCCAGACACCAACAACAGCAGCACAAGAACAAAAAACAACAAAGAAATGAGGAAACAATGAACATACCATTTTCACCACCAGATATCACAGAAGAAGAAATTGAAGCTGTAGCTGAGGTCTTGCGTTCAGGTTGGATAACAACAGGACCAAAAACAAAGGCATTAGAAAAAGAAATAGCACAGTTTTGTCACACATCAAAAGCCGTTTGTATGAATTCTGCAACGGCATGTATGGAAATGATATTGCGAATTTTTGGCATAGGACCAGGTGATGAGGTTATTGTGCCTGCATATACGTACACTGCTTCCGCCAGCGTGGTTTGCCACGTTGGCGCAGTGCTTAAATTAGTTGATGTATCAAAAGATTCTCTTCATATGGATTATGCTGTCCTAGAACAGATGATAACAGATAAGACAAAGGCCATTATACCTGTTGATATTGGTGGTATAATGGAAGATTATGCTGCTATCAGAACAATCGTAATGTCGAAAAAAGCGATATTTAAGCCTGCTAATAAGTTGCAGGAAGCGCTTGGACATGTCTTGATTCTTGCTGATTCTGCACATGGTTTTGGCGCAGTGCGAGATGGTAAAATGAGCGGTGAATGTGCCGATTTTACAAGTTTTTCTTTTCATGCAGTCAAGAATTTTACGACAGCAGAGGGCGGAGCCTTAGTGTGGAAAGATATTGAACAGATAGACAATGAAGCGTTGTATCATAACTTTATGCTTCTTAGTTTACATGGGCAGTCCAAAGATGCATTGGCAAAGACAAGCCTCTGTGCATGGGAATATGATATTATCGACACATATTATAAGTGCAATATGACCGATATTATGGCAGCGATAGGAATTGTGCAGATGAAACGATATCCAAAGCTGCTTGCACGCAGAAGACAAATTATAGAACGCTACACATCTGGAATAAAAGCTGATAATGTGGCAATTATGAACCATTATACACAGGAGTATCAGTCAAGCGGACATCTTTATATGGTCAGACTTCTAGGACAAGAAGAATCCTATCGAAATGAGATTATACGCAGAATGGCTGAGGCAGGAGTTGCCACAAATGTACATTATAAGCCGCTTCCTATGCACACTGCTTACAAGAAAATGGGTTTTGATATAAAAGATTACCCAAATGCTTATGCGATGTATTGCAATGAGATAACACTTCCTCTAAATACTTGTCTTACGGATGAACAAGTAGAATATGTTATCAAGACATTTAATGAGGTTATAAGTAAGTAGTAAAACAGATTGTGAATATCTGTTTAACAAAGACATTTTATATAAAATAATTATAAGTTGGACAACTTTAGGTATAAAGTGTTTAAAAATAATATTATTGATAATGAAATAATGATAGCAATATATTTAAGATGGAAGTAAAGTTTGATTGACGGGTGGATAGGAGGTTACAATGAGATTAAAAGAATGGTCTAAGCTTCCTGATAAGATGAGAACAAAGGAAGTGCGAAAATATTATAATATTCTTATTAAACATAGCGGTTGGTTTAAATTTAAGCGTATTATGGATATTTTTGTTGCAAGTGTCATGCTTATTGTGTTGGCATTGCCTATGGCAGTAATAGCAGTTTTTATAAAAGCAGACTCAAAAGGTCCTGTTCTTTTTAAGCAAAAAAGAGTGACACAATATGGAAGAATTTTTGAGATATATAAATTTAGAACAATGGTAGAAAATGCTGCTAGCATAGGCAGTCAAGTAACAGTAAAAAATGATGTGAGAATTACAAAGGTTGGAAAAGTTTTAAGAAAATTCAGGATAGATGAGTTTCCACAAGTATTTAATATTATTAGAGGAGATATGACACTGGTCGGAACACGTCCAGAAGTTATAAAATATGTACAGTGTTATACGCCTCAGATGTATGCCACATTGCTTTTGCCTGCTGGTCTTACTTCTAGGACAAGCATTGCCTATAAAGATGAAGAAAAACTTTTAAGCAATGCTTCAAATGCTGATAAAGTATATATTCATGATATATTACCTGTTAAAATGAAATATAACCTTGAAAGTTTAAAACATTTTGGCTTTAAAGAGGATTGCAGTATACTTTGGGCTACCTTTTTATCTGTTTTTAAGAAAGAAAGTTAAAAGTGCTTTGTAAGAAATGAGGAACAAAACGTTATGGCAGAAGTTAAAGGAATGTTGTCTATCATTATGCCTGCCTATAATGAGGAAAAATTAATTTATAACAGTATTATGACAACGCTTGATGTAGTACAAGGATTTACTGAAAAACTTGAATTGATAGTAGTAAATGATGGCAGTATTGACAATACTAAAAATGAAATTTTAAAAGCAAAGAAAAAGGATAAAAGAGTAAAAATAGTTAGTTCAAAAAAAAATCATGGGAAAGGCAGAGCAATTATCTCTGGTCTTACAGAGGCTTTAGGAGAATATATTGCATTTCTTGATGCCGATTTAGAGCTATTTCCAGACCAGTTAGAAGGTTATCTTCATGTAATGAAGCAAAAAAATTATGATGTGGTTATTGGCTGTAAATTTCACAAAGATTCTCAATTAAAATATCCATTCAAACGTAAAGTGATGAGTATAGGATATTATCTGATGTTAAGAATATTATTTCATCTTAATGTAAAGGACACCCAAACTGGAATTAAATTATTTAAGGCAAGTGTATTAAAGCCTGTTGCACATTTAATTCGCACATCAGGGTTTGCCTATGATGTGGAATTGTTAGTAGCATTAAATAGAAGAGGCTGTACCATAAAGCAGATGCCTGTTCATGTTGTTTATGTGAGAAAAAAAGATTCTAAAAGAATTGTGTTTAAAGACATTATAAAAGCATTTAAAGATACATGGCTGATATTTGGAAGAACATATATGAAACATTATTATGATTATTAAATAAGTATTTACAATTCCTGCCAGATGTGGGTATAATAAAAGGTAAATTATGAGGCTGTCGCATTAAGAAAAATCTTTAGTCTTTAATGTGACAGCCCCATAAACTTGTTTTTTGTGAGCAGCAAACTTACATATAGAACAATAAGTCATTTATAGACTCACAGATAAATCAAGAATGGGGGATTGGTGATGAATGATAACGACATAAAGCTATTGCAATTAATACAGGAAGTAAAAAAAGGCAATAAAGATGTCTATGATGAGATAAGCAATTTGATAATAGATGAGGTGTATAACCTTGTATCTTTTGTGTACAAAAAAGAAGAGACTAGAAAGAAATTAGCCAGACATGTTGTCGTAAAAATCATACGTTCCATGGATGAATTTGACAGTGAAACAATGGATATTCATATGTGGATTGCCAGATTTACTACAATAGAAATATATAATGTATATAGTAAACAAAATGGTAATATTTTTAGTAAGACCTACAATAACTTATCATATGAGTATAATTCTATAGAAGAAGATGCTTTATTTGAAAATTGTGCTGCAGAGTATAATTGTGCATTTATTGATATTGCGGAATTAAATAAAATTAATGGTAAGTTGTCTTCATTGACAAAAGCACAAAAGATTATTTATGAAATGTTTTGCTATGAATGTTTTTCTATTGACGAGATAGAAGATGTCCTTGAAGTTGACAGTACATATATTATTGATGCTATTGCAGGAATGAAAGAGCAATTATGTGTTTATTCATCGCAAGAATCGCTGGATAGTGCAGATAGCATAAATCGTATAGATAATGATATTGCTATAAGTGAGGAAGAAGCTTATGAGCTAAATAATATATATAATAATCATTCAAAAAGTAATCGTTCATATTATACGTTGTTTTCAAAAAAAATTTCAAAAAAGTCTTTAATCAGTGCGGCAAGTTGTGCAGCAGTTATACTTTTAGCAATTATAGTAGTTGTAGTTGTGTCGATAAGAGATAAAAATTCAGCTTCTAATGTTGCAAATTACGGGAAAATGTCCACAAAAAGCACGACGTCAAAAACGCAAAATACGACAGCGGCTGCTACTGCAAATACAAAAAAAGATGATGAATCAACAACACAGACAGAAGAAGAAACAGAACCACCATCTACAAAAAGTAATTCTGGGAATAATCAAAGACCTACTACAGGAAATAGTACATATGTAAAACCATCGTCAAATGTTCCAAATAATCCAACACAGAAGACCACTGTTAGTAAACCAGATGAGCCAACACAAAGTCCAGATGATAAACCAGACAATACAACAAACCCAGATGGTAAACCAGATGATACAACAAATCCGGATAATAACCCAGATGATACAACAAACCCAGATGATAAACCAGACGATACAACAAATTCAGATAATAACCCAGATGATACAACAAACCCAGATGATAAACCAGACGATACGACAAACCCAGATAATAACCCAGATGACACAACAAACCCAAGTGATGAATCCAACGGTACGCAAAAGCCAGATGGCAGTTCAGATAAAAACTCAAATGAAGGTGATTTGACACAAAACAATTGAGGGTAATAAATCTGATAAAATCAAAATAAGACAGCTAAAGAATAAATGATTCAATAAAATACAAAAAGAGAAATAGAAAAGAGCATTGATTGATTTTTAGCAAAGTAACAATATAGTGATGGAGTAGAATAGCCATGAAATGTATTATACTTGCAGGTGGTAGTGGAGACACACTGTGGCCATTATCAAGGAAAAATTATCCAAAACAGTTTATGAACATAAAAGATGGACGCTCAATGTTACAGGAAACTGTTGTGAGGAATATGCCATTTTGTGATGAATTTTTAATTGTTACGAATGAAAGTTATAGAAATATTGTCAATGGACAAATGAAAGTATTTCAGAGCCTTAAATATAGGCTTTTAATGGAAAGTACATCAAAAGGGACCGCCGCCGCTATTGTTTTAGCAACCTTATTTTGCAATCAATCCGAACTTGTGTTTGTGGTGACGTCAGACCATATTATTGAAAGCAATGAATATAAAGAAACAATACTTCATGCAAAGGAACTTGCTAAAGAAGGTAATCTTGTTGCAATCGGCATAGAACCAAAAAATTTTGCAGATTATGATTTGATTGTGACGGTGGGTGACAAGATATGTGGTTTTATCGAAAAAAAAGATTGCTATACGATATTAAATACAACAGAAAATAATTATTTATGGAACAGTGGCATGTACATATATAGAGCAGGTGACTTTATTAATCATGTAAAAGAATATGGAAGAGATTTATATAGTACTTGCTGGCAGGCAAAAAGAAGCGTCTCTGCAATCCGAAGAGGTGTAACGTTTAGCGAATATATTATGAAAGATATTCCAACAGGAAGTATAGAGACTATATTTTACAAGAATTTGGAATATATCAAAGTAGTTAAAGGCAGATTTATCTGGAAGGATATAGGCAATGTCGCTGATTTAAGCGAAACAAATGCGCTTTCACATACAGAAAATGTAATTTATAATAATTGCAGCAATACAACGATTATTAATAGTGCAGAACGCCAATTAGTTGTATCTAATGGTTTAAAAGATACAGTTGTTGTCAATACAGAAGATGCGGTCTATGTCTCATCAAGAGAAAATGTTGATGCGATAAAAGATATTATTTGTGAAAATAAAGAAAAATATAGTTCTTATTTTGACTATAATCGTTTATCATACCGTGAATGGGGCATACATGAACTGCTTACACAAGAGGAAGGATATAAAGTAAAAAAAGTAACAGTCTTTCCAGGTATGAGCATGAATCTTCACCAGCATGAGATGAGAAGTGAACATTGGTCTGTGGTGGAGGGAACAGCAACAATTACATTAGGTCTTGAGACAAAAGATTATCATAAATATGAGTGTGTATTTGTACCTATAGGGACTATGCACAAGGTTGCTAATAAAACAGATAAAAATGTAGTTATTATTGAGGTTGGAATTGGGGAAACTGTATTAGAGAGTGACCTTGTAAAGATATATAATGACAGAAGTTCTGAGTTTAACTATGTTGTTGATATCAATAGTCCAATCGTTAAGCTAGACCCTGCATTTAAAGATTATTTGTGGGGTGGAACAAAGTTAAGGACCGTTTTTGGAAAAAAATGCGACTACGATATTATTGCTGAAAGCTGGGAATTATCCGCGCATCCTGACGGGCAAAGCCGTATTGCTTCTGGACGGCATAGAGGTATGCTGTTTAATGATTATCTCTCAATTATTGGCAAAGAAGCATTGGGGTGGAAATGTCAGGCACAAGACCGATTTCCAATATTGATAAAATTTATTGATGCCAAACAGTCTTTGTCAATACAAATTCACCCAGATGACGAGTATGCACTTGAAAATGAAAACGAGTATGGAAAAAATGAGATGTGGTATGTGGTTGACTGTGAGCCTGATGCATACTTATATTGCGGACTTTCAAAAGATACGGATAAAGAAGAGATAGAGCAAAGAATTGCTGATAATACAATAACAGAAATATTAAATAAAATTGATGTAAAAAAAGGCGATATTGTTATGGTGAAAGCTGGAACAATACATGCGATTGGAGCGGGCATCATTATATGCGAGATACAGCAAAATTCTAATAATACATACCGAATGTATGATTATGACAGACGAGATAAATATGGTAATACAAGAGAACTCAATATTACAAAAGCGTTAGATGTTGTGGATACAAAAGCATATGTAAAAGATAGTACCTGTGAAATTGTGATAGAAAATACACCCGATTATTTAAAGGAACTTTTAGTACAATGTAAATATTTTGAGTGTTTTAAATATAAAGTACAAAATGAAGTGAAAATTATGGTTGATGAATCCTCTTTTGTATCTTTTGTATTTATTGAAGGCAGTGGCTTTATCAAATTAGATGACAGTGAAGAGACAATGCAGTTTAGGGCAGGCGATAGTTTTTTTGTAAGTGCAGGAAAGCGTATTGTTGTAATTAAAGGGCAGTCAACATGTATTATGACACATGTGTAATTTATAAAATTGGTAAAGTAAGAAAACGATTATCTTTAAATGAGAAGTTTACAGTAAGTCATGGCATGGAGATTAAAAATGGATAAAAACACACACAGAGCATGGGCAATGCAGCATAAAGGTATCATTTATGCTGCATGTTTAACATTGACTCTCTTTTATATAATAAATATATGGTGGCTTTTCACGCCAAATGTTGGGATAGAATATAAAATGTATTATATTACACATGAATTATCGGATTGGCCGGGATATGGCAATTTATCATATACTTTGGGCACAACAGAAATTTGTACTGGAAGATGGGATAAAGATGGCAAACCAGTTGATTATGCTGTTTGTATGAGAAAAGGAAGCGGCTGGGAAAGAAATCAGAATGAGGGAAGTAAAAGCTGTGATAAGGAGAGTTTGATTTATTATATACCAGAGGAATCATCAGATAATGGAACGTTAACAATACAAGTAAAAGATATATGGTGTAACAATAATGAAGGTATCCATGTGTATGTAAATGATAAAAAAGTAGGTACATTTAATACTGCCGGACTGCATAAATTTACAACAAAAAGTTATGAAAAAGATGAGTTGCTATATGTAAAGTTTGATACAGGAAGCAATGAATTTCTTTTGTGGAGCATATGTTTGGATAGCTTTTAGCTTTATCAGGCTATAAGCAAGCAGCAAAGCAGATTGCGAATATCTGTTTTATATGATAAGTTTTACAAAGCCTTTAATGATGATAAACAGAAAGGATTGGTATGACAAAATATAGATTCAAAACGCATATAAAATCGTATATACAAACAGGAGCAGTGACATTTTTTATACTGATGGCGATATTTTTTATAAAGGGAATATGGCCGTTTGGCAGCAATAGAATTGATTATTTTGATAATATGCAGCAGGTTGCACCGCTTTACGCCCATTTGTGGGATTGGATGCATGGACAAGCTTCTTTATGGTTTGATTGGTACACAGGTCTTGGAACTAATATTTCTATGAGTTTATCTGCATTTTCTATGTTAAGTCCTTTTAATGTATTGTTATATATTATTCCAAGAAATTTAATTCTTGAAAGCTTTTCTTTATTTATTGCTATAAAAATGGTATTTATGGCAGTCACTATGAATATATACCTAGACAAAAAAATAAATTGTGAAAGTAATAATATAAAGATGGTATTTGCACTTTGTTATGCTTTTTGTGGATATACACTTTTGTATGGTTCATGTTTTATGCCTTGGATGGATATTGTTGCCTTGTTTCCTCTGTTAATGATAGCTTACGATACAATGATACAAAAGGGCAAAAAACGATTTTATATATTGATGATTGCCTTGTTATTTATTATCAATTATTACATAAGTGCTATGGCTGTTATCTATATTTTTCTTGTAAGCGGACTTTATTTTCTATTTATATGTGATAAGAGCAAATGGAAAGCACATATATGGAATCTTGGAATTGGAACAGTCACAGGAATTGGATTATCGGCATGTATATTGGTTCCTGTAATCTTTCAGCTTGGCAGTTCGCAAAGAGGCAGTGCAGAAGGCAGTCTGTTAAACCAGTATCTTAATTGTATTTCAGGTTCTATTTTATCCGATAGGTCGCTTGCCGCCTTTCAGCGATATATGATGGTCTATGGCATGGCATTTGTAATAGCATTAATTGTTGTTGGACTTAAACAATATTGGAATGAAAAAAATGTCAGGTTATACTATGGTATTTTAACATTAATAGCTATCATTCCTATGTTTGTAGAGGGAACAAACCTGATATGGCATTTTGGTTCTTATAATGGTTATACATTAAGAAATGGATTTTTAATTGCATTTACATTATTATCATCGGGTGCTTATTTTGCAGACAGGCTGTCTTTAGAATTTGTTTGGACAAAAAATATTGTAAAACAAATAGTTATTGCTGTAATAGCAGCAGTATTTTTTGTTGTGTTTTACAATATTATGCCATATAAAAATGAAATCATTGCAATTATATTTTATATGGGAATATTTGTTGTTCTTTTAACAGTATATATAAAAAAATTGAGTAAACAGCCAAAGCATTTTAATTTTGGACAAATTGCTGCAGTGATGGCATTGGAATTGTTTGTTGCTATATACACATTGATAGGGCTTCCTGAATTTTATCGGTGTGACCCTTATCAGGTTGGTGACTATGTTCAGGCGGCAAATACTGTAAAAGAAACGCTGGATATTAAATCCAGTGTTACAGATAGAATCGTTAATCCAGATATTAGTCTGAATGCAAACTATCCGCTGATATTAGAACGCAGTGCGTTGTCTAGTTTTACAGCGGCGCTTCAAAAAGATACACAAAGTTATGCAAAAAGACTTGGCTATTCTAAGTATTTTTTGTGGCTGTTGGATTCTGGCGGCACGGTATTTACCAATGCACTGTTTCATGTTACACAGGCAGTCAATATCAATGAACTAGATGAAAAAATGTATACACCTTTAAGAAAAGATGATAAGTATACTTTGTATGAAGCAAATTATCAGCTTCCATTTGCGATAAATGTAGATAGCAAGGCAATATATGATAAATATGACAGTGACTGGATTGATATACACAACAAGCTGTATTTTGCCGTGTCAAATGATGATTCCAAACTGGTTGATAAGTTGCGTTATACCTATAAAGAATCATCTACAGTCCGAGAATATAATGCTTTAGTAGAAGGAAATAAAGCATTATATATCAGTATTTCAGATATCAATAATGTTGATGGTGATGCAAACACGTCATGGTTAATTAGCTCTATGCACATTTATGTCAACGATAAACCTGTATTGATACCAACGTTAGGAGATGTCAAAAATACAGCCTATTTTACAGATTACAATAATAATTTAATATATTTAGGCTGCTTTTCAGATACCAATGTATCAATAAGAATTGAGTATGATGACGCTTGGTTTTTAAAGGTTAGTGAAGTGAGCCTTGCTGGTTTAGATATGGATAAAATGAAGTCTATGACAGATATGCACAAAAAGGATTACTGTGAGACAAGTTCTACAAAAGATTCTTTAACAATTCACATGACTGGTCATTTGCAAACAGATAATATGGCATTGATACCAATTGTTTACAGTGATAATTGGAATATTACGGTCAATGGAAAAAAGGTCGAAGGAAAGGCTATATGCGGATTATTTACAGGTGTAAATATTGAAAATGGTCAAAATACAATTACAATGACATTTGAGCCTAAAGGAAAAAGGCTAGGAATGTTAATAACCATGATAACGGCTGCACTTTTACTGTTTGGAATGGTGATAAATCCTTTTATAGAAGGAAAAGGACTGGCTGTTTTACAATATATTGCATTATTGATATATTGGGGGCTTTATAGTGCTGTGATATTGGCAATGTTTATTATTCCATGTGTAACAGCAATACCTGCATTAATATATAATTTGTTAAAAATATTAAATATATTTTAAAAGTATTTGAGCGCCTTTATTTTTATAAGGATAAGCGAAATATTAAAAAGTGTGAATTTAACTGTATCAGGAAAAGGTTTGACTTATACGTTAAAAAATGCCACAAAGTGATAGTGAGGTTATAAATAGACAGCAGAGCAAATTGGTAATATCTGCTTGACTGAATTTATAAATTTTGTAGATATAATTTTTATAAATCATGTAAACATGAAAGGTATGATTTGATATGCAAAAGGTTGATATAAGAAAAAGCTCAAATTATAAAATATTTATGTATCTGTTGGCAATATTTATTTTGTCAAGACTGATGATGGCTATTATGGTTTTGGTTTATAATAGCATAATGGGAACCAATCATTCATTTGCATATTTAATGAATCCATGGGATGCCAAAAGATATCAGTTTATTATAGAGAATGGATATACGTATCCATTAGATACAGACCCACAGGCAAATTGGGCATTTTTTCCCTTATATGTCATTGTATGTCAATTGGTTCAATTATTGACCTTTTGGAAATTAGATACCTTTTGGGTTGGCATGATTGTTTCTAATATTTGTATATTTGTGGGTGCATTTTTTGGTCTCAAATATATCTTTAATAGAAATAATAATGATTTATATAATGAATATTCCTCTGCACAGGTTCATAATATATCCGATAGTGATTATATTTCTAAAAATACTATTATATGGGGAAGTCTATTGTTTGCAGCGCCTTATATGTTTTATTGTTCTTCCACATATACAGAAGCCATGTTTATTATGTTTATAGCATTATTTTTCTATTTTTGCCAACAGAAAAAATATGTTGTTGCAGGGATTATGTCAGCCGCCGCCAGTGCTACAAGAATTGTGGGCTGTATGTTAGTGTTTGCCTTAATTGTAGAATTGTATCTTGATTTTGTAAAATCAAAAGCGATATCTTCAACAAAATTTACTTTTGCATCAAAATCAATATTGAAATCAAATTCTTCATCTGCATTAAAATCAAAAGATACAGCTTCATCAAAACTTTCATTTTATGAAATAAAAAAATTTTTATATCAGATATTTACTACACCAAAACATTTAATAGCAATTTTATTATGTCCGCTTGGCACATTTTTGTATATGACCTTTTTAAGATTTTTCTGTGGCGATGTATTTGCTTTTAAACATGTTCAAATTGCATGGAGAGAAGATTCTTATATACCTGTTATTGGCGTTCTTTGGAAAGCGTGTACAGGGCAGATTGAGCCGCGCTATACATATATGGGGTGGTTTTGTATAGGAGTATTTGTTGTATATGGTTATATGATTTACAGAAAATATTATTCTATGGCAGTATTTGGCATTGTATCGCTGCTTATTCCGCTTACATCGCATGTAATGAGTACATGCAGGTTTATAGTAGGCTCTTATGTTTTTTTAGTAGGTATATATGATTTAATAAATAAAATAAAAAATAAATTTTTAATATGTATCATTATTATGACTTTGGCACTTATTGAACTATATTTATTATTTCTTTGGTACAATTCAGACTGTTGGCTGATGTAATTCGTATAATATTGTGATGGTTGAGCCAACTGCTATATGGTTGACCAATATATATAATGACAACTTTTAAATATTATTGAATTGTTCCTATAATGGAATTAAAAATAAAGTTTACTGGCAATCGTTTGTATTATTTGATATAATGCACTTGGCAAATTCAATTTAGAATTTTTGGCAAAATAATAATTTGTACGTAAACAAAAATGAATAGGAATTAAGACAGCGGACTTAATAGAGATGGAGGTTTATAATGTTGACGGTGGTAGTGCCTACATTTAATGAGGGTAAAAATATCAAAAATTTGGTAAAACAAATTGATGCAGCATTAAAAGATATTGATTATGAAATTTTATTTGTAGATGATAGTAAGGACAATACACCTGATATTATAAGGAAAGTAGCAAAAGAATATCCATCTGTTAGAATGGAACATCGAGAGAATGAAAGCGGTCTTGCAACGGCTGTTTTAAAAGGGTTTAGAATGGCAAAGGGAGAGTATATAGCATGTATGGATGCCGATTTGCAGCATCCGCCAATTATACTTAAATATATGTACAAAGCAATGAAGGCTGGTGCTGATTTGTGTATACCAAGCCGATTTATTTCTGGCGGTGATGATGGTGGGCTTAATTGGTATAGAAAATTTGTATCAGGTACAGCCAGAAAAATTGGACAATTTATGCTGCCTTGCCTAAGAAAAATATCAGACCCTACAAGCGGATTATTTATGTTTCGCAGAGAAGTTATCGAACAAGCCGATTTGCAGCCAATTGGCTGGAAGATTATGGTTGAGGTGCTTGCGATGGGGACATATTCTAAAATTATTGAAATTCCGTATAAGTTTCAGCAAAGAACAGCAGGAGAGTCAAAATTATCGGGAAAGGTTACAATGGAGTACTTAAAACAACTTAAGAATCTGAGAGGACGATATAATAAAAAGAATCAATATACCGTTGAAGTGTGGAGTGAAAAAAAGATGAAATTCTAGGTTTATTCATTTAAAAGATTGAAAGGAATAAAAGTTATTATGGCAATATTGGTAACAGGTGGGGCAGGTTATATTGGAAGCCACACCGTAGTAGAGTTACAAAATGAAGGATATGAGGTTGTCGTTATAGACAATCTTGTCAATTCATCAAAAGAATCTATAAAAAGAGTTGAGGCAATTACGGGAAAGTCTGTTAAATTTTATGAGGGCGATATTTCCGATGCCAAGCTTTTAGACAAGATATTTAAGGAAGAAACGATTGATAGCTGTATTCATTTTGCTGGATTAAAAGCTGTGGGAGAATCTATTTCTAAACCGTTAGAATATTATTCTAACAATATTTCAGGTTCCTTAGTTTTATTTGATGCCATGCGAAGAAATGATGTAAAAAATATTATTTTTTCATCTTCAGCAACGGTATATGGAGACCCAGCATTTGTGCCAATTACAGAAGATTGTCCGCTAGGAGAGATTACGAATCCATATGGACAGACAAAAGCAATGTTAGAGCAAATTCTTACTGATATATATAAGTCTGATAATACATGGAATGTCATTTTACTGCGCTACTTTAATCCAATTGGCGCACATAGCAGTGGGACTATCGGTGAAAATCCGAATGGTATACCAAATAATCTTATGCCATATATTACACAAGTGGCAGTAGGAAAACTTGAAAAGCTTGGTGTTTTTGGCAATGATTACAATACGTCCGATGGAACATGTATAAGAGATTATATTCATGTGGTAGATTTAGCGCAGGGACATGTTAAGTCTGTAGCGAAATTAAGAGAAAATCCAGGCTTAAAGATATACAATCTTGGGACTGGAAAAGGCTCGTCGGTTCTTGATGTGGTTCATACCTTTATAGAAGCATCGGGCGTTGATATACCATATGTTATTAAGCCAAGAAGAACAGGTGATGTTCCAGTGAACTATTGTGATGCCACAAAAGCAAAGGAAGAACTTAACTGGACTGCAAAAAAGAATCTGTTTGATATGTGTGCAGATTCTTGGAGATGGCAAAAAAATAATCCAAATGGAATGGCATAAAATATATTAAAAACAGGAGTATATATGGGCAAGTATTTTGGTACAGATGGTTTTAGGGGAGAGGCTAATGTCAATCTTACAGTAGAACATGCGTTTAAAGTAGGAAGATTTTTAGGCTGGTTTTATGGCAAGAACCATAAAGATGATAAAGTAAAGATTGTTATAGGAAAAGATACAAGAAGAAGCAGTTATATGTTTGAATACTCACTCGTTGCTGGACTTACTGCATCAGGAGCAGACGTATATTTATTACATGTAACTACAACGCCAAGTGTTTCTTATGTTGTGAGAACAGAAGATTTTGACTGTGGAATTATGATAAGCGCCAGTCACAATCCATTTTATGATAATGGAATCAAGCTAATCAATGACAAAGGCGAAAAAATGAGGGAAGATGTTATTGATGAGATTGAAAAATATCTTGATGGAGAGATAGATGAATTGCCATTTGCAACGAAGGAAAATATTGGCTGCACCATTGACTATACGGCTGGCAGAAATAGGTATATGGGTTATCTTATAAGTCTTGCTATCTACTCATTTAAAGGCATGAGGGTTGGTATTGATGCGGCGAATGGAAGTGCGTGGAATTTAGCAAAAAGTGTTTTTGATGCGCTGGGAGCAAAAACCTATGTGATTAATGCACAGCCTGATGGAACAAATATCAATGAAAATTGTGGCTCTACACATATTGAAGGGTTGTGTGATTTGGTAAAAAGAGAACATCTTGATGTTGGTTTTGCTTTTGATGGTGATGCAGACCGATGCCTTTGTGTCGATGAAAAAGGCAATGTTGTGACAGGCGACCATATTTTGTATATATATGGATATTATATGAAAGAGAGAGGTAAGCTTTCAGATAATACAGTTGTTACAACAGTAATGTCTAATTTTGGATTGTATAAAGCATTTGAGGCAGCAGGCATTTATTATGAAAAAACAGATGTTGGCGATAAATATGTCTATGAGTGCATGTCAAATCATGGTTATCGTCTTGGCGGCGAACAGTCTGGACATATTATTTTTAGTAAATATGCAACGACAGGTGATGGAATTATAACGGCACTCAAAATAATGGAAGTTATGTTAGCAAAGAAAAAGACATTGAGTGAGTTAAAATCTCCAGTTGCTATTTTTCCGCAGGTTCTTAAAAATATAAAAGTGACAGATAAAACAGCGGCTCAAAATGATATCGATGTAAAAGCGGCAGTTGAAAAAGTGGCAGAAGCGCTTGACAATGATGGCAGGATTCTTGTTCGTGAGAGCGGAACAGAGCCTGTTGTTCGAGTGATGGTTGAAGCTGGAAGCCAAGAGTTATGTATAAAGTATGTAGATGAAGTTATTGAAGTGATAAAGAGTAAAGGCTATGCCATATAAAAATCAGGTATAAATCGAAACCTCCTATAATAAGATTATAACAAGTCTTATTGTAGGGGGTTTTTATGCGAAAGAACAAAATTGATATTTTAGTATGTATATTTTTGATATTTGTATGTTCTGTTTGCGGGTTATGGGGTTGTGGCAAAACCGAAACAGAAGTGACGCAACTGGATTATACCGTTGTGGAAGATAAGGATATACCCCAAGAACTAAAGAATATCATTGATGAAAAAAAGGAAAGTACGATTAGGCTTACATATAATACAGATGAATATACATATGCAGTTGCAGGGTATGGAACAATGGGAACAAGCGGATACAGTATTTGCGTAAACAGTGTGTCACTTGGTACAGATTCTATCTATGTAGACATCGATTTGTTAGGACCAAAACCTCAAGAACAGGTTACAAAAGTAAGTACAACACCTTATATTGTATTAAAAATGGAAAAAAGAGATGAAACAGTGGTATTTAATATGTAGCGCAGCGCGCAGAAATGGAGTTTAGTGTGATTATTAATAAAGGGTATATTCATGATAACGAATGTAAATGTAAAAATACCATACAGATAACATTAGATGATGATTTTAACGTGCCAGATAACAAAGCAGATATTGAACATATTATAAGACAATGGGGAAATGCAAGGATTGACGAGGCAAAGGCATTAGGCGAAAAAGCAGAGGTAAAAGGATGTCTTGATTTTGCTATTCTTTATATGGGAAATGATGAAGATGGAAGCAGTATGCCTTTTAAAATGACAGGAGATATTGATATTGGTGAGGTAATCAATTTAAGCTGTGATGTTGAGAATATTCCAATATATTGGGAAACACATCTTGAAGACCTTACAGTGAAAGCAATTAACTCACGCAAAATTAATGTGAAAGCTATTATTTCTATAAAAATTGTGTGTGAAGATATAGAAGATTACAGTTTTGGTTATGAAGTATCAGAAGTTCAAGAAAACGAGTGTATTCAAGTGAAAAAGCAAAATCTTCAATATGCTGAACTGATGGTTAATATGAGAGATAATTTAAGAATCCGAGAGACTGTATCGCTTCCTCAAGGAAAACCAAACATAGGAAGTATTATGTGGGAAGAATTATGGATACGAAGTTTTGACAGTAAAGCTGTAGAAGATGGCATGGAAATTAATATTGAGTTAGGCTATTTTATTATTTATGTGCCAGAAAACAGTGATATTGGGACAGCATGGTATGATTCAACCGCCAATTTTAATGGAAAATTAGATATCAGCGGCTGTAATATGGATATGATACATTTTGTTAATTATTCGATGACGAGCTGCGGCATAGAGGCAAAACCAAACTATGATGGAGAGCTTCGAGACTTGAATCTTGAGATGGTGCTTGAAATGAATGTAAAATGTTATCAGGAAAGAACACAACAGATTATTGATGATATTTATTCGCCTGTAAAGCATATTGAAATCAATAGTACTCCTGTATCAATTAAAAATTTGATTGCAAGGAACAATTCAAGATGTCAGATTAATGAGCGTGTAAAAACGGATAAATATGGTTCTATTTTGCAGATAATTAGTTGTAATGGTGTTGCACATATTGATGATATACAGGTGGAAAAAGATGGACTACAGGTAGAAGGTGTAGTTATTGTAAATACTTTTTATGTATCAGAAAGTGATTCCAATCCGTTAGGCAGTTTTTCAATACCAATACCATTTTCGCATAAGGTGCAGCTAAAGACAACAGAGGATATGGAATATTATATGCAAAGCTGTGTAGAACATGTTGGAATTGTAATGACAGGAAGCCAAGAGCTTGAAGTAAAAGGAAATGTAGTAATTGATGTGATATGTTTTAATGTGGTTCATGTCAATGTTGTCCAAGAATGTGAAGTAAACGAAGGCGATGAAAATATGTATTTAAATTTGCCAACGATGGTAGGGTATATATCCGATGGGAAAAATTCATTGTGGGATATTGCCAAAAAATACAATACAACAGTAGATTCTATTAAGAAAGATAATAAGGGCATTCCAGAGCTTGCCGATGCAGATTATAAGATAAAGGCGGGAGAAAAACTGTTGTTGATGAAAGAGCTTAGTATGAAAGAGGCGTAAGTATAAAAAAATATTTTCACAAATAAAATATAATAAAAAAATCCTTGTTATTTCTTGACAAGGATTTTTTTGTATTCTATAATAAGATATCTAATAATAAGATATCTAAATATAAATTTAAAGGAAAAAGAAAAAATATGAAAGAGTCATTACACTATTTACTTATGGCAGATTATTTATTATTTCAAAAATCTTTGCTTGCAAGTATTAAAGATATAAATTTAACATCTGGACAACCAAAGATTCTTGATTATTTATTATTTCATGATGGTGCTGTTCAAAAAGAAATTGCTGAAGCTTGCCATATTGAACCAGCTACTATTACCTCCGTTTTGCTTGGAATGGAGAATAAAGGTTTGATAATACGAAAGAATATCAATGGTAATCGACGTTGTTTATATGTATATTTGACCAATAAGGGGAAGGCGCTTGCAGAAAAAGTTGAATTAAGCTTTGATATAATTGAAGAAAAAGCACTTTTAGATTTTAGCGATGATGAGAAAAAAATGCTTACTATTTTTCTAACTAAAATGAACAACAATTTACTTGAAAAAGGAGTTATTGGTGATGAGTAAAACTGAAATTGCAAAACGATATGTTTTATTTATGATAAGTTTATTTTTTTCGGCTTTAGGTGTTGCCTTTACCAAACATGGTGAATTGGGTGTATCACCTATTTCTTCTGTGGCAAATGTTATGAGTTATAAGTTTAATTTTTTCTCTTTGGGAACATGGCTTATTATTTGGAATTGTTTTTTGATAATTGGACAGATTGTCATACTTCGCAAAAATTTTCAATTAATACAGTTATTACAAATTCCTTTGTCTTTTTTATTTGGTTGGTTTACTGATTTGGGAATGTGGATTGTATCATTTATTTCTGCAAATACATATCCTATGTGTATTGTTATGGTAATTGCTGGAATTGTGATTCTTAGCTTTGGAATTTCACTTTCTATTATTGCAAATGTTATTATGAACTCAGGTGAAGCATTTGTAAAAGCAATTTCTGATATATTCCATAAAAAATTTGGAAATGTAAAAATTGTATTTGATATTTTTTGTGTTATCATGTCTATTATTTTATCTCTATTATTTTTTGATTTTACTATTGTGGGAATAAGAGAAGGAACAATTATTTCAGCTCTGTTGACAGGTGTTGTTGTAAAATTTTTTAACGATAAATTAAAAGAACCTTTAAATAAAATTTTATAAGGCAATTCCTTCGCTTTTAAACGAGAGAATTGCCTCATATTATAAGAAAATTCAACTTACCAGCAAGTTTAGTTTGTGAACTTGCGAGAGTTGTTTGTAACTCTTTTTTTGGATAGTTGACAGTCCATTTACGAGGATTGGACTAGCTTTTAAAAATTATTTGCCAAGTATGTCTGATGTCCTTGCAGAAGAACCATTGTCCTCAAACCACTTATCAAACTTATCCATCGTAGCTGAATATGTATCAGAAGAGATACCAGGAAGGTCTTTTCCCCAAGCTTTTGTTGCCTGTTTAAATCCCTTCTCAACAGCAGAAACCATTTTTTTCATCTTTTCTTCATCGCCTCCAGAAAGTGCAATAGCAAAATCAACTAAACGGTCTGAAGTTTGATTAACACCCCAATAACCATTTTCGCCAATATCTTCCTTAGCTTGTGCAATGGTTGCTGCATCAGCAGTAAAGTTGCCATTTGCCAAAGCTTTCCACATATCATCTGCGTTGCCGATTGTCACACCTTGTTTTTGGAACATTTTAGTTACTAATGACTGCATTTGTTCCAATCTTGCTTGCGTGTCTGCCTTCATCTTAGCAACTACATTTGATGATGTTTTTGAGTAAGCTTTTTCTGCTTTAGCAGTTGTCTTAGAAGCTTCGTAAGTAGCTCCTTCTTCAACAGTGTCCTTTTTTTTGGCTTCGTTTGTGCTATTCGCTTTAGAATTGCTAGCAGAGCTAGAATAATCTGTATAAGAATAGCGATTATCAACACCATATAAACTCATAGAATGCCTCCTTGCCGCGTAAAAACGCTTAAAAATTTTTCATAGCATATCCTCCATGATACACTACTATTTTTTATATCGGAAGAACGATTCCCATTTTTAACCTTTTTATAGCTAAATCTATTATAATTAAAACTGGATAAGGAGAAAACTCCCAAATTATGTTTAAAATTTATGATATTGTTCATAGAATTAGCGAGCATCGGATTATGTCAGCCATAATCCCAGTCTATAACCGGACTGATAGAAAAGCTTTCTGGAAATATATATTACATGATGTTCAAAAGGACTTCCGTTGGGGTAAGCGCAGGAATACCAAAGCTTTCAAAATCTCTTTTGTTACGGGTGACAATATAATCACAATGTATAGATTTGGCACAAGTAGCAACAAGACAATCCTCGAAATCCTTTGCCCTTTTCTGAAATGCAATAAGAATATCATTGTTAGTAACACTACATACTTTGGCAATCTCCAAAAGTTTTCCGACTGCCTTATATGCCATATCAGTGCTATGGGTATATTTTCTTACAAGATAGTAGATGTCGGTAACAGAAGATGCTGATACAAAACCGTCGATTTTGTGTTCTTCACAAAGCTTCAGAACCTTATAAGAATCCTCTATAAAAGGTTCTCTTTCCAATAATACATCAATGATTACGTTCGTATCACACATTATTTTCATATTTTAACAGACGCTCCTCTCGCAAAGAATCCATATCTATATCAGAAGAAATACCACTAAGCATTCCGCGCAAGGAATCCACCGCAGAAATTTGGGGATTTACAACTTTAGCAACCGTTTTTCCATTACGAGTAATAAAGATATCTTCCTCGGCAATTAATTCAAGGTACTTTCCGAAATTAGCTTTAAATTCTGTCGCTGTAACAACCATGGATAAATCCTCCTTTTGTTTAGGTTATTCTAATTATATGCGATTTTTTAAAAAAAATCAATAAAACCATGCGAAACAGGAAGAAATAATATTAAAAATCGCTCAATATGAAAGGAAAATATTATTGTTTTTCTGTATATTTTTATCCCTATCTGGTTTAACCCATAATTAAAAAATAAAAAGGTTAAAAAATTGTTATAGAAAATTAAACAGAGCTATCATAACGCAAACCCCCCGCTTATGTCTTGTGACATTGAAGTGGGGGATTGTTTAGGGGATTGTTTAATGAGGTTAAATCATATATTGAACCGTTGAGCTTTTATGTAATAGTCCCATTTTAAATTTACAATAAACTTATTGGCGAAAAATTAAATATCCCACTCAGACTGATTGGTATGTAAAAGTTCATGTGACTGATGTGATAATGGTTTTTCTAGGAATTGTTCATACAATTGTCCTATAAAAGGATTTTCATGGCTAAAGCGGATAGACGCATTTGCATCCAAATGGCGAAGTGCCTCACCTCGTTCGGCAGCAAGCTCTTTTCCGTCTGTGATAGGCTGACCGCCGCCGCCTGCACAGCCGCCGGGACATGCCATGATTTCTACAAAATCATACTGTGCCTTATTTGATTGAATAGCATGAAGCAATTTTCTTGCATTTCCTAATCCGCTTGCAACAGCAATTTTTAAACTGACATCGCCAACTTGTACAATGCGCTCTTTCCAGCCTTCCATTCCCCGAACCATACTAAAGGCATCAGGATGTGGATTTTGACCTGTAACAAGATAATGTGCGCTTCTAAGGGCAGCTTCCATAACACCGCCTGTTGTGCCAAAGATAACGCCAGCTCCAGTGCCTAATCCTAAAGGTTCATCAAAACTGCTCTCGCCAAGCTCTTCCAGACAAATACCACTAGAGCGCAGCATACGGCTTGTTTCTCTTGTAGTAAGCACAATATCTACATCTTTTTTAGCTTTGGTATCAGAAACTTGAGGAACATCGGCTTCATATTTTTTTGATACACATGGCATAATGGATACACAGCAAATCTGTTCAGGTTCTACATTGAGCTGTTTTGCAAACCAAGTTTTGGCAATAGCTCCAAACATTTGCTGAGGTGATTTAGCACTTGATAAGTTTGGCATAAATTCTGGAAATTCATATTTTAAGAATCGTACCCATCCAGGACAGCAGCTTGTAAACATAGGCCAATGATAATTTTCTTTATGCTGAAGTCGCTCTAAAAGTTCACTTCCTTCTTCCATAATCGTTAAATCGGCTGCAAAATCGGTATCAAAAACATAATCGAATCCAAGACCTTTTAAGGCTGTTACCATTCTGCCCACCGTTGCTAAATGTTCATCAAGACCTGCATCAGCTCCCCATGCAGAACGAACAGCAGGCGCTACTTGCGCAATAACAATTTTATCTGGATTGGCAATTGCATCCAATACTTTTTGTGTATCATCTCGTTCATGCAAGGCACCTACTGGACAATGAGTTATACATTGTCCGCACAAAGTACAATTGGCATCGTTTAAGTTTCTAGTGCCGCGAAGTCCAACCGTTGTACGGGGACCTGTTCCAAGTACATCCCAGACGCCAAGACTTTGTATTTTTTCGCAGAAACTTACACAGCGCATACATTTGATACATTTTTCACGGTCGCGAATCAATGGCTGATTTTTATCCCAATTTTTTTTGCGATAAGAAACTTCAAAAGGAATATCTGTAATGTTTAAGTCCTGACAAAGACTTTGCAGTGTACAATTTCCATTTCTTACACAACTTGTACAGTTTGTATTGTGTGTTGATAGAATTAGCTCTATATTGATACGGCGCGCTTCACGAACACGCGGAGAGTTGGTTAAGACTTGCATTCCGTCTTCTGCCTGAGTATTGCAGGCTGCACATAAGTTTTCATTTCCTAATATTTCTACAATGCAGACACGACAGGCACCAATTTCATTGATATCTTTAAGATAGCACAGAGTAGGAATTTTAATTCCCACGCTGCGGGCTGCATTTAAAATAGTAGTTCCTTCTGCTACAGTCACATTTTTTCCATCTATCGTCAATTTTACCATTTCGTCCATCGCTCCTCTCTGCCGCCTCTAAAACCACCATAACCGTAATGGTCACAACGCAGGCAGCGGCTACATTCATGTCTTGCTTCTTCCTCTGTCATGCCGATTTCCATAATATCAAAGTCATCATTGCGGTCACTTGGGGTTCGCTCAACCATATTGATACGTCCCATAGCACCTCTTGCCTGATGGGTTGCTTTTGGTACTTCAGGCGGTTTTGGCAAAGTACTGTGAAAACCAAGATATGTGTCAATATTTCCAGCAGCCGTTTTTCCAGCTTCAATTGCACGAATAGCGGTTGAAGGACCGCTTGCACAGTCACCGCCAGCAAATACGCCTTCCATACCTTCAATTTTACAGAATTTATCTGACAAAATTTTTGCCCATTTTGTAGGAACGCCCTCTTCCATAAAACCGTCAGAATCAATTGCTTGACCAATAGCACCGATAATAATATCGCAAGGAATACGCTCCTGCGGACGATTTGCATTGACAGGTTTTGGACGACCATTAGCGTATTCGCCTGGAATTTGCGGCTGAACAATCAGGGCAATGGCATATCCATTTTCATCTGTTTCTACACGGACAGGAGCCATTAAAGGAACAATATCACAGCCTTCTGCAATAGCGCCTTCCACTTCTTCCACCTGTGCAGTCATATCAACTTTTCGGCGGCGATATACACATTTTACGGTATTTGCGCCAAGTCGTTTGGCAGTTCTAGTAACGTCCATCGCTACATTTCCGCCGCCTACTACGACAATATTTTTGCCGGAAAAGTCAGGTACATTGCCATCTCCTATACCTCGAAGCAAGTCAACAGCAGATAAGATTCCTTTTGCCTCTTGACCGTCAACACCAAGATTTTTATAGGAATGTGCGCCGATTGAAATATAAACGGCGTCAAATTTTTCTCGAAGCTCTGTCAGTGTAATTGTTTCTCCAATGCGTGTATTGGTATGTAATTCTACGCCTGTAGAAAGAATAACATTAATATCCTCATCTAAATATTTATCAGGCAAACGATAGCGCGGAATACCGTAACGCAGCATACCCCCTGTTTTTTCTCTTTGTTCATACACCGTTACACTATGTCCCATAAGACGTAAAAAATAAGCGGCAGTCAAACCACTAGGACCTGCACCTATAATAGCAACTTTTTTTTGCGTATCAGGTGCACATTCTGGTGCAGGTACATGACCGGCACAGTCAACAGCGACACGCTTAATTCCACGAATGTTGATTGCATCATCTAAAATGCTGCGGCGACAACGCTCCTCACAAGGATGTTCACATACAAGCGCACATGAACTTGGAAAAGGATTGTCTTTGCGAATCAGACGAACGGCATCTTCAAAATGTCCTTCTTTTACTAATGCAATGTAACCAGGAATATCAACATGGGCGGGACAAGCACGACGACATGGAACAGGCTGAAATTCTGCTGTACAGTGATGTTCTTTAATATGTGTTAAAAAGTCATCTTTTGCGCCTTCAAGACAAGCAAGTACACTTCTTCCAGCTTCTGCACCAATAGCGCAATCCGAAGAGTCCATAACCGTTTTGGCTGTTCGTTCCAACATCACTAAATCGTCCATTGATGCAAAACCATCTAAAATTTTTTCCATCAACTTGGTCATCTGGTCTAATCCAATACGACAGGGTACACATTTTCCGCAGCTTTGTGAAAGACATACTTTTACTAATGCGGCTGTCTGCTCTACAGGGCAATTTCCTTCAGGTGCTGCCGCATTGCGGTGAGCAAGGTCTTCATAGAGCATATCCATTGTTTTTTGGATGCCATCTGGACAAGTAATTTGTAATCTATTCAAACAATACGCCTCCAATCTTATTATATTTTTTTATAATAGGTCAGCTATATAAGCTGAATTATTATTGTTTAGTTTAGTATAAATTTTATATTTACAATATCATAAGTTGTTTTAATAACTAAAATCAATATTTATTTTCACGGTGATACTGTGATTATTATATCATAATTTTGTACATAGTAAAAAGTCAGAAGTTTGCGAAGCAAACTTATATACCACAGTTATGCTGTGGTTATTATATCATAATTTTTATAAAATGTAGATACTATTTTTATATTATTTCATACCAAATAATAGATTTAAAAATATAATGAAAGGGAATAAATATTATTTGTAAAATGTAGAAAAATTTATTAGCATTTATAGTATTTGATATATTAAACAAGAAATTTTTATTTCTTAAATTTTAAATAATAAAAATACACTATAACATAGTTAAACTATTTTTAATAATTAAATATCATAGTTGTTAATAGTAAAATAATATTATTAAATAATTAGCTTGGTTAGGTAAATTATTATTTAATCTCATCAAGGAAATTCTCCATTTCAATACCATAGAGGCATACATAGGAAAGTGCGGACTTGCATTGCGATAGCAGCTAGATAGTTTAAGCAAGCAGCATAGGAGATTGTGAATATCTGTTTTGACATGTCGTAAAGAAGCGATAAGATTATAAGTAAATATCAAGATTAATTATAAATATTTGCTTTATTAAACAGAAAGGTATATTATTTTTTTATAAATAAAATATATAGGGGATACAACAAAGGACAGCAATAAGCTATGGCTTTATGCTATCCTTTGTTGTGTCTATTTTAGGTTAAAGGTTTATTGGCAATTTTTAAATAGTTTGTCAATTTTTATGTGATTTTTATAGTTCGTTTTTTCCAAATTCCTGTCCAATATAGTAAATACAAGCATAAGGCAGACAAAGCGTTACTGATGACAACCGAATACCATACACTTTCGACACCCATATGTAATATACTAGAACAAAACCATAGTGTGAGGAATCGAAATCCCCATATTCGGACGGCATCAACTAACATGATAATCATAGTATGTCCACAGCCTTGAAATAGACCTTGTGAGACATTGTAAAAAGCATTTGTCCAGCAGCACATAGCCATAAGTGATAAAAATTGTGTTGCAAGAGGTATAACATTTTCGTCTGTTGAAAAAAATCGCACAATAGGTTCCGCAATAAATCGCATGGATAAAATGGTTCCAAATATAAATAAAAAGGTTGCGCCGATTCTCAATGCAATATGAAATGTTTTATCGGCGCGCTTAATATTATTAGCGCCGATATTTTGCCCGACAATAGTAGAAATAGCAGAGCCAATGCCGTTTGCAGGAAGTGTTATAATACTGTTTATTTTATTGCCGATACCATATGCAGTCGTCGCTGTCATGCCATAGTCATTTACATTTTTTGTCATAAGCAAAAATCCAAACTGCATAGTACTGCCTCCTATTGCAGTAGGAAGACCAATTTTTACAATTGAAATCATTTTATTTTTGTCAAATTGAAATCCTTTAAAATTAATATGAATCAGTTTTTTCTTATTACACAGTGAAAGAATAGCAATAACTGCGCTTGGAATTTTTGCCAAAAGTGTGGCAAGTGCTGCGCCGGCAATGCCCCAATCAAATGTTATAAGAAATAGTGGGTCAAGAATAAGGTTTATGCTTACACCAAGCAAATTAAGAAGCATAGGCTTAAATGTATCGCCCTGTGATTGATGAACGGCAGTAAACATATTAATCATAAAAAGAAATGGTAAATCAAGCACGACAATTCGTATATAGGAAAGTCCATATTTATAAATATTGCCTTCTGCACCAAGCCAGCTAACGATACCAGGACTTGCTAACCAACATAAGGCAGCACAGATAAATGCAAATATAATGGAACATAAACAAATATGATTTGCCATTGATTTAGCCTGTTTATCTTGGCGTGCTCCAAGATATTGCGATATTAAAATAGAGCCAGCGGTAGTAATACCCATACCAAAATTAATTAATATATTTTGTACAGGGGATACTAAAGTAATTGCGGCTTGTGATTCAGTACCAATTTTTCCAAGCCAATATGTGTCTGTAAGATTATACATGGATTGAATAAAACTGTTAAGCATCACAGGGACCGCTAAAATAAGAATAGCTTTGATAAGATTTCCTTCAAGAAGAAGGGTACGTTTATCTTCACTTATTGGTTTTGCCATTTTACAAGAACACTCCTTTCTCGATGTGTAAGTAATTGCAAAATAAATTATTTTGTATAACAAGTGGAAAAAATTTGAAATTTTCAATTAGTTATATGTCACTTGACAAATCTTTATAATTCTATTATTGTAAATAATAGCATAAAAAACAGTAAATTCCATAAAAATATCACTAAAAATAAATAAAAGTACAGAAAAAAAGCTGTTTATAATAAAATTTCAGACAGTTTTTAGATATGGAGGATTAATATGATAATGGACATGCCATCTGATTTTAAAATAAATAAAGTAAAAAGAGATTTTACACAAGGAGTTCAACCACAGCACAGTCATCCATATTATGAAGTTTTTTATCTTATTAATGGGGATTGTACATTTTTTATTGAACACAATATATATAAGCTCAATAGAGGAGATTTGGTTATTGTACCTAAAGGAGCCATTCATAAAAGCACTTTTCCTGTTTGTGGGGCGAGTGAACGTTTTGTAGTATGTTTTAAAGACAGTAACCTTTTATGGCTTGATGAATTATTAGGAAAAGAGATTAGAAAAGAGACATTTAAGGCAGGGGTAATATCTATTCCAGATAAACGGCGTGAATATGTAGAGGCGCTTATGAAAAAAATGCTTTTTGAAAGTGAAGGACAAGATATATTGTCGCCAGCATTTATTAAAACAGGTCTTTTAGAGCTTATTTTATTTATGATAAGATGTCAGCGATTTGAGCGAAATGTAATGAAAGAAATTGATGTAGATAATCGGCTTATGCAAGAGATTGCAACCTATATATATGAAAATTATGAAAAAAAATTAAGTTTGGATGACTTGTCAGAGCGATTTCATATCAGCAAGTCCTATCTTTCAAAAAAATTTAAAGCGATTACAGGTTCAGGAATTAAAGAATATATTATTAATGTTCGGATTAAAAATGCCTGTACACTGCTGCTAGAAACAAACAAGTCTATTACAGATATAGCATTTGAATGTGGCTTTAATGACAGTAATTATTTTGGCGATGCCTTTAAACATATCAAGGGAATGTCGCCTAATAAATATAGGAGAAACAAGGAAACAATGTAAATGTACTTGCATTTGTACAATATGTTATTATATAATGTTGTATATTTATAAGTACAATTTTTTTCTGTTTATTAAGTGGAGAGACAGCATGGATAGTATTCGACTAAAGGCAAGGGCTAAAATTAATCTTAGTCTTGATGTGTTGGGGAAAAGAGAAGATGGTTATCATGATGTGCGTATGGTAATGCAGACAATTGGTATTTATGACCGGTTGATAATTACAAAAATTCCAGAAGATGAGATAAGGATTCAATCAAATTTATTTTATCTTCCAATTAATGAAAATAATCTTATTTATAAAGCCGCAAAACTTCTTAAAGATGAATTTGGATTTGCAGGCGGTGTTGATGTGAATCTAAATAAATTTATACCAGTGGCAGCAGGAATGGCGGGAGGAAGTACCGATGCCGCATCAACTTTATTTGGCATCAATAAAATCTATGAACTTGGGTTATCACAAAATAAATTAATGGAATTAGGGGTTCAAATTGGAGCGGATGTTCCATATTGTATTATGCGTGGAACAGCATTAGCGGAAGGGATTGGAGAACAGCTTTCAAGGCTTAAACCTGTTCCTCATATGTGGATTGTTGTAGCTAAGCCGCCAATCAATATATCTACAAAATTGGTCTATGAACAGCTTGATATGAATGATATTCTTTATCATCCTAATGTAGATAAGATGATACAAGCTATTAACAAGGAGAGTATAGAAGAGATAGCTGCTAATATGGGAAATGTCCTTGAACGTGTGACAATTCCTTTATATCCTATAATTGATAGTATTAAGAATGATATGTTATCACATGGAGCAATTAATGCAATGATGAGCGGCAGTGGTCCTACTGTATTTGGTATTTTTCCAAACGAGCGGACTGCTCTTAATTGTCAGGCTTATCTTAAATTAAAAAAAGAGGCAAAGCAAGTATATATTACAGAAACATTTAACTAATAAGGCTAAGAATGGAGGATTTTACAGATATGAAAGGTGATTTAAAGATGGACGTCAATGATTATTTACCACTTCGTGATGTAGTATTTAATACATTGAGACAGGCAATTCTTAGAGGAGAGATGGAACCAGGTGAGAGGCTTATGGAAATTCAGCTTGCACAAAAGCTTGGCGTAAGCAGGACACCAATTCGAGAAGCTATTAGAAAGCTTGAATTGGAAGGGCTTGTAATTATGATTCCAAGAAAAGGGGCAGAGGTAGCACATATAACAGAAAAAGATATGAGAGATGTCTTAGAAGTGCGCTGTACTCTTGAAGAACTTGCGGTCTTGCTTGCTTGTAAAAATGTAAATGCAGAACATATAGCAGCGTTAAAAGCGGCTAATAAAGTATTTGAAATGGCTATTGTATCAAAAGATGTTGTTAATATTGTAGAGGCCGATGTGAAATTTCACGATGCCATTTATGCCATGACAAATAATGATAGATTAATACAGATTATTAATAATTTAAGAGAGCAGATGTATCGTTATAGACTTGAATATGTTAAAGATGCAAGAACACACTCTATTCTTATCAGTGAACATAATGATATTATAAAAAATATTAGTGAAAAAGATATATTAGCGGCACAAGATGTTATGAGACATCATATTCGCAATCAGGAAAAAGGCATAACACGTCTTCTTAAAAATTAAATGTTAATTTTATAAGGAAAAATTTGGGAATTTTTGAATAGTCTATATTTTTACGGAAATAATCCATTTAGATATAAAAATTGAAAAAGATTTTTCAATTGAGAGAAGTGAATTTTCAATTTATAGAAAATGGAGGTTTTATTTATGAAACGTAAGAAACATAGGCTATTATTTTTTATGTTATTTATTGTATTTTTAAGTATTATAGTTGTAATTGTTGGAAGCAGAAAAAATATTGTCCATGCAGAAGCTCAAAAAGATATTTCAAAAAATATTATAAGATTTCATGTAAGAGCAAATAGTGACAGTGAATATGACCAACAATTAAAGCTTAAAGTAAAAGATGCCGTAGTTGATTTTATGCAGCCATTGCTTGCCAATTCCTCAAATATTGATGAGTCCAGACAAATTATTCAAGAAAATTTAGATTCTATTATTGAAAAGGCAAGAGAAGCATTGCAGCAGGAAGGTGCAGATAATGAAGTTACAGCCTATTTTGAGAACAGTTATTTTCCAATGAAATCCTATGGTGATATTACATTTCCACCAGGAGAATATGAGGCATTTCGTATTGATATTGGCAAGGGTTCTGGAAAAAATTGGTGGTGTGTATTGTATCCGCCTTTATGTTTTGTTGAGGCTACACATGGCGTTTTGCCAGAAGAATCAAAAAATACATTAAAAAATGTTTTAACAGAGGAAGAGTATAATATGGTAAGTGCAAAACCTGTTAAGTTTAGGTTTAAATATCTTACATTTTTAAATCAATTTTTGGAGTGAAAATATAAAAGGCTTTTATCATTGAAGCATAATCCGTATTTACAAGTCATTTATAAAAAAGTAAAATTGTAAATACATAATTTTAATATTTAAATCAAGTAAGTGATATTTTTATATATATAAATTTTTAATATATATAAATATCACTTGTTTTTATATTTATACATGATATAATAAACTTGTATATAAAAAATAATATAATAAAATAAAAAAAATAGAAAATCACAGGTAGTATCATCAAATTTTTTTATAATATCCTATAAAAATAAATATATAAAATTGTTTATTCAATATTTATTATTAAAAAATTTATATGAAAGATTGATGCATACATACCATTAAGAAAAACACAGAAATTACAAAAGAAACTTTTATTTGTAAGTTGAGAGTGTCAGAGGAGGTGGAAACAAAAGATTTATATTAATGTACCAATAGTAACTTGTACAATATTAATAAGTTCTTTAGTAAAATATTGTATTAACAAATGCAACAATGGTGATTAGGAAGGATTAAAAATATGGTTAAAAAATTTTTAAAAATAACAAAAAAAATTTTAGCTGCTGTATCAGTAGTAATATTATTTGGTGGCGTTACAGCGTTTGCGTATACTAATGAATCTGGTACATTTAATGAGGGGGAATATGGACAGTATTATTTTATTGTAGATTCTGAATCAGGGATGAGGTCATGTGAAGCGAGAGCATGGGGAAAAAGCAGTTGTCAATATAATGTAAAATTGACCACTGTTTTTTATGATGGACAAGAAGTAGTAAATAATACAGGATTTCAATATAATAATGCATATGTGTCTCGTTCGTATGAATGGGCAGAGGATTATCAAGTTTATATGGCTGTAAGATATAATGGAGAAATTAGAGCAGATGTTAGTTTTTCAGGCCGCTAATTAAATAAGCTTTACATTAGAAAATAATTTTTAATAATTGTTTTCTAATGTTATTTTAAGGAGAAAAATTATGAAAAGAAAAAAATATATATTTGCAATTTTCTTATTTATTTTGTTTTTAACTGGTTGTAATAATAACAATATACCTGAAGAAACAAAAACGCAAGAATACAATGCAGTAATAGAAAATCCAGGCATAGATGTTCAAGAGGATAGTGCCCCTTTGAGTTCATTTTATACAAATTTTGTTATTAAAGATAATTATAAAATTTATACAATAACAGAAAATACGAAAAGTAATAATGTAGCAGTACCAAATTGGCAGTTTAAAGATAGAATAGTAATTGATACAGCCGATTTTATTAATTTAATGGATGATAAAATATTTGATGCTGTGAAAAAGAGACGAGATTTTTTAAATGAAAAATTAAGACCAAGCGGAATGATGACAGATAAGAAAGAAAAAAGAGAGTTATTTATGAAATATAAGACTCCTTATGTAAAAGAATATATGTCTTCTGATAACATGTTTGCAAGGGCTGGACAAGAAAGAGAACGAACTGCCTTTACAGGATTATGGCATTATGGACAAAATGATAGTGGTGATATTATAGATAAATATAATGTAGTTTGTATGTCTATAAATATGTATGAGGGATTTTATAATTTTTCAAATACAACAAAGTTGTTTATTTATGGAGTTTCAGAAGAGACTTTTGAAAACAACTTATTGGAAAATTTTATGGAAGATGAGGATGTCGGTGGTAAATATGAATGGTATAAACAACCAGATATAAATGCAATAATTAAAAAATATCATAATGAAGAATGTCAGTTAGATATATTGGCAGAAATTGAACTTGTAGAAAGCGGCAATTACTATATGGACTTTTCAGAAATTATAGAAAAAGATGAATATAAAGATATTATTATAGAAATGGAATTGACAGGCGAAGTAACCGATGAATATACATATGCGTGGTATGGGTTTGCCTATAAAATAGATAATGAGCAAGCTTATCAAGACTGGAAAGCAAAAAATACAGATAAATTTGTATATTGAAAGCATATAGTAAAGAATAAAAAAATAAAGGATTTAATTTTATTAATTCATATTGAAAATTTTCCTATATGCAAAAGATGTAAGAACTTAAAAATAAGTGATAATAATTTTTATGATAAAATTATAAATACATAGTTTTTTATACTAAAATAAGTAAGTGATATTTTTATATATATAAATGTTTAATATATATAAATATCACTTGTTTTTATATTTATACATGATATAATAAATTTGTATATAAAAAATAATATAATAAAATAAAAAAAATAGAAAATCACAGGTAGTATCATCAAATTTTTTTATAATATCTTACAAGAGCAAAATATAAAAAATAATTTGTTCAATGCTTATTGTTAAAAAGCTTACTATGGAAGATTGATGCATACATACAATTAAGAAAAACACAGAAAATTACAAAAGAAACTTTTATTTGTAAGTTAAAAGTGTCAGAGGAGGTGAAAACAAAAGATTCATATCAATGTACTAAATAGTAACTTATGTAGCATTGTAAATATATATAATGCCACATGAACAAAAGCAACCATATGATAAGGAGGGTTTATCATGAAACTTAGCAAATGTAAAAAATTATTGGCTGTTATATCAATGGCAGCATTAGTTGGCTCTGTGACAGCATTTGCAGATACCTATATAAATGAAAATTTTAAAGATGGTTATGGAAAGTATATGCTTGATGTAAATTCCTCATCAAGTATGAGGTCATGTGAGGCAAGAGCATGGGGGTCAGATAGTTATCAGTATAAAATTGAATTGACCACTGTTTTGTATGATGGACAAGAAATAATAAATGATACAGGGTATAATAATGGCAATGCTTATATATTCCGTTCATATGAATGGGCGGAAGATTATCAGGCATTTATGGCTGTACGAGATGGTGTAGAGATAAGACATAGAGTTTGGATATCAGGTAGTTAATTAATGATTTTGTCTTAGAAAACAGTTTAACCTTATCAAGGAAGTTCCCCACTTCAATGCTGTAAAGGCATAAGTGAAGGTGGGGACTTGCTTGTTTCAGTGGAAGTATAAGTTCTCACTGAAAAGCTATGATAGTAGCTAGGTGGTTTAAGTAAGTAGCGTAACGGGTTGCGAATATCCTCTTGACTAGTTGTTTTCTAAGGTGATTTTAAGGAGAAAAATTATGAAAAAAAAAGTATATATATCAGTAATTAGTTTTTTAGCTTTATTTATTGTTGGCTGTAATGATAATCATATACCTGAAGAGAAAAATACACAAGGATATAATATAACTGTAGAAAATCCTAGTGTAGATGTTCAAAATAACAAAGATTCTCTTAGTTCTTTTTATACAAATTTTGTGATTCAAGATAAATATAGAGTATATAGAATAATAGAAAAATCAGAGAATATGGATGCTAATATAGCAATACCAGATTGGCAGCCAGAAGATGATGCAGTAATTGACACAGCCGATTTTGTTAATATGATAGATGATGAAATGTCTAGTATTACACAAAAAAGAATTGATTTCTTAAAGGAAAAATTAAGACCAAGTGGTATGTCTAAAGAATGGAAAGATTCAGGACAATTATTTATGGGATTTAAAACTCCATATATAAAAGAATATACTTCTGATATATATGTTAAGGCTGCAAGTAGAACAGAAACAATAAGTGCTGAAGGGTTATGGGATTTTTTACTGCGTAATAATCAGGAAGCAGTAGATAAATATGATGTGGTTTGTGTGTCTGTAAATATGTATGAAGAATTTTATCGTTTTTCAAATTCAACAAAGTTGTTAATTTATGGAGTTCCAGAAGACACTTTTGAAAGTAATTTAAGTACAGAAAATGGAAGATATAAATATCCTAAAACAGATACAATACTAGAAAAATATCATAATGGAGAATGTCAGTTAGATACAATAGTTGAAATAGAGCTTACAAAGAGTGGTAACTATTATATGGATTTTTCAGAAATTATAGAAAAAGATGAATATAAAGATATTATAATGGAAATGGAATTGACAGGTGAAGTAACCAATGAATATACATATGCGTGGTATGGCTTTGAATATAAAATTACTAATGAGCAAGCTTATCAAGACTGGAAAGCAAAAAATACAGATAAATTTGTATATTGAAAGCATATAGTAAAGAATAAAAAATAAAGGATTTAATTTTATTAATTCATATTGAAAATTTTGCTATATACAAAAGATGTAAGAACTTAAAAATAAGTGATAATAATTTTTATAATAAAATTATAAATACATAGTTTTTTATACTAAAATAAGTAAGTGATATTATTATATATATAAATATTTAATATATATAAATATCAATTGTTTTTTTATTTATACATGATATAATAAATTTGTACTAAAATAAATAATATAAATAAATGAAAATATAGGTAGTATCATCAAATTTTTTCATAATATCTTACAAAAGCAAAATATAAAAAATAATTTGTTCAATGCTTATTGTTAAAAAGCTTACTATGGAAGATTGATGCATACATACAATTAAGAAAAACACAGAAAATTACAAAAGAAACTTTTATTTGTAAGTTAAAAGTGTCAGAGGAGGTGAAAACAAAAGATTCATATCAATGTACTAAATAGTAACTTGTGCAGCATTGTAGATATCAATGATGCTATATTAACAAAAGCAACCATATGATAAGGAGGGTTTATCATGAAATTTAGCAAATGTAAAAAATTATTGGCTGTTACATCAATGGTAGCATTAGTTGGCTCTGTGACAGCATTTGCAGATACTTATATAAATGAAAATTTTGTAGATGGATATGGCAAGTATATGCTTGATGTAAATTCCTCATCTGGTATGAGGTCATGTGATGCATGTGCATGGGGGTCAAAAGAGTATGATTATAATGTAAAGTTAATAACAGTTTATAGTGATGGACAAGAAGTGATAAGAGAAACAGGATTTACAGCAGGAAGTGCAAGAATAACAAGTTCATATGAATGGGCAGAGGATTATCAGGCATTTATGGCTGTAAGAGATGGCATAGAAATAAGAGATAAAGTTTGGGTATCAGGCAGTTAATGAATGATTTTGCCTTAGAAAACAGTTTAATAGCTGTTTTCTAAGGTGATTTTAAGGAGGATTTATGAAAAAGAAAATATATATATTATTAATTGCTTTTTTAGCTTTATTTATTATTGGTTGCAATGATAATAATATACCTGAAGAGAAAAACACACAAGAACATAATATAACTATAGAAAACCCTAGTACAGATGTTCAAAATGATAAAGATTCTCTTAGCTCTTTTTATACAAATTTTGTGATTCAAGATAAATATAGAGTATATAGAATAATAGAAAAATCAAAAAATATGGATATTAATATAGCAATACCAGATTGGCAGCCTGAAGGTGATGCAGTGATTGATACAGCTGATTTTGTTAATGCAATAGATGATGAAATGTCTGATATTACACAAAAAAGAATTGACTTTTTAAAGGAAAAATTAAGACCAAATGGTATGTCTAAAGAATGGAAAGATTCAAAAGAGATATTTATAGGATATGCAACTCCATATATAAAAGAATATACTTCTGATATAGTTGCTGAGACTGTAAATAAAAGAATACTAATAAGGACTAAGTCATTATGGGATTTTTTGCTGAAAGATAATAAGGAGACCATAAATAAATATAACATATTTTGTATTTCTATTAATATGTATGAAGGATTTTATCATTCTTCAAATGCAACAAGGTTGTTACTTTATGGAGTTCCAGAAGAGACTTTTAAAGATACTATTAAAATTGAAGATGGTAAGTCAGTAAGGGAATCATCAGAAACCATATTAGAAAAATACAATAATGGAGAATGTAAGCTAGATATTTTAACAGATATAGAACTTACAAAAAGTGGTAATTATTATATGGATTTTTCAGAAATTATAGCCAATAATACTTATCAAAATATTATTTTAAAAATAGAATTGACAGGTGAAGTAACCGATGAATATACATATGCGTGGGAAGGTTTTGAGTATAAGACTGTAAATGAACAGGCTTATCAAGATTGGAAAGCAGAAAATACAGATAAATTTGTATATTAAAAAGGAGATAAACATATGAAAAACAAAATTAAAAAAATTTTAGCTGTCGCAGCAATGACAGCATTAGTTGGCAGTATAACAGCATTTGCAGACACTTATATTAGTAATTCATTTCAAGATGATTATGGAAAATATATGTTTGAAGTAGATTATGCATCAGGTATGAGAAATTGTAATGTAGAAGCATGGGGGTCAGATAACTATCAATATAAAATATTGTTGACAATTTATTATAAAAATATAGCACCAGTAGACCGAAGTACCAAATTTGAATCAGAATATGTAAAGATAGATAATCCATATGAGGAAGTGGATGATTATGAGGCTACAATCATTGTAAGAGAAGGTATAATGATAAGAGACATGGTTACAGTATCAGGCAGTTGATAGTAAAACAAAATTTATTATATTTTACAAGTTTTATTTATGTTAATAATATATTTTTGCATTAGAAAATAGTTTTTATAATTATTTTCTAATGCAATTTATAGGATTGTTAAAAAAATTATCATCAAATATAGTTATAATTTATTGAAATAATTGTCATATATAATATGAATTTTTTATTTTGCAACGACCTCTAATGATGGATTGTTAAAGTTTAATATTGTAGATGAAAGGTCTATCAATTTATGAGTATAAAAGCTGTTCTAAAAATTTTAATAACAATGATAAAAAGAAATATATTGTTATCAATACTGCTGGTTCTTATGAGTTTCATCTCAATATATATGGTAGACGAGAGTATGTGCAATTATTTGTATGAACTGCGAATAATTGATGTATTTAAGAATACATATTCCGAAAAAACAGAAGATATAAATACTATAACACAACCAAGTTTTGATGAAAGTAAAGTTCAGCAGCATTATGATTTTTTAGAAAGAATGAAAGAAGTCGATAAAATAAAATATTATGGGAAATTTAGTATAAGTAATTTTTTTTCAGAAAGTTTTGATTTGCCTGATAAATTTAAAATACATGATACAATATTACAAATTGTTATTACTGAGCAATCAACGCTTGATTTGGGGAATTTTTATTTGACACAAGAAGAAAAAAATATATTAAAAAATCATGATGATAATATATATCCTATTTTTATTGGCAGTGATATGAAAGATTTTTTATCTTTAGGTGATATACTTACATTTAAACATAGAGATGAAAAATTTATTGTTGCTGGAGTATTAAAAAAAGGTGCAAATGCTCCAAGCAGATGGGGGGTTACTCCATATTCTGATACGTTGATGGATACAAAAATGCTTGTTTGTGTGGATGATGTAGATAAATTTACGAATGATATAGATGATTATATTTATTATGTATGTGATGAGAAAGATAATGAAGAGGTGTCCAGTCAGCTTAGAAAATTGTCAAAAGAATGTGACTATGATATATGGATTGATAATAAACAAGAATCAATACAGTCTTGGCGAATCAGTAATGGAATGTCTGATAATAAACGCTTTATAGCGACAGTTATGCTTTTATTTCTTGCAGTTATATCTGTAACAACCGTAGTGACAGCAATGTGTATGATGAAAACACGAGAATATGGAATTATGTATACAATTGGTGTAACATTTGGCGATATAAAAAAATTGATAATCCTTTATGATATTCTTGTTGTGTTGTTTGGTTCAGTATGTGCATGGTTATTGAAAAATTATAAAATCAATGAAATGTATCCTAATAATGGAAAATTTGAATTTTACCGCAATATGTGGAGAACAACACATAATCTTATTATGCCAGTTCTTATATTGATTTGTGGGTGTGTCATTATTTTAGCTGCTTCTTATGTTCCATTAAAAATAATGAAACGAAAAAATCCAGCAGAAATGATAAAAAAAGGGTCAATGCAGATAAAAGCATCAAGAGTAAAAGTGTTTCGATATCAATTTGTATCTATATGTTTTATTATTGGACAGCTTATTGCATATATAGCTGTTTTTGGGGCACTTCAGATATATAACAGTGCAATTATAAAAGAAAATGAACGAAAAAATGCAATTTATGCTTATAGGATAACAGCACAGGTGAGTGTATCTGGAAAAGATATTTTATCACAGGCAAATAAGGGTGTGAATAAAGGAAATATTTTGCTTAGCGGAAGAATGTCTGTGGCATGTGAGCAGACAAATGGTTTAAATGATAGGGCGGAATTATTATTAAAGATTAGCGAGGAGCTTCCCTATAAAGTTATAAGCGGGCATATACCAGGAACACAGGAAGAAGATGCAGGAAAAAGAGTTGTAGCAGTAGGAAGAAAAAAGTATAGAAATGCCATTGATAAAGATGGCAAAAAATATTTGACATATTGTATGGAAGAATATGAAGTAGTGGGGGTGCTTGGAAGCGAGTCGGATTATTGGGATAACAGAGTTGTTTTTCATATTGATTCCATAGGAGAAAGGACATTAAATTACATATTAGATAAAGAAAATAATTTTGAAATTCATATAGATAGCAACAACTATACAACAGATGAATTAAAGGAAGAATATGATACATTATATACCAATATTGTCAATGCGGATAATATGGCGTCTGTTCATGCTATTGTTGATACAAGCGAGGGAGAAGAAACGCTATTAAGTACATATTATCAAGAAAATATAAGAGTGAATTATATTGTATATATCTTTTGTCTTATCAATAATGTTATCATATCTTATTTTTGGATAATATCAAGAAGAAAAGAGATTGCAGTCCGGCAGACGTTTGGATATTCAAAACTGCGTTTGGCAGGAATGTTAGTAAAGGATATGGCTATAATGCTAATAACTGCATTGGCTTTTTTTATAACCATATATTTGTTGGGAAAAAACTGGTTCAATCAGTATTTGAATGTTTATATAAAACTGGATACATTGGGAGAATTAGCAGGAATTTTAATTTTAACAACGATTATATCTGTTTTGTATCCAATATATAGAGTTATGAAAATGCAGAATGCACAAGCTGTAAATATGGAGTAAGGAAGTATTTAACCTTATCAAGGAAGTCTTTTGTTTCGATGTTATAGAAGGGGCGAATATTGAATTAACTAAAATATAAAAAGTTATGGATAGTATTATTAAATTTTTTATGGTATTTTATAAAATATAAAAAACAGTTTATTTAATGTTTAATATTAAAAAGATTATGATAAAAAATTGATGTATACATACAATTAAAAAGCACAAGAAATTACAAAACAGGTTTTTATTTGTTTGTAAGTTAAAAGTGTCAGAGGAGGTGAAAACAAAAGATTCATATCAATGTACTAAATAGTAACTTGTGCAGCATTGTAGATATCAATGATGCTATATTAACAAAAGCAACCATATGATAAGGAGGGTTTATCATGAAATTTAGCAAATGTAAAAAATTATTGGCTGTTACATCAATGGTAGCATTAGTTGGCTCTGTGACAGCATTTGCAGATACTTATATAAATGAAAATTTTGTAGATGGATATGGCAAGTATATGCTTGATGTAAATTCCTCATCTGGTATGAGGTCATGTGATGCATGTGCATGGGGGTCAAAAGAGTATAATTATAAAGTAAAGTTAATAACAGTTTATAGTGATGGACAAGAAGTGGTAAGAGATACAGGATTTATAGCAGGCAGCGCAAGAATAACAAGTTCATATGAATGGGCAGAGGATTATCAGGCATATATGGCTGTAAGAGATGGCATATATATAACAGGTGATGTTTGGGTATCAGGCAGCTAATGAATGATTTTGCCTTAGGAAACAGTTTAATAGCTGTTTTCTAAGGTGATTTTAAGGGGGAGTTATGAAAAAAAAGATATATATATTGTTAATTGCTTTTTTAGCTTTATTTATTATTGGTTGCAATGATAATAATATACCTGAAGAGAAAAACACACAAGAACATAATATAACTATAGAAAACCCTAGTACAGATGTTCAAAATGATAAAGATTCTCTTAGCTCTTTTTATACAAATTTTGTGATTCAAGATAAATATAGAGTATATAGAATAATAGAAAAATCAAAAAATATGGATATTAATATAGCAATACCAGATTGGCAGCCTGAAGGTGATTCAGTAATTGATACAGCCGATTTTGTTAATGCGATAGATGATGAAATGTCTGACATTACACAAAAAAGAATTGATTTTTTAAAAGAAAAATTAAAACCAAGTGGTATGTCCAAAGAATGGAAAGATTCAAAACAAATATATATGGGATATGCAATTCCATATATAAAAGGATATACTTCTGATATAATTGCTGAGGAAGCAGTAAGCAAAAGGAGATTAACAGAAACTATAGGATTATGGGATTTTTTGCTGAAAGATAATAAGGAGACCATAAATAAATATAACATATTTTGTATTTCTATTAATATGTATGAAGGATTTTATCATTCTTCAAATGCAACAAGGTTGTTACTTTATGGAGTTCCAGAAGAGACTTTTAAAGATACTATTAAAATTGAAGATGGTAAGTCAGTAAGGGAATCATCAGAAACCATATTAGAAAAATACAATAATGGAGAATGTAAGCTAGATATTTTAACAGATATAGAACTTACAAAAAGTGGTAATTATTATATGGATTTTTCAGAAATTATAGCCAATAATACTTATCAAAATATTATTTTAAAAATAGAATTGACAGGTGAAGTAACCGATGAATATACATATGCGTGGGAAGGTTTTGAGTATAAGACTGTAAATGAACAGGCTTATCAAGATTGGAAAGCAGAAAATACAGATAAATTTGTATATTAAAAAGGAGATAAACATATGAAAAACAAAATTAAAAAAATTTTAGCTGTCGCAGCAATGACAGCATTAGTTGGCAGTACAACAGCATTTGCAGACACTTATATTAGTAATTCATTTCAAGATGATTATGGACAATATATGTTTGAAGTAAATTATGCATCAGGTATGAGAAATTGCTATGTAGAAGCATGGGGGTCAGATAACTATCAATATAAAATAGATTTAACAACTTATTATAGGGATAGACAAGAAGAAGAGCGAAGTACTGGTTATATAAAAGGCAGAGCAAAAATAAATAATCGATATGATGACGTAGATGATTATAAGGCTACAATCATTGTAAGAGAAGGTTTAATGATAAGAGACATGGTTACAGTATATGGCAGTTGATAATAAAATAAAATTTATCCTATTTTGTAAGTTTTATTTATATTAATAACATATTTTTGCATTGGAAAATAGTTTTTGTAACTGTTTTCTAATGCAATTTATGGGATTGTTAAAAAAATTTATCATCAGGTATAGTTATAATTTATTGAAATAATTGTCATATCTGATATGAAGTTTTTATTTTGCAACGACCTCTAATGATAGATTGTTAAAGTTTAATATTATAGATGAAAGGTTTATCAATTTATGAGTATAAAAGCTACCCTAAAAATTTTAATTACCATGATAAAAAGAAACATATTGTTATCAGTGCTGCTTGTTTTTATAAGTTTTATTTCAATATATATGGTAGATGAAAGTGTGTGTGATTATTTGTATAATTTGGAGACAATCGTTGCTTTTAAAAATACATATTCTGAAAAAACAGAAGATATAAATACTATAACACAGCCAAGTTCTGATGAAAGCAAAGTTCAGCAACATTATGATTTTTTAGGAAGAATGAAAGAAGTTGATAAAATAAAATATTATGGGAAATTTGGCATAGATAATTTTTTTCCAGAAAATTTTGATTTGCCTGATACATTTAAAGAGCGTGATATGATATTAGTACAGACTGTTATTACTGAACCGTCAATGCTTGATTTAGGAAATTTTTATTTGACACAAGAAGAAAAGAATATTTTAAAAAATCATGATGATAATATATATCCTATTTTTATTGGCAGTGATATAAAAGATTTTTTATCTTTAGGTGATATACTTACATTTAAACATAGAGATGAAAAATTTATTGTTGCTGGAGTATTAAAAAAAGGTGCAAATGCTCCAAGCAGATGGGGAATTAGTACATATTCTGATACATTGATGGATACAAAAATGCTTGTTTGCGTGGAAGATGTAGATAAATTTACGAATGGCATAGATGATTATATTTATTATGTATGTGATGAAAAAGATAATGAAGAGGTGTCCAGTCAGCTTAGAAAATTGTCAAAAGAATGTGATTATGATATATGGATTGAGAATAAACAAGAATCAATACAGTCTTGGCGAACCAGTAATGGAATGTCTGATAATAAACGCTTTATAGCAACAGTTATGCTTTTATTCCTTGCAATTATATCTGTAACAACTGTAGTGACAGCAATGTGTATGATGAAAACACGAGAATATGGAATTATGTATACAATTGGTGTAACATTTGGCGATATAAAAAAATTGATAATCCTTTATGATATTCTTGTTGTGTTGTTTGGTTCAGTATGTGCATGGTTATTGAAAAATTATAAAATCAATGAAATGTATCCTAATAATGGAAAATTTGAATTTTACCGCAATATGTGGAGAACAACACATAATCTTATTATGCCAGTTCTTATATTGATTTGTGGGTGTGTCATTATTTTAGCTGCTTCTTATGTTCCATTAAAAATAATGAAACGAAAAAATCCAGCAGAAATGATAAAAAAAGGGTCAATGCAGATAAAAGCATCAAGAGTAAAAGTGTTTCGATATCAATTTGTATCTATATGTTTTATTATTGGACAGCTTATTGCATATATAGCTGTTTTTGGGGCACTTCAGATATATAACAGTGCAATTATAAAAGAAAATGAACGAAAAAATGCAATTTATGCTTATAGGATAACAGCACAGGTGAGTGTATCTGGAAAAGATATTTTATCACAGGCAAATAAGGGTGTGAATAAAGGAAATATTTTGCTTAGCGGAAGAATGTCTGTGGCATGTGAGCAGACAAATGGTTTAAATGATAGGGCGGAATTATTATTAAAGATTAGCGAGGAGCTTCCCTATAAAGTTATAAGCGGGCATATACCAGGAACACAGGAAGAAGATGCAGGAAAAAGAGTTGTAGCAGTAGGAAGAAAAAAGTATAGAAATGCCATTGATAAAGATGGCAAAAAATATTTGACATATTGTATGGAAGAATATGAAGTAGTGGGGGTGCTTGGAAGCGAGTCGGATTATTGGGATAACAGAGTTGTTTTTCATATTGATTCCATAGGAGAAAGGACATTAAATTACATATTAGATAAAGAAAATAATTTTGAAATTCATATAGATAGCAACAACTATACAACAGATGAATTAAAGGAAGAATATGATACATTATATACCAATATTGTCAATGCGGATAATATGGCGTCTGTTCATGCTATTGTTGATACAAGCGAGGGAGAAGAAACGCTATTAAGTACATATTATCAAGAAAATATAAGAGTGAATTATATTGTATATATCTTTTGTCTTATCAATAATGTTATCATATCTTATTTTTGGATAATATCAAGAAGAAAAGAGATTGCAGTCCGGCAGACGTTTGGATATTCAAAACTGCGTTTGGCAGGAATGTTAGTAAAGGATATGGCTATAATGCTAATAACTGCATTGGCTTTTTTTATAACCATATATTTGTTGGGAAAAAACTGGTTCAATCAGTATTTGAATGTTTATATAAAACTGGATACATTGGGAGAATTAGCAGGAATTTTAATTTTAACAACGATTATATCTGTTTTGTATCCAATATATAGAGTTATGAAAATGCAGAATGCACAAGCTGTAAATGTTGAGTGAGAAAATATTTATTAAAATGAATAAAAAGATATGAAGTATTAATTTATATTAGCAATTTTGGTATATGTAAGAAAATATAAGAAACTAAAAATTAAATGATAATAATTTTTTGAAATAACATTATCAATAAGTGCAGAATGGAAAAAATACGATTTATATTTTGATAATATTATATTGCTGTAAATTTTAAATATAAGATTGAAGCATGAAGATATCTTGTCATTAACTTGTTATGTATAAAAGATAGCGTAAAAAGAAGGGTAAAAATAAATTTACTAATTAAAATAATTATTATATAAATGATTTATATATACAAGAGTAATGGATTTTTAATACATTATATGATAATATAAATTTATAATAGAAATAGGAGGATAAGATTATGAAATTAAAAAAAGTTAGAAAAATTTGTGCTGCTGCATTTATAATAACATTAATTAGCGGAGTTACCGCATTTGCAGATACATATATATATGAATTATTCAATAAAGAATATAAGGATATGGGAAATTATATGTTAAACGTAGATTATGAATCAGGAATGAGGTCATGTGAGGCAAAAGCATGGGGAAATAATAATTATCAATATAAAGTAAAACTTAAAATTACTTATGATGATGGACAAGAAGTAATGACGGATACAGGATATCATTTTAAAGAAGCCTATGTATCTCGTTCTTATGAATGGGCGGAGGACTATCAGGCAAATATGTTTGTAATACATAATAGAATAATAACAGGTGTTACGGTATCAGGCAGTTAATATATTATTTTATAAGCTAAACAAGATTTAACACATAGTTAGTGTTTGTATATTGACGGACATAAAGTTGCTAAAATAATTAAAGGTTTTTGTGAAAAAAGCAGGGTAGAAGTGAGGGTGAATATGAAAAGAAAAGTGTATACGTTGATAATCTGCTTATTTGCTTTATCTATTACTGGCTGTAATAATAACCGTAAGCCTGAAGAAACAAAAACACAAGAATCTAGTTTAACGCTGGAAAATCCTAGTATGAACATTCAAAATAATAAGGATTATTTGGGTTCTTTTTATACAAATTTTGTTGTTAAAGATAATTACAGAGTATATACATTAAGAGATAAAACAGAAATTACTTATATGGCAATACCAGACTGGCAGCCTGAAGGTGATGCAGTGATTGATACAGCTGATTTTATTAATCTGATGGATGATAAAATGTCTGATATTGCAATAGAAAGAAAAGAGTTTTTAAATCAAAAAATAAAACCAGATGGTATATTTATAGGAAACATACATAAAAAAGAAATGGATATAGGATATAAAACACCTTATATAAAAGAATATACTTCTTCTGAATTTATGAATGCTGGACAAGTAAAAGAAAAAATAGGTGTTATAGGAATGTGGAATTATTTGCTGCGTGATAATAATAAAGTAGTAGATAAATTTGGTGTAGCTTGTATATCTGTAAATATGTATGAAGGATTTTATAATCATTCAAATACAACAAAGTTGTTTATTTATGGGATTCCAGAAGAAACCTTTGAAAACAGTGAAAAAATTGATAGTGGTAAGTATCAGTACCCCAATAGAATTGCGATATTAAAAAAATATCATAATGGAGAATGTCAGTTAGATACATTAGCCGAAATCGAGCTTACAGAAAGCGGCAATTATTATATGGATTTTTCAGAAATTATAGCAGATGATAAGTATAAAGACATTATTATAGAGATGGAATTGACAGGTGAAATAATGGATGAATATACATATGCGTGGTATGGATTTGGATATAAAATTGATAATGAGCAAGTTTATCAGAAGTGGAAAGAAAAGAATAAAGATAAATTTATATATTAAAAAATATAAAATTTAACCTTATCAAGGAAGTCCCCCCCACTTCAATGATGCAAAGGCATAAGTGGAGAAAGTGGGGACTTGCGTTACGATAGTAGCTATGAGGTTAGGGTGTTAAACACCCGAGCAAGTAGCGCAGCGGATTGTGAATATCCGCTTGAATCAGAGATAGAAGTGAAAAATGTAGATATAAAATGAAATAAAGATGAAAGGTTCATAATTTTATGAGCATAAAAGCTACTCTAAAAATTTTAATAGATATGATTAAAAGAAATCTATTGCTGTCTGTATTGCTTGTTTGTATGAGTTTTATAGCAATATATATGATAGATGAAAGCATTTCTAATTATTTATATGAAATGCAAATAATAGACAATTATACAAATACATATGCTGAAAAAACAGAATGTGTCAATCGAATAACTTACCAAAGCACGAATGAGGATAAGACAAAGGAGTACCATGATTTTTTAGAACGAATAAAAGAAGTAGATAAAATAAAATATTATGGTAGATTTTCTACTAATAATTTTATACCTGAAAATATAAATTTGCCTGAAAAAATCAAAAGTGATGAAATTATACCAATTGTTATTACTGAAAAATCAACGCTTGATTTAGGAAATTTTTATTTATCTCAAGAAGAAAAAAATATATTAAAAAACGGTGATAAAGATGTTTATCCTGTATTTATTGGCAGTGATATGAAGGATTATATATCCGTAGGGGATTGTTTTACTTTAAAAAATAAAAGTGGAAAATTTGTTGTTGCAGGTGTGTTAAAAAAAGAGGCTCATTGTGCCAGCAGATATGATATTGGTGCTTATTCTGATACATTGATGGATAATAAAATGCTTGTATGCGTTGATGATTATGAAGGATTTATACAAGATACATCACCAGCATATATTTATTATGTATGTGATGCAAAGGACAATTATGAGGTTTCAAATCAACTTAGAAAGTTGGCGCGTGCGTGTAATTATGATATAAGAATTGAAAATGTACAAGAGTCTATACAAGATTGGAAAGCCTCTTATGGAATGTCTGATAATAAACGTCTTACTGCTTCAATAATGTTAATGATTCTTGCTATTATATCCGTAACAACTGTAATAACAGCAATGTGTATGATGAAGATGAGAGAATATGGAATTATGTATACGGTGGGGGTGACATTTAGCGATATAAAAAAGCTGATAATACTTTATGATACGCTTATTGTATTGTTAGGCTCTGTATGGGCATGGGTATTAAAAAATTATGACATCAATCGAATGTATCCAAAGAAAGAGGGAACAGTTCGTTTTTTTCGCGATATATGGATGACTACCCATAATATTATGATTCCAATCATTATATTGTTATGTGGATGTGTGATTATTTTTGCTGCCTCTTTTGTTCCGTTAAAAATAATGAAACAAAAAACGCCAGCAGAAATGATAAAAAAAGGAGAGTGATTACTATAAAAGCGTTTATAACAACATTGTTTCGTTATCGATTTGTATCTATATGTTTTATAGTAGGACAGCTTATTGCATATATTACTATCTTTGGGGCGCTTCAGATATATAACAGTGCAATGATGAAAGAAAATGAAAGAAAAGATGCAATTTATGATTATAGAATTATAGCAAAAGTAAATACATCTGGGAAAGATATTTTATCACAGGCAAATAATGGCGTGAATAAAGGAAATATTTTGCTTAGCGGAAAAATGTCAGTGACATGTGAAGAATTAAATTCAGCATTTCGGGCAGAAATGCTGTTAAAAGTCAGTGAGGAACTTCCATATAAATTAGTGAGCGGACATATACCAGGAACACAACAGTCGGATTATGGAAAAAAGGTAGTGGCAGTAGGGAGAAATAAATATAAAAGTGCAATTGACAAAAATGGAAGAAAGTATCTTACTTTTTGTATGGAGGAATATGAAGTAGTAGGTATTCTTGGAAGTGAAACCGATTATTGGGATAATAAGATTATTTTTCATATTAATTCTATAGGAGAAAAGACATTAAATCATATATTAAATATGACAGAATATGAAATACATATAGACAGTAATAATTATACAATTGACGAATTAAAAGAACAATACAATACATTATATGTCAATATTATAAACACGGATAATATGGCATCTGCAAATGCAAATATAGATGTAAGTGAAGGAAAAGAAACCATATCAACTACATATGCAAAAGAGAATATAAAAGTAAATTATATTGTGTATGTATTTTGTCTTGTAAATAATATTATTATATCTTATTTTTGGATAATATCCCGAAGAAAAGAAATTGCAGTCAGACAGACTTTTGGATATTCAAAACTGCGTTTAATAGGAATGTTAGTAAAGGATATGGCAGCAATGATAATAACAGCATTGGCATTCTTTATAGCAATATATTTATTGGGAAAAGGCTGGTTTAATGAGTATCTTAATGTTTATATCAAATTAGAAACATTAGGAGAATTAGCAGGTATTTTAGTTATAACAACTATTATATCGGTTATGTATCCAATATATAGAGTGATGAAAATGCAAAATGCACAGGCAGTGAGGGTGGATTAAAAGTGATTTAAGAAAACGCACAAAGAAAGATATTTATAAAAAATAGTAAAAATCGACAAATAAATAGCATGAAAAAAGTGGCGATTGATTAATAGAATAATTACAAAAAAGGCACAGGTATTGATATGATAGAATTAGATAAAATAACAAAGATATATAATAAAGAAATACAAGACAGCAAGGCACTTGATGAGGCTTCCATTACCATTAAAAATGGAGAGTTTGTTGCTATTATGGGACCGTCAGGTTCTGGCAAATCCACGCTTCTTAATATTATAGGCTGTATGGATACTGCCACAGCAGGAACATATTTATTAGATGGAGAAGATATTACACAGCTTAAGCGAAAAGATGTAGATAAAGTAAGAAAAGAAAAAATTGGATTTGTTTTTCAAAATTTTGCTTTAATGGATTATTATACAGCATATGAAAATATAGAACTTCCCTTGTTGGTAAAGAATGTAAAAAGGTCGGAAAGAAAACGAATCATTGAAGAAAAAATGAATTATTTGGGAATTACCGATGTTAAAGATAAGATTCCGGCAAAAATGTCAGGAGGTCAGCAGCAAAGGGTAGCAATTGCCAGAGCGCTTGTTACAGATTGTGATATTTTGCTGGCGGACGAGCCAACAGGAGCATTAGACCAAAATACTGGAAAAGAAGTAATGAAATATTTAAGGGAGATTAACAATGATGGAAAAACGGTTATTGTTGTCACACATGATAGTCAAGTAGCAGATATGACTGATAGAACGATTGTGATATGCGATGGGAAGGTTGTGGAGGATAGGGTTAAATAAGATTTATTATGTTAGGTAGGGCAGAACCGAAAAAATTGGTTCTGCCTTTTTTGTTATATTATATAAAGTTATATTAGCTTAATGTTACATTGTAACATTATAAAAAAGTTGATTTTAGACTAAAAATAGATTATAATTAGACTATAATAGAACTAAATGAAAATAGTGTGAAAAGTAAATTTTTTACACATAGGTTTGTGTTTATGTTAAAATTTGCAGTTTGAGTGAGAATGGAGGGGTAATATGGATAATGAATTGATTTATTTGGATACTTATGTTTTGCAGCAAGATATGAGAATCCGAATGCCTAAAAGTATTTTGGAAAATCTTAATTTAGAGAAGGGAAAGAGCAGATTAAAAATTTATTACGACCAATTAAATAAAAGTCTTGTTTTAAAGAAAGAAGAAAAAGATAGAGATGAATAATAATTAACTTATAAGGAGTTTGAAGGGTATAATATTATAAAAATAGAAAATTAAAGGAGCTCTAAAATATCAATGATTGATATAGAAAATAATACAAAAAAAGAAGTGCGAATTAAAATAAAAGGTGTACACAAAAACATTAATAGTGATATACCAAGTATATCATCTAGTTTTAAAAATGTAGATTGTCAAGAATCAATAGAAAATATAGTTGAGACAGAATGTAAAGGACTTTATCAAAAAATTGGCAGGCAGATATATATAAAATATGTTGAAGAAATTGAAACACAGGTAGTGAGTAATAATTTGTTAAAGATTGATAATAATATTGATGAAATTAAGATAGAGATAATAAAAAAAGGTATTGTAAATAGCAAAATGACATTTATAGAAAAAGTAAAAACAGAAAGTATTTATAATACACCTTATGGAAAAATCAATATGGTGATAGATACGAAAAGCATTAATATCAAAACAAAACAAAATATGATATTTATAAGCATAGAGTATGATTTATCTATGGAAAAAGAACATATGTCAATGTCTAAGATTGATATAATCATAGAACCATTATAAAAATTTTAAGTTTTTAATGCTTTGTTCTATCTCATATATAAAGAATTAGTATCTGTACATTATTTGACAAAGCTGCTAAAAAGTTTATGTGTTTTCAATATAAAAAGCAGCATAGAAATAGCAGATTAATATATTATGCAAAATAAATAAAAAAAAGATAAATTTTATTCCAAATTTATGCAATAATATGGTATTATAATCATATATTTTATATTTAAACACTGTCTTATATAAAATTTATCGTTTATAAGAGCAGTGTAGAAATGGAGAACCTATGGAAAATTTTTTCAGAGTGAAAGAAAAAGGCTCAACAGTCAAAATTGAAATTATGGCTGGAATTACAACATTTATGGCAATGGCTTATATTCTTATGGTCAATGCAGATATGTTCTCAAATTTGAGCGGGGTTTCTTACAATGCGATATATATTGCCACTGCAATATCGGCAGTTGTAGGAACAATGTGTATGGCTCTTTTAGCCAATTTGCCACTAGGATTAGCTACAGGTATGGGACTAAATGCGTTTTTTGTATATACGATTTGTTTTTCATTTGGTCTTAGCTATGCCAATGCGTTGGTTCTTGTATTATTAGATGGCATTATATTTGTTGTCCTTACATTAACAGGAATCAGAGCAAAATTGTTTAATGCCATTCCTGATTGTGTGCGAATTGCCATACCAGCAGGCTTAGGATTATTTATAGCATTTTTGGGACTACAAAATGCCGGATTGGTAGTTAATGATGAAGCAACATTAGTCAATTTATCATCTTTTAATCTCTTAAAAGAAGGTGTTACTTGGGGACAGATTATGCCTAGATTGGTGACAATAGCTTCTTTAGTGATTATTGCTGTATTATCTTATAGAAAAATTAAAGGTGCAGTATTATGGGGAATTGTTGGCGGTACAGGCATTTATTATGTGCTCGGTTTTACTGTTTCAGGATTTTATGATGGATTTTTTAGTTCTCTTAATTTTAATCCATTTACTGCTTTTGGTGATTGGGGAAGAGAATCTTTTGCAAAAGTATTTACAGAGGGTTTTGATTTTACAGCATATTTGTCATCACATTCTAGTGCAGACCTTATTTTAGTCATTGCTACTTCAGCATTAGCATTATGTATGGTGGACATGTTTGATACGCTTGGAACGCTTTACGGTGCTTGTGCAAGAGGTGGTATGCTGGATAAAGATGGCAATGTACCAAACTTTGAAAAAGCTATGCTTTCAGATGCAATTGCTACATGTGCAGGTGCTGTGTGCGGAACATCGACTGTTACTACTTTTGTGGAGTCTTCATCAGGCGTTGCAGAAGGAGGAAGGACAGGACTAGCCTCTTTTACAACAGGAATATTGTTTTTTATTGCTATGTTTTTAAGTCCAGTTGCTGCCTTGATACCTGGCAGTGCAACTGCAGCCGCTTTGATTTATGTTGGTGTTTTAATGATGGGATGTGTTACAGACATTAATTGGAAAGATATATCAATTGCAGTCCCAGCATTTTTAACAATAGCATTTATGTGTTTTACCTATAATATTAGTTATGGTATTGCATTTGGATTGATTTCTTATATATTAATTAAAGTATTTACTAGCAATGTAAAAGATATTAAACCTTTTACGTGGATTATAGCAGGATTATTTACATTGATGTTCTTCTTGACACATTAAAGCACAATTTATAAGGATTCTATAAAGTGATTTAGTGGCGGGTTTTAAAAAATCCGTCCAATTAAAAAATTGTAAATTAACGATTAAAGGAAATGATATTGATGAAAAAAGAAAAAAAGGGAGGGAAATTTGTTTTATGGAATACCTTATTTGTTATTATTGTAAGCTGTGTATTAAATGTAGTTATATGGATTTTATTTCATGGAATCCCTCTTATAGGATTACCCAAAAAAGAGGATGTAAAAAGTGTTACTATTATTTATAATGAAACACAAAAAAGAGAAATTACAGATAATAAAACAATAGAAATTTTAGTAAAATCTGCAAATCTTTTAAATTATCAGCTTTGGGGACAAACAGAAGGCAGTCCTATAATTGATATGATATACCATCTTAAAGATGGAAGTGAGATAAAGATTTGTGCAAATAATACTACTATGTGGTGGTATGGAAAATCTCATGCAATAAAAGAAACAGGTACATTTGTTAATATCATACAGGGCTTGTTTTTTGATTAGAGAGAATATATTTTTTTGATAATCTTTGTTTCGTTTTAAAAATTATATAAAATAACTATAATTTGAACAAAAAGCTTCCGCTTAAAACGGAAGCTTTTTGTATTAGAATATACTTAATTATAAAAAACAAGCAGCGGATTGCGAATATCTGATTTGACTTTAGTAAAATCAATCTACTACTCCATAATTATCAAGCAATGCTCTTTTAACATCATAAAGTTTTTTTGAAAGGTCAATGTGCACTTCTTGTGGGTTGATTAAACGCTTTGATTCTTCCCATAATGTAGACATTTCTTTTTTACAATATGCCTGTATATCCATTACATCAGGAGTTTCATAGATACATTCTCCTTTGATAAACACAGGTACCATAATTTCTCGCATGGTATATTCTCCAGGATTTAGTAATGTTTTTTTCCAAGTTTCAACAGGGTCAAAAAGAAGAAGCGGATTTGTTTCATTATATTGTTCATCAGTGAGAGCAATTAAGTCTGCTTTTATCATTCCTTCATTGTCATATATTCTGTATATAGTCTTGTTTCCTGGATTTGTAATTTTTTCAGAATTTTCTGATAATTTAATTTTTGGTGTAAAAGTTCCATCATCATTCATAACAGCAGCAAGTTTATATACACCCCCAAATGCAGGGTTATCTTTTGATGTAATAAGATTGGTGCCAACCCCCCAAGAGGTAATTGCTGCGCCCTGTGTTTTAAGAGAATCAATAAGATACTCATCAAGGTCGCTAGAAGCAGATATAATTGCATCTGGAAAACCAGCATCATCTAACATTCGACGGGCTTTTTTAGAAAGATATGCAAGGTCGCCAGAATCAAGACGTATTCCGTAACCTTTTGACAGCGTTCCAGCTTCACGCATCTCTTTAAATACTTTGATTGCATTAGGCACGCCTGAACGCAATGTATCATAAGTATCAACAAGAAGAATACAAGCTTGTGGATAAAGATTAGCATATGTTTTAAAGGCTGTATATTCATCTTGAAAACTCATAATCCAGCTATGTGCATGAGTTCCTTTTACAGGAACATCAAACATTTTGCCAGCAAGTACATTGCTTGTACCAACACAGCCAGCAATAACAGCGGCTCTAGCACCATATATGCCAGCATCAGGTCCCTGTGCACGTCTTAGTCCAAACTCCATAATACCATCGCCTTTGGCAGCATAACATACACGTGCTGCTTTTGTTGCAATAAGGCTTTGATGGTTAATAATATTAAGAATAGCTGTCTCAATAAGCTGAGCTTCCATAATAGGAGCAATAACTTTGACAATAGGTTCTTTAGGAAATATAACAGTTCCTTCAGGGATTGCATAAATATCACCTGTAAAATGAAAACCGCTTAAGTAGTCCAAAAAATCGGCATCAAAGACATGAAGTCCTTTAAGATAGCTGATATCATCGTAAGTAAAATTTAGATTTTTTATATAATCAATGACTTCATTTAAACCGCAAGAAATAGCATATCCGCCATCACAAGGATTTTTTCTGTGAAATGCATCAAATATCACAGTACGATTGTTACCACTTTTAAAATAGCCTTGCATCATTGTCAATTCATAAAAGTCTGTCAAAAGAGTTAAATTACGCAATTATTATCCCTTCTTTCTTTTAAATAGCCCCTTTTTCTTCTTTTCTTCTACAACAATTTTGCCACCACGCACAGATTTAATTCCAGTGATGTAAATACCACTTACCTCAGCTTTTATTTCAGCTTTGATAGGAATTTGGTCAAATACTTTTGGGTCACACATCAGTGACATAATTCTTGGTCCAATTTTTGCTTTAACAATCGGCATCTTAGAACCGCGAAGATACTTTGGTGTCTGTTCAAGTACCATCTTGGGCAGACCAGACTCTTTTAGCTTCATTTTCTTTTTATCTATGACAAGCATAGACATAATTTGTTTGGCAGCATCAATCTGTTCCTGTTGAGCATCTTGCTTTTTTTTGAGCTTATTTGCAAAGAAAAACAAAGCAATAAATGCTACCAAAAGCACAGCTATGATGACTAACAATACAATACTCCAAACTGGCATTGTTAAACCCTCCTAATTATAAATAAATCCCAAATATTGTAACATAGCAAAAGCGTTTAAACAAGAAAATTATAGGGCATTTGATTGATTGATAAGACATTTATTATGTTCGTATATATCTTTTACAATATTGTAAGTAATATCTGGTAGATTGCGGCGTTCTTCTTTAGACATAGAAGCAACGTCAATCGGCTTTCCAAATTCAATAATAGTGTGTGTTCGTTTAATAAATGGCATATGTGTTTCTAAAATATTTTCGGTATTATTTTGTACCATAGGAATAATTTTGCAGTTGCTTTTTTCTGCAAGTTTAAAACTTCCCCCGTGAAATTTTAAAACACCATCACCATCATTGCGTGTTCCCTCAGGAAATATAACAATAGATTTGCCATTTTTTAAATATTCAATACCTTTTAAAATCGTTTTTAAACCTTCTTTTGGATTTTGACGGTCTAGTAAAAGACAGTACAGATAGCGCATCCAAACACGTATAATAGGCACTTTGTTCATTTCTTTTTTTGCGATAAAACCAGTAATATTAGGCATAATACTGTAAGCTATAACGGTATCAAAATTTCCTCTGTGGTTGCCAACAAATAAAACAGATTCACCAATAGGAATATTCTCTTTGCCAATGATGGTTATTTTGGTTCCGCTTATAAAAAGGACAACTTTAAAAATAGCTTGAACCATTCGTAGAGAACTGATATCTTTGACATTTATATTTATCTTGCCTATAAGCCATTCTAAAGGCAGCATAATTAGGCTTACAATAAAAACAATCAGCATAAATAAAGCTACTAAAATTACTCGTATCATTTTAAAATCCTCCATTTTTTCAGCCTGCGAGTTCTATAAACTGTAAGTTTTATAAATAACAAGTTTTATAAACTGTAAGTTTTATAAACAGCTCACAATTGTTCATTTTAGGCTTTATGTATATCGTTATAACATTCAGGTCTTCTGTCTCGAAAAAGTCCCCAGCTAAGACGCATTTGTTTTATAGAATCCAAATCGACAGTGGCGCATATAAATCCTTCTTCATTTTTATTAAGCTGTTGTATAATTTCACCAGTTTCATTTGTTATAAAAGATGAGCCATAAAAGGTAAGACTTGATGATTGATAACCATTTTCATCACTAGGTATAACATCCTCTTTACCTATGCGGTTAGCAGCAACTATAGGTATAATATTGGCAGCAGCATGACCTTGCATAACTCGGCGCCAATGCGGTTGACTGTCACATTCAAGGATTGGTTCAGAACCAATAGCAGTAGGGTACATTAGGATATCAGCTCCCATAAGAGTCATACATCTTGCCGCTTCTGGAAACCATTGGTCCCAACAAATTCCAACACCTACTTTGCCATAAGCAGTATCCCATACTTTAAAACCAGTATTTCCAGGTGTAAAATAAAATTTTTCTTGATAATAATGGTCGTCTGGTATATGTGTTTTTCTGTAAATGCCTAAAATGCTTCCATCTGCATCAATCATAGCAATGGAATTAAATGTTGTATTGTTGCTTTTTTCAAAAAAACTGACTGGCATAACGATAGAAAGCTCTGCACATACCTTTGAAAAGTGTTTGATTGCAGGGTTACTGTCAACATCCGTAGCTAAATTGTAATATTCATAATTTCTTTCTTGACAAAAATATTTTGTCTCAAAAAGTTCCGGCAAAAGTATAATATTTGCACCTTTATCTTTTGCGGCTCGAACAAAACGTTCCGCTTTTATTATATTTGTATTAGGCTCCATTGAATTACATGCCATTTGAATGGCAGCAATTGTAACATTTTTCATAATAATCCCCATTTCTGCCCTGATTTTTACACGAATTTTCTCTTTTAAGATGCAGCGTAAAAATTGCACAATAAAAATTTGCAAAGGCGATTTCTGTTATTATATTGTATTATTCAAACATTGGAATTTGTTGGGTAATACAATGAATATTGCCTCCTCCAATAAGGATATCTCTTGTATATACTTGTATGATTTCTCTTGTTGGAAAAAGATTTGCAAGTATATTTTTGGCTTCCTTGTCAGATTTTTTATAAGAAAGATTAAGAGCGTCATTATATTTAGGATTAGAAAATCCTGGCATAATTATGGCATCATTTGCTATATAAAAATTTACATAGGAAGCGGCAAGTCGTTCATTTGGCGTTCTTGTTGGCATAAAGTCCATATTGTCAAGACCTTCACATTCTTTGTCAGTTATATAAACAGGCTCTGGAAGAGGAAGTTTATGAACTTGAATCGAATTGCCTAATGCATCTGTTTGTTGTTGTAAATAGTTTAAACATTGTAGGCACATATCATATTGAGGGTCATTTTTATTGTCCGTCCAAGCTAAGACAACATGTCCTGGTTTTACAAATGCACATATATTATCAATATGTTCATTTGTTTCATCATTATATATTCCGCAGGGAAGCCAAAGAATTTTAGATACATTAAGGTATTGACACAATTTTTCTTCAATTTGCTTTTGTGTCATCTGTGGATTACGTCCTTTGCTTAACAGACAGCTTTTTGTAACCATAGCTGTACCACAGCCATCAACATGGATAGCACCGCCTTCTAATATAAAATCACTTGCGTTATATACATCTGAATGATACAAATCACATAATTTATTTGCCATAGCATTATCTTTATCCCAAGGAAAATATAATCCGTCAACCAGTCCGCCCCATGCGTTAAATCCCCAGTTGATGCCTCGAAGCTGCCTTGAAGCATTAACTACAAATGTGGGAGCAACATCACGCGCCCACGCATCGTCGCTTGACATCTCTACAACACGAATATGTGAAGGGAGCAATTGTCTTGCGTTGTTATATTGTGCAAAACTGGCACATACCGTTACAGATTCTGATTGTGCGATTGCACTGGCAATTTCAACAAATGCCTTTCGAGCTGCATATCCGCCATATTGCCATGAATCGGAACGTTCAGGCCATATCATAATACAGCCATAATGAGATTCAAATTCAGCAGGCATATGAAAATTATCGTTTTTTGGTGTTGATTTTAATATTCTCATTTATTGCATCCTTATTACAATCAAGCAGATATTTGCAATCTGCTTTGTTCATTGTGTATAACTGCATTGTTATCTTATAAAATTGGGATAAATCAAATCCCGCTTAAAAAGTGACAAATGTTCCTGATAAGGTTAATTTTTATTTATTGTTCTTTAAGATATTGAAAACAGCCACTAGAGTAAGTTAAGGTTCCATCTGATGTGTAAAATATAGCTTCTACATTTGGCGTGTTTTCAATAAGTTTCAGTCCCTCTTCCAATCCTAATGCAAAACAGGTGGTACTAAGACAATCGCCCTGTAATGAGTCTTTTGAGATAACAGTTACATTTGTTAATTCATTTTGGTAAGGGTATCCTGTTTTGGGATTTAAAATATGGTGGTATAATTCACCATTTTCATAAAAATATCGCTCATAATTTCCTGAAGATACAACAGATAAATCATTTATATTTAATGTAAACAATAGTTCGCTTTCATCAAATGGTTTTCTAATTCCTACATGAAATGAAGTGTTGTCATCTCGTGAACCAACGCACAAAACATTGCCCCCTAGATTGATAATAGCATGATGAATGTTGTTGTCTAATAAAAAAACTTTTATTTTATCAGCAATAAAGCCTTTGGCGATTGCACCCAAGTCAATTTTTGTCTCTTCTGGTTTGGATATAATATAGTTGCCATTGTCTAATGCAGTGATTTTAATCGTTGAGTAATCTACAAAAGATAAAGCGTTATTAATACTTTCATAGGAAGGAATTTGTGGTGTTTCTGCTGTAAAATCCCAAAGAGGGGAGACACTTCCTATTGTAATATCAAATGCGCCTTTAGATATATTGCTGTAATTTAGTCCAGTCTCAATAAGTTGTCCTACTTCATAAGGTACTTCCATAGAACTGCTATTGTTTAATTTAGATAGTGTACTGGTTATAATTGTTCTTGACAGCATCGCTTCGTAGGTATCACACAGACTCAGTGCGTTGTTTAGTATCTCTTTTAATTTGGCAGTTGAGTGTTCTCCTGTAGTGTATGACTTGATGGAAACATAGGTATTTAATTTAAAGCCTGTTACCTCAACAGGTTCCTTTAGAGAAAAAGAACCACAGCCAACGAATAATACAGTTAAAGGCAAATATAATGTTACACAAAATAAAACTGTAATTAATTTTAACTTTTTGGTCAAATGTTTGTAATCGTCCTTTCATAAATGAAGTTCAATTTTAAATGTATTAGTAGTATAACAGAATTACATATATTCGGCAATTATCAATTAAAAAATCCAGCCTTAAAAATATATTAATAAAATTAAAAATATATAAAATAAAATTTTTTAATTGACAATATTCAATTAATGATATAAGATTAACATTATAAATATAAATTTACAATTATAAACAATGAAAAATGTGTGAAATGTCTTTTTTTTAATAAATTATTATGATATAACAGTAACGTCGTTATAAGTGACAGCAGTTTTTTTACAATGCCAAAACATAGGATTTAATAAGAAAGGAATAATATATGAAAAAGAGATTTTTTAGTGCAATTTTTGCAACCGTACTTCTTACCTCTTTTATAGGATGCAGCAATAATAAAGCGGCAAGTGATGGTGATGATACGTCGAATAAGGCTATGAAAGCAAGTGAATATAATAGTTCTTTTAAGGCAAATGCCGCTGTTTATAAGAATTTAGTAACATTGCCAAATTATGAAGGGCTTGAGGTGTCTGTGGATAAATCTATATTAGATGTGACAGAAGAGAAGGTTGATGAACATATTAACAAGATACTTTCATCATTTTCAACAACAGAACAAGTTAAAGAAGGCGTTACGGAAAGTGGAGATTCTATTAATCTTGATTTTTGTGGTAAGCTTGATGGCGTAGCATTTGCAGGCGGTACTGCTACATCTACAAATTATACAATTGGTTCAGGTGGGTACATACAAGATTTAGACCAAGGGTTAATTGGACTTACAGTTGGGCAGGAATATGATATTCCATGTACATTCCCAGAAAACTATCAAAATTCAGAAATGGCAGGGAAAGATGTGATATTTACTGTTACTGTAAATTATATAAGTAAAACAAATATTCCTGTTCTTACAGATGAATGGATTTCATCAAATAAAGAGGCTGCTGGAATTAAAAGTAATAATATTACTGAATTAAAGCAAGAAACAAAGGATTACCTTACAGAGAGCAATCAATTAGAATATGATAATAAAAAATATACAGAATTGATGAAAAAGATAGTAGAGGGCATGACAGTTACAAACTATCCAGAAAAGGAATTAAACAGTCTTATTGAAGTCTATAAAAATAATGTTAAGTCGGAGTATGAGACGTATAAAGATTATTATGCATCGAATGGCATAACAGATTTTAATGGATATCTTGCCAATATGGGATTATCATCAGAAGAAGAATTTGAAGATTATGCAAAAGAAACATCACAGGAATATCTTAAAAATAAGATGGCAGTTACAATTATTGCCGCAGATAATAATATTGAGGTGACTGAGACTGAGATTAAAGAACTTGGAGAAGAATGGGCACAATATTATGGTTATGATAATTATCAAGGCATTCTTGATGAATATGGTGATGAGATGAACTGTGAGGTAGGATTTGAAGTATTATATCAAAAAGTTCAAAAATTGCTTATAGAAAAAGCTGTTGAAGTGTAATGAAATTACATAGTAAAGTTATAATAAGATTATAAACAAATTGTAAAACAGATAGAGTGAAGATTTATTTATTAAATAAAAATAATTTGTAAGATTAAAACCATTTGTGTCTATGTGTTGTTTGACGCAAATGGTTTTCGCATAAAAAGCAGAAAGGGGTTTAATATGTTATGTCATATGATAATAGATTTAAGTGTTTTACTCTGTACAAGGTCTGATGATTGGACGAAGCTTGTACAGAGATAGATAATTATAAATTCGTCCGCATTGGATTTTGTACTTATGGGTAATTGATAGGAAAAATAGAACACCATAAGGAGATAAATTCAATGAAGAATAATTTTAAAAGATATATTATATTTTGGCTTAGTCAGGCATGTTCACAATTAGGAAGTTCCATGACAGCATTTGCGCTGATTTTATGGGCATATACAAAAAATGGTTCGGCTATGACCGTCTCATTAATGTCTTTTTTCAATTATGTGCCATATATTATTGTAAGTTTATTTGCTGGTACATTTGTAGATACACATAGCAAAAAGAAGATTATGCTGATATCAGATAGTATAGCTGCCGTCTGTTCAGTCGTTATATTTACCTTAAATCAAGTAGGTGGATTGCAAATATGGAATATTTATCTAGTAAATTTTATAATCGGATTTATGAATGCTTTTCAAGGACCTGCATCATCAGTGGCAATAGGAAAAATTGTACCTAAGGATAAATTAACACAAGTTAGTGGTATGAATTCTTTTTCTAGTAACCTAGTAGCAGTAATGTCACCAGTGCTGGCAGCAGCGTTGTTTGCATTAGGAGGACTTAAACTGATTTTGATAATTGATTTATGCAGTTTTCTATTTGCTTTTATGGTATTGCTTATTGTGCTTAAGATTCCACAAGATACCTTTGTAAAAGTGAAAAAAAAGTCTCTGTTTGCAGGCTGTGCAGAAGGTTTTAGCTATTTGAAAAATAATAAAGCAATCTTTACAATTATTATTACAATGGCTTTGTTAAATTTCTTTTCCAGATTGACTTATGAAAATATTTTATCGCCAATGATACTTTCAAGAAGTGGAAATAACAGTGTTGTATTAGGGATTGTAAATGCAGTGATGGGAATTGGAGGCATTGTAGGAGGTATTATTGTTTCAACTGGAAAAGTAAAAGGAAACAGTGCAAAGATGATTTATATATCAGCGATGCTCTCGTTTTTATTGGGAGATGTTATGATGGGAGCTGGCAGAAATATTCTGTTTTGGGCATTTGCTTCATTTGCAGCAAGTTTTCCAATACCTTTTATCAATGCAGGACAGATGGTCATTTTATATAAATGTGTTCCACAAGAAATACAAGGAAGAATATTTGCATTGAGAAATGCCCTTCAGTTTAGTACGATTCCTGTAGGAATTTTGTTAGGAGGATTTCTGGCGGATTATGTATTTGAACCATTTATGATGACAGAAAATGCGGTTGCTAAAATATTACAGACTATAGTAGGAACAGGTGCAGGAAGTGGTATGGCTGTAATGTTTTTATGTACAGGTATATTAGGGGCGTTGTTTAGTTTGATTTCATATCAACAAAAAGATATTCGTGGGCTTGACAAGCAAGAACTTGATAAGCAATAATTTTTAAAAATAGAATAATATTCAGGGACTAGAAGCAAAAAAATTTTATACAAGATATAAATAAGACAATATGTCATATATCTTGTAAGGATTATTTATGCTACAGTAGTCCCTGTTTTTTTATATAGAAATAATACTTTTTAAGTAGAGTGGTTAGTATATAGTTATTTGAAATTTATTTAGAAGCTATGACCGCCGCCACCGCCGCCACTGCTATGACTGCCGCCACCGCCGCCGCCACTGCTGCCACTGCTGCTAGAGCTAGGCGGACTGTACTGTCTTGTTGTGTGTGTAAACTGAAGTTGATAATTGTTAAATGAATTGTTGGCAAAAACACCAGATAATATTTCATTGTCACTTGCCTTCAGTGTACGAGAATATAGTTTTACAATAAAGTAGTTGATTATAACAGCCAATATAATTGCTAAAAGTGCATTGCTTATATATTTCATTGGCTGTCTTATTTTTTGCCCTTTTAATAAGGCTAATTCTTGTTCAAAAACCTTTGATGCACAAGAAAAATAATCACCATCAGAGGCATATGTATATACATTATCGGTTATAGTGTCTGCATAACTGCTTGTAATTGTCTTATAAATAGCTCCATTGCTGTGAATCCATATATTTCTATAATCCATATCAATAACAAATATAGTACCACTGCTGCTGCTAAATAATTGTGTGTAATATGAAGAGCTAAATGATTCTGTGCTTGAATAGGTATTTGTATCTATTGTTTTAAAAGCTACATTGCCATATGCTGTGATATCCTGCATTATTTCTTGTAATTTGGCATACTCGTCTTTGTCCAATAAATTGGCTTCATCATCAATATAAACACGATAGCCTGTTGTTGCATCAGTATAGACAGGGGTTATTTGTTCAGTACCAAACGTTAAAATAGCAGGGTATAATAAAGCCATCATAACAATACATATGAAAAAACAAATGAAACAAGTATATAAATTTTTTTTATGCACTATCATTACCTCCTCTGTAGTTATCAAATTGAGGCAGCCTGCGTGTTGCCAAAATATTATAATATCGAATTAAATTAATAAGTGAAAACATAATTGTAATAAGAGACAAAATACATGCCCCATAAAAATATAAATCGGATACAGGATTGATAATTTGAATAATCGTTGCAATAAAAAGAGCAAGAAGCGCCCCAAAAGAACCTGGCAAAACAGAGTTTGGCGTTACTTTTTTCTGCTTTTTTATACTTAAACTCCAGACAATCAATCCTAATATTGTTATAATTCCAAAAAAAATCAATTTGCCAGTTAAATTAAAATTTAAAGGATGACCAACTGGCAGAATAATTCTTACAACATTGAATACAATAAAAGCAATCAATAAAGAAAAAATCATAGCTACAGAAGTTTTTGATGTGCTTTTTTTCCGGTTGCGGTTATTATTGTTATTATTATCATTGTTTGCTTTTTTTTGTTGTGCTGCAATAAGACCTCTGTCATTTTCATGTGAATCTTTGCGAATAATCTGTCCAAGTTCGATATGGTAAAGAATAATGGACAGTAGTGCTAAAATAGATGTAATGGTCAATGTAATAGTTGGTCTTAATGTAAAAAGCATATTGAGCAGTATAAATATTGGAATAGCTAAAATAATAGAGCCAATCATATATTTGCCTATGGATACAGGCAAATCAGCAGAAACCTTGCCTGTTTGCCCATTGACAGTTGCATATGCAACACGGTCTCTATTTCGATATGATAAAAACCATACAGGAAACATTGCTGTATCAACATGTTCACATCGTGCATGTAATTTGTCTGTTAAATTATTGTTTGTATCAAAACGAACTCCAGAATTTAAACTTGTATTACTTTTTATATATTTGTAAGCAGATTGATTGGCAATTTTTATTGCATCAGGCTGATATATGCCAGCATCAACATCATTTGTATCTGCATAAAAACCACTAAGAAAAGATGGTGTAAAACGATTCATATTTTTTACATCATAAGGGGCAATTCGCTCACTGATAGTATCATCAAAGGAAGAGGAAGCATCATAAGAGATACCCTTATGAGAAGAATTTAAATCACCATAAAGCTTATAGTGGTCTGTACAAATATAATCGCCTTGTCTATGTGAACGTGAGCAGTCCAGACAAACGGTTCCTCGATGTGTGATGTGATATGCCCAATATGGCATATAAATCCCTCGAAACTCATCAATATAAGCAGGGCTTTTTAATTCTTTTGGTGTAAATATAGCATGTCGAAGCGTTTTTAAGTATTCTTTTTTACAATCTTCTTTTGTCTTTTTAAAAGGAATAATATAATTGGGGCGTTTTTCTTTACTCAGTCTACTGGTAAGAATGGTTGATGCACCACAAAAACTGCAAAAGTTTGCTGCTGTGTTATCTGAACTTATAATTTCCCCGCCGCATTGTGGGCATGTAAACACAGTAACATCATAATATTGCTGCGATTCGGCATCGGATTCTTTATTGATTTCGTATGGGTCAAATTTAGAATCACAATGTTCGCATGATAGTTGTTGTGTGGGAATATCAAATACAAGACCTCCTCCACAACTAGGACATTGATACATATTAAACCTCATTTCTGCGTATTTTTCGCGTAAAATTTTATTTCGTTAAATTTTATTTTTTATATAAAAATTCTTTCCATACTGTTGGGTGAAACAATAACATTAATGGAAAAAGCTCTAATCTGCCAGCAAGCATGTCAAACATAAGAACATATTTAGAAAAAGCGCTAAAGTGTCCAAAATTTTGTGTTGGACCAACAAGTTCAAGTCCAGGACCAATATTATTAATAGTAGCAGCAACAGCAGTGAAATTTGTTGTCAAATCTTTTTCTTCAAAAGAAATCAAAAGAACAGATAGTGCAAATATTAATACAAAAGTTATCATATATACATTGGTAGAGCGAATAACCTCATGTTCAACAGGTTTGCCATCAATCTTTATCTTTTTAACACTTCTAGGGTGAATATAAGAAGCCAATTCCTTAAACATTGTCTTTACCAAAATAACAAATCTTGAAACTTTAATACCGCCGCCTGTACTTCCCGCACACGCGCCGATAAACATCAGCAGTACAAGAATTGTCTTAGAGGCTTGCGGCCACAGTTCATAATCTGTTGTGGAAAACCCTGTTGTAGTAATAATAGAGGCAACTTGAAAGGAAGCCAAACGAAATGCCTCGCCAATATTTTTGCAGGTGTCTATAATATTAAAACATATAATAAAAACAGAAGAACAAATAATGATAAAATAACACCGCACTTCTTCAATACATAAAGCTTTGCGTAGTTTGCCAAATATCATAAGGTAGTACGCGTTGAAATTGACACCAAATAAAATCATAAAGATAGTGACAATCCATTGAATGTAGTTGGAGTATTCGCCAATACTGCTGTTTTTAATGCCAAAACCACCTGTGCCAGCCGTTCCAAATGCTGTGTTCATAGCGTCAAATGCAGACATTTTTCCCAAGATAAGAAGCAAAAATTCAATTAAAGTCATTCCAAAATAGATAATATAAAGCAATCGTGCAGTGTATCGTACCTTTGGAACAAGTTTTCCAACAGAAGGACCAGGACTTTCAGCTCGCATAAGATTAATATTAAATCCACCGCTTAGCGGGATAATGGCAATTAGAAAAACCAATACGCCCATACCGCCAATCCAGTGAGTGAAGCTACGCCATGTAAGAGAACAAAACGATAATGCTTCAACATCGCTTAAAATGCTTGCACCTGTCGTAGTAAATCCAGAGATTGTCTCAAATAAAGCATCTGTAAAAGAAGGGATTTCCCTTGTCAGTACAAATGGCAAAGCACCTACAATACTCATAAGAATCCAGCTTAATGATGTTGCTATACAGCCATCTTTTAAATAGATAATAAATTCTTTGGGTTTTTTGCTGGTAATGATTAATCCTAAAATAGTGCTGATTAGACCTACAATAAGATAACTAAATCCCTCCTTTTCTCCATATATCAATGCAATGATACAAGGGAGAGCCATTAATATTCCTTCAATTTTAAGTATATTGCCTAAAATGAAACGTATTACAGACCTATTCATCAGTAAAAATCCTCCCGTTCCAAAGTGTAGTATAGGAATTGTGCGTCTGCATTATTTTTCATACTATTTCCTATTTTGTAATATCCTTAATGTCATCAAAACCAGTTTGCTTTGTGACAATCATAACTGTATCACCAACAGCAATACAGTCGTTGCCAGTTGGTATAATAATATGGCCATTTCTGTTAATAAATGATATCAGTGTATCTTTTTTTAAGTTTAAATCTTTTAAGGCTTTTCCTGTTACAGATGAAGCCTCAAGAACGCGAAGCTCAATAGCTTCAACGCGATGGTCAAACATATGGTATAACGTTTCAATATTATTGCTGTTTAATGAGTTTTTTCTTGCGCGTACATAAGCAATAATTGCCTCAGAAGTTATATAACTTGGATAGACAAGGCTTCCTAAATCAAGTGAATTAATAACATCTTTAAAATTCAATCGGTTAATTTTTGTGATAACCTTTGCATTGGAAACTTGTTTTGCATGTAAGGTTAGTATAATATTTTCTTCATCAATACCCGTTAAAGGAATAAATGCCTCAATTTGTTCTAAACCTTCCTCTTTTAAAAGGTCTTGGTCTGTGCCGTCTCCGTTAATAATAATTGCCTTTGGCAATGCGACACTCAATAATTGACAGTGTTCTTTATTTTGTTCAATAATTTTAACCTCAATTCCTGTATTGATTAATTCTTTTGCAAGGTAATAACTAGCCTTGCTGCCGCCAATAATCATAGCATTTTTAACTTGCTTTGTATTAAACCCAATTTGCCTTAAAAATGAACGTGCCGCTTGGCGCTGTGCCACAAAAGAAAGAATATCTCCAGCTAATATCTGAAAGTCGCCGTTTGGTATATGAACTTCATTGTTGCGCTCTATAGCACAGATAAGAATATCATTTGTAAGAGAATGTCCCAGTTTAGCAACCGTCATTGTATGAAGAATATTGTGGACAGGCACTTTAAATTTGATAAGTTCTGCCTGACCATGTGCAAAAGAGTTGACTTCAAGTGCTGTGGGAAGATATAGGATACGAGCAGCTTCTTTTGCAGCTTCCAACTCTGGATTGATAATTAGTACAAGTCCCAATTTTTCACGTAAATATACCACTTCTTCACTGTAATCAGGATTGCGTACTCTAGCAATCGCAGCACAGTTACCAACTCTTTTTGCGACGGTACAGCAAAGCAAGTTTAGTTCGTCTGAATCGGTGACAGCAATAATTAAATCTGTATTTTCAATGCCCGCTTCCATTTGAACACTATAACTAGCACCATTGCCGACAATTCCCATAATGTCATATAAATTGGTTGTTTCTTGTATACGTTCATAACGTTTGTCAATAACCGTTATGTCATGTCCTTCTTTTACTAATTGTTCAATAAGGGTAAGACCAACCTTGCCACAACCTACAATAATGATACTAAGCCCCTGTTTAGGGGCTGCATTACTTTTCTTAAACATATAAAAGCCTTTCAGTAAGATTCATAAAAATATTATAGTTATTATACATTCTTCATAGTGCTTGTTGCAATAGCATAATTTATTTATTAAATTTGACATTTTTTATATAATTTTTTATAATTAAACAAGCGACAACGTGATTTTGAGCATACTGAAGAAATGCGAAAGGCGGTTTAAACAGAATGGGAGATTTGAGTAGTATAAAGACAAAAAAGATATTTGTATTTGATGCTGAGCCAGGTATGGTGCTGGCAAAAGACCTTATTATGAGTGATGGCTCCTTGTTTATGGCAAGAGGAACAGTTCTTGATGTAGATATTATTTCCAAGATATCAGGGAATCATATTCTTGAAATTTGCATTGTAGATGCACCGTATTCTCCACCGAAAAGCATAGAATCAATACAAGTAGCACAAGAGGAACAGGAACAAAATGCTACATATTATGAAAAAATAAGAAATACAAAGTCATTTAAAGAATTTAATAAAGGATATACTATAGGGATAAGTGATTTAAAAACGCAGCTTAATGAAATTGCAACCAAGAATATTGAAATTGATGAGGCGGCATTATTAAAAAATTCAGAACAATTGTTATCAACCTACACAAACAGATTACAAATGTTTGATTTCATTCACAGTCTAAAGGCAGTTGATGATTTGACTTATACACATAGTATTAATGTTGCATTAGTAGCATCTATTATTGGTCAATGGCTTCATTTTTCACAGGAAGACGTCCGTATTATTACATTGTGTGGTTTGCTGCATGATGTAGGAAAGGTTATTATTCCTGATGAAATTCTTTATAAACCAGAAAAGCTTACAGGTGAAGAGTTTGAAATTATGAAAAGTCATGTCAACTTGGGATATGATATTTTGAAACAAAAAAATATTGATGCGAGAGTAAAAGAAGCCTGTCTTCTTCACCATGAAAAATGTAATGGGACAGGTTATCCTTTTGGTATTACAAATGATAAAATTCCAGTATATGCTAAGATTATAGCAGTTGCTGATATATACGATGCCATGACGTCAAATCGCGTCTATAGAGGCGCTGTTTGTCCGTTTACTGTTATAAGAATGATGGAGCAAGAATGCTTTTCTACATTAGACCCTTCTATAACACTTCCATTTTTAAGAAATGTTGTTACCTCATATTTACATACGAACGTGAGATTATCTGATGGACAAATTGGTGAAGTTATGCTTGTAAATGAGATGAATTTAAGTAGACCGACAATCTCATGTAACGGCAAGTTTATTGACCTTTCAAAGACAAGAGATTTGATGATTACAGCTATCATATAATTGGTTTAAAAAATTTCATAATTAAAGACATATTTAAAGTCCCCTACGAATAAATTATACAAACATATTCGCAGGGGTTTTTATTTGAAAGGATATATAGAAGAGCGTGTAATTAAAACTGCGCAGTATATAGTGGATACGAAGTCTACAGTACGCCAGACAGCCAAACAGTTTGGTGTAAGCAAATCAACCGTACATAAAGATTGTTCGGAGCGTATATCTAAAGTTGACCCTGTGCTTGCAGCACAGGTGAGAAAAATTCTTGATGTCAATAAGGCAGAACGCCATATTCGCGGTGGTATGGCAACAAAAGAAAAATATCTGCATAGTACTACACATTAAAAATTTTATATGAAGAAAAAAAAGCTGTTGCAAAATAGAAATAAAAATTCTTTTTGCAACAGTTTTTTAAAATTATTTTCCATTTCCTAAAACATCGGCAACTTCTGTGATAGTTACATATGCTGATGTATCATTTTCAAGGACAATATTACGCACTTTATTAATTTGAAATCGGTTTACAACAAAATAAATAAGTGTTTTATCTTTATCGGAATAATATCCTTTTACATTCATAATAGTGATGCCATTTCCAAATTCAGATGATAAGGCATCACATATTTCTTTGGGGTTATTGGTGATTATCATTGCCGATTTTGCTTTGTCTAAACCTTCTGCTATAAAGTCAACGGTCTTAAGGGCAGAAGCGTACGTAATAATAGAATATAGCGGTAAAATCCAGCTTTCTTTTAATAATCCAGCAATAACATATAAAATAATATTGTAGCCCATCACAAAGGTTCCAACAGAGAGGTTGAGTTTTTTTGCAAAAAGAATCGCCAGTATTTCTATGCCGTCAATCGCACCTCCAAAGCGTATTGTAAGACCGCTGCCAATTCCTGAGATAAGTCCGCCAAATATAGCACATAACAGTAAATCGCTCTCTGCCAAAGGCGATGCAATACTGACATCAACAGGTAATATATCGGTTATTAACCATGCTGTTATGGAATAAATCATTACTGCATAGACGGAATAGACAGTAAAGGATATGCCCATTTTTTTATATCCATAGAAAAATAGAGGCAAGTTTATTGCAATCAAAAAAGCGGATAAAGGCAGATATGATGGTGTTATTTGTGCAAGAAGCATAGAAGTGCCAGAAACGCCAGAATCGTATAAGTTGACAGGATATAAAAAGAATGTGACACCAAAGGCATTAATTAATCCCGCCAATGTCAGCATAATTAAATTTTTCATTTTTAAATTTTTCCAAATCATAAAAATCCTCCATTTCTGTATTTTTAATATAATTTTTTTTAAATTGTAAAATGAATTTGTTTTGATATTGTTATTAAAGAATCTTTAAATTTATGTGAAGACTTGCTTGTTTGAATGAAAATGCAAGCTCCCACTAAAAAGCTGGAATAGCAGCTAGATGGTTTAAGTAAGCAGCACAATGAATTGCAAATATGCACTTTGACTTAGAACTAATAATATGATTATATGATTGACAACTATACTTTGTAAGTATGGTTAAATCTGTAAACTATAATATCATATTTGTTGTAATAGTCAACTTTTTTCTATTATTTAATTTTATCAAGGAAGTTCCTTATTTCAATGACATAGAGGCATAAGGTGAAGTAGAAACTTGCGTTGTGATAGCAGCTAGATGGTTTGAACAAGTAGCAATAAGGTTGTAAGTAAGCAGCAAACCAGATTGCAAATATTTGCTTAATAAATTATTAGTTATGAACAATCTACTTTGCATGGGTTCATGATTACAATTTATTTGAAAATGGATTAGTTTCATATTGCTATTTGAGTCTAATTAATATATTATATATTTAAGAGAAAGCACGAAAGAAAGATATAATAACGAAGGTAGGTTAAATCATGAATGTTAAAGAATGTTATGCAATGATGGGTGGAGATTATGAGGGAGTTATGGGACGTCTTATGACGGATGAACGCATTAAAAAATTTCTTCTTAAACTTCCGCAGAGCAATCCAATGAACGAGATATTTGAAAATCTTAACAATAAAGATTACGAGACCGCATTTAGAAATGTGCATAATATGAAGGGTGTGGCGTTAAATCTTGGTTTGTCGGTGATTGCTGAGTCAAGTAGTGAATTATGTGAGGCATTAAGGGGCGGTGAACCTTCTACAGATATCACCCCATTATTAGAACGATTAAAGGCTGATTATGAAAAGTTTGTTGAAATATTAGGTCAAATGGATTAGAAGTTTTGCATATGATTTTAAGTGAACAGAGAGGATTTTTAGTTTCGTGTTAAAAAAACAGTTTCAAATAAGTTGTGATGATTGTAACAATTTTATCTTTGATGAAGAGCTTGAGGCGTATGTATGTGATGTAAATATGGACGAGGATGATTATGCTAGATTATTGACGTCTTCTTATAAGGTTTGCCCATATTATCAAAACAATAATGAATATAAGATAGTAAAACATCAAATGTGATATGAGTTTATTCCTGCAAGCAATAAGATAAGTGGGCAGTTTACACAAGTATTTGACAGCTGCTATAAAGATTAGATATTTTACTGTTTGTGATGAGATTTGACTTGTATATGTAGTAAGAAATGTGGCAAAGATAATAAATAAGCTAATTAAAATTTTGGAGATATTTAGGGTTGCTGCATGGAGATGGATATGGAAGATAAGAAATATGCTGTACTTATTGATGGAGATAATATTTCATATAAGTACCTTGACAGTGTGTTTAATGAGATTAATAAATATGGAGTTGCAACATATAAGAGAATATATTGTGATTTTACAAGACCACAGGCTACAAAATGGCGGAAGTTTGTAAAAGATGCAGGGATTCAAGCTATGCAGCAGTTTAACAATACTGTTGGGAAAAATGCGACAGATTCAACATTGATAATCGATGCGATGGATATTTTGTATTCCTGCAATGTTGATGGGTTTTGTATTGTCTCAAGTGATGGTGATTTTACAAGACTTGCAATAAGGCTTAGGGAGTCAGGAATGGACGTTATTGGAATGGGTGAAAATAAGACGCCTCGTTCATTTAGAGCTGCATGTACAGTATTTGCAGACCTTGAGCTTATTTATGATGCAGAAGTTGAAGATGAATCCGATAAAAATAAATTTAAAAAGAGTAAATCAAACTTAATTAAAGTATCTGAAATTGAAAATATCATTATTGAAATTATTAATGAAAATAGCAATAGAGGCAGGATAACCGGTTTAGGAGAGATTGGAAGCCGTATTCAAAAACGCTACAACGATTTTGATGTCAGGCAGTATGGATATAGTTCTTTATCAACCTTTATTGATGAGATTGATGGGTTTGTTCTTCGTAAAGATAATAATAATGTTTATGTGGAGCTAAGAGAAGATAATAGTATTAAAAATAATGTTATAGATTATATTATAATGTGTGTTAATGAAGCGGGAGCCAATGGCATGGACTTAGGTGCTTTAGGACAGCGGATTCATAGCTATTATCCTAATTTTAAAGTGAAGGAATATGGCTACTCTACGTTATTAAAATTTATTAGCGCAACCAATAAATTTAATATCGAAATAGCTGACGATAACAGGAGGCTGGTACATGCAAAATAAGATAATACTTATGATTGATGATATTAAGTTAAATCTTGCTTCTGCAAGAGATGTGCTGAAAGATGATTATATACTATATGAGGCGATGTCTGCCAAAGAAGGTTTTGAGATTTTACAAAAAGTTACTCCAGATTTAATACTTTTAGATATACATATGCCGGAAAAAAACGGATATGAGATGTTGATTGAGTTGAAAGCTAATAGAAGATTAAAAAGAATACCTGTTATTTTTTTGACAGCAGAGACACGGGCAGCCAGTGAGGTAAAGGGATTTGACTTAGGGGCTGTCGATTTTATAACAAAGCCTTTTGTTCCAACTGTAATGAAGCGGCGTATAGAGACACAGTTACAGCTTTCAGGGTATCAGCATCATTTGGAAGAATTGGTTGAAGAAAAAGTACAGGAGATAGAAAAATTACAAGATGCATTATCGGTTGGATTTGCAGAGCTGGTAGAATCAAGAGATGGCATTACAGGTGGACATGTTAAGAATACTTCCATCTATTTTGATGCTTTTATTAATGCAATTAAAAATGAGCCAAAATACAGAGAAGAGATTGACGACGAATTTATCAGAGTGTCAGTGCGTTCAGCACCACTCCATGATATTGGTAAAATTGGTATTGATGATATTGTTTTAAGAAAAAAGGGTTCTCTTGAAGATAATGAGAGAGAGTATATGCAGAGCCATTCGGAATTGGGAGGTGCTACCTTTCATAAGATTAGGAAAATATTTCCTGAGAATGAATTTCTTAAAGCAGCGGAAGAGATGGCATTATATCACCATGAACGGTGGGACGGAAAAGGATATCCTACAGGAAAAAAAGGAAAACAGATACCATTTGGAGCAAGAGTAATGAGTGTTGTTGATGTATACGATGCATTGACTTCCGAAAGACCTTATAAGAAACCTTTTAGCCATGAGAAGTCTATGGCAATTATTGTAGAGGGCAGAGGAACACAATTTGACCCCGATTTAGTTGATGATTTTGTCAAATACAGCGATTTAATTAAGAGCTGTTTACAACATAAAGAAGAATTGAAACGAATAACAAGTTAAATGGAGGATTTTATGAATAAGATTGCAAGTTTTACAGTAAATCACATTGATTTACTTACAGGTGTATATGTATCAAGGAGAGATAAGATAGGTGATGTTGTTATCACTACATTTGATTTAAGATTTACAAGACCGAATTTGGAGCCGCCAATGGACAATCCTGGCATTCATACGATTGAACATCTTGTGGCAACATTTTTAAGAAATCACCCTGTATGGAGTGAAAAGACGATTTATTTTGGACCAATGGGCTGCAGAACGGGATTTTATGTTATTTTAGCAGGCGATTTAGAATCAAAAGATATTATTGATTTGTTAAGGGAAGCCGCCGATTTTGTGCTTGCTTATGAGGGAGAAATTCCAGGATATTCGCCAAGAGATTGTGGAAATTATCTTGATAACAATTTAAGCCTTGCTAAAATTTATATGAAAAAATATAAAGAGGAAGTGCTTGATAATCCAGTACAGGAACGATTGGTTTATCCGGAGTAGAGAAGGTTTTAGAATATTTAGAAAAAAGTTTTAGAATATATTTTTAATTTTTAATCCAATTTTTAAAATGAGTAATAAAAAGATTTAGAGGATAAGGGGCTGTTGCATGAACGATTGAGAAGTCGTCAAGCGGCAGCTTTATTTAAAAGAAGAAAATAGATTTGAAACTTATAAAAAGTGATATAAATATTTAAAATAAAGGTATTTGATAATAAAATAAAGATATTTGGAAGGAACGGTGTAGGTTAAACTATGCCGTTTTATTATGCTTTAGGGAAAAAATATATAATTGATAGATTTTTAAAATTGAAGTCAGATATAATATGTAGTAGTAATGATAATTGTTCCATAAAATAATATAAGTTACATAATAGAGTGTTAGCACAAAGGTTTGAGATAGATATGTTTATTGTGACTAAAGTAGTTTGATTAATTTTTTGATATTTGTAAATAGAAAAATGTAAAAGTTTGTAAAAAATGGTGGAATTTTGTAAAGGGATATGATAAAATTATGATAAATAATTAAAAGTTATCTGTTGGATTTGATAGTTAAAAA
>CAJUTV010000005.1 GCA_910589305.1 uncultured Lachnospira sp. | reverse complement strand
CCCCACTTATGCCTTTGCAGCATTGAAGTGGGGGACTTCCTTGATGAGGTTAAATCTTATTTATCCGATTGGGTTCTTGAAAACAAAATGTAATTTCAACACGTTTATCCGAAAAAATATAAATTTTTTTAATCAATGTATGTAAGAACTCTTTTTCTAATTCAATCGCTGTATCCCTTTTTAACAACGAATTAACAATCATATCCTGTTTTGCTAAAATCATATCATTCTCTTTTTGTTGATTTTTTATCTCTTCAAGCTTTTTCGACAACAATGTCACTTGCTGTCGATTTTCTTGTTGTACTTTTTTAAATACCTGTAAATCCATTCTACCGCTTTGATATTTTAAATATTGCTCACTTTTTCTTTTTTTACAGGTCTGTATTTTCTTTTTTAAAATATCACTATTTTTACATAATAAGGCTTGTTTTAATTCCAATTGACTTTTTATATATTCCATCATATCTTGTTTTTTTATATTGGAAAATAAAAATTGTTTTTTTAATGATTCTGTTACAAGTTCTTGCAATTGTTCCAATAAAATACGGTGATTATGACATTTTTTGACATCAATTCGGTCTGCATACGGACAATGATATGTATATTTTCTTATTTTTTTACTAGGATTGACATTTTTAATCAACGCTGTTCTTTTTATCTTACAATTACAATCACCACAAAACAATATTCCGTCAAAAATGTCTTCTTCTAATAAAACCGATTGAGTATCCTTCTTTTTATTACTGTAATGCAATGATTGCTCTTCAAATTGACGGGCAATTTTAAAAAACTGTTCTTGACTAATAATTGCCTGATGGGTATTTTCTTTTATAGAATACTCTGTAAAACTACTGTTTTGATAACTTTTTAATAAACTATTCTCCTTACAGACCGTGCCGTAAATCAGACACCCTATATAGACAGGATTGGTAAGAATAGACTTTACAGTCCATTTAGACCACTCTAATAAAACCTCCCCCTCTTTAGAATATATATGCTTATATTTTCGATACTCTGTCGGTCGATGTATATTATTTTGATACAACCATCGTATTAATCCTTTACAATTAACGCCAGCTTCATATTGATTAAATAATGCTCTTACAATATTTGCTTCCTCTTCATTAACTGCTAAAACCCTTTTTCCATCTATTTTGCAAAGATTATATCCATATGGTGCATAACCTCCTGTATAACTCCCCTTTTTTTGTTGACTTTTTCGTGTGCTTTTAACTTTTGCAGCTATGTCAGCCGCATACAGTTCATTGACAAGATTTTTTAAATTCACACAAAAATCCTCTGTTTGTACATGATTTGAGTCAAATCCATCCGTTACAGAAATAAAACGAACACCCAAAAATGGAAATATTTTTTGTATAAAATTTCCCGTTTCAATATAATTCCTTCCTAGACGAGAAAAATCTTTCACAATAACACAATTAACTTTTGCCTGTCGAATATCCTCCATTAACTGTTTAAATCCATTGCGTTCAAAATTGACACCCGATTTTCCCAAATCTATATAACTATGATAAAATTCAAATTCTGGCTTATCTTTTATATATAATTTTGCAATATCAATCTGTGTTTCAATGGATTCATTTTTTTCATTGTGATTGTCCACAGACAATCTTGCATAAATTCCAACATGATATATTGTTTGCTGTATCATTTCGTCTTTTATCTGTTTCTTAGAAATTCTAGCCATCATTTTCACCACTCTCATCTATTTGCCATTGATATTTAGACTACCTTACTCTATCAAATGATTCTTGATACCGAAATTCTACACACAATCGTTTATCCTCATATACAATGATACGTTCTATAAAATGGATTAAAACTTCTCTGTTTATTTGGGTCAATGTTGTTCTTTTTTTTAATTCCTCTAATTGCACACTTGATATCAAACTTGTATAAAGCAACTCTTGTATTTTTCGTTCTTGCTGTTCTATCATTTTTTGAAAACTTATATATTTTTCTTTATAAATTTTTTTTAAATCTAAAAAATCGTCTTTTGAGAGGATACCTTCTTTCCAATCTTGATATAAATTGCTTTTTAATTCAAGATATCGTTGTTGTTCTCTTTTTAAGCGAGAACATTCTCTATTACAGGTTGCAATTGGCTGTATATCAACTTTCAATTCATTTACAGCATCCAACACATTGACTTTGTCAACCATAATCAAAGCCTGTATCTTTAAACACTCATAAAGAATCGCTTTTAATTGTTCTTCTTTAATACTGTGCCGACTACAGCCTTGTCCTTTGTTATTTCTCTGACAAATAAAATATATTGTATTCTTTCCATGATATTGATTTACACGCCGCGTCATCGTTTCCATACAATCGCCGCAAAACAAAAGCCCTGAAAAAATATGTGTATTTTTTTGCCCTTGAATAGCTCTGCTATCGGTAGAAAGCAATTTCTTAACATTTACAAAATCTTCCATACAAATAATTGCTTCATGTGTATTCTCCACACGTATCCATTCACACGCTGGCTTAACAAAACTTTTTTTAATTTTATAATTAATTTTTTCACTCTTTCCTTGTACTAAATTTCCTGTGTATACTTCGTTGGAAAGAATCCGTTTTACCGCCATTGCCGACCATTTTGTAATATTTTTTGTATAAAATCCTGTCTGAAAATTCTCTCCTTTTGATTTTTTATATTCCATAGGCGATAAAATTCCTTGTGAATTTAACTGTTCTGCTATTGCACGAAAACTATACCCTTCTAATTTCCATGCAAATATATGTTGAACAACCTTTGCAGCATATTCATCAATCACAAGCAAATTTTTATTGTCTTTGTCTTTTTTATATCCATAAACAGCAAAGGCACCTATAAATTCACCATTTTCACGTTTCACTTTCTGATGACTTTTTACTTTCCACGAAATATCACGACAATATGAATCATTTATAAAATTTTTAACTGGAAGTACTACTGACGTTTCATTAAAATCTGCTGTCAATGTATCAAAAAAATCATTAATGGCAATAAACCGAATATTTAATTTTGGAAAAATTTTTTGTATAAATCGTCCTGTTTCAATATAATCTCTCCCAAACCTTGATAAATCTTTGACAATGATGCAGTTTATCAACCCCGCCTTGACATCACTTATCATTCGCTTAAAGGCAGGTCTATTAAAATCCACGCCAGAGTACCCGTCATCGATATATGTATCAAATAATTTCATATCTTTATTTTTTGTAATAAAAGAATATATAAGTTCTTTCTGAAAATCAATACTATTGCTTTCTATTTTACTATTTTCTTCTTTTCTATCTGCATTTTTCAACGTTATATCATCTCGTGACAGTCGAAGATAAACTGCTACAGAATATAATTTTTTAGTATTCATTTGAACCTATCACTTTCTGTAAATAACACTTTCTCAATGGATAGATGCCATCTTTACAAGATATTCCTTCATTTTTTGTTCCATACTCTTTTTACAATCCATATATTTAAATTGTACGACATATTCGCCAACTTTCACAATATAAGGATTTCCAACTTGTTCTATATAATCTCTTATACGCTCTTCAATTGGCTTTTTTTCATCAATTTGTATCTGCATTATATCAACCAGTTCTTCCCTGTCTATTTCCATAATATCCGCTATTTTCATCTCCTGTAATTTTTCAACCGTAAACATATCAATCACTCTCCTTTCCTATTAAAAATATATGTCTATAATGGATTGTACTATTACAATTGTTCTTATAAGAACAAAGTATAAACGTAACATTATAATAACACACTCCCCTGTATCAATAATACCTATCAATACCCCTTGTCCTCGTACGTCTAATGTTGGTTGATTTAAAAGAGCGGTTATGCCTGAACTGTCATAGGCAGATGTATCACTCATTGTTGCGCCTGCCACTTGTTCTCTTAATACTTCTGTATCCATCAAACCATATAGTTTAGGAATTGTACGATATTCTAAGCTTCCAATATTCATATTTAATTCTGCTGGCATTTTGCCATATACAATAGACCAATTTTCATCTACATTAACACGACATAAAATTTCACTTGGCACACGAATATTTTGCGCAATATAATCCATATAATCTTCTGATGTAATAAATTCACTGCAATCCATACATCTCCTGACCGCTGCAATCAGCATATTGGTTTATGTTCATTATATGCTCTAAATTTTTTAGTGTTTATAAGCAATTAAAAAGAACAGGCAAGTTAAACGTATACATACAACCTGTATATGTCCTTTTAACTTACCTGTTTTTTATATCCATTCATTAATTAATGCTAATTAAATTTTTTCATTTAAAGCAATTTTAACATTAAGCACTTTATCATGGTATCACCATTCTTACAATCAATTTTTATTAGAAATCAACGGCACTACATATCCTCTCATCTGAATTAAAGGTGCGCCTTTTTTATTAATATAATCCCCTGTTATTGTCACTTTGCCAATGTTATCATCTTTTGGAATTTCATACATAATATCAAGCATATATTCCTCAATAATCGAACGCAATGCCCTTGCACCCGTCTTTTTTTCCAATGCTTTTTGTGCGATTGCTTCCAATGCACTATTGTCAAATTCCAATTCAACCTCATCAATTTCAAGCAATTTTTTATATTGCTTTAATATTGCATTTTTAGGCTTTCTGATAATATCAACAAGCATTTCCTTTGTAAGACTTTCCAAAGAATACACAATTGGAAGTCGTCCGAGAAACTCTGGAATCATTCCATATTTTCTAAGGTCGTCCACTGTAACTTGTTCTAATAAATTCGTTTCCTTATCATATTTATCTTTTAAATCGGCATTAAATCCGATTGAACTTTGCTTGTTGAGACGTTCCTTAATAATATCCTCCAAATCTGGAAAAGCACCGCCGCATATAAAAAGTATATTGCTTGTATTGATAGTAGCCAATGGAACCATCGCATTCTTGCTTGTCGCTCCTACTGGAACTTCAATATCGCTTCCTTCTAACAACTTTAACATCCCTTGCTGAACAGACTCTCCACTGACATCTCGGCTTCGAGTCTCTTTCTTTTTGGCAATCTTATCAATCTCATCAATAAATATAATGCCATGCTGTGCCTTCTCAACATCGTTGTCTGCTGCTGCAAGAAGCTTTGATACAACACTCTCAATATCATCACCAATATACCCCGCTTCTGTCAGTGAAGTTGCATCTGCAATAGCCAACGGCACAGACAGCAATTTAGCCAATGTCTTTACAAGATAGGTCTTGCCGCTTCCTGTCGGTCCAATCATTAACATATTTGACTTTTCAATCTCAATATCTTTTGGATTGGTAGCTATTCTCTTATAGTGATTATAGACGCCAACTGCCATAATTTTTTTCGCTTTTTCTTGTCCAACCACATATTGGTCAAGCATCTCTTTAATCTGATGTGGAGCTGGAATTTTCTTTAAGTCAATTGGCTCATAATGGGTCTCTTTTTTCTTCTTTTTCAACTTTTGTTTATTTGCGATACCATCTGGTATGTCTTGAAAATTAAATGTCCCAAAACCACCTAAATTTTTCATCATATCATCATAGTTAATGCCACTATTATTGATTGAATCCATCGTTTTTTGCATACAATCTGAACATATATATATATTATTGGGCATCGATATCATTTTCCCTGCCCTGCTCTCTGTTCTTCTACATATATAACATACTTTTTCATACTCATCAGTATTGCTGGACTTTTTATCCATGTTGTCCTTTTCTTTTGATGAATCATCAATTTCTCTAAAATCGTTCATATATATAATCCTCATTTCTGCGCTGCTTTTTGCGCAAGAACCTTTAGGTTCTTTTAATAATTTTGTGTCAAGCAGCGTGCAGACACAAATTGTGGTGTGAGAAATTTATTTTTCACACTATCCTCCATTCTTGCGCCTCTCCAAACTAGACACAAGTACAAACAAATGCCTATACGCACTAGTATACATATTGGCAATCATTTTAGCAAGAAAAATCCCCCGCAAACAGGGGGATTTTTCTATAAATAATATAAATTTTTTATAACTTTTTAATTACTTTTTTTATCTAATGTTATGTCTGCTGTTTTTAATACATACTCATTGCCTTCAATATGATAATATTCTATTTTTACAGTTTCACCCGCCTTATAATATTGCAATGTTGAGAATAAAGATGATGATGTCGTAATACTTTGGTCATCAAAACTTACAATAATATCATATACACCAAGTCCTGCCTTGTCTGCTGCTGAATTTTCTTCAACAGCTCGTATCATTGTGCCTTGTGGATATCCATACATTTCGGCTACAGAACTTGTCACATCAAGTAAATTCACACCAAGATAGCCCATTTCACTTTCACTGACTTTTGTTCTTGTCTCACGATTCATAAGAGAATCAATCAAATCTCTTACATTTGAAATAGGGATTGCATATGCCATGCCTTGCACCCCATCTGCACTCGTCTTAGCAAAATTAATGCCGACTACTTTGCCAGAGGCATCCAGCAATGCACCGCCGCTATTGCCAGAGTTAATTGCCGCATCCGTCATAATTAAATTGTCAAATGTAACATTGTCTACAGTAATAGAACGATTTAATGCACTGATAATGCCAGATGTAACAGACTGTCCTTTTCCTAGTGCATTACCTATCGCTACAACTTCCTGCCCTAATACAACACTGTCTGAATCGCCTAATTCCGCTATCGCTATTTGATTTATTGTACTGCTTTTTATTGAACTTAACGGAACAGTCACAACAGCCACATCTTTATTTGATTTTGAACCTTTTACTGTACATTCCACACTCTCATTATCAATAAATGTACAAGTCAAATTATTAACATTTTCTACTACATGGGCATTGGTCAACACCAATAATTCAGAATCATTTTTGCCTACAATAATTCCTGTTCCGCTTGTCTGTGCCTGATAATTTTGCCCAAAACCGCCAAATAAGGAACCGCCGCCGCTTACCTGTGTCGTTCCTGACAACGCTACCATTGCAGGCATTGCAGCACTCGCAACTTTTTTGACATTCAACTCTTCTGAAGACGAAATCTTAATATTATCAAAACTATCTGAACCTTCTAATACTGCTCCAGAAGATACTAATGGAAGCTGTATACCTGAATTGCTGTTGACAGGCTTTATCTTATTAGCTGTATAATATACTCCATACATTGTGCCGCCTGCAATAACACCAAACATCACTGCTGAAAGTGCTACAGCCGCTATTTTCTTACCAATTCCACTCTTATTTTTTACTTTTTTAGCATTAAAATTATTGTTCATATTATTGGCTTTGCCATTCATAGGATTCTTGTTGTTTATATTATTATTCGGATTGTTGTATGGATTATAACCAGAATTATTATTATTGCCTGCATAACGATTATTTGCAGAATTATTATTGCCATACCCCATATTGTTATTGCCATAATTCATGTTATTGCTGCCATAACTCATATTTCCATTATAATTTGCATTATTGCCATATCCATTGTTATAATTGTTAATACCTGCTGCATTATTATAACCTGTAGCATTATTATTGCTATAATTATTATAAGGATTATTTATATTATTATTTGCCTCCATACCGCTTGTGTTATTGTTTGTATCTGCATTTACAGTATTAATTGTATTGTCCATATTATTATAAATGCTATTATCGCTATGGACATTATTGCTGTTATCTGTATTCATATGAACATCCTCATTTTGTTCTATGTTTGTAATGCCATTATTAATGATATCACCTTGTGTCATTCTATAATTTCCATTTTCTTCCATTTTATTGTTACTTTCTATAACACTATTTTCAGTACTATTATTTTGTATAGTACTATTTTCTACACGGATATTTTCTACATTATTGTTTTGGTCATTCTTATTTTCCATTGTTCCATTTTCCACAGGATTGCTTTCTACATTGTTCTTTTCAACTGTTCCATTTTCCATCTTGTTATTTTCGTTATCGTACATGATAATTCTCCTTTCTATTCCTGCATAATGCAATTCATTTATAAGTTATTTGATGTTCACATAAAAAATGAACACATCTTCATTGCTTGTATGTTTGTATACTAACAATGAAATGTGTTCATATTGTGTTTTTATTGTTAAAAAAGATTGAACCTAAAAATTTTGAAATTTAACTATTGTCCCACTAATTCCATAACTGCCTTTTTCAAAGCTTCTTCTTTTGCACTTGCATCTTCAAGACTAGAACCTTTAACACCAATATAAAATTTAATTTTTGGTTCTGTTCCTGAAGGTCTTGCACAGCACCACGCATTGTCAGAAAGAGCATAATACAATACATTTGAATTAGGAAGCCCTGTACTTTTCTTTTCATTGGTTGCCATAATAATGCACTCATCTTTTTTGTAGTCCCTAGCTTCAAGAACGTCCCAATCGCCCAATTTTGACGGTGTATTATTTCTAAGATTATCCATCATCTCGGCAATCTTTGCAGCACCTTCCGCGCCTTTCATTGTAATGGCAACTTGACTTTCTTTATAATAACCATATTTTTCATAAATCTGAATCATCTGGTCCCAAAGAGTAAGATTTTTGGTCTTATAATAGGCAGCAGCTTCACAAAGTGCCATCACTGCAACAATCGCATCTTTATCTCTGGCATGTGTACCAACAAGACAACCATAACTTTCCTCAAAACCAAATTCATAAACATAGCTATTTTGCTGTTCAAACAATTTAATCTGTTCACCAATAAACTTAAATCCTGTAAGAACTTCTATCAGTTTTACATTGTACTCAGCAGCAATCGCATCTGCCATATTGGTTGATACAATCGTCTTAATAAACGCTCCATTGTCGTGAAGCAATCCTTTTTCCTTACGCTGTGAAAGGATATATTCTGCAATAAGCATACCAGACATATTGCCTGTAAATGATTTGTATTCTCCTGTTTTAGAATCCTTTGCATAGATGCCAAGTCGGTCTGCATCTGGGTCGGTTGCAAGAACAATATCTGCATCTTTTTCTTTAGCAAGCTTTAAAGCATATGTAAATGCCTTTGGGTCTTCTGGATTTGGATAATCCAATGTTGTAAAATCTGGGTCTGGCTTTTCTTGTTCTGGAACAACAAACACATGCTTAAATCCTAATTCTTTAAGGATTCTTCTTACTGGAACATTACCTGTACCATTAAACGGTGTGTATACAATCTTAATATCATCTGCAACTTGTTTTATAATATCGCCATTGATACTCATCTTCTTCAGTGCTTCAATATAGTTGTCATCCATATCAAATCCAATTGTATTATACAAACCACATGCTCTTGCCTCGTCAATATCCATTGTCTTGCATGTATTAAAATCAGTAACCGCTTTTACCTCTCCAATAATTGAAGAATCGTATGGTGCTGTTACCTGTGCGCCATCTTCCCAATATACCTTATATCCATTATACTCTGGCGGATTATGGCTTGCTGTAACAACAATACCTGCTGTACAGTGCAGTTCTCTTAAGGCAAAGGACAATTCTGGTGTAGGTCGCAGTGTTGGAAATACATATGCTTTAATTCCATTTGCAGCCAGACACAAAGCTGCTTCATCGGCAAATTCTGGAGACATTCTTCTGGAATCATAAGCAATTGCTACACCTTTATCGGCAACCCCTTGTTTTATAATAAAATTGGCAAGACCTTGTGTTGCTTTTCTTACTGTGTAGATATTCATTCGATTCGTTCCATTACCAATTACACCTCGAAGACCACCTGTACCAAACTCCAGTTCCTTATAAAATCTGTCCTGAATTTCATCTTCATTGCCTGCAATTGATTTTAACTCAGCTCTTGTAGCTTCATCAAAATACTCATTATCACACCATTCTTTGTAAGTTTCCATGTAACCCATGTTTTTTACCTCTTTCTTAATTTATTTTCACAATCATGCAGAAACATACAATTATTGCTGATAGACATCTTTATATCAAACAACACATTGATATGTCACATACATATCTTTATGAATACAAGAATAAATAACAAATGTTTACTTTATGAAACATTATTTTATTTTTAATCGTCCTCTAAAGCCTGTATAAATTTAGAAGATACTGCTTCAAGTGCCTCCTCCTCATCACTGCCTTCACATATTAGTTTAATTTCTTCACCACACTTTACACCCGATGCCAATATTGATATTACACTTTTAGCATTGGCTGTCTTTCCAACACCATACTCAAAATTAATAGAAGAATCATATTTTACGGCCTCTTCACTCATCGCTCCTGCTGGACGCAAATGTATGCCTAGCACACTGCTTACAATAATATTTTTACTAACCATGACTACCCTCCTATTCTAAAAACGCAATTTTTTATAGACTTAACTTACTGTTGTCTCTGTGGTTGTTGTCTCGCTTTCCTCTTTTTCTACCAATACCTTAATCCGATAAAAGCCAGATACTCTATACCCTTCTGGAAGCGCAAAACTTACATTGACTGTATGCACCCCTTCTGTCAATAATGTCATATCTACACTTGCAACAATATCTTGTGATGTAATTGATGCCAGTGAATTATAATCCGATACAACACTGATATAAAGTTCTGTCCTATCTTGGACACTTACTTTATAACCATTTTGCACATTGTTAAATTGAATATCTTTTACATTAATAGAAATATCCTTGCTATTTTCTGCTGTTACTAATGCTGTTACTTCAACAATACTACCTCCTTGAAAAGAAATTGCCGAATCAACAAAATTTGATAAGTTAATTGTAAATATCTTATTGGCAGAACAACCATTAATATTAATCTCACTGGCAGGTATAACTATCTCTTGCACTTGATTGACTGCTTGTGCCTCTCCTAAAATAGTCACTTCCTCCAAGCTAAGCTCTAACCCCTTAAACACATACCCTTGTCTTACTTCACCGATTGTCCCTAAACACTTTACTTTAACTGTTTTTTTCAAACTTACTTTCACTTTATATTCTACTTCTGTTCTTGATAAAACTAAGGCATCATTTTCTATTTCATTGCCATCTGCATCAAGAAGTACAATATTTGCTGTGCTATTGTAATCTGCATAAAGACCATTCAAATCACATTGTGCACCGACTGAATTAATAGATTCAACAAGTGAAGACGGTCCTGTAACACGAAGTGTATTAGGGTAACAGTTTAATTCAGTCACTATATATCCATCATTTACTGAACCAACTTCTATTGGCTTAATATCAAATTCTTTTGTTACTCTATTTTCTATCTCCAATTTGACTGCTGTTGTTCGAGGTGTCACTTCAATATTATCAATTTCTCTTCCATCTTTTACAACTTTTACTTGAATATCCACATAACTGGCAAAAGCAGATATCTTGCTTAAATCTGCTGTAGCTATAATATCGCTTGATTTTATATCTGTTATAACACTTTTAGGTCCACTGATATAAACCGATATTTTACTTCCCTCAACAACCTCATACGTATAATTGTTCGCGGTTAAACTACCTGTATTAATCAATTCAACATTGACATTGCTAATCGTTACACCAGTTGTAGGGTCATATATATTTACGATAATTGCCCACAATACAATTGCGCACAATACTGAAAGAATCTTAAGAGACAAATTATTAAAAAGCTTTTCCTTCATTGTTTGACTCTTCCCCTCCATAATCTGAACGACTTTACATCAATTGTTTTCTTTCTAATATACTCTAATTTATTTCGCAATGAACTTGCATCAATATCTCGTATTAACTCTCCTCCTACAGCAACCGAAACCGCTCCTGTTTCTTCTGATACTATAATTGTTATACAATCAGACACTTCACTAATTCCCACACCTGCCCGATGTCTTGTGCCTAATTCTTTGCTTAAATTAATATTATCCGATAATGGTAAATAACACGTTGCTGATAATATTCTATCTCCTCTGATAATAACTGCTCCGTCATGTAACGGTGTATTATGTTCAAATATATTAATAAGAAGCTGGCTTGTCACATAACCGTCCACATCAATTCCTGTTCGGATATATTCCTCCAACATAATATCTTGTTCAATAACCATCAATGCGCCTGTTTTTACAGCCCCCATCTCATAGGAAGCACGAACCAATGCATCTAGGGTCTTTTCTGAGAAACGTTCTCCTTTATCTTTATTATCACCAAAGCTAAACAATCCGCCAAATACAATTTTTTTCCTGCCAAGCTGTTCTAAAGCTCTTCGCAGCTCTGGCTGAAATATAATAACAAGCGCGATAATTCCTACACTAATCGTCTTACCTGCAATCCATAAAATTGTTCTAAGATTAAGAATATACGCAATAATAGCAAAAACTACTACCACGATAATCCCTTTAAGAAGTGCCCATGCCTTTGTATTTTTAATCCAAACTAAAACATTATATAAAAGAAAAGCGATAATGATTATCTCTATAACATCAGTCCACGTCAGTCTTGGAAGGTACAATTTTGATAGATAATTTTTTGCAAAATTATTAAAAGTAGATGTCATTGTACCACTCCTTTCTAAACCAATCTCCAATCATTATAACATAACAGATAACATATCTTGCAATTCATTAATCAAAACCAGATATTTGCAATCCGCTACGCTACTTGCTTATAACCTTTCTTGATGAGATTAAACTATGTAATCATCATCGTCATCATTTGTCGCATCACTATAAGAATCTGCTGTTTTACTAGACTTCTTTGTTTTTCTTGCGTTAATCTGTTTTACTTTCACATCGGTATTAGCAATAGTAATTTTAGGTACTGCCTTGACATAATAATAATACTCATCATCTTCATACTGTACAAATTCAGTTCGTTTAAAATCCACATTAAACAGTAACATCTTACATATATAACCGACAATTACGCCTAATACTGCTCCAAGTACTGTAACAAGTATATTAATTTTTGCATCAAATGCCAAAATGCCAATTATCAAAAATAAAAGCTCCACAACAGTACCTGCTATAATTGCATAAAGCCATGAATTATTGATAGAAAGTCTTTTTATACAATTTACAACTATAATTGTAACCGAAAATGCAACCACCATAACAATAACGCTTTTATTACTTACAAAACTTTCCGCAATATACGATATCTGCTGTACACTGTCTGAAGCGGAAGCATTGGTAATGGCTGCTTCATACTGACTTGCCGTCTCAATTATACTAAAGATAATAACGCCAAACGCAACAGGAACAATTGTAACCATTCCAAATCCTAATGCCGCAACAACAGGAATGGCTGCCGGAATTTTCATCCAGCACAAAAGAACAGTTGCAATTAGTAAATATCCATATTTTGAAGAAAATCGAAAGAACATTAGATACATTACCAGAATAACACACAATGCAACAATAGTAAACTCTATGGATATAGCATATAAATGCAGTATCATAAAAATTGATAATACTAATATTGTAAACCAACTTGGTAAAAATGCACAAGCAATTGAAAGAATAATAGCAATTAATGGATTCTTTATCTTTGCCATATATCCTATATTAGAATTTAGCATTAAAAATGATACCAATGCAATAAAAAACCTTATAACTGGTACAATAATTTTATCAAATCTGTTGTATATTCTCCTGATATTTTCCTTTAATTCTAATAAAAATTCCATATCATTCTCCATTTCTAATGTTATAAAAAGCAAATAAACATGCTTTTAAAATTCCCTCTGCAAACTTGTGATTTAAGAATTTCTCTTTTTATTTTGATTATTATAAAAACGTTCCAACTTATTTAATCTTGAAAGATATTTTTTTAATCCTGCTCTTGATTTGTCATATTGATAGGCATTGACAATTCCTGCAATAATAGAAAACACAACTAAAAATATAATATAATAAGTACCTATCTTTTTTGCTATCAATGTATAATCCATTGTGTTGACTTCTGAGACAATTTTTTCCATATTACACAGTGCAAAAAAAATGACCATAACTGCAAATGCTAATGTTGAAGCGATAATACTTTTAAGAATGCCTAATGTCACAAAATCACCTTTATAATATCTTGACATCTTTAACATTCTCTTCCCTTCATTCTTCTCATAAATTGCCATCTTAGTCATCATTTTGACTTTATTTTCATTTAACATATAAATCCTTTCACCATTATTTTTTATGCCACAACGTTGTTACGGTTAAACATCGCTGTGGCTATTTTACCATATATTCCCTTAATTGTATATTACAATTTGAGAATGTCCGCCATTTGGAGCAACAACAATACGAACTTTTCTATCATCAACCATAAAGGTCTTATCTGTATTTGCAGTAAGATAATTATTCCAAACTTGATTATAGCCTGAAGGAACCAAGTTCGCTAAAACACTTTGTATCTGAGCATCAAAATTGTCGCCTCTTTTTTTAATATAAATAATTGTCACATTTGGTTGTGTTACAATCTCTCCATAATAGGTATTATCTTCCTGATAAATATACACATTGGACATAACCTGAGAAAATCCTTGCGTATCAAGTTTATCTCCTATTGTATTGCTGTTGTCACCCGCTCCGCTTGATGTATTATTGTCTGAACCATTATTTTGTGTTGTATCATCATCTGGAGTATAATTGTCGCCATCAAAATTTTCATTTGAATCATCTTCATTTGATGGTGTATCTTGAGATTGATTATCATTTGTAGAACCATTTGAATATTGTGAATCATCTTGTTGATTATTTTGATTTTCATTTTGCTCCCAATCATTATCAATATTTGGCACCTGATAATCTGTCCATGAATCACTATACTTGTCCGATACAAAAGAATCTGCAACATACACGCCAAAGCCATTTTGGGAACCGGATGAAGCATTTTGTATTCCTTCTATTGCAACAGAATCCGAAACCGTACCTACAGTGGCTGTAACTACACTTATGCCAACTCCTTTAACTGTAATAATTCCTTGTGAATCAACATCAACAATATCTGGATTGCTTGATGTCCACACAACAGACCGTTCTGTATCCGCTGGTGTTACAATGGCAATTGCTTTAAACAGCGTTCCTACTGCTACTGCACAATCATCAAGCTGTATCTCTACAGTCGATGCCACTCTTCCCCCCTGTGTCCCATCTGTCTCAATATGAGATGTCTTTATTCCTGAATCTGTCAAACGTACACCCACTTCATTGCTGTCCGAATTTTTGCTAACATTAATAGCATATGCCACACCTGCCACAATCAGAACAACAATTACTGCACAAGAAACGATTACAGGTATCAACTTATTTTTCATAATTTAACCTCCATACTTTTCTCTTCTATACTATTCATTTTACAACTAAAAAGTGCGCCTCCTTTTCGGCAGGCGCATACTTTAACATCTTCTTATATATTGAAGTATCTCTTTACTGCCCTGTTACTATTTATTCAGACTATTAATAGTCTCTGTAACCTCACCGAGAGCCTTCTTAATATTAACACTCGTTGCCGCCATGCCCTGTGCAAGTTTTTGTACTTCTTCAGCAACAACACTAAAACCGCGTCCTGCTTCACCAGCACGCGCTGCTTCAATACTGGCATTAAGCGCAAGAATTTTTTGACGATTACTGTAAGCCTCAATCTGTTTTGTATTATCATTGGCAACAACAATCTGGTCTGCCGCCTTGCTAATTCCTTCTCTTAGTCCGCTAAGCATATTTTTGTTAATCGTCGTAGCATAACTTGCTCTTACAAACATATTGATAACATCCCCCAAAAGGTTTGCTGAAGCATCAATCTCATCTCTGGATTTTACATTGACTTTGCGAAGTGCATTTATGTAATCATCTTCATTAATGTTTAAAGATTTTGCTACTGCTCTAAACTCTTCCTCATTAGGATTTTCTGGAAGAACCTGACCACCAATAATACTGCCTAAAACTGTTCCATCATCAAGTGTAATTGGAATGCCAAAATCAACAAGTCCTGCATGACATGAATATATCCCTTTTCCCTCACGGTCACATTTCTCACACCTTCTGCGCCCCTCTTCACTGCCTCTTGTATACTTTATACAAAAATCTGTAAAATTGTAGCACTCACTAATGTACGTTCCATCATGCCCTACTGCCACTGTTGCCAATCCTGTACATTTTGCCCAATTTCTCATTATTTCTTCAAATTTATTCATATCACAGAAATCTTGAATTTTCATAGCACGACCCCTTTCTACATTATACACTTTCTAACCATAAACCTGTTGTCATTGTACCATTAACCTTGTTTTATGTCAAGTTAAGCGAATATTCGCAATCCGCTACGCTACTTGCTTGGGTGTTTGACACCTTAACCTCATAGCTACTATCATAATGCAAGTCCCCACCCCCACTTATGCCTTTGCAACATTGAAGTGGGGGACTTTCTTGATGAGGTTAAATTAAACCAATTGCCCGCACTGCAAACACCTCTATAAAAATACTTACAATAGAAAACAACGTTGTCCATACAACTAGCTGACCTGCCAATTGTCCATCACTTCCCATCTCTTCTGCCATAACTGCACTTGCCACTGCAACTGGTGTTCCAAAAAGCGCTATAAATGAAGCAAACACTCCCTCGTCAAAATATACAATACCTGTCTTATGTAATAGTACTGCACTGCCAACGCCAATAAGCGGTGCCAATAAATTCCTTCCCATTACACCGATAACAATCTGCTTTCGATAACCTTGTATTTTCTTAAAATCAAACTGCCCGCCAAGCACTAATAAGGCAAGCGGTGAAGCCACTCTTGCAATATAATTAATAACGGTTTCCAAAAACGTAAAATGGTCGATTGCTGGAATAAATGTATGGATAAAACGGCTTCCATATGGTCTTATCAAAAGTACAATCACACCTAATACAACACCAATTATCAAAGGATTTTTAATAATTTTAACAAAAATAGCCATCGCATCAGACTTGCTTAATCTTTTGTTATTTTCCCGAAATATCGAAAGCGAAACAACCGCAAATATATTATATATTGGAATGGAAAATGCGGATAATACTGCCGCTGCCAGCACACCGTTCTCGCCAGCAATCAATTCTGCTAAAGATACGCCAATTAATGCAAAATTAGAACGAAAAATGCACTGCATAATAACACCTTTTTGTTTTGGATTCGGTATTATTTTTGTTGTCAAAAATCCCAAAAGTACCAATATCCCAATAACAACTATCATAAAAATAACGGTTATCCAATGAATATCCGATATACTGTTTACACCTACCACATTTTTAAATAACAATACTGGCAGGAAAACATAAAACACACTTTTATTTGCCATCTTTAAAAATTCATTTGTAAAAATTCCTGTTCGTTTCAAAAAATAGCCCACTGCCATTAAAATCATAATAGGAAAAATAGCATTTACTGTAAATATAAATATTGATAACATGATAAATCACGATAAACCTTTCCTAAAAAATATGATTAATAATTCCGTCAGCAACGGCTCTTGCTATAGAAGAAAGTTTTTCTTCATCACACAAGAAATTCCTGTAATCACTCTCGCTGCTAAGAAATGCCGTCTCTATAAGAACGGATGGAAGTCCTATTTTTGTAGCTTCATACGTAATTGTATAATAATCTGCACTAGAACCATCTGCATATTTACTGTTGTCTGTGCAATTTCGTCTCAACAGTCCTTCATTTTTATGAGCTTCCCAATCCGTTGTAATAGAAATCCCTATTTTTTGCAGTTGGGCAAGCATTGATTTTGCAAGATGTTCACTGCTTTGATAGACACTTTTAACTTTTGCACGAGGCGCATTGTAATAACTTTGTGTGACAATAGCAAGACAACCCTTATGATTGATATCTTTGCCGCTGCTATTATTATGTATAGAGACCAGATAATCTGCATAAACATTTTTTGCAAATTTCACTCGTTCTTTAAGGTCAATATCTTTATCTTCTTCTCTTGTCATCACAACCCTAATCCCGCCATGCTCTTTTAGATATTCTCTTACCTTTAATGATATTTTTAAATTAATATCTTTTTCGGACACATTGACGCCATCATACACAAATTGACAGCCATTTTTAACACCTCCATGTCCTGGGTCAAGGCAGACAACAATATTTTTTTTGCGAACATTTTGTTTTTCTTCATCATTTAAGGATTTCCATGCTTTTAAATCAAAGAAAATAACCAACACAATCAACAAAAACAAACCATAAATTATAAATTTTCTCAACAAACACACCATGAATTTATCTTTTATAACAATCATATGCTGTCTTATACCAATTTATCGATAATACAACCATTGCAAAACAAATTCTTTTAAAGCACACGCGTGCCTGTCGTATATGGTTTACATTATATACTATAATACATCATAAAAAATTTTAAAAACACCAAATACTGCCATCTTTTAAACCAACACAAGATAGTACAATATTTGGTGTAATCATTTCATATTTCGTCTTTATACTGCAACTTTATTTTAGGAACAGCTAATAATTCAAGATTCTATAAAATATGTTTTACTTACTGCGAATTTCTTTTACAAGATTAACAGCTTCTTCTGTCATTTCCTTAATCTTATCAAATTCACCTGCTTTAATCATATCGCCTTTTACCATCCAGCTGCCGCCACAGCAAAATATCTTATCACATGCAAGATATTCCTTGATATTCTTAGCGCTAATACCGCCTGTTGGCATAATCTTTACAGTTGTATATGCCGCACACATAGCTTTAATCATTGCAAGTCCGCCTGCTGCCTCAGCAGGGAAAAATTTTACTCTAGTCAAACCGCGCTTTACAGCCTGAGCCAACTCAGAAGGTGTTACAATACCCGGACAAACCTCAATATTTTTAGAGATACAATAATCCACAATTTCTGGGTCAAATCCCGGACTAACAATAATAGAAGCGCCTGCTGCTACTGCTCGGTCAACCTGTTCTGTTGTAAGAACAGTTCCTGCTGCAATCAACATATCTGGATACGCTTCATGTATCTGCTTAATTGATTCCTCTGCCGCCTCTGTTCTAAATGTGACTTCTGCACATGGAAGACCGCCTTCAACCAATGCCTTTGCCAATGGAAGGGCATCCTTTACATCATTTAATACAACTACGGGAATAACACCCAACTCCTCAAACTTATCTGCTACAGTACTCATATTTCTTGCTGTTGGAAATAGGGACAAATCTTGTCTAACAGCTTCTCCTTTCTTATTTTTAACACTTTTATTGCTCTCGTATTTCCTCGAAAGACTGTGTTGTTATCCAATATAAAAATAATGCAAAATAACATGAACTGCATATTCTCTATCTTCCATACTATACTCTTGAATCATTATTTGTCAAGTATAGGATTGTCTTATAGCTCTAGCTTTTCTTGCAAAATACTGTGCAAAATTTCCAAAAGTGCCTGCGGCATAAATGGTTTTACAAGATAGTCTTCTACACTCAGCGTATTTGCCTTGTCAAGGGTATCAATATTTTTATCCGATGTCAAAAATACAATGGGAACATCGGATATCTTTCGGATTTCATCATACACTTTAAAGCCATCCATACCAGGCATCTGAATATCTAATAAAATCAAATCCATATCTATAGACTGCAATGTTTTTAATGCTTTTCTTCCTGAAGCTTCTTTATATACCTTATAACCAGGCTCGTCCTTTAAAATATTTTCAATCAATGTCAAATTTTCAGGTTCATCATCAACTACTAATATTTTTCTTACAATGGCATCTTGCTGTCTCATCTCATAATTGGTATCTTTGTCAATCATATCTAACATAACATTGGCAATTTCTGGGTCAAATTGTATATTTTTACCATTTTCAATTTCCAAACGCACTTTTTCTTGAGACATCACCTGTCTGTAGCTTCGATTCGAGGTCATGGCATCGTAAGCATCCGCCACCCCAATAATTCTTGCAATTTCTGGAATATTTTTTCCCGCAAGTCCATTTGGATAACCATTGCCGTCAAACCGTTCATGATGCCATCTTGCACCCTGTGCAATCATTGTATTTTCTTTAATATCTCTTAAAATATAATAGCCAACCATTGGATGCAGCTTAATATAAGCAAATTCCTCATCGTTAAGACGAGAAGGCTTATTAATAATTGCATCTGGAATATGTATTTTTCCGACATCATGCAGCAGCGCGGCATAATAAATATTTTTTAATTCCTCATCACTTTTTCCCATTCGCCTTGCTATCTCAACAGCATACTTTGCTACTCTCTGTGAATGTCCATTTGTATACCTATCTTTTGCATCGATGGTATGTGCAAGCGTTCGCATAATCGTCATATTTAATTTTTCTACATTTTGCCTGCTGATTTCTTCATTTTTCATATGCAGTCCGATTTTTTTGAAGGCAAATGTACAAAAAGCAGCAATAAAGGCAAAAATAACAGCACAAACAATAAGGTTTTGTATTAATATTCCTCGTATATCGTGAAACAATTTTGTATTGCTGACAATCATAGACACATACCAATCATCCATTACATTGGCTGTAAAAACAGTACATGTTTCATCATTCATTTTTGTGTCAAATGTTTCTCCCTTTGCCTGATAAATTCCATCTAGTAAGAAATTCATCTTATCGTCCTGCAAATAATTTTTTCCTTTTTCCTCCTCGTCTGAATGAGCTACTACCAAGCCTTCTTTATCAATAACAAAACCATACCCCATATCATTTAAGTTAATATCTTGAGTGATAATTTGTACTTCGTCTAACACAATATCAAGAGAAATCACACTCTCATTATCATATAATAACTGGCTGACTGAAATCATAATGGTATTGGTCTGGGCATCCAGATAAGGCGACACGACAACTGGCTTTCCTGCTCCTTTTACTGCCGCTGTATACCACTCTCGCTCCTGCGCAACATAATCTTCATCAGGAACCCAGCCAATACCATCTAAATATTCTCCCTGAATTAATCCATATATTCCTGTAAAATTTTCATCAATATCTTCCTTATACCGCTCTGATTCCTCCAACAAAAAAGCCTCTATTTCTTCTAGTGAATCTCCCTGTTGCATCTTATACTCTAATGTGATTGCTGTTATCTGTAAAACGTCCATTCCTTTTGACAGATAACTATTTAATTTTATTTTTTCTTCCTCTAGCGTACTCTCCCCTACAGCAATCATATTTGAAACCGCATTAGAATAAAAGGTAACAAAATTATAAACTACCATTACAATTAATACAATTAATGTAAAAAGTAATGTGATAATATATTGTTTTTTTTCTCTTCGTTTCATGTACAAGGTTTCCTCTCTAAAAACTTTAATTATAAAAACCTTTTTAGAAAAATTTTATAATTTTACTAAATTATAACATAAAACGCGTTAAATGATAACTATAATTTTACAATCTATTTGATGATAATGGGTAGTCTTGCCCCCATTCTACACAGTAATTCATTACTGATACTATTAAAATGTTGTGCTATATCGGGTGCTGCTATATCCATTGTATCAAAGCCAATTAAGGTTGCCACATTTCCAACTGAAACATCTTCTATTTCTGTGATATCTACCGCTAATTGGTCCATACAAATCCTTCCCACAATAGGTGCATATTGTCCACGAATCAAAACACCGCCTTTTTGACATGATAAATCTCTAGGAAAACCATCTCCATAACCGATAGACACAATTGCAATCAAACTGTCACGCTTCGCCTGAAAACGCCTGCCATAACTGACTGTATCTTGTTTAGAAACAGACCGTATCAGCACGACTCTTGCCTTTAGAGAAAGCACTGGACGCAAATCAATCTTTACTCTTGTATTTTCATCAGGCTTGCTTAAAACACCATAAAGTGCAATTCCAACTCTCACATAGTCACATACAAGCTGTGGATAATTTAAAAGCCCATAACTGCTTTGAATATGCACTTTTGGTATCTGTATCCCCCGTTCTTTAAGTTTATCAATCAAATAATAAAAATTATCAATCTGATTTTCGCTAAACTCCACATCTTCTGGCAATAAAGTATCTGCACAGCACAGATGTGTATATATGCCACAAACTTTAATATATTTCATAGAAAAAATCATCTTTACTTCATTTATATTATCAAAAGACACCCCCAAACGATTCATACCTGTATCTATCTTTATATGTGCTTTTACTGCAATTTTCTGCCGGTTTAATGCTTTGGCATATTTAAAATCAATTAACGTCTGCATCAAATCATATTTTTTTAACTCTTTTGCTCTGTTTGGATTGGTATATCCCAAAATCAAAATTTCACCACAAATTCCATATCTTCTTAACTGAATGCCCTCGTCAATCGTAGCAACAGCAAACGCTTTGACCCCCATTTGATTAAGAAAAGTAGCAATCTGAAAAGCTCCATGACCATACGCCTGTGTTTTTACAACCGCCATCAATGTACTTTTTTCAGCCATCACTTTTTGCAAAGCATTTACATTGTATGCTAAATTATCTAAATTTAATTCTATCCATGCTCGCTCTGTCTCAAAACACCATTTTTTTTTAATGCTGTTTCTGCTTGTTGTAAACTTATTGATAAAAATCGTTGCAACGATTGAAAACAACACCGACAAAAGACAGACAATCAGATAATTAATAAGACTATTTTCAACAATAATATCGCCCAGAAACTTTGCCAAAAAATGCACAATAACAATCATCATCGGGTGGATAATATAGACGATTAATGCCGCCATACGAATCAATGCAAAACGTCTTTCCTTCCAATACAACAATAGATGAAAAAGGAAAAACATACATACTGGCAAAAAAATATACATACTATCATGGCGCTGTACATTAAATGTATGCAGTGTCATTGCCTCAACAACCATTAATGCAAATGTGCCTGCAAACGCCATTCCGTTTATTGAAAGAGAACGTTTAACATTTGTATCTGCAATCATACCGCCAAGCACAAAAAATATCGGTGCAAAGAAGATTCCATTTCTTGTATAATCGGATACTTGAAAAATAAGGCTGTAAAATTGTTTTAACACCTCTATTTGCTCAGCAATTCCAAAGTAACTGTCTCCAAACAAACCGACAATATACAAAAGAGCACTGATAATAAGAGCTTTTGAATATCCTAAACGCCTTACCATATACCAGGCAAGAGCTGCTCCAATAATGGAAGCAGGAAGATACCATAAATGATAGAATGTTCCATCAAAAATAATATCTTTTATGATATTCAGCAGCAGATTATCCATTGAAAAATAACCTTTATAAATATTGATTGGAATATAGATAACAATGGCAATACCATAAATAACTGCTGTCTTTTTGATAAACGTTTTTAATTTTTCATTATTGCAGCTATACCTTGAAATCAAAAAAAATCCTGATGTCATAAAGAAAAATGGAACTGCAACACGCCCTATAATACGCGTCAATATAAAATCTGCTGTCTCGTTAAAAGACAGCAACGGTGATGTGTGTATTGCAACAATTAACAAAGCTGCAATCATTCTAAAACAATCAATTCCTGAATAATTCCCACTCTTTTTCATTAGCTTTCCTCCAAACTGTTACTATAATTCCATCTGCATTATTACCTGAAATTTCATAAGGTGCTTTCGGCAAATTGATTGTTTCTATTTTACTGATACCAACTGGAACATAATAAATTTCAATTTCAGTTTCGGTTCCCTGTTTATATAAATACTTATTTTCATCATCAAACTGCTTTATAAATTCTATATATTCCTCAAGAGCAATCTTTTTTTGCGCGATAATTTTAGAATGAGGATATCCCACATATCGAAAATGCCAAGGCTCATGGGAAATGCCTGTAATTTCTTCCTTTTCTTTTGCATAGCGCAAAATAAATCCAAAATCAGGGGCAGCTTCCCTAAATTTTTGACAAATCCCCTCATATGGAAAGTCAGGACATATAAAGTCAATATCTTCTTTATTTAATGCTAAATCAATCGCTAAACCAGTTTGATGTTCACTCTCATTTGGAAAAGCAACAAACTTTTTTGTAAATTCTTCTCCATTATCCCGCAAAGAATCCTTATATATCCTTGTCTGTTCTTCCAAAGAACGATATCCGCTTACAGGAACAATATTATAATCTGAGCCAATGTTTTCTAATGTTTTGTGTAACATATAAACGGCTTGGGATTTCATAAGAATATCTGGAAATGCTTTATCAATAGGTACTAATTTTTCTACCTTTGGATTTTTTAATGGATAATTTTTATTTACCAGCAATAAATTGCCATTATAAATCAATTCTTTTTCTAATACCATTGTATCCGCATATTGTTTATTATCACTCATATAAACCAATTAATTTGTCTAAAATATCACCAAAAGACAATCCTACTCCTTTCATCATATTGGGATAACGGCTATGCGTTGTAAAGCCCGGAATCGTGTTTACTTCATTGAATACAATCTTATTTTCCTTTGTAAGAAACATATCTACTCTTGCAAATCCTGAACAATTTAAAGCTTTATAGATAACTTTTGCCGTTTCTTGTATACGCTGTTCAGTATCTTTATCAATTCTTGCAGGCATATGAATTTTTGATGACTGCAACGTATATTTTTCAGTGAAATCAAAGAAACCGCCAGACAATTCAATTTCATCAACACGACCTACCATCAACTCATCTTTTCCCAAAACAGCACATCCTACTTCAAAACCATCAATAGCTTCCTCAACAATAACTTCATCGTCATATTGAAAAGCGTTTTCAACAGCCTTTTCAAGCTGTGATGTTTCATTTACTTTTGTTATGCCAAAAGAAGAACCCGAACGAATTGGCTTAACAAACATCGGATATGTTAAACTTTTATCAATTTTTAACAAAGCCTCTTGCTGTTCCCCTTGTTTTAATGTAATCCCTTTTGGAACAGCAATTCCCATCGCCTGCACTACAATATGCGCCCTATCCTTATCCATACATAACGCAGAACTAAGTGTGCCACAGCCGACAACAGGTATACCTGCTAATTCAAACAATCCTTGTAATGTTCCGTCCTCTCCATTTTTTCCATGTAACACTGGAAATGCTAAATCAATCTTAATCCACTCACAATGCTCTTTAGAAAACTGTATTAACGATTTGTCCAAACGACTTTGCGATACCACTATCGGAAAAATATGTTCAGCCTCATTCATCCATGTATTATCTTCAATATGGCTATACTCTCCTGTATAGTGATACCATTCTCCCTCTCTTGTAATGCCAATAGGAATAATCTCATACTTTTCTTTATCCATATTTTTTAAAACAGAATATGCCGATTGTAAAGATACTTCATACTCTGTTGAATTTCCCCCAAAAAGAACTGCAATTTTCTTTTTCATTCTTACTCCTCATTTCTATTTTTCTTCAATATAGATATCTTCTGGTAACTCATAGGCAATTTCACATTTATTGCTATACAATTTCTCACTTTGCCTATATTTAGAATATTTATCCTTTTTTAAACGATATACAGTGGCTGACTGATAAACTTTTTTATTTTTTCTAAAATAAGAGACATTTTTATTATAAATTTCATATTCAAAATCTTCTGGTTTCTTAGAAAAAATAGTACCATACATAAATTCATCATCAAAATCAATTTTAATCTGAAATGTATTATCGGTTGTATTTTTTACTTTTAAATCAAGCCATCCTTCGCTTATTGTCGCATCAATTCCAGCCGGCAAATCAGGTGTTGTTGATGGAAATGATACCGTTGAATGACAATGCCTTTCTGTAATGGTCATTGGTGTGTGAAGAAACAGCCAAAACAGCATATTGCTCAACTGGCATAAACCGCCTCCGTAATCACCAACAATCTTGCCTTCCACAAAATTCAATCCATCTTTATAGGGTATTTTTTTATCAGCGGATTTAACAAGCTGCCAAAATGAAAATGTTTCATTTGGTTTAATCATAATATGACTGATTGTTTTGGAAGCTAACTTTAAGTTATGCACCTTATTTAATTGAAATTTCATATCAAACCCACTGTTTTGATTTAATAACAATGACGTTGTATCACATACCTTATATGGTAAGAACTTCTTAGACATTTCCCTTGCATATTTATTTCGGTCAAAGCGCATTTTTAAATAAAAAAACGTTTTCCTCTGCCATTTTCTTATAGGAAGCAAAAAGGGAAATACTTGCGTTAAACGTTTTCTGGACATATAATCCTCCTCATTTTTGCACTGCTTTTTGTTTCGTAAGTTTGTGTCAATCAACGGGCAGATATAAATTGCTCGTTAAATTCATATAACTTTTGTTCCTTTATTAGACAATAAAAAATATTCTTATTATTGACACAATTATTGTAGCAATAACAAGAATATTTTTTCTATATTTACTTATAAAATTTTACATTATTTTTCTATCAAATTTCTTACGAATTTCTTACAGCGTATACTTATATAACTTTATTATTTGCTATTTTATAACAGGATATTCTTACATTCTATCTTTATCATTCAAAAAGAATATTCTATTTTTTACATTTTCTTGAATAGAACATGCCCTTTTATTTTTATCATAATCTTCCTATTTGAATCATTTACATATTTGGAAGTGTTACCTCAAATTCTATCCATTCATTTTCACTCTTTGCACAAATCGTTCCATGATGAAGCTCCACTATTTTTTTTGAGATGGCAAGACCTAAGCCTGCTCCTCCATGCTCACTGCTTCTTGCTGAGTCCAAACGATAAAACTGCTCAAATATCTGGTTTAATTTTTCACTAGGAATCGTATATCCACGATTGATAAACTTAATTATCAATCTTCCATTGTTCTCAAAAGATGTAATTGTAATATCAGAATTATCAAAACTGTAAAAATACGCATTTCTTAAAAGATTGTCAAATACTCTCTGTATCTTATCAGCATCACATGTCAGCATCATATCATTTTTTACATTTAGTGTACATTTTAGATTTTTCTCTTTCAGTATTGGATTAAATTCATATACTAGTTGTTCTAATAGACGTGTTAAATTAATTCTGCTGTACTGTAATGTTATATTGGATAAACTAAATCGTGCAATTTCAAAAAATTCATTAATTAAATCTTCTAATCGCTCTGCTTTATTTAATGTAATACCAAGATACTTTTTTCTAAGCTCTGGTGATATTTGTTCTTCATCATATAATAAATTTAAATATCCCATAACCGATGCAAGGGGAGTTTTTAAATCATGGGCAAGATACATAATCAAATCATTTTTATTTTGTTCTGTTAATTGCATGTTCATCTTTTGCTTTTCTATGACATGTTTAATTGTATTCATCTTTTTTTCTATTACCAACAGTTCAGGCGACAAAGAAATATCATCAACATTTTCTTTTACCAACAAATCAATACTGTTATTAATCTCCATAAAATAATGAATAAAACTATTGATATAAATGCGAAAGATTATAAAAAATACAAAAATCATCCCTATTACAAAGATTAATTCTTGATAATTGCGAATCGTTCTATCATAAAAATAAACAGCATTCGTATAATTAAAATTAAACACATTCTGAAAAATTTTAACCATCCAATTGGCAAAATTTCCTTTTAAAAGTAATGCGTACAACAAATAGACTGATAAAACAGAAATCAATATCATAAAAATTGTTTGCAGCATTATTTTTGATTTAAACTGGTGAAAATAATCTTTATTATCCATTTTTTTATTTTTCAATAGTATATCCAACTCCCCATACTGTTTTAATAAATTTTGGTTTTTTTGCAGGCTCTCCAAGTTTTTCTCTCAAACGCCCTATATGAGCCATCACTGTGTTATTGTTATTAAAATATTTTTCTCCCCAAACTGCTTCAAACAATTCTTCTGAAGAGACAACATTTCCTTGACGCTCACATAAATACCAAAGAATTGAAAATTCAATCGGTGTTAACTGCAATTCTTTTCCAAACAGATAACATTTATGATTTTTATTATTAATTAACAGTCCTCTAATATCATACTCCATCATTTTATCGGATTTTCTCTCAACATTTTTATTGTATCGTGTATATCTTCGCAGCTGTGTTTTTACTCGTGCTACCACTTCCAATGGATTAAATGGCTTTGTTATATAATCATCGGCTCCAAGTGTAAGTCCCATTATTTTATCTCCATCTTCCACCTTTGCAGTAAGCATAATAACAGGATAGTAATACTTTTCTCTTATTTTTTGACAAATATGAAATCCATCTACATCTGGAATCATAATATCAAGCAATGCCAAATCTAAAGGGGTATTTTCAATACATTTTAAAGCCTCTGTTCCATTATAAAACTTATATACATTATATCCATCATTTTTAAGATACACTTCAATTAAATCAGCAATTTCTTTTTCATCATCTACAACTAAAATATTTTCGTTCATTTTAATCCTCATTTCTGAGCTGCTTTATTGCGCAAAAAACAAAATTTTTCAAATTTTGTTTTTACAACTTTATGTCAAGCAATGCGCAGACACAAATTGCTAGTTAAATTTTATTTAACTTGTGAAATAATTTATTTTTCACACTATTACTCCAGATATTTTACAATATATTCTAATATTTCATCAGATAATGGTCTTTTTTCAGGCATAACAATAAAATTATTTGTTAAATTATACTTATCTGCCAATTGTTTTGGTGCAAATGCAATATCGGCTGCTTGAAGCATGGATATATCAAATTCACTATCCCCTGCAGCCAAAATCCTTTTTCCCTCTATGTAACGTTTTAATCTTTTTATAGATTCACCTTTTCTAAGTGTCTTTGGAACGACATAAATTTTATTATTATTGTTTAATACATCAACAACAGTTAAATCAACTTGTTTTTTCAATTTGCAGACAACCTCTTGAGGTTTCACACATTTTGTAAACACAAATAGCCTGCGAATAAATCGCAGTTCAAATATTCTCCGCCTATCATGCTCAAGCAGATTGAACGCTTTTTGCAATTCTGCCTGAGCACTCTGAACGGACATTAAAGATTGCTGATACCAACACTTATTTTCTTTTCCGTTTTCTAGCATAATTCCGCCATTGCACACAAGAGCATAGGGAAGAACTCCTAATCCCAAATCGATGCGGTTGTATTGTTCAACACTTCTCGTTGTTACTGGAACAAGCAGCATTTTTTTTGCCACTTGCTTCAGTAAACGATAGGTCTTTTGAGTCATATATGAAATTTCTCTTCCTTGATACATTTCAATATTAACTTTGTCAATTCCAATATTATGCTTATAAGAAAAAATAATCGTGTTATCTAAATCTGTAAAAAAAATTTCATTTTTCAATGGTTGCCACTTTTCAATACTTTTATTTTGAATAGATTTCATTGTTTAATTATTTTTAGTTTGTTTTGTTGCCACCTGTAACAAGCTTTCTTAACATATCGACTGGAATCATGGTTACTGATAACAGAATAACTGCTATCCAGCCTTGAATGCCAAAAGGAACACAGCTAAACATATTGCCAATCCATGTAAATATATCAAGAGGAATCAGTCCTGCATTAACAATCACTGCTTGTACTAAAATAATGGTGAAAAATACTTTTAAAAATCCTGTATTTTCATTTAATCTCGAAAAGATACCAAATCCATCATCACGTACATTAAATCCATTAAACAGCGCACTTACAATAAATAATACAAAATATCCTGTCAAATGCTGTGCTTCATTATAAGCGATTCCTTTACCAAACAAATCCTTGAAAAATGGCGCTTTCAAATAGATAAAACTCACTACTGTCAACCATAACCCCATAATTACAATCTGTGTCATCATCTGCTTGCTGATAATACTCTCATCTCTTCTTCTAGGCTTTTCTTTCATATATTTTTCTAGTGCTGGTTCATTTCCAAGCATAATTGCACCTAGACTATCCATTACCAAATTGACAAACAACAAATGTGTAACTTTCAATGGCTCTTCCACTCCAAAGAATGGGGCAATTGCACTTACAATAACGGCTGCCACATTAATAACCAACTGAAATTTACAAAACTTTAAAATATTGTGATAAATCGTTCTTCCATATAAAATAGCATCTTTTATAGATTTAAAATTATCGTCAAGAATAACAATTTTTCCAGCTTCCTTTGCAGCTTCTGTTCCGCTTCCCATAGCAAATCCGACATCGGCACGCTTTAATGCCGGAGAATCGTTTACACCATCTCCTGTCATACCAACAACTAAATTCATCTCTTGACAAAGACGAACCATCCTTGACTTATCTGTTGGCAGCGCTCTTGCAATCACTCGAATTTGTGGAATAATTTTCTTTACTTCATCATCCGACATTTCATTTAACTGTGCAGATGACAATGCCTTATCATCATTATTTTTGAGAAGTCCCGCATCTTTTGCTATTGCTATCGCCGTTTCAAGTCGGTCACCTGTAATCATAACAACTTGAATACCTGCTTCTTGTACCTCTCTGATTGCCTCTTTTGCCTCTGGTCTAACATCATCACGGATACCGACAAAACCAATAATAACAATATCATCATTAATTGTATTTTCGACAAGGCTCTTTTCTGAGTATCCAAACGCCAAAACACGCATAGCTTTTGAAGCCAATTCATCAATCTTTCTGTCCAATACGGCTTTGTCTAATGTTTTAACCTCACCATTTTCATCTAAATACGTTGTTGCCTTTGCTAATAATCGTTCTGGTGCGCCTTTATAAAATACCTTTCCAAGATTATCAATGCGCGCTTGACTAAACTTATTCGATGAATTAAAGCTTTGCTGTGCGCTCACAACATACTCTTTATTAGCTCCAAGCGCTTGAAATGTCGATTCTCCTATAAACTTCATCAATGCTTGGTCGGTTGCATTTCCGCCAATCACTTTATGAGAAGAATCAAACATAGACTGTGTATTTTTGCCAATTGCCAAATCAACCAAGCCTTTTACTTTACTGTGCTTACTTAAATCAGGTATATTGATTGAATTTCCATCTGCCAAAAAGAAATCAACAACTTCCAATTTACCTTTTGTAATTGTTCCTGTCTTATCACTAAATAATATATTTAATGAGCCAGCAGTCTCAATTCCTTCTGCTTTACGAACCAGCACATTATGACTTAACATTTTGCTTGTATTTTGCATTAAAACCAGTGAAATCATCAACGGAAGTCCCTCTGGTACTGCACATACAATAATAACAACTGCAAGGGAAACCGCCTCGATAATATCCTTTATTACTTCTTCAAAGCCGATAGAAAAATAAGGTTCTATTCCGCCTGCTTTGACAATAAAGTATACAAAATACAATACTGCAATAACGATAGCGCCAATATATCCAAATGTGGAAATTTGTTTTGCTAATTTTGCAAGCTTTACCTTCAATGGAGAATCTGGCTCACTCTCTTGCATCTCCTCTGCCATCTTGCCCATCATTGTCTTTAAGCCAACTTTTCTTACATCTAATATACCTTCTCCATCAAATACAACGGCTCCGCGAAACAGTGAATGTTTGTCAACAAAAGTATCGCCTGTAATATTGTCTGCTAACTGAAAACTTTCGTCTGCCTGCGTTTTTTTACATTCTTCCGCCTCGCCGTTTAATGCTGAATTATCCACCCTCAATGAGCCTTCTACTAAAATTCCATCGGCTGGAATCTTATCACCAGACTGCAATAAAACCTTATCGCCAACAACAACATCGTCAACATCAATAACAGTAACAACACCATTTCGATAAACTTTACATTTATCTTTCTCTGCGCTGTCTTTTAACTCACGATACTTTGTATCGCTTGCAACACCTGTTTTTGCAGATACAAACGCCACAATAAAAATGGCTATAATGGTACCCAATGGCTCATAGATTTCTGCATATCCAAAACAAAACATTACAATCATCAAAGCCGCAATTGCTAACAATATTCGTATCATTGGGTCGCTAAATGTCTCCTTAAACTCCTCCCAAAACGTGGTAGGTTCGGAATCTGGAATCACATTAGAACCATATTGTTCTCTGGATTTTTCGACCTCTTTGTCTGTCAGTCCGTTAAACTTCATAAATTATCTCCTTCATAATATTCCTCATTTTTGCGCTGTTTTTTACATAAAACTTTTAAGTTAAAAATCCTTTGGGATTTTTTAATAACTTTGTATCAAACAATACACAGACACAAATTGCTCGTTCCATTTTATTAAATACTACCTTTTCTAATAAGATTAAATCAAGGGAGAAACAAGTATTTTTGCTCTCCCTTAAATACCTAATCAAAAAATACTATTGATATCTACGAACGAGTTCTCCTATACTAGCATCAGTGGTACCTTGTCCTATTGCATTGAATTTCCACTCACCATTATCTCTATAAATTTCACAAAAAATCATAGCAGTCATATCAGAATAATTTTCTGTGAGATTATATTTACATATCTCTTTATGATTATGTGTATCAACCAGTCGAACAAACGCATTTTGAATCATGCCAAAATGCTGCTTTCTTTGAACTGCTTGATAGATATTCACTACAATTACAATCTTGTCATATTCAGCAGGGATATTTACTAAGTCAACCATAATTTGCTCATCGTCTCCCTCGCCGCCGCCTGTAAGATTGTCACCCATATGTTGTACAGTTTTTGTACGGTTTACTAAATTGCCAAAATAGATAATATCTTCCTTTGAACATAAATTTCCATTCTTTAGTAAAACAGCGGATGCATCACAGTCAATTGCCTGTGCCTTACGAAAAAAAAAGCCTTTTGGTTGTTTTACTTCGTCCCAACCTAGTCCCACAATTACTTTTGAAAGCCCCGCATTATCTTTAGACAAATTAACTTTCTGTCCTTTTTGCAAACTTATAGACATCTTTTATGCCTCTACTTTCTTCCAGGTGTCCATCGGATTCCCCAATTAAAAGCTCTATCTAATTCCGGATGTCCTGGATAAAACTGTACAATTTTTTCCACACTGAAGGTCTCATCGTTGACATTCTCTAATAATGCAAGACCACACATTCGGTTGGTTGAATTGTATGTATCCATCTTGACAATCAAATCTTCCTGTCCAGGACACTTTATTGTTACTATTGCATCGGCTTGCTGCCAGTTTGCAACACCTTCATAGATAAATGTGTAGACAAGAACTCTCTTAATATTCGCAATTTGATTTCCGTTAATTCTAAGATTCTCTCCTGCTACAGCATTACCTGTTCTGTCATCACCATCAAGGGCAATATAAGGAGGCTGTGTCAATGAACCAAAAGCATTGCCAAGTGCCTGAACAGCACCTAAACGTCCATCTTTTAATTCAAACAGACACCCTAAATCAAGGTCAATTCCCTGTCCGCTGAATAAATTAGACAAAAAACCTTTTTTGTTTGGTTTTGCATTCCAGTTTAAATTAACATGTATTTCGCCCAATCCAGCATTGGTATTTTTTTTAAGACTTACCTTTTGACCTTTCTGTAAATTAATTGCCATAATAAATTTCCTACGCCTTTCTTATGCTGTTTCAATTCCATAATGTCCACACAATGCAGCTAAGCCGCCTTGAAAACCGCTGCCAATTGCGTTAAACTTCCACTCTCCATTATTGCGGTACAATTCTCCTACAACAACGGCTGTCTCAATAGAAAAATCCTCACCTAAATCATATCGAATCAACTCTGTATTATTTGAGCTGTCTACAATACGAATAAAAGCATTAGAAACCTGTCCAAAATTTTGACGTCTCTTTTCTGCCTCATAAATTGTAACTGTAAATGCAATTTTTTCAATATTGGCAGGTACTTTTTCCAAATCAATCATAATCTCTTCGTCGTCGCCGTCGTCGCCGCCAGTTAAATTATCTCCCATATGCTGTACAGATTCTGTTGAATGAACCAAATTGCCATAAAAGATAAACTCCTTTTCTGTTGGACACACACCATTTGCACCACACATAAATGCTGCTGCATCTAAGTCGAAATCTGCACCAGAATCAAACGCATTAACATCCCAGCCAAGACCTACCATTACGCTCTTTAATCCAGGATTTCCTTTTGTTAAATCTACTTTTTGTCCCTTTGTTAAATTAATTGGCATTATCTTTTCCTCCTAATAAAATATTTATTTAAAGATGTGTTCATCAAAGAACCTTGTATAATACTTTTGCTGTATTATTAAAACAGACACTAAACTAATACTTATTTTTTGCCTGGCATACAATACATTTTATTAAATTCGTTCTTAATACTTTCCAATCGAGCTTTATCTTCAATTCGCTGCTTTTTGGCATTTTCCTGAATCATTCTTGTCTCATCAATTCCAGATACAATTGTATGCCATGTCTTTTCCAATGTATCCACTTTTACAGAACTTCCTGATGCCAGTTTAGCCACCATCTTTGACTGTTCCACTGTATTTTTTGCATTCTTAATCAACAATTCATTGGTTTTCTCATCAAGCGCTGCCATCGATTCTGCTTGAATGCGCTGACGCTTTAACATAATAGCTTGTGCCAATGCCTGTTTAAATACAGGAAGTGTAATAATAAATGCAGAATTAATCTTTCTGATAAGATTCATATTACTAAACGCCATCGTCTTAATCATTGGAATGGACTGGATTGCAACACTCTCTGCTGTGCGTAAATCCTGTGTTCGCTGCTCAAGCATCATCAATGCCTGATTAAGATTTGTCAATTCAAACTGAATCGAATTGTCTCCTGAAGCCTGCATATCAGCCTGCCTTTGGGCAATATAATCCTCTAACTCTCTTATTCCTTGTTCGCCTGCTAATATGTACTTAACAAGCTCATGATAATAATTTACATTCGCCTCAAACATTGAATCAAGTTTTCTATTGGATTGTTTTATCTCTGTTTCATACTGTTTTAATTGAACATAAATTTTATCAACTTCATCACCCATTGTATGATATTTTTTCAATATTTTATCAAGCTGTTTTCTTAAATTGCCAAACAGCTTGCCAAAAAGACTTGGATTTTCTTTTATCTCATCAATGTCAAACTTTTCCATAATCTTGGACAATGTATTTAACATCTCACTAGACTCATCAATTTGTGTCATACTCATACTATTTAAAACAACATCGGAAGCCTTTGAAATTTCTTCCGCAACTTCTGCTCCAAAATAGACAATTGTATCTAAATTATTGATTTCTATAGTACTGACAAGTGCATCGACTTCTGGTGAATTGACTAATGCTTCATTCATCTGTTCTCTGTCTGCCACAATATCATATTGTTCAACAACTTCTACTTCTTTGTTTTCTTCAACTGGAGCAGTGATAGGTTCCACTTTGTTTAAATTCAATCCCATTATTTATCCTCCATTCTCGTTTAACCTATTTATTATGTGTTTCTTTTAAAAATAATATCACGCCAAGATTTTGGGCGTGTATTTAACGAAAGCGTTGCAAAGTTGGGAACCTGCATATCATATATATAATCCCCTATTTGGTGTTCTTCCATTAATTCTTTATTAAAATAATTCTCAATATTTTGATATCCTGTTGGAACAAATGACAAAATATCAAATCCAATCAAATTTAAAAATGCAATCAATATGGAATCTTCAAGAGAACTTGCTTTTTCCCCTGTATTAATATAAATAATCTTAGGATTCTTTTTTGTAAAATCAAACTTTTGAATTAAACGTAGGATATCCTTTGGTAAATTTAATGCGGTTGCAACAATCGTATACTCTGTTCCATTTTGAAACGTTCCTTTTATCAATGCTTGATTAATAAGAATCTGCAGCTTGTCAAGCATATGCTCTTGCATCTCTTCTCTTAAAAAACGATATTGATAATCGGCATGATTTTTAATTTTATTTTTTTGAAGCTTTCCATTTTTAAAAAATTCTGTTGTATGCTCCTTTAATGGATTATAAGCTGTCGATTCTATAAACGGAACATTTTGAATTACATAAGTATCCTGTGTCATCAATTCTTTTACAGATATCCAATAAGATGTAATATCACTATTTTTAACACCAGAAACCTTTGCACAAATTACAGGAAGATTGACAATATCGTCTGTAATTAAAAAATTAGGTCGATATTTTAACTCTTCATTCCACAATATTTTTATCTCTTCATACATTGTCTGCAAATTAACAGCATTCGCTTTTTGATACTGTTGATTCCGATACAATCCTGAATCTTGATACATAATCGTATCTAATTCTCTCTCTGCATGATATGCAACTGTACCTAGTTTTATATCTGCATTTTCTCTTGGAAACTTTGTTACATTCATAGAAGTCTCATAATTGACTTCATATAATAATTTATCATAAATTGTACTCTTTATATTTAAATTTGGATTTAAAATAAGAACATCAATTGGCAGTCTTGCTAATATCTTTAAAAATAAAGCTTCTGTTTCGCTCTTGCAACCGCTCATCAAAATAAAACAACTGATTTGCGGCATCTTCCAGCTAGAAAATAATTCCGCTTGATATCTTTTTAACCAGCAAAGCATATAAACCGCTTTATTTGTCATTTTATTGATATTCATCTGAGGCTTTTTTGCCTCTTCTAATAACACATCCAAAAATGCTTTTATCATTAATCGTTGAAGTTCTATATTAAATGAATATTGAATATTAACAACTAAGTCCGATAACATCTGGTCTAATTTTGTATACGTTCTGCGGCGAATCGATGCAATTTCTTCATTCGATGGAGCTGGAATAGCATCATCAACAATTACAATTCTTCTTTTATTATTCTTTAACTCTAATTGTAATTGATACAATTCATTCATATATGTAATTTTATCCTTAACACCATTCATTATACAAAAACAATTATAAAAAAAGGCATCATTCTTGCCTCGAACAGTCACATTTTGTTTAATGTCCTCTAAAATTTCTCCTGTAATCCAAGCATTGGTACAATTTACATACTTAGGCTTCTCCCCGTAAAGTCTTGCATTGGTAAAATCATTTTGTATCTGCTGCCTAACCCATTTCAAATTAAAATCAGAAGGAAAAGGAGTGGCATTATCTATTTTAAATTCGTATGAAAAAGAAGAGTTTGCATCCAGTTTTAAATAAGCCGCATCCCCTTGATATTGTAAAAGTACAATATCACATCCTGCATGGCAAAGTACTGAAATTAAGAGCAGTTCATAATTACTGATGGAACCTTCATATAATATCTTTGGGACTTTTTCTTGTCCAAGCAAATTTACAATGCGCTCAAATTTATAATAAAGCCAACACATAAATTTAATATACGCATTTTTTAGCATATTTTCATTTTTTCCTGCTTTTTGTAAATCCTCCAATGTATTATATATAGATACTGCTACATTATTTCTTTGATAATCATTCATTCTTGGCAGCCATTTTTTTAAACTTACAGAAATAAATTCCATATTCATGTAAAAATTCATCCCCATAATCTCATTATAGTAAGATAAATTCTTTTCATCAGGATTTGGAATTTTTCCTTCAATGATAACGCCTGCTAATCGGGCAGCCTCATAATATCTTTTTATAAAATCGCCTATTTCCTGTGTATAGACATTCATTCTGTAAAAATAGACGCCTTTATTTTCTCTATTGCTCAATTCCACAAAGTAATCATCTAATTGATGGATTTTTTGATGTTTAAACATAGATACCTTTTCACCTTCAATACCGACTCATCTTATTCTTATTCATAACATACCCAAGACTTGCGCCTATAATACCTCCAATAATATGTGTTAAATTAGACACATTATCATGGACAAATAAACCATTATATACTTGTCCTCCAATATATACCACTGCCACTAATATAAATGTCATTGGAATACTTCCATCTTTAATACTTGTAAAAGAAGACAATAAAATAAGTGCAAAAACAACACCGCTTGCTCCTAACAATCGAATATGCGGAAACAATATAATATTTACAATGCCTGTGACAAGTGCTGTTGATAAAATGACTACTATCATATTGGAAGAGCCATATTTTTCTTCAAGCAATGGACCTACAACCAATATCAGCATAATATTTCCTATAAAATGCTGCCAATTCGCATGTCCAAACACATGACCTATCAATCTTATATAGGTCAAAGGATTCAATAATGATGAGCGATATACACTAAATAACGTATATGTTGACGTGCCTTTTGTTAAATACCCCAATAAAAGTGATAGCAAACAAATGAGTGTGAACCCTAAAATAACAGGGGAATTAAACGATATCTTTAGTTGTTTTTTCCTATTCATAATAAATCTCCCATCCTTATTTACTCAACTTGCACATTTCAAAAATAACCTATTATTCTTGTACAAGCACAATCGTATTCGTACTTTTGAATTGTATCACTTTTGTTTATATTTTACAAGTGTTCTAGCAAAACCCCTGTATAAATAAATTAATGCAATCATATGGCACAGCTAAATTAATATTTTGACCAGAGTCAATACCTGCACTGCTTATGCCAATCACTTCACCATACATATTTAATAATGCTCCGCCAGAACTTCCATGTGAAATAGGTGCTGTAAATTGTATGACATCTACACTGTCCATCACGCGAAAGCCTGAAATAATGCCATCGGATATAGAATTAAATAAGCCAAGCGGACTGCCTATCGCAACAACTCTCTGTCCTCTTACCAGTTTATTACGCCCTTTATATATTGGCAGCGGCGATAATGTTTTTGCTATTCGTATAACTGCCAAATCCATTACTGAATTATATTTAATCACTTCATTGGTTCGATATACTTCCTCATCATTTTCAATGCGCACACAATAATACCATCCTTTATTGACTACATGATGGTTGGTTAAAATATAGCCTTCTTTTCCTATCATAATACCTGAGCCTATTCCTAACACATCACCCAATTGATTATGAACTTCAATCATCACAATTGAGGAGGCAAGCAAAGCCAACTCTTCAAAGGATTTCTCTTTTCTGCTCTTTGCAGCATTTATCGGATTTGATGAAACACGTGCTGAAACACAATTTGATTGAACCGTTTGATTTGTATTGTAAACTGTATTTGTATTATGGCTAGATGTTGTATTACGCGCTATATTGGTATTAGAACGTGCATTTGTACTGCGTGTTTGTCTTGTGTGTTCTGGTATATGTACAACTATTTTTTTATGGTATTCTTTGTCCTTTATACTTTTACGCTTTACCTCTTCTTTGTATATTGTTTCTTGATTTATAACACTATTATTATCTTTACTTACATTTTTATTAGAATCATCATTTTTATGTTCAATATATTCAAATTCAGGCAAATACCATTCTGCAAAATCTCCCAGCACATTCTCTTTTGACAATTTTTTTAAATCATCACAAATATTGATATCTTCTCTATTTTGCAGCATTAACACATCTGCGCCAACAAGCGTTAATAAATAATAAAACAAATACTCTTGTACTTTTGATACATTTTGAGCAATAACTTTAATACATACCTGTTCATTCCACTTTGTATGCCAATTATAAAAAATAAAATCTGTCCACCAAGTCATTTTAATAACAAAATTTTTTTGAATGGACTCACTCATTCCTTTTTTTAACTGTGCATACTTATCACATATTTGAGCAACTGCTCTTCCTAATGTTAAAGCAAAGAACTCATTATTTTGTGTGCTATGTATAATCATCTTCTTTTTATCGCTTACTATCCAATTATTATAACATTGAATATAATAATTACTCTCATTATCTTGCAAACAAAGGGGAAGTCTTGTTATTCTTCTATATAATAATTGGCTTGAAAGCATTTCTTTTGTCAACATATTATCAACATAAAGCACGTCTTTTTTTAAAGATTCATTTCCACCAAGCAATCTGATAAAATAAACATCTCTGCACCCACTATTATACCCGCCTTTAATTCTGGCAAATGTGGTTACTGAATGAATATCCATAACATTATGTCTATAATTTATCTGCATTTTCGCCTCCACATTTCATTATATTTATATATATCTATTTTATATTTCCTATCCTAAAGCACTCTGCATTAAGAAATGCTGATAATGATTCAGCAAACAAAATTCCTATTTCATTAAATTTTATCATAGAACAACCTTTTTTTCTATGTTTCTTTTTACTTTTATGTTATAATCACCTCTATATCTAAAACTCAGAAAGGAAAACACTTTATGAAAGATTCTGCACTTTATTACAGTGTTGGCGCTCTTTTATACTGCCCTGCAAACAATGAAACCATATGTGATTCCATTATTCATAATAAATTTGTAAAACCTTTTTCACTAGCTCTTTGTTTAGAAGATACTATTCCTGACCATCTAGTGCTTCAAGCCGAACAAATATGTTATCACAGTCTTTTAAACATATGGAATGCAAGTGAAAAACAAGAATTTTATCTTCCAAAAATATTTATTCGGATACGAAATCCAGAACAAATGCTGCGCTTATATCATCATTTAGGAGAATTAATGTCTTTAATTTGTGGTTTTATTGTACCTAAATTTGCATTGGACAATGCCGATGCCTATATTCATAATTTATGTGAAATTAATTCAACTTCAAAACAGCCCGTTTATATGATGCCTATCTATGAAAGTTCTTCTATTATTGATTTAAGAACGAGATACGACATTTTATATACGCTAAAAGAAAAAATTGATGCCATTGAAAAATGGATTCTTAATATTCGTGTCGGCGGCAATGATTTATGTCACGTTTTTGGCTATAGAAGACATGCAGACGAATCAATACATCAAATAAAACCTATTGCAAGCATTTTTTCTGATATTAATACCATTTATGGTCGGGATTATGTGATTTCTGGTGCTGTTTGGGAATATTTTGACGGTGCTTACTGGGAAGAAGGGTTACGAGAAGAAATTATGCAGGACAAGTTATGTGGATTTATTGGAAAAACGGTTATTCATCCAAAACAAATCCCTGTAGTAAATTCAGCATATGCTGTACATATTACGGACTATAAATCTGCAAAAGCAATATTAAATTGGGATAGTACTTCTAAAACACTCGTTTCATCAGACCCTCAAAAAGTACGTATGAATGAATATAAAACTCATGCAAATTGGGCAAAAAAAATAATGCTGATAGCTGAACATTATGGAATTACAATAAATGATGAATGCTAAAATTTATTTTTAAAACATTGAATTTGCTATAATTGAATAATACCATTTTCTACAAAATAAAAAGGGCTAATAAAATAACGCATTTAATAAAATATAAACATCTATTTTTACATTGATATTTTATTAAAAAATTTTATTATAGCCCTTTATATTATAATTCTATCAAAAAATTATTTATTATATTGAATTTATTTTTTTATATTTTGCCTATTGAATTTTATTATCTTTTTATCAATAAATCAACTTTCATATTGAAATCTTTCAACCAAATCTTTAAGCATATCTGCCTGACTTGACAATTCTTCAGATGCAGCAGCACTCTCTTGTGAAGTAGCTGAATTAGACTCTACTACCTCTGCAATTTGATTAATGCCTTCTGTAATCTGTGATGCAGCTACAGCCTGATTATCAGAAGCCTTTGCAATTTCTGCCATAGACTCATTTACTATTTTTGCATTATCTACAACTGCAAGCAACGATTGTGCGGTAGAATTTGTAAGTTGTATTCCTTCTTCCACTGCCATAATTGCATTTTGTATTAAATTCTTTGTATTTTTTGCTGCATCTGCACTTTGTTCCGCAAGTATGCCAACTTGTGTAGCAACAACGGCAAAACCTTTTCCATTTTCTCCTGCTCTTGCTGCCTCAATAGAAGCATTCAATGCAAGAAGTGATGTCTGGTCTGCAATCTCTTCAATACTCTTAATAATTTCTGCAATCTTATCAGAAGCTTCTCTGATTTTATTCATAGCATCTATATTTTTTTGCATCTGTTCATTGCTCTCAGTAATCTGATTATTCATATCTGCAACAATAATGCTTGTTTTTTCTGCATTTTTTGCATTGACAGCTATTTTGTCTGAAATCTCTGTAATTGTTGCCGTCAACTCTTCAACTGCACTTGCTTGGTCTGTAGCACCTTCCGCAAGGACTTGTGATGCTTCCGATAAATCTATCGCCCCGTTTTGTACACTCTCTGCATTACTATTAATATCTCTCATTGCAGCACTTAATGATTTAATAATTCCTCTAAAGGATTGACTAATCTCAGCAAAATCTCCTTTAAAGTCATCATCAACTTGAATTAAGAAATTACCATTTGACAATTCTGATAAATTATTATCAATATTTGAAATAATGATTTTTAAATCTTGAATCGTGCTTGCAAGACTGTTCATTAACGTTGCTGTCTCATCATTTTCCTCTGGCACAGGTGCTTCTGAATGAAGGTCTCCTTGTGCTAATAGCTTTAAACGCTCTACCACCACCATAATTGGCTTTATAACATTTTTCCCAAGACGAACACCACTTCTAATGCCTAATATAGTAAATATAATTACAAAAAAGACTGTAATAACCATAGACAAATAGAACATACCCAAAAATTCATTTCGGACAGCTGCAACACCAATGCTCCATCCATTTATACCTGGAATTGGTGAATACGCCACAACTTTTGTCACACCGCCATATGAATATGTGCCTACTCCTGCTTCTCCTGTAATCATCCTTTTACAAATCGCACTGTATTTTTTTAGCTTTGGATTGGTATCACCAAGTGCTACACTATCCTCTACACCAACAAGAGATGAATCAATATCTGCAATTGTTATTCCATTGGCATCAAGCATAAATGCTGTACCACCTTCTCCAACCTTAATTGAACGCATAATATCATTTAAAGATTCACCATTTGGAATATAAAGAACGGCTCCAACTGGAGTTGAACCAGGAATCCCATCTTTCCATAAAGGAGCAGAAACTGCATACGATACCGATTTTGTGATTTCACTGTATGCAGGCGTTGAAACATATGTATTTCCTTTCATTGCCTCTTTAAAACAATAACTGTCTGAATAGTTTGCTTCAGAAATAATGTCAATACCACTGCTGTTAAGAAGAAATCCTTTTTCAAAACTATGTTCCTTAACTTTTTCATTTAAAATCGATGCTTTCTCGGCTACCGACTTTTCAGTGTCTGCAAGACGTGCAATACTTCCTGTCTCATAAGCAATTGCCTTATATTTTTCAAGTGAGGCTGCCACGTAATCAGCCGCTACATCGGAAGTATTATTAATTGTTTCTGATACTGCACTTACAGATGAAACCCAGCTTAATGCTGCTGTAATCACACCTAAAATAATGCAGCAAAACATAACAGTCAATGCAAACCGCTTGGAAATCTTTTTTTCAATACTTATAAACTCATCATTATTTTTACCTGCTTTTGTTTTTTTCAATAGACTTTTGTTTTTTTCGTTTTGCATATAAATCCTCATTTCTGCGTCGCCCTAACAATAAAATATCCTAATTCATTTTTGTGTTTCTAATGGTTTTAAACCCATTTTTGAATGTATATTTATATTAATGTAAGGTTTTATTAACAACATTTTAATTTATCTTTTCTTTTATGAAAAATTCATGCTAAAATGACGCACATTGCAATTTCAACTGCAAATAGAATGATATACAAAAAGTCAACCGAAACAACTCAGTCAGCATAACTGCTACCTTATTACACAGCACAGCAATTATATGCCACAATGACACAACATTAGATAAAAAAACTGCAATCACTATAAATATATAACACAAAGTTTTACTATTTATTCATTTGATTTCACCTCCAATATTTTATTTTCTCTGATTATATTTCATATTTATTTTATGATATTCATTGGGAACCCAAAGTTAAATTAGGACTCTATAACCCCTATATCTTATTATTTTTAACACAACAATAATAGAGGTCGCATTTTACACATCTTTATGTCAATAAAAGATATATATCTGGGCAACACACTGATATATATCCTATGTTATTATATCAAATTTAATAGTTTTTTTCTAGCTTTTTCACTTATTTTTTATAAATTTATATATTTTTTATAAATTTACAAAAAATATTATCTATTATTGATAAAAAAATCTTCATACCATAAATAAAATAATGGCATGAAGATTTTGAACTATTCAATCTATATTTTATTGTTTATTTAATTTACTCTTGTATATTTATATGCTCCCTTATACCATGCTTTATAAATTTTATATTCATTATTTTCATTATAAATAAGCGTTTGGATTGTATCACCTTTAAACAAATCTATACGCTTCTCCATCTGCGGCGTTGTAAATGTAACTAAAATCATTTCTTTCCCATCACACTCAACTAATTCTGTTTCAAATTTTGATGTTGATATATTCTCAAAACTTTCTAACTTCAATCCTTTTGACTGCTCAAATTGTTCTGTATACCAATTACAAATTATATTATATAATTGCTCTTTTTGTTTTTCAGTAAATGTCTTGTTTTCATTTTCCAAAACAAATGCTGATGTATCAACCTCACCTTCTATTACATAATATTTAGGTTCTTCTAACCATATATCAACCATTTTTTTATTTTGATTTTTTGCTTGATTGGTGCTGGCAATTACTGCACTCGTTCCGCCAACAAGTAATAATACAAATACAACACTAGCTATTCCTACTACTTTTATTTTTCTTTTAGTCATATTACTCACCTACTTTCATCAAAATCTATTAATTACTATTTATTGGGTTATATTTAATCCAACTACTTAAATTCCCCCACTCATCACATGAATAATAAATTTCTACATATCCTACATAATCTTCCCAAAATGTAAAACAATATAAATAATAGACTTCACAATATATTGCACTTCCATAATCTGAACAATCTACTGCATGAAATTCATCTATACGAATATCATTGCTTCCTGCACCGCTAGATGTATTAACTTCTGTAATCCAACCTGTCACACCTTCATCATAAGAATAACTTACTTGTGCAATAGAATAAATACGTACAGAATACCCATCTCCAATTATTATACTAAATTCGTTACCCTTTTATTATTTTTAGCATATCATATCACTATATTTTCGTCAATAGTAAATGTTTTACTTATAAATGTATATAATTTTTTCAAATAGCTATAAAAAACAGATACACGCTAAATCTTTCATAACGCATATCTGTCTTTTATTTTTTATATCTTATATTTTAAGTAATTATTCCAATATTTTTTTAACTTTCTCATCATATTCAGCTTTTGAAATAATCCCCATGCTCAACTGCATTTCAACTTTTTTAAGCAAATCATAATTATCCAATCGCTTTTGAGCAGCTTCCAATTTGTCATTATATTCTTGTGCTGTCAAAATATCAAGCGCAAATGCCTTGTCTAATTTTTGCTTGACTGCATTAAATTCATCTTCAGCCTTCTTTTTTGCTTTCTGCTCATTTTCTTCTCGAATAGTTGTCTCTTTTTTATCAATCTGTAATTTTATATCTGCCAATTTTTCTAATTCAGGCTCAATGTTTTCCAATACATCAGAAACATCAAAAACATCTCCACCATCGCATTTTTCAACATATTCAACATATCGCTTTCCTATTTCAGCATAGGAAGATTCAAGTTTTTTTTCAACTACAGATTTTTGAATATTTAAACTTGCAAGTTCACTTTGTTCTTTTGTAAGGTTATATAGAGATTCTCCCAAATTTTTAGCCGAATGAATCACATTGTCCCCAACTTCTTTTGCTGCTTTGGCAGCCTTTTCAAACATATCCATATTTAGCCTCCTATACTTTTTGTATCGCCCCAATATTATATTTTTTCAATATAATATTGCAAGGTGAAAATAAGTTTTGTTTGCATCACAAACTTTCATATTATCATTTTGCTGTGGCTATTATAACATAGCCTCTCAGTAAAGTCACTTATAATTTACATTTTAATTATAATATATATTTTACATTTTTAAAAATTTTATAAAACATTAAACTATCCCATTTTATATCTCTGTAAGATTTTTAATAATTCCACAACATTTATAATGATTTAAATTACAATATTCTATAGGGACTTCTTTTTCCTTAGCTAAACGAACAATAGGCTTTAACTCTTTATTCTCTCTATATTTTTCATCTATTAATACTATTTTAGGCACCCTTCTAAGCAAAACACGTGTTGTCTCGCCAATTCCAGGTTTTATCAAATGGATATCTGTCACTTTATATTTTTGTGCCAATTCTTTGACTTCATCTATCCCATAACCCTTTTTGCAAATAGTTGATTCCTCATTTACAAGCGAAAATTTATTTTCAATCTCCTTTATAAATTGATAAGATAAATCTGCATTTTCTAAATGTTCATAATAAACTGCACCATGAAAATCGTCTGCGCCAATGATATCATCTCTTAAAAATGTTCTGCTTATAAGTCCGGATATCGTACAATTTAAACAAGAACTTGGAATTAAAATATCCTCATGTGTACCGCACAGCCCTGTTATATTAGCAGGGTCTGCAACAACTGCTATATCGGATGATACTTGACTATATCCTTTGATAGCATTTTTTAATTCATTAAAAATAGCACCTTTTCCTATCCACCCATCAACAAATAATAATTGCTGTGGGTGATACTGTTTCAAAAGATACCTCATTGCATTATCATCAATTCCTTTGCCGCGTATAATTGAAATGGAGTAATGAGGAATATCCAATTTAAATTTAAACTTTAAATATCGTTTTATCAATATTCCTATAGGTATTCCAGCTCTTGCCAATGACACTAAAACAATAGTATTGCCCTTTTTTTTAATAATTTTATCCGACAGACAACCTATTGCATTCGCTGTTGCTTTTGCATAATTTTCAAGTGCTTCTTGATATACATTCATATACTCTTTTGTTGGTACATATTCTATTGGAAGCATCTCACAATAATGATGTCCAGATTGTATCAATCGTTCACGCTCATTTGTAGGCAAAGGAACTACTTGCCCTGTAATATCTTTTAATAATAACTGCACATCTTCTATGCTGTAGGAACTTCTCATCTTTGTTTCTATGCCTTTCTAATTATTTTTCATTATATTTGTGTTTTATTTTTTGCGCATAATAAAATAATAACAAATATGAATGTTATAACCATTGTACTACATAAATTTCTTTATTTCCGCTCACAGACAATGCAGCTAACAAGGTATCAAGACCTTGTGTCTTTGCCTTTGATGCATCTGTAATAACAATCACACAATCATACTTATATAAGTCATAAATAAATGTCTTTCGTTTTTTATCATAAAGACTTTCCAACTCATAACGTGTATGTAATGGATACATTTCTTCCGTGCTTACTTCAATAGGACTTCTAGTCGTTGCATGAAAACGTACTTTTAAAGCCATCTTTTCTATTTTTTCTGCTACAACAAACGATGGATACATAAATTCTTCTGTCCCAAGCACTAAAACACTTTTATATTGAGCAAAACAAATCTCTTTTTTGATATCTGCAAATAATTTTTTAATAGTTTCATTATATTGTTTTATCTCAACCATTCGCCTTGCATCTATACAGCCATTGATAGAAATCATTTTATATTGTATATTGCCAACTGCCTTTAATTGGTCTAACGTTATATACATACCATCCCCTGCATACTGTTGTGCAATTTGTGTATAACTTTCATGATTGGTCTTTACAATATAATTTAAATCAATTTTTCTTTTCTTATATACATCAATTGATTCATCATTCATGCCATTAAGCAAAGAAGCAACCGCATATTTTTTTATCTGTGGATAGAGCTTGTTTAAAATATCTATAATATTTAAAATGGTTTTTCCTGTTGTCACTTCATCTTCCACAAATATAATTCTATCAATTGTATCCTTTATCTTATCAATATCATCCTGAACTAATTTTTGCTCTGTTGCATGGCTATGCTGTTCTGAAAAATAAATATATTTTACATTTTCAAGTGTTTCTCTAGTAGTGTGCATATACCATGTATCACAATAACTTGCCACAGCAGCACCTATGGCAGTTGCTGTTTCAGCAAAACCAATGAAAAGCAATTTTTCATCTTGATACCGTTCTTTTATCTTTAAAGCTAATTCCTTAAACATAGAAAATGCTTCTGATGGTTTCACAGGAATATGTTTTCCCTGTAACGCATTTACAACAAGATAATTGCGTTTTTTATTGTTTTCTCTTTTTGCAATTTTAACAAAATTTTGTGTTTCAAACATCATTAATACCTATCCTTAAACATCCTATTCATCAAATATCCTTCATTCATTTACATATTAATATGTCAAAACGGATATTCGCAATCCGCTACACAACTTGCTCAAACCATCTAGCTGCTATCACAGTGCAAGCCCTTTTCCTACCACTTAAGCCTCTACAGCATTGAAGTGGAATTTTTCAATTTTGCTTTTTTATCCCGATTTTTATAAGGAACCGTTCCCACAAAATCGAATACATTAAATCAAATAAATCTTTTGGAGATTATAATGAATAAACCTTGCAGTCTCAATCGGACAACCGAACTATATCTTACAACATTTAACCGAATTTTAAAAAAAATGATGTGCAAAATGTCCAATGCAAAACTGACAAACAGTATTTCTCATAATTTTATTGTACAAATGATTCCTCATCATGAAGCTGCCATTGAAATGTCTGAAAATATTTTAAAATATACTTCTAATGATTCTTTGCAAAACATTGCCTCTAATATTATTACAGAACAGACAACAAGTATTGAAAATATGCTTTCTATTAAAAAAAATTGCAACTGCCTTGTGAATCAAAGGCAAGAATTACAATTATATCAGACAAAAATAAATCAAGTTATGCAGACAATGTATTCAAATATGAGAAGAGCTTGTTCTACAAATCAAATCAACTGCAATTTTCTGTGGGAGATGATTCCACACCATGAAGGCGCCGTATTAATGTCTGAAATTACACTTCAATTTAATATTTGCCCTGAGTTAAAGCCTATTTTAGATTCAATTATTTCTTCTCAGAAAAAAGGCATTTCAGAAATGCAACATTTGCTGCATTGTCTGGAATGTTGAAAGAAAAAGACAACAAGCAAAATCTGCATATAAACTAGTTAAGCAGATATTTGTAATAGGCTTCACTATTTTCTTATAATCTCACCGCTTCCTTGATAAGGTTAAATAGTGAGGGTAGAATTTCCACCCTCACTGTCTATTTATTATATATTTACTGTCATATTATTATCTAGCTAATTTCTGTTATTTTTGAATTATGGTCTTAAGCCCATACCACCCTCTAATGTGATAGTCTCACCGGACATAAATTTAAAGTCTGGCGAAGCTAGCGCTACACAAGCTCTTCCAATCTCTTCTTCCGAATCGCCATAATGTCCCATAGGCGGCATCTTTACATTTGCCTTAAACGCTTCTGGATAAGCTTTCTCAAAATTTTCTAATTGACTTGTCCATGCAAGAGGACAAACAATATTGACATTGATATCATCTTTGCCCCACTCTGTAGCGGCAACTCTTGTAAGACCTCTGATTCCTTCTTTTGCAGCCGCATATGCACACTGTCCGAAATTGCCAAAAAGTCCTGCGCCAGAAGCAAAATTGATAACGGTTCCTTTTGTCTTTGCCAAATATGGATAACATGCCTTCATATAATAAAAAGTAGCATAAAGACCAGAATACATAGCAAGATTAAACTGTTCTGTTGTATGGTCTGCAAGTGTTACTCCTGAAGCAGAAGCCTGTGCATTATTGATAAGTACATGAATATCGCCAAATGTATCAACTGTTTGCTGTACTACATTTTGTACTACTTTTTCATTATCTGCTTCTGGATTGACATCTGCTTGCAGCACAAGCACTTTAATGCCATAATTTTTTTCAAGCTCTTCCTTTGCATCTTCTAGCTTCTGCATATTTCTTCCTGTAATAACAAGATTTGCCCCCTCTTTTGCATAAGCTGTCGCAATACCATATCCAATAGAACCACATCTGCCATTGCTGAGTGTCGCCTTGCCAGCCCCTGTAATAATCGCTGTCTTTCCTGTTAAAAATCCCATAACATACCTCCTAATTAAAATATTAACAACTCTTATTATAGTCCATATTGCTAAATAATTCCATTCATTTATTTAATAAAAATAATTATTTTCAATTGAAAACGAATAAACAACCTTTTCTTCATTTTATTGACATTTAGATATCAAAATCTTATTCTTATATTCATTTATAATAAGGTTGTTATAAAGGAACCCTGTTTCTTTTACAACAACCTTACAATTAAAATAATTCTCTTTTTCTTTTATGTTTTTTCATGCCATCTGTTTTATGCTGATAGTTTTTTCGTCTCCAATCTTTTCGATAACCTGCACTGCCAACTTCCATTTCTGCAAAATAATAGGCTTCATATGGCGTTTGTGGTCTTTTGCTGCAAAATGGACAATTGGGGTCACCGCAAGTCGTATCCAGCCATTCATTGCATGTTATACAGCACCATGAATCATACTCATCAAGCTGAAAAATGGTCTGCTGCCCACATTTGGGACATTTAGAAGATGAATGCCAACCCATCAATTTCCACTTAAATTGTTTTTTACGCGCTTTCAAATAATTTTTTCTATTTTTCATCAATCTTTTATTTTTACAGGCTCTCTATTGCCTCCCAAACATAAACTATTAATTTAATTTTAATATAAATGATATAAAATCAATATTTATTCTTCTTTTATATCAACTCTCTTGTCGTTGATTTTGAGCTTTTCTTTTATCTTTTTTAGTATATTATCCTCATTATTTTTATTTTCTTCCATAAATCTTTGAAATACAAACAATACACAGATACCTATAATAAATAATAATGTATCAATTGCATTTGGCGACTGCATAATAAGATGTCTTGCTGACACAAATATAAGCACCTCTATAATATTTACCGTGTCTGGTTTACATAACATTTTTAAAAATTCAATGCCAATGATAACCATAAATACATTATCTAAAAATTTGATAAGGCTTCCTTTATCCATTCTTGTATTCCAAAACTCTTCCGCTGCTGGTATAATGGCAATAGCTGCTATTACAATTCCTATAACAACAAACAATGCCATCACCAATTCCATCACATCACAAATATTACATAATCCTTTTCTTAACTTATCCAAAAAAATAACCACTCCTTTCCAAAATAACTATAAAATTTGCTGCAACTGTATTTGAACTTTATTCATAATCCATGTCGCAGCAAAACTTGGAAAATATTTTATCTTTTGAAACGTTTAAGAAATTTTTATTTTCAATATTTTTAAAATTATATACTATTAATCTACAATATATTTTTACAGTAACTCTTTTAAAATTTTATTAACTAAGCCTGGATTTGCTTTTCCCTTCATTGCCTTCATTGTCTGTCCTACCAAAAATCCAAGTGCCTTGTCTTTTCCACCCCTGTAATCTGCTACAGACTGTGGATTGTCTGCAATGACTTTTTCAACGGTAGCACGAAGCTCACCTTCATCACTTATCTGCCCAAGTCCATTTTCTTTAACATACTGTTCAGGGTCAATATTTTCCTCAAATATTTTAACAAATACATCTTTTGCAACATTGCCGTTAATCGTTCCTGAATCAACAAGTGCAATCAGTTTAGCAAGATTGGAAGCGTCAAAGCAAATATCTTCTGGCTCTAATGATTTATCTTTTAATATTCTCATGATTTCACCAATAATCCAATTTGCCACTTTTTTAGGCTGATTACAAAGTGCGGCTGTCTCCTCAAATAAATCAGCAAGTCTCTTGGAATCTGTAATCATTTCAATATCATACTCTGGAATGCCAAATTCTTTTGCATATCGCTCCATCTTTTCACTCTTAAATTCCGGCTGACGACTCTTAATGGTCTCAAGCCATTCATCACTAATATGAAGCGGCACTAAATCTGGGTCTGGAAAATAACGATAATCCTGCGCATCTTCTTTTGAGCGCATCGCATACGAATAGGCTTTATTATCGTCCCATCTTCTCGTTTCCTGAATCACCTTTTGTCCAGATTCTATTAAATCAATCTGTCTGTCACGCTCTGCTTCAATGGCTCTGGCAATCGCTGAAAAAGAATTGAGATTTTTGGTTTCTGTTCTTGTGCCAAAATCCGTTGCTCCAACCTCTCTTACTGACAAATTGACGTCCGCTCTCATCGAGCCTTCCTGAAGCTTACAATCCGAAGCACCAAGATATTGAATAATTAAACGCAGCTTTTCAAGATAGGCAATTACTTCTTTTGCACTTCTCATATCTGGTTCTGAAACAATTTCAATCAATGGAACCCCTGAACGGTTAAAATCGACAAAGGAAACATCTTCCCAATCATCGTGAACCAATTTGCCGGCATCTTCTTCCATATGAATCTCATGGATTCGGATAGCCTTTGTTGTTCCATCTTCCAGCTTAATATCAACATGTCCATCTCTGCAAATTGGTAAATATAACTGTGAAATTTGATAGTTTTGCGGGTTATCTGGGTAAAAATAATTTTTTCGGTCAAATTTACAATACTGGGTAATTGTACAATTCGTAGCAAGACCAACCGCCGCCGCATATTCTACAACCTGCTTATTAAGCACAGGGAGCGAGCCTGGCATTCCTGTGCAGACAGGACATGTATGTGTATTTGGCGCTCCTCCAAATTCGGTTGAGCAGCCGCAAAATATTTTTGTTTTTGTTGCAAGTTCTACATGAACCTCAAGTCCTATGACTGTTTCATATTGTTTTGCCATACTAAACCTCCATTCTTGCCTGCTCATATGTGTAAGCTGTCTGAATCAATGTTTTCTCGCTAAAACTATTGCCTATCATCTGAACACCTATCGGAAGTCCTTTGGAATCGTTCCCGCAAGGAACACTAATTCCTGGAAGTCCAGCAAGATTCACGCTGATTGTGTAAATATCCCCAAGATACATCTTGATAGGGTCGGATAATGAAGCGCCAAGTTTTGGTGCTGTCGTCGGTGCAACGGGTGCTAAAATCACATCATACTTAGCAAATGCTGCATCAAAAGCCTTTTTAATCATAGCTTTAACCCTTAATGCCTTCAAATAATAAGCGTCATAATATCCTGAACTTAAGACAAATGAACCGAGCATAATTCGGCGTTTTACCTCTGCTCCAAACCCTTCTGAACGCGTTTTTTTATACATATTGTGAAGCCCCTCACAATCCTTAGCACGATATCCATATTTTACACCGTCAAAACGTTCAAGATTGGAGCTTGCCTCTGCTGCTGCTATCGTATAATATGCAGGAATCGCATACTCAACAAGGCTTAAATCAAACTCTTCAACAATTGCTCCCTTTTCTTTTAAAACTTCGGCTGCCTTCAAAACAGCTTCTTTTACTTCCAAATCAAGACCTTCTCCAAAATAATCTTTTGGAATACCGATTTTTATTCCCTTTACATCATTGACCAGCGCTGCTGTAAAATTTGTATCTTCTCTTTTAATGGATGTGGAATCTTTAGGGTCATGCGCTGCAATCACTTCCATTATTGCTGCACAATCGGCTACATCTTTTGTCAATGGCCCTATCTGGTCTAATGAAGAGCCATAGGCAATTAAACCATATCGGCTAACCGTGCCATATGTTGGTTTCATGCCAACAACGCCGCAATACGATGCCGGCTGTCTTATAGAGCCGCCTGTATCTGAACCCAATGCACAAAATGCTTCATTTGCCGCAACTGCTGCTGCTGAACCACCAGAAGAACCACCTGGCACATGCTGCGGATTGCGCGGATTTTTTGTCACACCAAACGCTGATGTTTCCGTTGTAGAACCCATTGCAAACTCATCCATATTTGTCTTGCCTATGATTACTGCACCTGCTTCTTTAAGACGTATAACAGCTTCGCTTGAAAACTGCGGAATAAAATTTTCTAATATTTTGGATGAACATGTAGTAAGAACACCCTCTGTACACATATTATCTTTAATTGCAACAGGCACGCCCGCTAACAGTCCATTTAATGTCCCCGCCTCAATCTTTTTTTGTGCCTCTTTTGCTTCATTTAGGGCAGCTTCTTTATCAAATGTCACATAACAATTATACTCTGATTCTGTGCGTTCAATTTGTGCTATAACTGCCTCCATCGCTTCTACTGCTGTCGTTTTTCCCTCTTTAATAGCTTTTGCAAGCTCGACAGCAGTCATATCTAATAATCCCATAGCATTTTTCCTTTCTTCCTTTAATCTACTGTCTTAGGAACAATAAATGCGTCATCATTCCTCTCTGGCGCATTTGCAAGAGTTTGCCTGCTTCCGTCTCCATTTGTAACAATATCTTCACGCATAACATTCTCAACAGGAAATACATGGGACATTGGTTCAATTCCTGTTGTATCCAATTCACCAAGTTTGTCAATATAGTCCAACATACTTGCCATATCTTTTTTTGCCTGTTCTTTTTCATCGCTTGTAAGCTCTAGCTTGGCAAGAATACCTACATAATCAATTGTAGCATCATCTATAATATTAGCCATAAATACTCCTTTCTTTTTATTTTGTTTTTTCGTCTTTTTTCAAATTTGAATTTTACTTAAATTTGCAATTAGAAAATCTCCTTTTTGAACAGTATTCTCATTAACTGCCTTACAAACTGGAATTGGTATATTTCGCTCTCAAATGCCAAAAACTTATTGTTGATGTTCAATAATCCATTGCAAGATTTCTTTTTCACCAATATTACCAGATGCCAGTGCAAGAATTACATCACTTAACTCCTTTTGGCTGTAATACAATTCATATCCATTTAATGTAAGAAAAACCAACATAACATGCGTACCAAGTCTTTTGTTTCCGTCTAGCATTGCATGATTTTTTACCAATCCAAAACAAAGCCGTGCTGCCTTTGCCTGAATGCTTGGATAAAGCTCTTTTCCGCCAAATGACTGAAACGGATTATTTAACGCCAAATCCAACATTCCTTCATCACGAATACCGTCACTTCCTCCAGTGGCTTTTATTAAACTTGCATGAAGTTTTAGCACTTGCTCTTTGCTTAAAATAATCATTTTGCAAGAACCTCATATGCTTCTGTATTCTGTTTTATTAACCGTTCAGATATTGCAAATACATCTTCATTACTGGCAACTTTTTCTTTTTCCGCTTTGCTGAAATCAATGACCAAATATCTGGGTACATTATTTTTCAGAATAACCGCCGTTCCATGTTCATCAACTATTTTGGCTACTTTTGAAAAATTTTGATTTGCCTCTGTAATTGAAATCATTGTGTTTGTATCTATTGTCATTTTATATGCACCCCACTTCCACCTATATTATATGCAAACTAGAATTTTCATTTATTTTTAAAAACATTTTCTCGGTGAAATTTCAAATACTTTTTATTATCTTCAGTCAATTCTATATGCTTTGTGCTATCAACGTTAAGAAGCTCCTTATCGGTTTCTGTTAACTTGTCAAAAATTATAATCTTACCATCATCATCAAAAGTGATATAACCTTTATCAAATAATTTATCATGGTTAGGACACATCAAAAAACCATTGTTAACATCTAATTTTTCTTTTGGTTCACTTTCCGCCCAAGGTTTGATATGACTTGCTATCAGTAGTGCAGTGTCTTTCACATCGCACAGACAACATCTGTTATATCTGTTTAACAATAAGTCCCTGAACATTCCTTGATTAACCCTGACATTTATAATTGCTTTTTTTAATTCACCCTCTACATTTAAAGAAGCAATTTTGAAAAGGAAGTTAAAAATTTTTCATTTAATCACGAACCTTTATATGAACTTCTCGAAGCTGCTGTTCGGTCACTTCATTCGGCGCGCCGCACATTAAATCCTGAGCCGTTCCGCTCATTGGAAATGCAATCACTTCACGAATATTCTCCTCATTTCTAAGAAGCATAATCATTCGGTCAATGCCTGGCGCCATACCTGCATGTGGTGGTGCGCCAAACTGAAATGCGTGATAAAGCGCACCAAATTTAGCCTTCAATACCTCTTCATCATATCCTGCAATTTCAAATGCTTTAATCATAATCTGCATATCATGATTTCGCACAGCTCCTGACGATAATTCTATACCATTGCAAACAATATCATATTGATAAGCAAGTATATCCAATGGATTTTTTGTATTTAATGCTTCCAATCCGCCTTGTGGCATTGAAAAAGGATTATGTGTAAACCCAATCTGTTTGGTTTCCGCATCTTTTTCAAACATTGGAAAATCATTTACATAGCAAAAACGATATGCTTTTTCCTCTATTAAACCAAGCTTTTGCCCCAATTCTGTACGAATCATACCAGCATAATAAGCTGCTCTATCTTCCTTATCTGCCATAAAGAAAATCGTGTCGCCAACCTCAAGACCTGCCAATGTCTTAAATTCTTCTTTGCAATCTTCTGGAATAAATTTATCAATTGGTCCCTTATAAGAGCCGTCTTCAAGCACTTCCAGATAACCAAGTCCACCCATACCAATGCCTGTGGCAAATTTAAGCAGTTTTTCATGGAAACCCTTTGACATATTAGCATGAACCTTAACGGCTCGTACTGTTTTTCCAATAAACGGCTTAAATGTACATTTCTGGAAAAATTCTGTCACATCAATAATTCTAAGCGGATTGCGAAGGTCTGGCTTATCTGTGCCAAACTCTAACATAGCCTGCTTATAGCTTATTACTGGATAAGGTGCTTTTGTCACAGTATAGCCTTCTGGGGCAAATTGCTCAAATGTTTCTGTAAGAACTTCCTCTCCCACTCGAAATACATCTTCTTGTGTGGCAAAACTCATCTCAAAATCAAGCTGATAAAATTCTCCCGGTGAACGGTCTGCTCTTGCATCCTCATCTCGAAAACAAGGTGCAATCTGAAAATATTTATCAAAACCAGAAACCATAAGAAGCTGCTTATACTGCTGTGGTGCTTGTGGCAGCGCGTAAAATTTACCCTTATATTTTCTTGAAGGAACAATATAGTCTCTGGCTCCTTCTGGCGACGATGCACAAAGAATTGGCGTCTGGATTTCCATAAATCCTAAATCTGTCATTTTTTGACGCAAAAATGCTATCACTTTTGAACGAAATATAATATTATCTTTTACTTTTTGATTTCTTAAATCCAGATAACGATATTTCAAACGCACATCTTCTCGAATCTCTTTTGATGTCATCACTTCAAACGGAAGCGTTGTATAAACCTGTCCAAGCACTGTAATTTCTTTTGCATCAAGCTCAATTGTACCTGATTGTATTTTAGGATTATAGGTTTCCTCATCTCTTTTTTCTATCATTCCTTCAATGCTGATACACTCTTCTTTCTTTATTCCTTTAAGAAGTTCTGTATTTCTAATAACAACCTGCAATACACCATACATATCTCTTAAATCAATAAAAGACACACCACCATGGTCACGGATATTTTCTACCCAGCCAGCAACCCTTAATGTGCTGTCAATATCTGCCTCACTTATCTTATCTAATGTCCTATCTCTGTACATAAGCCCTCCTTCTCATTCTATAAATGCTTACTTTTTTATTTATTATATCAAATATAAACTCTGATTAAACGTATACCTATGTTAAATATTTCTTGTATATTACTTTCTTTCGCACAAATTCGTGCATCAAAAAACCGAAGCACATCAAAAGATGTACTTCGGGGCGAATTGACTGTTTAATCGGATTCGCGGTACCACCCGCAATTAAATAAAAGCGTTTTTCTTTTATTTATCTCTAAAACATTTAACGCATGTATACGTAATAACCTACTAAAACCTATCTGCTATCCAAACAAGCTTTTTCAACTATTCTGCTCCAGAGTGTTCCACTTGATAATTCCCTGTGTGCGCTCTCAGCCGGTGACGCATCTTTCCTGTCAGGTTCCATAAAAAGCAGTCTCTTTCATAGCATTTTAATATCTGATTTGAAATTGATACTACCATATATTACTTATAATTTCAAGTGTAATTATTTAAAATATAATTTTAATATTTAAAATATAATAGCATTAAAAATAATTGTCATTTGCTTTATTCCTATAATTTTATTGCTGATTTACGAAAGCTTATATCTCCACTGAAATATGCACGTTCTCATCTGTGTTTATATTTCTACAATATTAAAATGAGAGACTTACTTATTATGGTTAAATTTTATTTGTCTGTCTGCACCCTATACTTGCATTATCTGGACATTGCTGCTTTCATTAAATGTTTTGCAAGAACAGACGTTGTTACAGAACCAACACCTCCCGGAACAGGACTTGCCATACCTGCAATCGCTGTAATGCCATCAAAGTCTACATCACCGCACAAATTGCCTTCATCATCAACATTAATACCAACATCAATGACAATAGCATCCTTTGCAACATGTTCTGATTTTATCATCTTTGCAGAACCTGCCGCTGCAACAAGCACTTCCGCTCTTTTGCATTCTGCAATTAAGTCGTTGGTCTTTGTATGACATACTGTCACCGTTGCATTTTTTTTCATCAATAGCATTGTCACTGGCTTTCCTATAACAAGACTTCTCCCCACTACAGTAACACGCTTTCCCTTTAAATCAATCCCTGCATAATCCAACATTTCAATAACCGCTTCTGCCGTACATGGAGCATATCCTGTATCATCTCCTGCAAATACTTTAGCAAGATTTAATGGAGAAATACCATCTAAATCTTTTCTTGGATGAATCCTATTTTCTATTGACTTTTCATCAAGATGCTTTGGCAGCGGACGAAGTAAGAGGATACCATCAATATCATCATTATTATTGATGGTGTCAAATTCTTTTTGAAATGTCTCATTATCAATATCTGCATCAAATACAAAAGAAGAACAGCGAAAACCAAGTTTTTCCATTTTCTTTTTTGCGCCTCTCTCATAAGAGCAGTCATCTGGTTTTTCACCAACTCGAATAATAGCAAGATGCGCAATCGCACCTTTTAAATTTTTTTGTTCTTCTATCAATTTTTCATTGATTGCATTTGCTACTGGTAACCCTTTTAAAATTTCCATTGTAAACCTCCATATTGAAGCAGCTTTCTTGCACTTATTTAAAGCTTCAACTTAAATAGCCTTTTTGTACTTTATGGTCTTACCTTTTCCATAACAACACCATACACTTTATCTGCAATATCATTTCCCCTCTTCAACAATTCGTCTGCCTTTTGATTCATATCGAAAGCAACCTCTTTATTTTTCATAAGATTGGTATTGATAAATACATTTAATGAAGCGCCATTTAATGCCGCCTTTGCAAACTGAATCCCAACGCCTACATCGCTTATAGCAAGATTGCTGCCTATAACAGACAGTCGGTCTAACAACTCCATTGATTCCACGATTTTTTTCATCAATTCTAAAGGTGTTTCACTTGCATTTTTCAGTAATTTTTCTAAAATCTGATTGCGTTCTTCTATCTGCTCTGGCGTATCTTTTGGCAATCCATATGCTTTTGACAATGGCAAAAAACATTGGGCATCTTTGTCCATATATTCCGCCAGTTCTGCTGCCAGTTTTTCTCCCTTTTCTATTGATTTTTCTATCTCTTCCTGATACTGGGCATATTTTTTCTTTCCTGTTGTAAGATTTGCCACCATTGTTCCTAAAGAAACAGCCAAAGCTGCCACAAGCGCACTGGCACCGCCGCCGCCCGGAACAGGTGCCGAAGAACCCAGCTCCTTAACAAAATCTTTCATATTTCCATCAATCATTTTCATAATATTCTCCTTCGCATATGGTCTGTGCCGACCCTTCCATTATCACTGTATTTTTTTCTCTATCCCAAGTTACTTTAAGGTCTCCTCCTAACAAATGAACGGTAACACAGTCATCACACAGTCCATTCAAAATGGTTGCTACTGCACTTGCACAGGCTCCTGTTCCACAGGCAAACGTCTCACCAGAGCCGCGTTCCCACACACGCATATTTAAATTTTTCTCATCTACCACTTGTATAAATTCTGTATTAATCCCTTCTGGAAAAGCCTCATGCTTTTCAAACAAAGGTCCAATTTTTTCAATGTCCAGTTCTTTAATATCCATCTCTTTATCTAAATATAGAACAACATGGGGATTTCCTACTGAAACACAAGATACTTTATACTCTCTGTCACCAACCATTAATGATTTTAACAAAATCGGATTTGTATCTTCATTTGATATTTTAAATAGATTGGCAGCCACAGGTATATTTTTCGGTTCAAGAATCGGCGCTCCCATATCCACAGACACATTTTTCACATTTCCGCTATCATCTATAAAAAGCCGCAGCATTTTTATACCAGATAATGTGTCAATTCTAATCTCTGTTTTTTGGGTAAGATGATGTTCATATACATATTTGCCAACACATCGAATCCCATTGCCGCACATTTTGCCCTCTGAACCATCTGCATTATACATCTCCATAAAAAAATCGGCTCTATCTGATTTTTTTATAAGAATAAGACCGTCCGAGCCTATCCCAAAATGTCTATCACTAACTTTTACAGCTATTTTTGATGGATTATCCAGTGTACTTTTTGTACAATCAACATAAATGTAATCGTTGCCAGTGCCATGCATCTTTGTAAATTTCAATATATTACTTCCCCTTTCATTGATATAAAACGAATTTTTCCTTTTGCCCTTTTGATTATAACATATGAATTTTTGAATAACAAGAGTTGTAGAGCCAACAGGAGAATTTGAAGATGACCCCAATGTAACCGATAAAAAATTTCCTGGCAATCCAACAAAATCCTATCGAACAAAACATCCTTTAAAGGTTGTTGCTGAAGTTATCAACTGGACTGGACATTCACCTGAAATGTTAAAAAACATGCAGGATAATTTAAAAAAATTATCCGAAATGGGAATAAAAGCTATTGAATAGAACGCTTTTTTAACTCTAGCATCGCCGCATAATGTTTTACTTCAAATTTATCAGGCGCAATATCCTGCAATAATTTATAATGTTCCATCTCCCATGTTTTTATTTGTTCCTGTGATAAAGAAGCACCAACACCGCGACACGCTTTCATTCTTCCATGCCAAGTTTGTCTTGTAAATGGTACATTAACCACATACTCCTCATGGTATACAGACTCAAACATTTGATACACACAGTCGGGAACTTGTATTGGATGCATAGTTTCTCTGGCTCCTGTCCATTTAGGATTATATTTTAATACTAAACGTTCACTTGCACCTGCAATCACATCTTCAAAAGGAAGCCATGCCATATATAGCAACAGCAAGCGTCCATTTTTCTTTAACATATGCGACAATTTTGGCATTATTTTTTCATGGTCAAAATACCAAAAACACTGGCAAGCCGTTATAACATCAAATGTATCATCTGGAAAATTAATATCTTCTGCGGCGGCTGTCTGATATGCAATATTCATACCCAATTTATCCGAAAGTTTTTTTGCCTGCTCAATTTGATTTTCAGAAATATCGGCTGCATGCCATGTGGCACCAAAACGATACATATTTCTAGGAAGAACACCTGTGCCTGTACCTAAATCCAACACATTCTGCCCTTTTACACAAAGGTTTCTGTGTACAATTTTTTCATAAAATATTTGGGGATAAATATCTCGATACTTGGCATAATCCGCAGATGTTCTTCCCCAATCAAAGGCTTTTCCATCATCGATTGCTTTATTTATTATTTCCATATAATATATTCTCCAAATCTTATCTGTAATCGGTTTATCATAAATTCATCTATTTTCAAAATAAACAAACACCTATTTATAATTCCTTTTGTCATCTTTACATAAACTCATAGAACAAACATTTTTTCCATTCTTTATTTGCAGAATGGAGAGTTGTATACAAATCATTATACAAGATACTACGCAGTTTTACCATAAAGTATTTATCTTTTATAAAAATACATTTCTTATGCCCTGCCCATATTCCCTTATAAACTAAAGGTAAGAAATTCGTAAGAAATTTGTGAAGAAAATAAAATAATATACTAATATAAAATAAAAATATTAAAAATGTATTATGTTACAATATATTTAAAACAAAAAGATACATAATATAAAAAAATATATTTTTGTATATGTTTTGATATTTTGTTTTACTATTGAAAAGCATGTTTAAACAGGGAGGAAAAAATGAGCAACAAAAATGAGGAATGGAATATTCCGTCTGATGAGATGGAAAAAATAAAAAGAAGAAGAAAAAACACTGCAAGACGTAGAAAAAAGAAAATAGCACAACTCACATGCAACTTGTGCATGTTGGCACTGCTTGTTGCATCCGTTGTTCTGTGCATTAAATATGTAATAAAGCCAACTGACAATAACTCCAATGCGGCATCACAGAAAGTCCATAATACCATGTCTGATAATAGCAAAACGGCAGTAAAAACATCAAAAGCCACATCAGATAATGAACAGCAGGCTGCAAATCAAAATATTATCAAGTATTCATTCGAGCGTCCAAAAGCACGGGAAGGTGAGGAAATTAGAATAAGAATTTCTGAGCTGTGCAAAAAATATCCGACTTTTCAGGAAATATATGATAATATGGAAAAATATCCAAATAATCTGCTTGCAGCTCTTGGCAATAACCCAGATATGATAGATTATGTCAAAGGGTATCCAACAGCAGAGCATACAGTGAGCGACGGACTTACATCAGAGGAACTTCAGAAGAAATTTCCTCTTTTTATACAGTGGGATAAGCGTTGGGGGTACGCGGATTATGGAGATGATACAATTGCGCTGTCAGGCTGCGCTCCGACTTGTATTTCTATGGTAGCAGTTGCACTTACAAAAAACGCTCAAGCAACACCAGACAAAGTGGCAGATTATGCACATCAGAACGGTTACTACCAGCCGAATGTCGGAACAGCATGGAACATGATGACACAAGGCGCAAAAGCATTTGGTATACAGGGGACAGAAACAAGTCTCAATAAAAATAAAATTTTTAATGAGCTTGAAAACGGCAATCCGATAATATGCAGTATGCGAGCAGGAGATTTTACGTCAGCAGGACATTTTATTGTTCTTATAGGAGTTAAAAACGGAAAACTTATGGTGAATGACCCAAACAGTACTATACGAAGTAACATGCTGTGGGATTATGAGAATATTGAAAGACAAATAAAAAATTTATGGGTTTTTCACAAACTATAATTAAGAAAAAAATATCAAAAAAATTCAGACCGCTCATATAATGGGCGGTCTAATAAAGCTATTGTATTGTTCATTATAAAAAATGGCAATATATTTAATTGGCAATCTGTCTGCCTGTGCCATCCATATGAAAATTATCTTTTATAATTAATTGTGAAATTGGTACCAGCGTGTAACCTTGTTCTTGCAGACTAGTAATAACGGTTTCCAAAGCCTGTGCTGTATATTTTGCCCCATTGTGCATAAGAATAATGGAACCATTCCCTAAAGCTTTATGCTGTGTAACTGTTTTTATAATATTGGATACGCCATAATCCTTCCAATCTAAACTATCAACATCCCACTGAATCGGATAATGATTTATTCCATATGTAGTTTTTATCAATGTAGAATTATAATCCCCATATGGTGGTCGAAACAAGAAACAATCATATCCTGTAATTTCTTTTATTTTTGCATCAACAGCAGAAATTTCTTGTATTTGTTCAGCCTCTGATAATTTACTCATCTGTTTATGATTTTCACTGTGATTGCCTAAATCATGTCCGCGAGCATAAATTTCTTTTACCATATCTGGATATTCTTTCACCCAGCCGCCTGTCATAAAAAATGTAACCTTAACATTATATTTGTCAAGTATATTGAGAATATCTAATGTATCTTCAGCGCCCCATGCAGCATCAAACGATAAAGCAACCTTTTTTTCATCTGTTTTAACACAGTAAATTGGCAAATCTTTTTTCCCTGCACGGCTGTCCCCGACAATGTTTCCGCCGCCAATTCCTTTTGATTTTGTATTGTTTGTTTTTTCAGGTGTACCATTTGATTCTGCATTTGTTGATGTTGCAATTAATCGACCGCTATTATTTCCATCGTTTTCAATATTATTTGAATTAGCAGACTGTATTGTACGAATATCATCAAGAGGATGATAATATAAAAAAATGGCAAGTGCAGCTATGATAATAGCGGTCGAGATAAGGTATACAGCACGAGTAACTTTTGTATCGGATTCCTCCTTTTTTGAATCTTTATTTTTAAGTTTTTGCATGGGGTTAAACATATAAAAATAGTTCCAATCAAAAATGATTGTTATAATATATGATAACAATATAATAATGATGATTGAGAAAAATAAAATATTATATATTCTCATTTTGTATTGTCTCAACAATATTTTTTCGGTTAATTTTATTCATGGAATACTGTGTTGTTGCAAACAATAAAACAAATACGGCTGCTATGGCTATCAATATGCCTCCATATGGCAATTGATACGGCATTTCAATTCCCTCTGAAAATGCTTTATAGAAACAAAACGATAATACAATTCCTACTGGAATCCCAATCAATAACGATTTTATTCCGTAAAATACACTTTCAAGCCATACCATTCTTCTAAATTCTTTTTTTGTCATACCAATGGATTTTAACATAGCAAACTCTCTTGAGCGTAACTCCATATTTGTGGTAATGGTATTAAATATATTGGTAATACCAACTAGTGATATAACAATAATAAATCCATATAAAAATATTGAAAACAATACTATCATAGAACGATTTTGTTCATATGCCTGTTTTAAATTATTCAAGTCATATTTTACAAAAGTTGCCCCATTTTCAAAATTTCTTTGTATTTCATCTGGATTGTCACATTGAAGATAAATATTTATCGAGTCATACGGCATACCATAATATTGATGATTCTTCATCCATTCATCGCTTACTATAATAATTCCGTCTATGCTTGTTTTGTACGTATCATAAAGTCCCATTGGACGCTCATTTGTTTGTATAGCAATTTCAATGTCAATCTCCTTATTATCATCTAAATTTGCTGTCAAATTACCACTGTTATTATATTCATCATTAGACATCTTTGGCGTCAATCCATGAATCATATCGCCTGGATTATAGTCATATTTCATTCCTGTAACACGTTTGCCATCCTCTTCATAACTTAAATAGTCTGCAATCAAGATTCCCTTATCTTTTACCTTATCTGGTGACAATCCTAACTTCTTACAATATGCTTTATATTCTTCATCACCAATACAAGCTACCATAAAGAAAACATCACCATTTTCTTTTATTAATTCTGATATATATTGCGAATATTGAGCAGTAAAAGGAATATCTGATATCTTTGCCTTTAGTTCTCCCTGTCTTAAAATTTCATACTGATTTACACCTTCCATCTGTGTAATCTGAGCTGCCTCTTCAAAATTTTCTTCTGAAAATATAGATAATTGGATTTGATATGGAACATCTTTATAATATATGGAAGAGGCTTGAAAACCAAGCTGTGTAAATGTTACCATAGCAACAAACACACCTACACTCACTACAATAGAAATAACCGTCGTTCTGTATTTTACTCTTGCTCTGCGCAAATTTTTATATGCAATCGCTCCTCCCATACCAAACAAGCGATTCAATATTTTGGGCGTGCGAAGTTCTTTTGCTCTGATACGAATCATTTTATTGCCTCGTATAGCCACAATTGGAGAAATTTTTGCTGCTTCTCTCGCTGCTTTGCCTGCTGAAAAATAAAGTGTAACTGCCGCCAATAAGATACCTGCTATCACGGCTGGAACTGAAAATACATAAACAAGTTCAACTCCCAAAACGGTTATCATAAGATTTCCTGTACACTTTACAACAATATAAGTTGCAATCGTGCCGCATAGAATACCTAGCGGAATACCAATACAACCAAGCAGTACAGCTTCTCCATGCACCAATCGTCTGCGTTGTCTTTTTGTGGCTCCTATTGATGACATCATACCATATAGCTTCATTTTCTCTGTCAGCGATATAACAAAGCTATTTCGTATACAAAATACACTAGTAAAAATAACAATCAAAATGGCAATACCTGCTATGCCATATAACATATTTTTTGTACTATCTGAAAAAAGCATAAGCTCCCACTTTAACAGCCAAATATTACACTCATGGGAAGAAGCAACCTTTCTCATCTGTGTAAAAACTTCTTTATCCATATCACCACGATTATAACGATTATAAATTTCTTCCGAAACACCTAAAATAGAAGCCGTTACTTTATCTCGATTTTGTATTGCGGACTCTGTATATTTCGCATAAATATTCACATATGATATATTATCTTTATTCGACAAAAAAGTTATCATTGTATATCCTGGCGCAAATATCGGCTCTATATGCCTATTGGGACGTTTCATTAATCCAACAATTGTATATTCCACCTGTTGATTGACTTGCAGCTCTTCTTCATCACTCATAAACGGATTATCTTGATGTAATGTTTTTCCTTCACTGAGACGCTCTCCTACACCTAACGACAATTTATCGCCTACTTTATAAGAAACGCCTCCATTTGTCCAAAGATGTTTTGAAATGACAATTTCATGGTCATTTTGCGGCAATCTTCCTTCAATCAAATCTACCCCTGCTGCTTTCATGCCGTTTTCATCCATTGCACGAATATATAAATAAGGTTTATCTGGATTTGTACTGCCCTCAAGCATGGCATAGCCAATATCATACATATAGCCTAATGATTCGATATTTCGATTTTCTTCAAAATATTTTCGATTTTCTTGTTTGACATCATAAAAAGCATAGTGAAAATCACCGCTGTATTTTTTTTCATATTCTACCATACTGGCACGAAAACTCTCTGCCATACTTGCAATGGCAGTAATCAATGCCGTTGAAAGCAAAATGCCAATAATGGTAACAATAGTACGCTTTTTATTGAGAAAAAAATTGCGCAGTACCAATTTATTTAACACATTCATTATGATTCCCTGCCTTTCCTATCTAAAATGTCATGTTGATTTCTCTTATCAAAAATGTCATCTTGATTTTCCTTATTCAAAATATCATGTTGACTTTTTTTAATCCAAATATCATTTTTTTCTGCATTATCTCTACGGTCGCTGACAATCTTTCCATCTTCAATAGTCAGCACTCTATCCGCTTGTTTTGCAATTTCTAAGTCATGGGTAATCATAATAATCGTCTGCATATATTTACGGTTAAATAATTTCAATAATTCTATAATCTCTTTGCTTGCCTTTGAATCAAGATTTCCTGTCGGTTCATCTGCCAATATAATCGCTGGACGATTCATTAAAGCTCTGCCAATTGCCACGCGCTGCTGCTGTCCTCCCGATAATTCATTCGGCAGATGACGCAATCGTTTGCCTAATCCAAGTGTTTCTGTAAGTTCCCTTAACAATTCTGCATCGGGTGTCTTTCCGTCTAATTGTGTCGGAAGTGTGATATTCTCCTTCACATTTAAAACAGGAATCAAATTAAAAAATTGATAAATCAATCCAACTTGACGCCTTCTAAAAATTGCTAATTTATCATCATTTAAACGATAAATATCTTCATCTTCAATAAAAACACTGCCGCTTGTCGGACGGTCAACCCCGCCAAGTATATGAAGCAATGTAGACTTTCCGCTGCCAGAACTTCCTACAATCGCAACAAATTCTCCTTTTTTAATAGATAAATTAATATCACTGATAGCTACAACTTGATTTTCTTTTTCTCCATAAATTTTTGTCAAATGCTCGGTTCTTAAAATTTCCATTTACATCAGTCCTTTCATTTACTTTATGCTCATAGCATAACAAAGCAAAATGACATTTTGATGACATTTTAAGATTTTAAAAATTTTATTAAAAATGTTGTCTTCTTGTCCTCCTCTGATGATACCGTAATATAACCATTTTGCCTCTCTACAATCTCTTTGCACAATGCTAAACCAATTCCTACACTGTCCTCTTTTGCCGCACTACTTCTATAAAACCGCTCAAAAATATGCTTTTGGTCTTTAACAGAAATACCTCTTCCAAAATCTATCACTGAAATAGCTGTATACACGGTATTATCATCAACATGGACAATCACCTGTCCATCCATAGGACTGTGTTCTATTGCATTTTTTACTAAATTAGTAATAGCTTCTTTAATCCAATGTTTATCACCATACATAACAACGTTGCTCATTCCTTGTTTATTTAATTGAATCTGTTTCCATTCTGCCATCAGTGCCAAATTTTCAAACACTTCTTCCAACATACTATCCACATAAATTATATTTTTTTCAAATTCAATAACACCTGCATCCATTCGTGATAACTTTAACAAGGTTACCACAAGCCAATTGACATTTGTAATCTGTCTTGTAATTTCTGATAAAAACTTCAGTCGTGTTGCCTCCTCCATATGTTCACTCTCTGAAAGATTATCCAAAAGAACAAGACAAGATGTAAGAGGCGTTTTTAACTGATGGGAAATATCGGATACCGAATCTGCCAGTGCTTTTTTCCCTCTGCTTGATTGCTCTGCTACCTTCTTTAACATAATTGTAACTTTGTATAACTCATTTTTTAATCCACTCAACTCATCTTCTTGATTGTCTTCCATTTCTAAAACATATATGCCCTGTTCAATCTTTCGTATATAGGAAGTCAACTCTGCAATTTTTTTGTCACGCTGTCTTTGATAAAGCCAAATCAATAACAATATCCCCATACATAAAAATACAAGCAAAAAATTACTTGCAATAAGAATTTCTCTCTTATATCTTGCTTGACTTAAAATCGGCATATTTTGCGGAAATATTCCATAATGTTCAAGTATAGAACCATGTGCTTTTTTCACTTCATTTTTATTTAAAATTTCAATCCATTCTTCTTCTTTGAAATCTGGATATTGTTTTCTTACATTTTCTAACAAAACGGCAAGAACATTATAATATCCATCAGACATTTCCTGTATTGTCCGCTGTATCGAAAAATTCCATGCTATTATGATAATTGCCATAACGAATATGGTCATAATCACATATTTTTTAAAAGATTTATTGGTATTCCACATTCTTCTTCACTCTACTCTTTCTCAATTCTATATCCCATACCACGCACAGTTTTAATAATTTCTCCGTCCAAATCTCCAATTTTTTTGCGAATCCGTTTCATGGTTACAGTAAGTGTATTATCATTTACAAAATTTCCAGCGGCATCCCAAATACCCGCTAAAATTTCATCTCGTGTAAACAATTTCCCTTGATTATTCATCATGCTGCTTAAAATTTTATATTCCAACTTTGTAAGAACAACCTCTTCTCCATGACTATATGCTTTACCTGTTTTGGTATCCAATTTTAAAAATTTACAGCACAACATATCTTGTGATTTTCCGCTTCTGCGCAAAACATTTTTAATACGTGAAATCAACTCTCTATTGCGAAATGGCTTTTGAATATAATCATCCGCTCCCATATCAAACCCTTGCACAACATCTTTTTCTTCTTCTTTTGCTGTCAAAAAAATAATTGGTATATCCTGAATCTTCTTAAATTGCTTGCAAAGTTCAAATCCATTTCCATCAGGAAGCGTAATATCAAGCAGCACTAAATCAAAATTTTGCTGTCCAAAAAATATAGTTGCTTCCTCAAAAGTCCTTGCAACGGCATATATATAACCTTCTTCTTTAAGTAAATATTCTAAACCCAATATAATGGATTCATTATCTTCAACTAATAATAAATTCATAAACACTCCTTTCCACATCTGCTTTGCTGCTTACTTATAATCTACTTGCCGCATGAAACATATATCGCTTTTATTGCTTATTTCTTTATACAACTGAGTGCATAAAAAACAGGAAAATAATCTGAAATTCAGTTACTTTCCTGCTTTATAATAATTTTACTTTTTTATTTCTAATAATCTTCTCCCATTACCATTTTTACAAAATCTTTACAGTATTGGAGTGAAAAATTGCTAGAACCATGTGTAGGAAGCCCCATCTGATGCGCGCCGCAATAACATGTTCCATATGTTGTATAGCAATGGTTTCCATCATTGCGAATCGCATTAGCGCTTGCTAACTCTTCTGTGTAATCTTCTAACTTATATGTTGTAATGAGTTTATATCCAAATTGTTTATGTGTAACTAACGGTACAAATGAATAGGAATCAATATAAGCTTCATCGTTCTTTTTTGTCAGACGAACTTTAGCCATACCGCCAATCATACGAGGCATTTCATCTTGGTTTGAAACAAAATTGCCAAGCGAATAATAAACAACCATTTTAGAACCGTCTTCCCTTGTAAATTCTTCCACAGGCTCAATAACATGCGGATGTGTTCCAAGTACTAAGTCAACACCTTCTTCAAGAAATACATTCGTCCAATACTTTTGGTAATCGGTTGCTTCATAAACGTACTCTGTACCCCAATGCGGACACATAATAACCATATCTGCCATCGCTTTTGCACGTCTGATATCATTTCTTACTTTTTCTTCATCATCAAATGTATCTACACAATATGGTGCAGAGGAAGGTATTGGTATACCATTTGTTCCATACGTATAATTCAGTACTGCTACCTTAAAACCTTCTTTTTCATATACATAAATCTTGTCTGCACTCTCTGCTGAGTCATGTATGCCAAGATAAGGAATATCTGGGTGTTTTGTATTCCAAAATTCGGTAGTTGCTAAAAGACCATTTAATCCTTTATCAATCGCATGATTAGTTGCATGAAGTATAATATTAAAGCCAGCCGCAACCTCCGCATCGCCTATTTCCTGCGGACTGTTAAAACAAGGATAGGCACTAAGCCCCATATCAACACCGCCAAGAATCGTCTCTTGATTGACAATCTTCATATCGGCAGCAGCAATATCATCGGCAATATTTTCAAAGAGATGGTCAAAATTATAATTGCCTTCACCGTCGTTACCCGACTTATAGACGCCTTCATGTACCAGCATATCCCCTATCATCATCAAATCAATATTTACGATTTGCTCTTTTGTCGTTGGAGGCTCTGTAACAGCTTCCGTTGTAGTTTCTGACTGTGCTACATCCCCATTTTCCGGTTTTTTCGTTTGAGTGACAAACGCTGCCACTACGGCAATCAGACAAACACATGTAATTGCTACTAACGCAAATATAATTGCAAGCTGCTTCTGTCTTTGCTTTTTCTTTCGTAAGCTTCTTCTTTTTCTTTTATTTTGTGTTACCATAAAATAATCCTTTCGTACATTGGTTTCAACATTGACTTCCTTATATTATATGTAACTCCAGTAATTTTACTAAAATATATGGACATTTTCAAGTATAAACTTAGGAACAAAGCATAAGATGCACCATCTAAAAGCGTAAACATCGCATTTAACCCAGAATAGAAATATATGTATCAATATAAGACTTTTATTCATTATTTAAAAATACTTTCATTTAAAAATGCTTTACTGTAAAATAAGCGTTTGTTATAATGAATAAAATTTATGTTTGCCAAAAACAAAAGGACTTTGTGTGAAAAATAATGCCAATACACTTATTTTTTTACAAACAAACATTTTTTCACAAATAAACAAGTTTGTTACCTATTTATGCCGAAGCGTCACAAATAGGATTTGATGTGACAATAGAAATCGTCTTTGCAACTGCTTTAGCAGTTTTTCTATTGTGCAATTCCCACACTACGCTTCGGAATGGAGATTTTTATGAAAAAATTTGAAGGCAGATACTCCAAAGAAGACATATTCCGAATGGTTGAAGAAGAAGATGTCGAATTTATAAGACTTCAATTTACAGATATATTTGGCGTGCTTAAAAACATGGCAATCACCTCAAGTCAATTAGGTAAAGCACTTGATAATCAATGTATGTTTGACGGTTCATCGGTAGAGGGATTTGCACGAATTGAAGAATCGGATATGTATTTACACCCTGATTATGATACATTTGAAATATTCCCATGGAGACCGCAGCAAGGAAAGGTGGCACGTCTTATATGTGATGTCTATACACCAGATGGAAAGCCATTTGTCGGCGATTCAAGAAATGTTCTTAAAAAAGTACTCAAACAGGCAAAGGAAATGGGTTATATTTTTGATGTTGGACCAGAATGTGAATTTTTTTTATTTCATACAGACGAAAATGGACAGCCAACAACGATGTCTCACGAAAAAGCAGGATATTTTGATTTAGGTCCAATGGATTTAGGCGAAAATGTACGGCGTGATATGGTTCTTACACTGGAAGATATGGATTTTGAAATCGAATCATCACACCATGAAGTTGCACCTTCTCAGCATGAAATTGACTTTAAATATGCCCATGCACTCATTACAGCAGATAATATTTTAACCTTTAAACTAGCCGTAAAGACGATTGCCAAAAGACATGGCTTATATGCAACATTTATGCCAAAACCAAAATATGGTGTAAACGGATCTGGTATGCACGTCAATATGTCTATGACAGATATCGATGGAAACAATGTATTTACTGATAAAAATGACCCTCTTAAACTGTCTAAAACAGCATATCATTTTATAGCAGGACTATTAAAACATGCAAAGGGAATGACTGCTATTACAAATCCTTTAGTCAATTCTTATAAAAGACTGGTTTCTGGTTATGAAGCCCCTATATATATTGCATGGTCTGCTACAAACCGCAGTCCCCTTATAAGAATACCTGCATCAAGAGACAATAATACAAGGATTGAACTTAGAAATCCAGACCCCTCTTCCAACCCTTATCTTGTCCTTGCACTGTGCTTGGCAGCAGGACTTGATGGTATTAAAAATCAATTGGAAGTCCCTCACGCTGTCGATTGCAATATTTTTGAGATGACAAAAAACGAACGCTTACAAGCGGGAATTGAAAGTCTGCCAACCAATTTATATGATGCCGTACAATGTATGAAAGAAGATTCATTTATATGTGAAGTACTAGGTTGTCATATCACAGAAAAATATATTCATGCTAAATTAAAAGAATGGAACGATTACCGCACCCATGTTTCTCAATGGGAACTAGAAGAATACCTTGCAAAATTCTAAATCATTTATCCAATACAACGAATTAGACATTGATAAAGTTGGAGGCAAAGTATGGCAACCATAATCGTTGCATTTCCAAAAATGGATGAGGCAAAAGCGATTCGCAATTTCTTGTTATATAAGGGTTATGATGTAGCACCAGCCTGTGTGACAGGCGCACAAGTAATCAATCAGGCAGATAGTTTGTCTGATGGCATTATTATCTGTGGATATAAACTTTCTGACAATATGGTTTACACAGAACTTTACGAATATAAACCCAAAAGTTTTGAGATGCTCTTAGTTGCTTCCCGCAATTATTGGGAAGACTGTCAAGACAATGACATTGTATGTGCCGCAATGCCAATAAAAACTAATGAACTTCTTGCAACGATTGACATGATGTTTTCGGCACAGCTGCAACGAAGAAAAAAGAAACGTTCCAAGCCGCAAAAAAGAAGTCCAGAAGAACAAAAAATCATTGATTCAGCAAAAGCTGTTCTTATGGAACGCAATAATATGACTGAAAATGAGGCGTTTCGATATATTCAAAAATGCAGTATGGACAGCGGCAACACAATGGTTGAATCTGCCCAAATGGTTATGAGTATATATTATGGCGAATAGAAAATAATTTGTTAAAAAAACACAGAAAAGCGAAAAAAATTAAAATTTTCAACTATAAGGTTCGTGTCTATGCGTTGTCTAGCATAAACCTACAAAAACGTTTTGCACACAAATACCATAGAAAATGAGGTAAAAAATGAATAATATGAAAACGATTACTATATTGTGGTCTATTGCTTTATTATGTATTAGTATAGCCACACTGATTTATGCTGGTTCTAATATTGCCGGAATAAAACTTCCTGATGTATGTATCCGAATATTAGGAATTGTGGAACTTATTGCACTTCCAGTTTTAGCATATACATCAATAAAAAAATTCAAAAAATAAGATTGTAACTTTATTGCAAATATAACCATTACAAAATTGTGGAAATGCTGTCATGGTATGCTTTTCTGCCTTGACAGCATAACAGAACCCGTTTCATCATACTTTTTTAATGCTTTGTGAATGTCACTTCCTGGTTTCTTCTTATTTTTTAAAGGATTTAAACGCATATTGCTCCTTATCTTTTAAGCGTTTCAAATAATATTCCATATTTTTTACTATCAAAAAATTATCACTATTTTGATATTTTGGAATCAATTTTTTATACGTCCATGCAATCTTTTCACTTTGTACATTTCTTAATATAACGGTCATTTCTAACAAAATTTTTTCACTGTCCATTGTATTTAAAATTTCAACAAATGTATCTACAAATTTCAGTTTATCTCTTGCTGCTCCAATAGCATACATACACGTTTTTCTTATACTTTCTGAATTTTCTTTATTTTTTAGAAATGCAAATAAATCACCTGCGGACAATGTATTTGTATCTCTAATAAAAAGTAAGGCTATCCTTTTAAGGTCATCATTAAAATTGCCATAATCACCATAGATAAAATGAAGCATTTTATCATAATAGGATTGCCTGTATACCTTTGGTATACTTAAACAAGCCTCAACAGCTATTTTTATTTGCTCACTGTCACCATTAAAAAAATAATCAAAAAATTCAAGTCCTTTTTTGACATCAAAATTTAAAATAAGCTTAAGTCTGCGCACATTCTCAATACCATCAAAATGGCAAAGAAAGGACAGCGCTTTTTTATGAACGGACTTAAATTTAAAAAAAGTGCATATAATATTGCTTTTTGTCTCTAAATCTGCATTTGTATACTTTTCTATCAACTCATTTTCATTGCCAAGCATATAATAACCATATTGATATGTATCATATCCTGCAAGAACTTCCTCAAAAAAATTTTGATACCATTCAAGAAAAGTCATATTGATTAAACAAGGAGGAATGTCTAATTCTAAAGCGCAATAATCCATATAGGCAATTTCCCCTTTTCTGCTGCCATTTAAAATTAACAATGAACCATGTGTATTTAGATGTAGTACACCATCTTCTAACGTAGGAAAAATTTGATTCTGTTCTTCATAGAAAGCCTGCTCATTATCTTCTATATTATTATCGTTTTCTATATCACATACTTCATCCAATTTTCCATTAAATTTTTCTTCTTTTTTCTCTAAAAATGTGTTATCATCGCTCTGTTCATCTTCAAAAAATTCATCTTCTAAAGACCCCTCTTCCAAATATTCTTTTTCAGAAAATGCTACACATTTCTTATAATATTGTAAATAATTATCATCATATATACTTGGTTTTGATAAATTTTCATAACATCCTTTATATTCTTTTTCTTCAAGACTAAGCGGTCTTATTCCATAAAAAGGGTCAGGGCCACCATTGCCAACTTTTGTTATAAAAAATACATATTCTTCTGGAAGCTCAACTTGATATTTCTTTTCAAATTCCCTCACCCACTCAAGACTTACCGTTTCATTCAGATGATACTTATGTGTACTTGCTCCAAAAATCTCATAATTTTTATCCTTATCTGCCACTTTTTTGATAAGATTTTTTATATAATTGGCATGTTCATCCGACAAATATTTATAATTTTTATTCATAAAAAACTCCTATTCCAAAATGTAGTGCAGAAATTATACAATAGAAAAAATTACTAAAGCAACTGCTATTTCAATTTTCGTATCAAACCTTATTTATGATACTTTGGCACAAACAAGCAACAAACTTGTTAACTGCCCCATCTTATCTGTAAATAACTTTTCTCATACCAGAACCACAAAATTCATGCGGGATTCTTTTAAATCCCCTTTCTTCATAAAAAGCCTCTTTCCCTTTTTCTGCAATAAGTTGTATACTGCAACGCCCGCCAATGGGTGTTTTTTTTTCAACAAAATTCATTAGCATATCCACTATTTTACTGCCAATCCCCTGTTTTTGGTAATTTGGCTCTACCACAACATCAACAATCATTCCATACATTCCATCACCTACTAATCTGCCCATACCAACCGTTTGTTTATTATCTATAGCAATTACTGTATATAAACTATTATTAATAGCCTCCTGTGCTTGCTCTTTAGAAAAATTTATCCATCCAACACTTTCCCTCAGTTTCAAATAATCTTCATAGTCAAGCGCATTTTCTTTATATTCCATATAAATCCTCATTTCTAAGCAAAACATTCATTTTTTACCGATACCCATAAATAATATATGTTCCATTTTCTTCATCATATGGAATAGAATATTTTTCTAAGATTTGTATAAATTCCTGCTTAGCTTCATGGAATATTTTTTGTTCAACCAGTCTTCCACCTTTTGATTCATAATAACTAGGACGTACCTTTACCCACTCAATCACTTTATAATTGTAATCCTCAAAACTTTCCCTGTCATAATCTCCTGTATAAGGCACATCTTTTGAAAATTCAAAGTATTCGCCTGTCTCTTCTTCAAAAAGCGTCTTGTAAATATAGGGCGGCTTAAATGGCATTTCATATTCCATTGCCTCGCGAAATTCACGCCATTTTGTATTGTTCATACAGCTTGTCAAGCCACGACGCTGCACAATCTCAATTATCATTTCCCGCAAACTTTTTTTATTTTTATATTTGCCATGCTCAATCTCATTGACAAAATGCCGAATCTGATGTACAAACGATTCATTGATTGCTTTTGAACTATAACAATCTATTGTTGCATCTTCTTTTTTCAAATAACAATTATGATAATAACCGCCTTCCCACCACCAAATATGCAGGCACAATTCATTTTTATACTTGATATACAGCCCATCTGCACCAAATGGATAATCGCTCACTGCACCACTGCCAAAATCAATCGCTGCAAGCAAAAATGCTTTCTTTTCTTCACTTGTCACCTTTTACTCCCATATTTCAACGAATTTTCAATCTTTTTATCCCTTAATTTTAACTTAGTCAAACAAATATTCCCAATTTACTTTTCTACTTGTTTACAACCTCATTATCTCTTTTTGACACCATTAAAAATCACTCTATATATTTCAAATAATATTCTATTTCCTTTGCTATCATTGGATTAGTGTCCTTTTTATATTTTGGCATTAATGCTTTATAGGTCTGTGCAATTTTTTCATTTTTTACGCCTCTCAATGTAATAAGCGTTTCTAATAATACAACTTCACTGTCTATATTTTTTAGAATATCAATAAATGTATCAATAAAATCTTCCACATCCTCCGCCTCGCCAATAACATACATGGCAACTCTTCTTATATGTTCTGAATGTTCTTTATTTTTTACAAATTCAAATAAATCACCTGCAGATAAACGCTTTGTCCTTCCTATAAAAATGAGTGCTGTTTCTTTCAATCTATCTTCAAAATGTCCATAATCACCATAAATAAAACGAAGCATTTTTTCATAATACTTATCGTTATCTTCACTCCATATATCCATACATACTTCGACGGCTGTTTCAATTTTTTTGCTGTCACTTTCTAAAAATGTATCAAACATCTGCAATGCTTGCTTATAATCAAGTGAAAAAAGAAGCTTCAGCCTGCATACATCATCAACGCCGTCAAAATTTGAAATAAATTGAATAGTCTCTTTAAATTGAGTGGTCTCTTTGTCAATATAAGTAAATTTAAAAAAACTGGACAGAATTTGACTTTTTGTCTTTAAATCTGCATTTGTATACTTTGCCATCAATTCCTTTTCATCGCCAAGTATATTCCAGCCATAGCCTCTGATATCATACCCTGCAAGAATTGCCTCAAAATACCCTTGATACCATTCCAAAAAAGTCATATTAACTAAAACAGGAGGATAACCGACATCAAGTTCCCAGTCAATATAGACAATCTCTCCTGCTCTCCTGCCATTGACCACTAATAAGCCATTATATGTACAGCCCTGATTATTAATATTTAATGTGCCGTTTTTTAACGTATTATCAATTTGTTCCTGTTTTTTGTGGAAAGCTTCTTCATCATCTTCTCGTTCCTCATATCGTTTCTCATTTTCAAATAGAGTGATATGTTCATTATAAAATTGTAAATAATCTTCATTATATATACTTGGTTTTGATAAATGTTTATAATGCCTTACATAATCCTCGTACAAACTAAGCGGTTCTATTCCATAATAAGGACCTGTGCCGCCATTTCCTACTTTTGTTATAAAAAACACATACTCTTGCGGAAGTTTGACTTCATATTTCTTTTCAAACGCCCTCACCCATTCTAAACTTACTGTTTCATTAAGCTCATATTGATGTACCTTTGCTCCAAAAATCTCATAATTTTTATCCTTCTCTGCTACTTTGTTTATAAGATTTTTTATATAATCCGCATGTTCATCTGATAAATACTTATAATTTTTATTCATGAAATTCTCCGTTCGTTTATATATTTTGCATAATAATATTTATTTAACTTCTATTTTTTTAATAAACTATTTAATATAATTTAATTTGCTTTTCAACTTTTTTTTCAACATTTTCCTTTTTAAGAATATCATAATCTTGCTTCAAAATTTCTGCTGCTTTTCGCAATTCTTCCTGATACTTTTTTTCATTAACTTTTTCTTGGGCTTCCTCAAGTGTCAAGTTAAAATCTTGGGCTGATTCTCTCATTTTATTTAACAAAATTTGATATTGATACATTTTTAATAATAATTCTTGATAATGTAAAACATATTCTCCAAGAAAAGTAGCAACTTTACCAGAAAATATAAAATCAATTTCTGCTGAAACTGCCCTTATATTTTCCATACTAATCAAAAATTCTTTATGATAGGGTTCTTCCAATGGATTTGTTATTACTCTTGTAATTTTTTCTAAATATTTATTATTAGTCATTTGTTCAAATATAAAATCCACCTCAAACATAGGCATATCATTTTTGACTATTAAAGAATTTTTATTGATTTCATATAGTTGTATAAGTCCTTTTGCTATAAGATAATTCTCCACACGTTTATCAAATAAATGTTGTTTATTACTTAGTCTAATCTGTTGTTTAGTTTGCATTAAAGCAACAATAGCAACAACGGCTGTAATTACAGAAAACCAGAAATTCCAATCAGTAAACATAGTTCAACCTTCCTTAAAATATTTTTTATATTTATTTGCTTTTGATATCTTTTACTCTTTTTATATTTAAAAATTATTCTTTTACTTCTTTAACTATATCAAGTTTTTCTACTTCTTACAAATTTTTTATTTAAATAATACTCAAAATATCCTATATTTTTTAAAATATATTAACTCTTGCAATAATACTTGAAAAAATTTTACCATATTTTTCCTAAAACTTATTATATCTTTAGACAAACAAATACGCAATAATGATTCCTTTTATCAATCGCCCAACTCTTGAACTTCCAAAATTGATAAAAGGAAACAAGAACATACAATGCTGTGCCTGCTTCCTGATAATGCTGGTAATATTTCTTTAGACGACTTTTGATTTTTTTGCTATTTTTATATTAATACAAGACAATGCAAACATTCCTGCGGCATTAATAGACAATAATAAAATGGCAGCCACAAGTCCTGCTCCATCGGCTACAATGCCTACTATCTGCGGTGTTATAATACCGCCAAGCGCCGCCATAGCAAGAAACATAGACATTCCTGTATCATCGCCTTTTACGACTGCCCCAACACTTGATATACTGGTCGGATAAATTCCTGCAAAGAAAAATCCAAGTCCTGTAATGGCAATGGTAATGACAATAAGATTGCTTGTTACTACTAACAAAACAAAGAAAAAGGCAGTTGCAATACAATAGACCATAATTAATTTATTTTTATCAACTTTTTGTGATAATTTTGCTGTTAAAAGTCTTCCTAACATAACCATTATCCATGTTATAGATACTAAATTCGTAGCGTAAGCATCACTCATTATTTCCATACTTTTAAAGTATGTTACAAACCAGCCGTTTACACAGTTTTCCAAACCTAGATATAAAAATAACAGCAATCCCATAATATAAAATATTGCACTTTTATAAAAAGGCTTATGTTGTTTATCTTGTCTGTGTTCTTTCAATTGTGCGTCTGTCTTTTGTGGTCTTGCAGCATTTAGATTCATGCTTGCATAACCAACACAAGACAAGGAAGTTGCAATAACAATAATATATATAATAATTCTCCATCCAAATCCTAAACTGATAAATGCGGATGTCAAAAATGGAGAGACAAATGCACCTACTGCAAAAGACATATGTAAAAAATTTAATGCTGCTGGTTTTCCGTCTGAATTATCATTTACAACAGCATTGTTAATAATACTGACTGAACCTCTGCCAATGCCCATTAATATAAATAAGACATACATTACCATAACGGACGGCAACAATGAAATAACAAACCACGTTATAGGAATAAGCGATGATAATAAAACAATCGTTGCCTTCCTTCCTAATTTTGCTGCCATTAAGGGATTGACAAAGCTTGCCAGCAAATTTCCAATGGCAAACGTTGAAAGCAATCCCCCTGCAAGTCCATAGCTTAGACCTGCTTCCTGTATAATATAAGGCAAAACTGCCCCTACTGCCAAAACCATCGCTCCATTTACAAAAAATGCAAAATAACATGGTAAAAATAATTTCAATTTTGCGTTGATAGTGCTATTCATTTTAACCCTCATTTCTGCGCTATTTTTTGTATATAACAAACTTTATTTCAAGAAGTTCACAGCCTCAAAGCGCTAATTTACTTTATTTTATCTTTTATAATATGTTTTTTATCTTATGGTCATCATTATTCCATCTGTAACTTTTTTGTTATAATCCTTCTGACAGATGTATCAATACGGCTTTCGCTGATTTGTCCATTATAAACGGCATTGATAACACCTTGTGCTGCACCAAAAAAATCACCTGGCATCAATATCAAATCAACGCCTGCCGAAACTGCCAAAATAGATGCTGTATCAGAAGCATAATTATTAAAAATTGCCCCCATATTCATAGCATCGGTTATTACCAATCCATTATAATTTAAATCTCTTCGCAAAACTTCTGAAATCATTTTGTAAGACAATGTACAGGGTGTATTGTCTCCAACAATATTAGGCACCGATATATGAGCAACCATAACAAAATCCACCCCATTGCTTTGTGCATGTGCAAATGGAACAAGCTCCGATTCCATTAATTCCTCATATGTTTTATTGGTATATGCAAAACCTTCATGTGTATCACCTTCCGTTGAGCCATGTCCCGGAAAATGCTTAAATGTACTGCGCATATTTTGACTGTGCAGCCCGCTTGAATAAGCAGCAGCATATTCTGTGACAATATTTGCATCTGTTCCAAACGACCTGTCACCAATAACTGTATTGTTACTATTTGTAATCACATCTGCATCGGGAGCAAAATTTACATTAAATCCTAATTCATTCAAGTATGCTCCGATTGTCTGCCCTGCCTCATAAGCTTTCGCCGCACTTCCAATATACTGCATAGCGCCCACATTTGGCACGCCAAAATTGGGATTATTTGCAATTCTTGCAACTCGTCCTCCTTCTTCATCAACACATAAAAACAGAGGCATATCTTCTACTTCATAAGCATACTGTCTGGCATTTTGCAGCATTTGTGCTGTCTGTTCACGATTGACAAGATTTTTTGCAAAATAAATGATTCCACCAACAGGATATTGTTCTAACTGTTCCCGAAAAAAATCACTGCAAGTTGTAACATTGTTGCCATTTGTCAGTGCTTCTGGTGTAATAATAAACATTTGATAGACCTTTTCTTCTAAAGTCATGTTGTTTAAAATCTTTTCAACTTTTACTTCTAGTGTATCTTCTTGTGCTGTTACTGTCTCACCTTGATTTGCTGTCGTCTCTTGTACATCGTTTTCTTTATTGGTATTACTTTCATCATTGGCATTGGTCTTATCATCTGTTGTCATTTCTGTCTCATTGTCTGTATTGGTCTCACCATTTGTATTGGTTTCTTTATTGGTTTGATTCTGCGTTTTTGTATCCATTTCATTAAGTGCTGTTGAATGACTTGTTCTATCGTTGTCTTTTTGCGATGAACTATGTTGTCTGCTTAGTATCAATGTCAAAGCAACGGTCACTACAACAAGCAATATGGCTGTTATTATTAAAACATAAACTTTTTTACTTATCTTTGTAAAATTTATTTTCATCATTTTACAAGTATACCTCACTTCCTACCATTCAATAATTTAATGCTCTCTCATGTGATAGTTTTTATCTTTATTAATCAATTTTAACATAAAATCTGCAATTTGTGTTGCTTTGCCTTTTTCAATCTCTTTAAAAATAATGGATACTGCCAATCTCATTATAATAATCCTTAAAGTTTTTCGATTTTAATATATAAAAAAATAAAGACAAAATTTCGATTTCTAACAGAAAACCGAAGTTTTGCCTTTGTTTCCTTATACTTGTTTTAAATGAAAAGCATTGACTAAGTCATGCAAACGCTTAGACTGACTTGATAATTCTACGCTTGTCATCGCACTATTTTGAGCAGAAGAAGCATTTGACTGAACAACATTACTAATTAAATCTATATTTTGTGTAAGCTGTTCTAATACCACCTTCTGATTTTGCGAAGCGTTGCTAATCTTATCCATCGAACTTAAAACCTCTTCAGAACCTTTTACTACCGCCACAAGAGATTTTGCTGTATTATCTGTAATTTCCATACCATTTGCTACAGCTTTTTGAGAACTTTCTATCAATGCCGTTGTTTGATTAACCGCTTCTGCACTCTTTGCCGCCAATTTACGAATTTCATTTGCCACAACCGCAAATCCTTTTCCTGCATCTCCTGCTCTTGCAGCTTCGATGGAGGCATTTAAAGAAAGTAAATTTGTCTGACTAGCAATATCCTCAATGGTTTTAACAATTTTTTCAATTTCATCAGACGAATAACGGATATCAGACATTGCATGGATTAGATTTTCCATTTCTCTATTACTTTCTTCAATATATTGACCTACTTCAGAAACTGTAACATTGGCAGACTGTGCATCATTGGCATTTGCTGCCACATCTTTTGATAAACTTTCTATTGATGCTGCCAACTGCTCAATTGCTGCTGCCTGCTCTTTAACACCGTCCGAAAGACCTTGCGCGCCAGATGACACACTCTCTGAACTAGCAGAAACTTCATCTGCTGAAAGGACAATTTGATGTAACGTATCATTTAAAGACTGCGAAATTTTCTCAATAGATACTTGAATAGGTATAAAATCACCAATATAATTTTGTGTAATGGTAATATCCATATTATTATCTGCCATTTGAGAAAGCTGTTCTGAAATATCTTTTACATAATTGCTAACAGTAGCACTAATATGATTAAATGCTTGTGAAAGACGTCCCAATTCATCCTCAGACTGAATATCAATATGAATATTTAAATCGCCTGCTTCTAACTTTGCTGCCTCGTCTGTAATTAATTTAATAGGTGCTAATGACCTTTCAATAATACGATTCACTGCAATCAACAATAACAGTCCAAGCACTATCACCAAAAAAGTTAATTTTCCTGCACCTTCTATAATAGGTCCATAAAACTCGCTTTTATCTACTGTCAAATGCAAAGTCCACTGTGTTTTACCATTGACCGTTAATGGAATGGCAACCGAAACACCGCCTTTTCCCGTGCCAAAGTTTTTGCCTCCCTTAAGAACAGAGCGACTATTAATATTCTCGCCCTCTGACATTGAACGAACTTTATTGGCATCTTCTATCATTGTGTGATATCCAACATCAGAAGCATTTTGCCCTACTTTTGTGCTGTCAGCAGAATCAACTAAAATCGTTCCATCTTCTGCAAGCGCTACTAAATGAGCTGAATTATAGTCTGTGCTAACAAGCAGTTGTTCCTGCATGTTGTTCAATCCCACATCAACGCCAGCTACGCCAAAAAATTGTCCTTGTGCATTCCAAACAGGTGCAATAATACTAATCATCATAATATTTTTTCCCATCAACTCATACACATAAGGGTCCATAATATATGGCGTACCTGTTTGTTTAATCTGCATATAATATTCTTTTTCATAATTGTCAAAAGCATCTTCATGCTTTTCAAAAAGATATCCTGTATTTTGTTCGTTTGGATATACAACAGCTTCATAAGCAATATCTCTTCGATGAGTGCTATAAGGCTCTCCGTTTGCATCGGCAATAACATTTTTTTCAAAATAGGCAAATGCTGTTGGAAATCCATCGCCGCCTTCTAACAATCCTACTAAGGCAGTGTCAATTGCCGCTCTTTGTTCTTTTGGGTCTAATGCAGAAATATTGCGAAGAGAGCCTGCAAATCCCACTGCTTTTCCATAGGCACTCTCAATATCATTTGTCATTAAAAAGTTGTTTTCATAAGCAACAGCAGCTAATTTTTCTTTATTAACTCGAATTAATGATTGTGCTGCAAGAAAAGCGGACATCAAAATAGTTAACAAAAAAATAACAGCAACCATAAGTGCCATTTTTGAAATAATCATTTTACTAAGGCTGTTGTTTTTGTCAAAATATAATATTTTCAATTTGTTTCCCTTGCGTAACATAAACTTTCTCCTAATTAATATCAATTTTTACAATTCATGCTATTATATTCTTAGTCATATAAGAAGTTCATTTAATTAGTAAACGTGTCTACATACAAGTCAATGTCTATCTTTGTCCTTGTCTTATAACAAAAATCAATCACATCAAGAGATGGCGCAAGACAAGGCGTAGCATTTTCTACATAAATCGTTGGAACAATCTGTAAATAAAATAACACATCATTTTCATCTTTTATTTGATTTAATAATTCAATTTTATCTAATAAAATAGATATGGTTTTTCGCATTTGATTTTCAATTTTTATATTATAATCATCACATTGTCCAATAGACCAAAAAGAAAAATCATATTTGGTGCCATTCCTTCGTATATCACCTACTTTCCAGCTTTTCTCAGGCTGTATGCCCAATATTTTCGTAATTACATCCGGATTAAAATTTCCCACCATTTTAAAATAAGTATAGCATTGATTTTCCATCTTTTTATGTAAATTTCCTTTTATGTAAACTTTAAGTCAACTATACGCAGCAAGCTGCAAAATATTTGACTGTCGTGGCAGTTGCCAAATAGACATACAGCCATGTCCGCTTGGCTTACTGCTCACTGTAACGAAAGGGCTTTTGTCTTAACCTATCATTAAAACAAAAGCCCTTTTGTTATGCGGATGACAGGAATCGAACCTGCACGGTTGCCCACCAGAACCTAAATCTGGCGCGTCTGCCAGTTCCGCCACATCCGCGTACCAGTTTACAATATCATAACTTCCTTTAAATGTCAATTATAAAATTAAAATATTCCATTTTCTATCCGGTCAATCAAAACGTCACAGCGTTTTTTCCATGTATGTTTTTCAATACATATATTATATGCCCTGTCTGCCATATCCTGAAGCCTATCCAAATCCGATAAAGCCGCTTTAACTATATCGCCTATATCACTTATCTGTCGCAATTCAAAGAAAAAAAGGTCGGACTTATCTACAAAGCACTCTTTTAAATAGTTGCTTGTATCGCTTAACACAACCGCTCCATTCAGCATCGAATTAAAGATTCGGTCATGTGCTCCATCCTTAAACCATGGCATAACATTGACAGATATTTTGGATTGGCTTATTTTATCAAGACATGTTTGAGAATCGACATTTCCTGCTGCAATAATGTTTTCTGGATGCTTACATTCTAGCTGCTCCCAGCCTGCGCCATATGTATGTACTTTAATTCCGCTGTCTGCAAGCTGCATAATGGTTTTTGCTCTATAATAAAAACGCACACTAAGGTCTACATACATTAGATTTGGCATCAAATTTTTCAACTCGCTTTGATTAAAAGATACATTTTCTTGAATCAACTTTTGTTCTACTAAATGTTCAATTAATTCATCTGGATTTTTTATGCTTTCTTTTAACAATTCTTTAAAAAACATCTTAGAATCATAATCCATTTGTGCAAAGTAAGCATCAAAGCTTTCTATCGGCATATAATTTCCTGTAAAGATAACATCTATTGGTCTTTTACAAATAGGAATATATCGCCCATCTTGATATACTTCTCTATGAATATTAATTCCTGTGCCTCCTAATGGCAAAAAGTAATGGTCGTCATCTTGGCATACGCTCTTATTTTTTTTATAAAATGTACTGCTAGCATTAATCTCAGGAAAAAAACGGCTCATATAATGAATATGATTTTTATCTATAGACAGTTGAACATATTTTTCTGGTCGTAAACCAAGATATTTATGGTAATAAAATGGATGGTCTACTACCATATTATAGACAGCTATATGGTATTCGTCCCATAAATTTTTTTTATGAAATGTATTGCTATACAAACCATCTTCTCCTGCAATTCCATTAAAATTAAATGTAAAGGCAATAATATCTGTAAATCGTTTATCCTTAAAAGACTGCTCCAAAAACGCTTGAAGCAAGGAAGTACTATATTCACTCACCACTAAATCAAACCAATATACATAGTACCTTCTTGCCTCAAATGTCTGAGCCATCTCTATGCTAAAATATTCCTGCGTTTCTACACCGCCTTTAAACATAATAACACATTTGCTCATTTTCATTCTCCATTAAGAAATCATTTAACATACACTGGCTATTGCCCAATAATTTTATCACTTATATTATCTAATTGAGGTAAATTAAGTTTTTCAACTTCGCCCTTGTCAACACTTGATGCTATCTGTGCATCAACTGGCAATTTCACTATTGTTTCTATTCCATATTGAGCTGCTATTTCTTCAATATTGCTATCTCCAAACAGTTGATGTCTCTTTTTGCAATCAGGACATTCAAAATAAGACATATTCTCAACGATACCAAGTACTGGAATATCCATCATCTTAGCCATTTTTACGGCTTTTGCCACAATCATTGAGACCAGTTCTTGTGGTGAAGTAACAATAACAATACCTGCAACTGGAAGTGATTGTAATACCGTAAGCGGCACATCCCCTGTTCCTGGCGGGCAATCGACAAACATACAATCAATATCGCCCCAAGAGACATCTTCCCAAAACTGCTTAACAGCTCCTGCAATAATAGGACCTCTCCATATAACAGGGTCTGTTTCATTATCCATAAGAAGATTCATTGATATAACCTTTATCCCTGTATCTGTCTTACATGGATACATTACTTTGCCTTCTTCATCACAGCAAATTTCACCTTTTATTCCAAATGATTTTGGTATAGATGGTCCTGTGATATCCGCATCAATAATTGCCGTTTGCAATCCTTTCTTTGCAGCATTACATGCAAGCATGGACGTCACAAGCGATTTTCCAACGCCACCCTTTCCACTCATTACAGCGATAACCTTTTTCACGCCGCCATAATTAGCTGATTTATCTTGTGGTTGTGTTCTCTCATCACAATTAGAACTACAGCTACTACAATCATGTGTACAATCTTCACTCATTTTAATCCTCATTTCCGCGCCGCTTTACGCGCTAAAAAATTTCAATATTATGATGTTAGTATAACCTTTTTATATAACGAAACACAACCATTTTTCAATGAATTTTATATAACTATTTAACCGTATCAACAAAGTCTCTCACTTCAATGCTGCTTAGACATAAAGAAAAGCAAAGACTTGCACTGCCATAACAGCTATGTGATTTAAACAAGTAACACAGTAAATTGCAAATATTGGTTTTGACCTGTACAGCATAGATTGTACAATTTATACAAAATTAAATTGTTACAATTTAACAAATATATCTATAAAAATCATCAAATTTATGATACAATACTTACAATAAAATTTTTTGCTGCGCAAAATTTGAGCCATTTGCTGCTCTCAAAAATCAGTCGTAGCATGGAGGGTAAATATGAAGCAATTTCAGATTGAATATTCAAATTTAGAGATGTTCACGAAAAAACTTACAACATTTAAAGATTGGTGTCATTCTAACAAAATCTCAAAAATGATGTTTCAGATTTACTCTGAAATATTAGAGCCAACTCCAATCAATGCTATATGTGCAGCCATTGAGCAAATTTTTCCAGACACTCCATATATGGGTTGCTCCACTAGCGGCAATATTGTAAATTGTCAGCTTTCTTCTTCTGTGACTGTTGTTTGCACTGTATTTGAATTGCCTCAGTCACAATTTAAAATTTTTCAATATGACTTATCCAAACAATCAGTGGACGATATTACAAAACAGATTGTTGAAGAGACCAAAAACCATACTTGGGTCAAAGCCATTGAGATGTATTTTACTATTCCAGAAACGTCCACAACGCGTTTTTGTGATGGAATGAAAGATATTGCTCCCAATATTCAAATTTTTGGAGGCGTTTCTTGCAGCAATGATATCACAAGTGATGCATCGTGCGTTTTTTCAAAGATTGGGGGATTTTCTGATAAGTCCATTATTATATTGTTTTATGGCGGCAGCGACTTCTATGTAGAATCTATTAAAGTAACAGGTTGGAAACCACTAGGACGAAAATTTCATGTTACCAAATCAAATGGAAGCATTTTGCAAGAACTTGATGGTATACCAGCTTATGGCGTTTACAACAAATATTTAAATATCAAAAATGATGAAAATTTCTTTTATAATACACTTGAATTTCCATTGTTTTATGAACATAATAACACCACTATACTACGAACACCTGTAGCAAGCAATGCAGATGGTTCCATTACGATGTCGTCCGATATTGATGTCGGCTCTGTCGTGCGCATCTCTTATGGCGACCCTGCAACTATTATTGAAAATATCGAGGAAGACAGCAAAAAAATTTATACGTTTCAGCCTGATTTATTACATATTTTTTCCTGTGCTGCAAGACGCACTTTTTGGACTTCTCAAGAACCAACTTATGAGCTTATGCCATTTAAAGAAATGTCTCCTTCTGTGGGCTTTTTTTCACACGGTGAATTTTTGCGCACAACAGGTGACCTCAATCAACACAATGTAACACTTGTAATAGCTGCTATGCGAGAAGGCAACAAAAAGCCTTGTACTGCTTTGCCTGTTGTGACAAACACACATCAATTATCCAAAGTGCCTTTGGTATCTCGTCTTGCCACATTTATCAGTATCACATCATTAGAATTAGAAAATATTAATAATAAGTTAGAGCAAGTAAACGACAAATTAAAAGTAGCCTCTATTATTGATGGATTGACTGGTTTGTATAACCGAAAAGAAATTCAGACACAAATTGAACGAGAACTTTCCAACGTAAAACAGGAACGTTTTTCAATTATTATGTTGGACATTGACAACTTCAAACAAGTCAATGACACGTATGGACATCAACAAGGCGATGCTGTTATTATCGCACTGGCAAAAATACTTCACAATGAGCGTACTTTATTAAATAATCGCACTTTATTTTCTGAAAAATTTTCTGCCGGAAGATGGGGCGGAGAAGAATTTATGCTGCTTATGCGCGACACAGACTTTTCTTCTGCTGCTTTTGCAGCAGAACTTATCCGCCAGTGTTTTGCAAATACAAATTTTCCTAATGTACGCCCGCAAACAATTAGCATTGGTGTGACACAAGCAAGAGAGGACGACACCATTGACACATTGTGCAGCCGTGTTGACGATGCTTTATACCAAGCCAAAAAGAGCGGAAAAAACAGAGTTGTCGTTGTATAATACTAAACTCTTTAAATATAAAATAAAATTTATATAACAGTATCAACGTTCGTTTTAATGTTTTCTAATATTTAATTTATACTATTTTAAAGCTGCTGCAAAAAAATTTTATAATTAAGTGACTATTCACAATACGCTTTGCTGCTTGCCTATAATTTTTTTGCCACTTGATGTAAAATTTGTATTTTGCAGCAGCCTTTTATCTATACCATCTCTTATATTTACTGAACAATCAGCTCTTTTACCTCAACCTTTTTTATATTTTTTGAAGCTATATAAGCAAATACAAAAAAGCTTCCGCTAATAATAAGAATCGGTAAAAGTACTGAAGCTACCGTAAAATTTACAATAACCGTTGACAGTCCAACAAATTTTAATATAAAACTCATTGCAGGTTTTGCAATTACCACTGTAATACTCATTCCAATAAAACTGCCTAACAATGCAAGTATAAAAAACCGAAGAGCAAAATGAAACCGCAATTTATTTACAGTAAATCCAAGTGCCTTAAAAATCCCGATATCTCTTCGTTCTCGAATAAAAGTTTTATTGCAGACCATGATAACAACAATCAATGCAAAAATAAGAGAAAAGCTGTAAATAATAACCGTTATTACATCAACAATAGAATGATACTGAATTTCTATAGGATTTTTTGTTGTCGTGTAATCATCTATTTTTAAAAATTCTCTATACTGTGCTTTAATTTCATCTATAATATCTGAAATTTTATCTTTATCTTGAACAATAAAGCTTGCAGAAAATCCGCTTTGAGGCAGACCTAGCCTTCCTGCTAAATCAAAATTAAAAGCTATAATCATTCCTACATCATTTATTGCTTGATAAAATCCTGTTATCATACATTCTACTTCTTTACCATTCTTAGAAAGAATCACTGTATCCCCAATTTCTAAATCCATTGATTCGGAAACAATTTGTGTAATAATAATTTCATTGTCATACAATGGAACTCGCCCTTTTGTCAACGATAAAATTTGCTCTGGATATTTATACATTTCACTATAAATCTTATCTCCATTTAAAGAAATATATTGTGTCCTTTGTTGATTTTTATATCGAATCGCTGTATGTTTTTCTACAATTTTTTCAACTTCTGTCAATAAATCCTTATTCGTATCTTTATTATAATGAAATGTTATATCAGGTATCATAAACCCCATTGAATTTAATGTATCGCGTGAAGCTAAAAAAACACTAAATAAATTAACTAACGTCATAAAAAAAGTGAGAATAGCAACAATAAATAATACACCAAAATATCTTTTCTTTGCCGAAATAAGCTGTCGAAACGCAAGCCAAAAAGATAATGCTTTATCAAAAATAGGAGCATATATTCTGCTGTCAAAATAAATATCTTCCACGCCGCCAATAATTGCCCGCACAGGCGAAATATGGATAACCTTTCTTGTCTTTAATAAAATAATCAGACAAAAACAGCCTATCAATATAAATGTAAACAGTGTGCTTTTTCCTATTGATAAGGATTGTTCTGGTAAAACTGCTGTCACTGACATGCAGGCTTTACCAATATAATGTTGAATAGGAATTGCCGCAATACTTCCCAGCATTGCTCCAAGCAGTAAACTTGCCATATATTGTATTAAAAAAATCGCTCTTATTTTTTTATTATTAAATCCCTGCGCTTTTAAAATTCCAAGTGCTGTATATTCAATATCAATTTCTGTTGTAATACTATGGCTTACCACAATCAAAATAATTAAAAATAAAAATAACATAAAAGCAAAAACAATATCTAATATCATATCGGGTAAAAGCAACGTATATTTTTTTGATTCATCTATGCCCATTTCTCCTTCTGCCATATCCAATATTTTTGTTTCAATATTAAGCTGTTTTTGAAACTTTGGCGAAGAAAGTGTGTTTCCTTCTGCCTGATATATAGACATCATAGTAACTTCTTTTTGTACATTTGTCTGTGACAAACTGCATAACTCTAAAATTTTTTGAAAATCGGATTTTCCAATAAATACCTGCTTCCACCCTATTGTTGAAGAACCCATCATTGGTTCTTGTACAAAGCCTTTTATTACAAAATCTTTTTTAAATTCTGCTGCTACTTCAAGGGTTATTGTATCTTCTAAATCACATTCCAACTTTGATTTTAGTCCAAGCGGAAGATATATTTCACCTTCCCCAACTTCTGATATATTCTCACAAAAATTTGTCAATTCTTTATTATATAATGCAATTCCATCTCTTAATTCTGTTAAAAAATAACCATCCCTGTCCTCGTGTTCATTACATACGACCTTACTAGTAACAATACTGTCATAATATTGTATTTTCTTAACGAATGAACTATTTTCCACCGTGCTGCGCAGCTCATCTGTAAGCTTTTTCTTATCTATCATAATTAATATTTCGCCACAATCAGTCATTTCAAATGCACGGTTTAAGCCATTTAAATAATTATCACGCACACTTATAATCGATGTGCAAATTGTAACAACAATTGCCATAAGTATAGCAATACTGATAAATGTTCCTTTCTTTTTTCTTATATTTGCCTTTAATAATATCAACATTTCCATCTATTTCGCCTCCTACCATTCCATTGAATGAAGCCAAGCACTAATTTGTTTTTCACGGCTTTTTTCTTCACTCGGACAAAATAATGGCAATGTCAATTCTCCGATAATTTTACCATCTTCCAAATATAATATTCGATTTGCACGAAGCGCAACATGAATATCATGTGTCACCATTAAAATGCTCTGTCCGCTTTCATTAATAGATGTCAGCAGATTTAAAACCTCTATGGTATTATGACGGTTAAGCGCACCCGTTGGTTCATCAGCAAAAATCAATTTCGGATGATGTATTACTGCTCTTGCAATTGCACATCGTTGTTGTTCACCGCCAGAAACTTGTGCTGGCAAATGATTTTTTATATGCTTAATCCCCATTTTTTCAATTAATTCTTCAGCATAGCTTCGCACTATTTCCCCTGTGACAGTCTTGCTTAAATATCCCGAAATAACAATATTTTCAAATAATGTAAGATTGCTTACAAGATGAAGCTGCTGAAATATAAAACCAAAATCATTACTGCGAAGTGTTGATAATTCTTTTTCACTCATAGTCACAATATTTTTGCCATGATACAATACTTCTCCTGCCGTCGCCCTATCCATACCGCTCAACGCATAGAGCAATGTGGATTTGCCGGAACCTGACGCTCCCATAATAACTGTAAAATCACCCTGATACAATGTCAAATCAACATGTGACAGAATATGAATCTGACCGCCGTTATGTGCAAAACTTTTGCACAATCCTTTTGCTGATAAAATATTTTCTTTCATATTTATAATAATACTCCTTTCTTGGTCTGTAAATTTACAATAGCTATTCAGCTAAATGGTTACAATTTACTTTACCAAAAAAGTTATTAAGAACTCTTTAAGAATATCGGAAAAGTGATAATAACTTCCAATCCATCTATATGATTATGCAGTAATATACTTCCCTGCATCTGTTCGGTTATATATTTCACAATATATAATCCCAAGCCAGAGCCTTGTTCTTTTTTCACATTGCTGCCACGATAAAACTTTTCAAATATAAACGGCATATCTTTGTCTGGGATTCCATGTCCATAATCACGAAAATGCAGTTCTATATAAGATGTATTTTCATTTGTTGTATTCTTATGTAAAACCAAACATTCCTTATTTGACATTGGCACATCTTGTAAAGAATGACTTTCAACTTTTACAATTGAAATATTTATTGCAGTTTTTGCATATTTTCTGGAATTATTGATGATATTTTCAATAATCTGTGTAAACCTTTTTTCATCAAGCAATACCATTGCCTTAAAATCTGGTTTTTTATATGTAATATCACCATTATCTGCCAAAAACTGCGCAATAATATGTTCTGTAAGAGATACTATTTCTTTTGGCTCTACGGAAATCTTTAATTTTTCTAAATCCGATATCGAATGTAAAAATAAATCATTTGTCAATGCTGTCACTTCATCACATTTTTTTATTAAAATGGCAAGATAGCGATATCTTTTTTCAATAGAAGTATCAAGATTTGCTTCTAATCCTTCCGCATATGCGCGAATGGAAGCAATAGGTGTTTTAATATCATGCGACAAAGTGGCAATCACCGTTTTATTATTGTCAATCGCCTCTTTTTCACAAGCCCTCGCTTTTGTAATTTCCCTGCGCATACTGTCAAAAGCCCAAGTAAATTCGCCAAAATAATTGGAACGTTCATAATTTAAAGGAACATCAAAATTCCCCTGTGCCAATTTTTGTGCAAATTTTTTCATTTTTTCAAAAGGAGATAAAATAGCTTTATAGATATATCCAAACACAACAAAAAGAAATAAAATACTTATTCCGCCCATTAGAAGAAAACGTATATTACTATTATAAACAAGCTTTTCACTTTTAATATCTTCTTGCAATCTTGATATTTTTTCAAACATCAAATCTGATTTTCCCAACTTTGCTAATTGTTCAATTTCGTTTAGAGCAACAATTTGCCTTAAACAACTATTTTGTAATTGTGTTTTATTATCAAAACCAAGAAAGATACAAGTAATAATACTAATCAAAACACAAAATAAAACGGTTATTTTTAATAATCTTTTTTTCAATTTATCCTCCATTTTTGACTACTTTTGCCATTTAACAAAATCTAACAAAATGTTATCTATATATCTATTATTTTTTCTATAAAACATACTGTTTTATCAAGAATTTTATAAATTGGTATCAAGCATATATCCCACCTTATAAACCGTTTTTATAAATTGTGGTTTTGCTGGATTATCTTCAATCTTTTCTCGCAGCCAGCGGATATGTACAGCAAGTGTAGCTGCCTCTACACAAGAAAAAGCTCCCCATACTTCAGACAATAAGTTTTCCTTTGACAGCGCAATATTTTTATGCTGACACATATATGCAAGCAAATCAAACTCCCTTAAAGAAAGTGTTATTGTTTTATCTTTTTTCATAACACTCCTAGATGTAACATTAACTATAACATCTCCAAATTGATATATTTCTTCTTTTGATAAAAAACCATACGTTCTCCTTATCAGCGCATTGATTCGAGACAATAATTCCTTCATAGAGTATGGTTTTGAAAGATAATCATCACCGCCTATATCAAAACCTGTTATGCGGTCTTGTTCACTCGTTCTGGCACTTGCAAATATTACTGGAACCGTTGACACACGCCTTAATTCTTTACATATTTCAAATCCTGTTGTATCTGGAAAATTAATATCCAATAAAATTAAATCATATGTATGATTTGTTAATAGCTCAAAAGCTTCTTCACTGCTTGTTGCAATCGTTACTTTATAATGATAGCTTTCAAGCATATCCGATATAATAAAGGATAAATCTTTATCATCATCAACTATTAATATTGATTTTTCCTGCATCATTTCTATATTATTTTTGCCGATAAAAATTTTTTATCTTATCAGTGCAGTCCCCTCTTAACTTTTTAATATTTTTCAAAAAAACAGCTATCAGAATATCATTCTTTTAGCTGTTTTTCATTCTTATTATTTAACCTCATCAAGGAAGTCCCCCACTTCAATGCTGCAAAGGCATAAGTGGGGGGGGGACTTGCTTGTTTCAGTGGGAGTATAAGCTCCCACTGAAAAGCTACGATAGTAGCTATAAGGTTATGAGCAAGTAGCGTAGCGGATTGCGAATATCCGCTTAACTTGTTTATATAGTTTATTCTTTATTCTTTTATATATAATTTTTTATTAGCAATATTGCTTATTTTCTGCAATATCCATTTGTATTTTTACGACATCGTTTAGCAGCTTTTCTTCATTTTTGCATATTTTTATTATTTTTTCAACCAAAAATTATATGTGCTTTAAAATTAATTTGTTTTGTGATTCAATAAAAGTACAATGCTTAACTAACATATGCTTTCTTGATTATGTAATTTTACTATTAACCTCTATTTGAATATATCATTACCTTGTTGGCATCTGAAAATCCACAAGTGCTTTATTTAAGTAATCATTAAATGGTTTCATAATTTTAAAAAGCTTTGCTGCCTTTTCAAGAAAAGCTTTTGCATCGTTTAATTCTTCATCGTTTAACGGATATTCCACATACCAACTTTTAAATTTTAGATATTCTGCTTGAGGATGTTCTTTCTCATATCCTACTGGAACATTTTTTAATGCTGTTCCTTGTACAGTAAAATATTTTTTAAAATTAGGTTCATGGATAATCTTTTCCCATTCTTCACCATTCTGGACAATATAATCCCGTATCATCGTTGTTGCATCCTTAAACATATCTGCAAACAAACCACCACCTAAAAAAGACTGATTATCCGGTTTTATCATAAGATAATATCCAACAGGAACAGGCAGCTTCCCTTTAGATGAAATATGCGTGCGAAATGCTGGGTTATAGGGCGATTTGTCATGACTAAAGCGAGTATCCCTTACAATCTTAAACGTAAGGTCTTTTGGATTGTTATGTAAAATACTGCTGTCAAACTTTCCAATTTCTAACATCAAAGCCTGCAATAATTCTTCAAATTCAGCATTTGCTTTTTTATAATCTTCCTTGTTCGCATGATACCATTCACGATTGTTATTCATGCTCAAGGCTGATAAATAATCTATAATTAACTGTATATTCATAAGCTATTATCTCCTTTACGAATTTTGGATAATGGAAAACTGTGTAGAATCTAAAAATTTTTGTATTAAATGTTTCGTGCGTTCAGGAGATTGGTAGGGCTTACAAAACGAAAAATCCTGTGATAAATCATCAATATCTTCCATAGCACTTTTCACATCAAGCATAGTCTTAATGGAAATTTCTGTAGCTGCCATATAATCTAACTGCAACAGATTTATTCTATTGTTTTGTATTGCATAATTTATTCTGTCTTTACATTTACATCTGCCATTGCCATATTCTCCACAATACTGTCCAAGAAAATCTGCCATTTTTTTGCGTATTCGGGAAAGTCGCTGACGATATGCTTCGGGAGTCATTTCCAAAATATCTCCCGCAATACGGCTGTCAATCTTAAACATTGTTCCTAATACGAAAATACATCTGCTTTCTGTATCAAGGCACTGCAACATCACGTTAGTGCAAGACATTTTCAGTTCTTCTGCCAGAATATCCTTTTCCACATTCTGTGTTAAATCTGGCACATCCTGTATTTTCCCATTTTCTATGTCGTTCCCATAATACTCAAAACTTAACGGATAATGGGCAAACATATGCTTTTTGTAATTTTTCAGATGATTAACAGCAATACGAAATACCCATGTTACAAATGAACTATCACCTCTAAAAGATGATAGATGTGTAATCATTTTCAATAGGATATCCTGTGTAGCATCCTCTGCATCAGCAAATGTGCCAAGCATTCGCAAAGATAAATTGAATACAATGTCTTGTACTCCTATGACAAGCGTTTCAAGAGCTTTTTTATCTCCTGCTGTGGCTTTGTCAACCAAAGCCTGTAATTCTTGATTTGTTTTTTTATTCATAAATTTTCACCTCCTACTTAATTAGACAACGCTCCTTTGTCTATGTGACAAAAAATAATTATTTTTTTATAATAAAATAGCTTGCTTATATAAAAATTTCTACAAGATATAATACCACTTATCTAATATCAATATCTTGTAGAAAAACTGACTTTACAATATTCTATTTATAATTCATATTCAAATATATATTATATATTTTTTATATAATTCATATTTAGCAAATTTCTTCTATGGCTTTTGCTATACCATCTTTATAATTGTAATCGGCTATCAATTTTGCTGCTTTTTTTACAGCGTCTTGTGCATTTTTCATAGCATAGGATTGTCCCGCCCACTGTAACATTTCAATATCATTATCACCATCACCAAACGCCATTACTTCACTTGCGTTTATGCCTAGTGTATTGCATAAGCTGCTTAATCCTTTGCCTTTATTCACTCCCATTTTATTAATTTCCATATTCAATGGTATAGAGGAAGTAATCGAAAGATTTTTTTCCATAAATGTCGTTTTTATCATATCATATTTATCTTCTGGCACATATATAGATGTCACTTTTTCAGCCGATTTATTGTTTAATGTTTTGGTAGGATTATCACAAAAAGTAATTTCACTTTTCAGTTCTTTTAAAAATTCATCATTTAAATAATCACTTTTATATAAATCACTGCTGCTTTTCTTCATATAAGAATTTCCATTACAATATATTTCTGTAACAGTTTCAAACTGTTCCAAAAACTCATATACAAATTTCCACGTATCATAATTCATACAATCCGATGCTATTACATTACCTGTTATATCCATTGCCAAAGCTCCATTAGAAGCAAGAATATAATCAACTACTTTTAATTGATGAATTACATTTTTAATATGACAGCAAGTACGACCACTGCAAATTGCTATTTTAATGCCTTTAGAAGAAGCATTTTTTATAGCTTCTATATTTCTTTCAGAAATTGTTTTATGGTCTGAATCAAACAGTGTACCATCTAAATCCATAGCAATTAACTTTATCATATTCTTCACCCCACTTTAATAAAAGTCAAAGGATATTTGCAATCCGCTTGGCTACTTGTTTAAACCACCTAGCCGCTATCACAACGCAAGTCCCCTGCCTCCCGCTTATATCTGTACAATATTGAAGCACAAGAAAATATCGCCTAACATCAATTCGCCTGAGTCAAAGTTTATACCTATACAATATTGAAGCACAAGAAAACTACCTTGATAAGACTAAAATAATTTTATTATTTCCTGCCCAGCTTTTAAATCGCCTACTTTTATATCAATTGACGTATAATTATCTGTATTTGTAATAATAATAGGCGTTACTGTTCTATAGCCAGCACCTTTTATACCATCTAAATCTATTTTCATAAGAAGTTCATCTTTTTTTATCGTTTGTCCATTAGAAACTTTTACATCAAAAAACTTGCCCGCAAGCTCTACTGTATCAATTCCTACATGGATAAGCAATTCCACTCCGCTATCAGACAACAAGCCAAGTGCATGTTTTGTATCATAAACCATTTCAACAACACCGTCAAACGGCGCATAAACCTTGCCTTCAGATGGCTCAACAGCAACGCCCTCACCAAGCATTTTTTCTGAAAACACACCGTCTTGTACTTCTTCAAGAGTAATTACTTTACCATTTATAGGTAAATATACTTCTGTGCTTATATTATCTTTTTGATACGTTTTATTATCTACATCATAGGTGTTTGTATTATCTATATTTATATTATCTATATTTACATCATTTTGATTGTTATCGACCATATTTGGATTTATACCATTATCTTCTAAATCTTCATCAATAATCGGATTATCACTTTCTGGACTTTCAAGATAATCTTCCAAATTAGATTTAATAACCGTTACTTTTGGTCCATAAATCACCTGCACGCCATCACCTTTTTGAACAACGCCAGAAGCGCCAGATTGCTTTAATTTATCCTTGTCAACTAATTGATAGTCAAAAACGGTGACACGCAATCTTGTTGCACAACAATCGACATCGCTTATATTTTGTTTTCCGCCAAGCCCTGATACAATCAACGCTGAAACGATATCATCTTGTGTCTTTTCTCCATTTGTTCCGCTATTTTTTGACTTGTTCACATCTGCCCTTGTATAAAGCTTGGTTTCTTCTCCTTCATTTTCTCGTCCTGGTGTTTTTAGATTCAATTTTTTGATAAGGAACGAAAATAGAAAATAATAGACAATAAAATATCCAATTCCAACAATAACAATCCAAATCCAATTGGTCTTTTCTATACCAGGCAAAACACCAAACAGAACAAGGTCTATAATACCTCCTGAAAACGTCATACCAACGCCTACATTAAACACGTGCATAAGCATGTAGGCTAAACCTGCAAAAACGCAGTGAATACCATATAATAACGGCGCCACAAACAAAAACGTAAATTCAAGCGGTTCTGTAATACCTGTCAGCATTGAAGTAAGTGCTGCTGATAACAGCAATGTGCCTACAACCTTTCTTTTTTCTGGCTTTGCACATTTATACATAGCAAGTGCTGCACCTGGCAGACCAAATATCATCAACGGAAACTTTCCGGACATAAAACGAGTTGCTGAAACGGCAAACTGGGTACAATTCGGGTCTGCTAGCTGTGCAAAGAAAATATTTTGCGCACCATTAATAACCTGTCCCCCTATTTCCATTGAACCACCCACTGCTGTCTGCCAAAATGGCATATAAAACACATGATGAAGTCCAAACGGTATAAGAAGCCGCTCCATAAAACCATAAAGCAGTGTTCCGCCATAACCTGATATTACAACAAGCTCACCCACTTTTGCAATACCTATGCCAACAAAAGGCCAAATATAATACATTAAAATGCCAACAAACACAAATACAATAGAACTGATAATTGGTACAAATCTTGTTCCTCCAAAAAAGGACAAAACTTGAGGCAGTTCAATTTTATAAAATCGGTTATGCAGTGCTGCCACACCGATTCCTACAATCATACCGCCAAAAACGCCCATATTTAAACTTGTGATGCCCAACACATCACCATATGAATTGGCGGCAAGAACACCTCGCGCAACAAGATTTTCACAAGATTCCTGTACAGTTGCGCCATCTCCATATATCAATAACATGGTACTTAAAGCGGTGTGCATAATAATAAATGCAACAGCGGCAGCAAGCGCGGCAACTGCTTTTTCCTTTTTAGCCATACCAATAGCAACACCCATTGCAAATAGTAATGGTAAATTGGCAAAAACGGAATTGCCCGCAGCACTCATAACACTTAATATCGCATTAAGAATTGTACCATGTCCCATAATTCCTGTAAGTTTATAGGTCTCAAGCATCGTTTCATTGGTAAAAGAACTGCCAATTCCCAATAAAAGACCAGCTACAGGCAATAATGCAATAGGAAGCATAAATGAACGTCCCACACGCTGCAAAACGCCAAATACTTTATCTTTCATAATGACCTCCATTCAATTTACTTTCCCCACTCGTTACACCAGACACAAACAGTTTTTATTATCTGTGTATCTATGTGCAAAAAAATTCACAGATGAATTATTCATCTGTGAATTTTTTAATTCAATATAAAGATAACTTATAAAATAGGTTATCCGTTATTGCTTATTATTTACAATTTTTAAAATTGTATGCACATGCTTATAAGCTTTTCATCGTACACAACTTATGTCTGCTGATGATGCAATGAAACCTTTTTGCAATCCGGACATATTTCAATATAAAGCGAACCATCTCCACCATTTATTGTAAGAATATCCCACGGAAGCTGTGCTAAATACCGCATTGGTTTCTTACAATCCGGACAATTGATAATATTACAATCTTGAATCCAATGCGCATAACCGCCAATCGTTGCTATATCCCAATCATTTGCACCAAAAAAAACGGGTCTTTCTATGTCGCTTAATTTTAATTCATTTTTTTCTAACTCATTATAGGCGGCATCATTCCAACAATATTCTTGCTGTTTTGCTACTCCATCATACGGAAATATCGCATTTCCTGTTCCATCAAAATCATAACTGCCAAACGCTGCTGGATAAGCTTCCATCACACAGCTTGGACAGCATGTCACTGTAATTTTTCCATTGATTTCAAGAAATTTCAACCGCTCATCACTCGTATCTATACTTAACATATCAACCAATTTTCCCTTACAATGAGGACATGTATCTTCTCTTATTTTACCAATTACTATGGCTTTATCATCCGATATTTTCTTTTCAAGGCTGTAACATTTTGGATAATTTATCTGTATTCGTCTTCTGTCCTCATCAAATCTCCAACCACCTAGTTCTGCATAAAAATCGGAATCGACATATAAATTTTTCCGCCATTCTCTCGGATTTTTTTTCAATTCAAACAAAACTTCTAATGCCCTGTCATCGCCCTGCATTGCCAGACACCCCATCAAATGTCCCGCTGTTTGCGCATCGGTGCAGTTCATTAAAGCATCGATTAAACCATCTCTTACATCTTCTGGTGCTTTATAATATATTTCATATGGATAATAAACTTCCTTTTTTACAGCGGCACGCTGCAATTCTTCTGAAATAATATGGTGATATGATAGACAATTCCAAAAATATGTACTTTCTGGTTCGCCCATGTCATTCAATTTTTCAACATTTTCAATACAATATTGTTGCATTTTTTCAATTTCTTCTTTTGTAAGATTTAATGCTTCCGTTCTTTTTTTATCAGCTTTACACAGCCAGCATAATCCCTTATATCCTATTAATCGACCACAATCAGGACAATGATATTGTAACATAAATAAACATTTCCTTTCTTCAACGATAAAATTTAAGTAATATAAGCCCTCACTCTCTATTTCTGTCTCTACGGCATCAAAGTGGGTGATTTCTTTGATAAGATTAAACTTAATATGTACTAAAACAAAAATTTTACATTTTATTTCTAACAAAATTTTATCATTTTTATATTTCTTTTTCTATATAACATTAAAAATATTTTTTAATAGTGATACCTCTTTTTATACTTTATAAACATTCCTAATGACAATGCTAAAGCCATAAACTCTGCCACAGGCGTTGCCAGCCAAATTCCATTTACGCCCAAAAGAACTGGAAGCACTAACATCGTAATCATCATAAATACAAATGACCTCGAAAACGCTAAAATAGCTGAAATAATCCCATTTGACAGCGCTGTAAACATTCCGCTGGTAAAAATATTAAACCCTATAAAAAATAGCGCTATTGTACAAATTCGATTACCAGTAACCGCAAGACTATACACTGGATTATCTGGATGCGCAAATATTGATACTAATGGTTTTGTAAGGAAAAAAGACGCCACCACTGTTACTATAGAAATAACAGCAATTACTTTTATACTGATTATCACCAATTTTTTTAATTTTGGATAATTTTTTTCTCCATGATAAAAGCTAATCATAGGAGCCACTCCATAGGTATACCCTGTATATAAAGAGCTTGCAAACATTAACACATACATAATAATGGTGACTGCAGCAACGCCATTTTCTCCAACAAATGTAAGCATAGTCCAGTTAAACATCATGGTAACGATACCTGTAACCAGTGCTGTTGCCATCTCTGAACAGCCATTTGTCGCTGCACGAAAAAGAACTTTAAAACGAAAAACGGACTTTGTAAAATGCAGTAAATTCTTTTTGTTGCTAAAAATAAATAATCCCACAATGGCTGTCACAGAATAGCCCATACCTGTTGCAATTGCTGCACCTTTTATACCCATATTAAATTCGGCAATAAAAATATAGTCTAAAATTATATTGAACACGCCGCCTGCGACAGAACATATGAAAGAAAGTGTTGCTTTTTCACTTGCAATCATATAAAGAGTAAAATTATTCATCAATAAAATAGGAACGGTAAACAATAGATAATGACTTAAATATTGCACACAATACATTTCCACATCTATGGACAAATTCATACTTGAAAAGATGGTGTCCATTGCCATATATCCAACACCACACATAATTAGTCCAACAACAACATTTACTAAAATCAAAAAAGTAAAATTTTGATTGGCTTCCTCTCTTTTTTGTTCCCCCATCTTTTTCATTATAACAGCACTTCCTCCAGTGGCAAGCATTGTAGAAACTGCTGTTACAAGCTGAATAATCGGAGCTGTTAAATTAATAGCAGACAACGCATTTGTACCAATTAGATTGGATACAAAGAAACCATCTACCATTGTATAAAACGACATAAAAACGCTCATTGCTATGGTGGGAATTGCAAATTTTAAAATATTTTTTAATGTTACAGGTTTTTCATATACATTTTGATTTTCCATATTACCTCCATTTCTTCGCTGCTTTTTATGCAAGAAGCGTTATTTTTATCAAGCAGCATAAATCCTTTTTCTTCTTGCTTTTATTTTCTATATACAGTATCATAAACCGTACAGTAACAGTACAGTCAAGAAGAATATTAAATAAAATTTTATAAATTAAAAGGAAGATATATGAACAAAAAAGAAAAACTTTTAACGATTGGACAATTTGCAGCTATGCACGGAATTAATAAAAAAACATTGATGTGGTATGACGAAATTGGGCTATTTAAGCCTGCTGTCATCAATCCACAAAATGGATACCGCTGCTACAATTACCATCAAAGCCCTATTTTAGAAACAATTTTACTATTGCGTGAACTAGATGTTTCCATCGCTGAAATACAGCATTTTATGAAAAATCGCTCTGCTTTTAACCTAAAATGTCTTTTAGATGAAAAAATAGCAGATTTAGACCGCGATATTATACATTTGCAGGCAATTCGGAAAACATTATATAATCACCATCAAAATATGGTAACATTATTGACAATGGATTTGTCCAAGATAAGTATTGTTGAAAAAGAAGAATGTTATTTAATAACAATAGATATTGACAAAGATATTTCATTTGAAAAAGAAGTTGAAATGATTACTGCACAAACTGCAAAATACCAACTGGGACGCTTGCACGATGCGTCTTATGGTTCTATGATTTCGGTGTCTAGTCTACTAAAAAATAAATTTGATGATTATTGTAAATTATTTATTGAAATCCCTTCGCTCCCACAAAAAAACGGGCTGCATATACAACCCGGCGGTCAATATTTAAGAGCATTCCATAAGGGTGACTGGAATAAAATATCCTTACGCTATAAAGAAATCTTACATTATGCAAAGCAACATAACTTGGTACTTTCAGGTTTTTCTTATGAAAAAGGAATCAATGAAAATGTTATTGACCAAATGGAGGATTACATTACACAGATTGAAATTCCCATTCACTTTGCATTGGTATAAAATCATATTTTTTATATAAAAGCTTTCCTTCGTCTGTTGTTTCTCGTGAAATTTGCTTGATTTACTTCTTCTAAAAGCAAATCAAGCAATTTAAAAGCTATCTTTTGTCTTCTATAATTTGGATACGTATACATATTCATTATATATGCCTTTTTATCGCTTGCATTATGATAAGTTGGCATTACTTGATATTAGCAGCTCTAAAAACTTTAATTCTGCTGTTCACTAAAACTTCTAAATTACTTAGTCAAGTATATTTTTGCAATCCGCTCTGCCACTTATGTATAACCTTGTCACTTTATATCATTTTTTATGAACAACCATCCATTATTTTTTCCATACAGATAGATTCAGGCATATCAACATAAGGTTCATAATTTGAAATCACCTGATACCCCAACTTTTTATAAAGGTTCATTGCTGCTATTAAAGGTTCCCCTGATTCTAAAATAAGCTTTTTATATCCTTGCTTAATTGCCTGTATCTCTAAATTATTCATTAATTCTTTAGAAATGCCAAAGCCACGATACTGTTCTCTTACAAAAACCCTTTTTACTTCTGCAATATGATTATTTTGATTTTTTTCTCTTATATATTGCTTAAAAGAAGCACAGCCCACAGGAAATTGTCTATCATAAGCCAACACTACATCATGAATATCATCCAATTGATTATATGGTATATATTCTGCTCTATTATTCTCTCCACCTACTAATTGATTTAAAAATTGGTCTAATTCTCTACACAATATAATAAAATCTTTATCATTTCCATCTGTGTTTATATATCGAATATCTTTTTTCATTTTTTTCTCATTTTCTTATTTCTATATTTTTTTAACAAATGACTAAAGTTTCTTATGCGTTTATGTCAAGCCGTGTGAAAACGCAAACTGTACAATTGAACATTTCAATTTTCAATTGTAGGCTCTACCTTTTCCATTATATGATAACATAAAAAATCACCATTTTCTGTTTCAATCTTTTCATATGAAATAATTTTATATCCCCTTTTTAAATACAACTGTTCCGCTGGAAAAGAAGCATCAATATGTATTGTTTTATAATTTTTAAAAACGATTTCTTCCAAGCAATCCATAAAACCGCTTCCATATCCTTTTTTCTGATATTGCGGCAATATAAATAATCTACAAATTTCATTTTTGCGAATACTTCCTGTACCTACAATTTTCCCCTCTGCAATAGCAAAATAAATTTGTTCTTCTGTCATTGCTTTTTTTATATGCTCCTCACAATGCAGATTTAAAAAAAATTGAACAGCTCCTGTTGGATAATATTTAGGATAAATATGTTGAATTGTTTTTCTTACAATATCTGCTACCTGTTTTGAATTATCTGCACATTTTAATTCTATTGTTGATTGCATTGTTTTCTGATTTCCCTCTATTTTCCATTTTTATAGCTATATTTTATTATTGAACCATATTCTTTGCAATCAAATTTTTATAAATTTATTATTTTTATCTTTTTATACCGCAACTAATTTTTTAGAGCAGCTACTATTTATACTTTATTAAAAGTCATATCTTTTTTCTATTATAATTGTGTTTTATAAAACTTGTATACAGTATAATCTTTTATATCCTATTTTGATTTTACTTCAATAATATGATATACTGTTTATAGATTTGATAAAAGGAGACATTACCATGCGTATTGCTATTATTGATGATGTTTTTTCAGAACGAAAAACGTTACGGAATAAGTTAGAAATACAACTTTCCAAACACTTACTAAACGGTGAAATTTTTGAATATGAAAATGGGAATAGCTTTCTTGCTACTGCCAAACAACAACCTTTTACAGTAGCCTTTTTAGATATTTATATGGATGAAGAAAATGGTGTAGAAGTTGCCAAAAAACTTCGCTGTTTTGATTTAAAATGTATACTTATTTTTGTGACTTCTTCTATGGACCATGCCCTTGATGGATTTCGTGTCCGAGCATTGCAGTATTTAGTAAAACCTTATTCTGACCAAGAATTAGATTTGCTATTTAATGAAATCATTGAAAAATCACCTTCTTTAGACCAATATATTGAATTTCATATTGTGGGTGGCACTATTCGATTGCGATTACAAGAAATTGTATATGCTGAACACTTCCAACATCAAATACATATATTGACAACTGATGGAAATATAACGGTTGTACGTCAGCCTTTACGAGAATTTATGAAAACTTTAAATGACGAACGATTTATTTATTGCAGTCGTGGAACGATGATTAACTTAGAATACGCACAAGATTTTGATGGAAAAACTTTTCTTTTAGCAAATGGTAAACAAGTTTCTGTAAGCCGCAATTTTGCCAATGTAGCTAAACAATCTTTTGGTGATTTTTTATTTAAAAGGAGGCGTTCATAATGGCAACAATCTTATGTTCTATTATGGAACTTTCCATTTTACTGCCAGGTATGCTGCTTGCATATATACCTATGAAACAACATCTTCGTTTTCATTTTATCAAACTAATTACAATAATAACATTATTCATTTTTTCTCTCTGTCTAACTGGCGGACTGATATCTTATTTTTTAAATATAAAAACACTATGGATACTATTCCCCAGCATAATCATATGTGGTTTTATCTATCTCTACACTTTACATATATCGTACTGGAAATCTGTCAGTGTCTTTTTAGCTATATGTGCTGTTTTTTCTTGTCTTGGCAATATAGCAAAAGCAATGGATATTTTACTATGTCCAACAAATAATACACCTTATCTTTGTTTAAAAGCAACACTATTTTATATTTTAATATGTTGGATATTTGTTGGCATCGTCTGGTATCCTTCTACTCATGGTATTAGGAACCTTTTAGAAGATATTGCATTTGCAAAAACTTGGTATTTTTTCTGGATATTGCCTATCACATTTATAGGACTTAATGTATTTATGACTCCTGCAAGTTCTTATTTTACTTATACAGATAACATGATACAAAAATATATTATTATTATTTTTATATTATTAATTTTGCTTTTTTTTTTCTATGCTATGTTTTATTTTATGGCAACAAATTTAAATAAAAATGAACATCTTTGGCAAGAAAATCAATTTCTTTTTATGCAGCAAGCTCAGTATGATAACTTATGTGCTGCTATTGCGGAAACAAAAAGCGCGCGGCACGATATGCGCCACCATTTTAACACTCTGCAAAATCTTGCCAATCGAAAAGAATGGGAAGCACTTACTCATTATCTTTGTGAAGCACAAATGTCTATACCAAATACGGAATTAAATCTATGCGAAAATACTGCTGTTGATGGTATTGCTAGTCATTATGCAATATTATGTAAAAAAACAAATACACCATTTTCTATAAAATTAGACTTGCCCAAAACATTGCCTGTTCCTGAAATTGATTTATGCCTAGTGTTATCTAATCTTTTAGAAAATGCCTTAGAGTCTAGCCTTCATACTTCTTGTACAAGAAGACAAATTTATGTGCAAGCGCATCTTCATTCTAACAATGTTATATTATTAACTGTAGAAAATACTTATGATGGAACAATAAACGAAAAAGATGGTATATTTCAATCTTCCAAACATTTTGGAATAGGTATCGGCACTCAATCTATCCGTCATATAGCTGAAAAAAATGGCGGATATTGCCGTTTTACTTATAATAATGGTGTATTTTGTGCAAATATCATGTTGCGGGGAAAATAAAATAAAACCATTACATAAACACACTAAATCAACATAAACATTTTTATGTCTCAAAATGGTGTTGTGTAATGGTTTTTTTGTTATTTATAATTATTTACAACATTCTATCTTTCTTGTATATTTATTCTTTTATAATCATCCATTTTAATTATTATTATCGCTTCTTAAAAATCTGCAAATACTTCCATCTGTTTTTTCAATTCTTCTACAATCTCCTGATTTGTATCCATACGTCCTGTAATATCTGCCATATCCTCAACCAAGCTTTTTGTACTGTCTGCAACTCCCGTAATCTCAACAGCACCACCATCAATTGCTTTTGTAATACTTTCAATGGAGTCTGCTATCTCAATCATAGAATGTCTAAGACGGTCTGTTCTACTATTAAATGCGTCTATCATTTCCTTTACATAATTGGCATCTTCTTTGTACTGCCTTCCAGAACGGACAAATTCCTTAAATTCTATCAAAATAGTTTCACTCAGATAATCTGCCATATCTTGAGAATGTTTTGACAAATTATGTACTGCATTTGTAACAACCTGATTGACCTCCTGAATACGTCCAGCAGTTTCACTGCAAGAGTTTGCTAAGGATTTAATCTCTAATGCAACGGCAGAAAACCCTTTTCCGGCTTTGCCAGCACGCATAGCTTCTATAGAAGCATTAAGAGCAATTAGATTGGTTGTTGATGAAATTGACACAATATCTTTTGTCAATTTATTTACTTGTTCTACACTCTTACTATTTTCAATCGCTTCTTCAAGTACCTCTAAAATATCCGCTACTTTTTTTTGAATTACTTCTGTGTTTGTCTGAGCTGCTGCTTCCATTTCATTTGCCCGTATCTTCATCTCTGAAGAATAATTTGTAATAGCACTGCATTCTTCTGCCATATCATGTACATCCTCTTTGATATCTGCAACACTGCTATTAATAATAACAGCATTACTTGCCACTTTCTGAATTGCCATAGACAAAGAACCTGTAAGAGCCGAAAGGTCTCTAGCACTTTTTCCTGATGTGCGGGTATGTTTTAGCACTTCACCAGTTACTTCATCAAGCTTTTGTGAACTCTCTTGAAGTGTATCTACTGTGCCTTTGATTGGCTTTATCACATATTTTTTGATAATCCGGATAGCTGCAAGCACTAATACTAGACATGTTACAACAGATGCAACAGCAATAATTAATGAAACAATATAAACAAATGAAAGCTTTTGTCTTGCACTGGCTGTTCTTTCACTTACAATTGTATACAACTCATCCGTATTGCTTGCTATGGCAGAGCCAAAATGGGCAACATCACCATTAGCATAAGCATAGGCATCCTGTGTCTTACTGTCTGCACTAAAACATACCAGATAGACCAAAGCATGTTTAAACGAATCATAATTTTCCAAAAGCTGTGTATACACTGCTTCCCCATCTTCTGTAACATAATTTTTATATTCTTTTAAATATGCTTCTAATGTTTTTTCTTCTTCTTTAATCTGTGCAACAATAGTAATCATCGTACTGTAATCTGTTGCAACAATATGCGACAGTGCCATCTTGTGAATATTTGTAGTTGTGTGGCGAATATTTTGCAATGTTTCCAAACCAACCATATAATTATCTACAATTTTTGAAGCATTAAAATTTACATTATTAATATTAAAAACCGACAGGACATTTGAAATGAATGCCACTATTCCTAAAAGAATAATCGGAAATATCAGCCGTTGTTGTATGGAGAGTTTTTTCTTCATCTTACATTAATCAATCCTTTCAACCTATATATCTATCTTGCACAAACACCTTCAACCATCTCATCTAGCTGTTCTTGTAAATTCTGACCAGAAGGATTTTGTGCTGCCATATTTCCTGCAAATTTTGAAACAGGGTCCCAGAATTTACCACCTACCCGCTGAAGCTGAGAAAATTCAGACTGTTCTAACAAAGCAGCAATCTCTGGCGATTGGCTAATCTCTGCGGAATCTGCAACCACAATATTAGATGGACCTTGACCGCGCATTTTAAAACGAAGACGCTGATTTTCTTCATTTGTAATCCATTCGGCAAGTCTCGATGCCCATTCGACATGTTTGGAATAAGCATTCACACCAATTAGTTTACAGCCAGAAAAAGAAGCCATTTGTAGTTGGTCACCATTACAGCTATAAGTCGGCAGCTTTGCAACTCCAGTATTTTCTCCCCAAGTCTCCTTTATAGCAACAGAATTCCATACACCGCTAACACCTGCAACTACTGAGCCATCTTTTACTCCATTAAGAAATTCTTGGTCTGTACGACTGGCAAATCCTGAACTTCCTGCAATTTCCAACATTGCTTGAGCTACATCGATGCCTCGAATATCTCCATCTGTCTGATTCCACGTGCAGTAATTAGTAATTCCATCATTATTAAGACCAACTTGAAGTCCTGTATTTCCAAAGAACGAATATACATACCATGCGGAAGACCAATCCATTGTAAATAATTTGTCATTTGCAGCCGCACCTTCTAATATACCATCTAGCGTCTTTGCTTGTTCTTCTGTAATATATTGCTTATTATAATATAAAAAATATCCATTATCTGCAGTCAATGGATATGCGTATAGTTGATTATTTACTGTGGCAGCTTCTACTGTACTTGAAAGATTCCTATTTCTAATCTCATCTGCATTTTCAATGGGATCCAACGCTCCAGCGGCTGCCAAAGCATTCAATTGGTCGTCTGCAAAGGTAAACACATCCGCTCCATCTTCTAATCCGCCAATCAATGCATCCTTGCACTGGGATTCTCCTTGTACCTGAAATAAAATCTCAAAATCTGCCTGCCCTTGATATTCTATTTGAAAACTCTGAATAATCTGGTTCATCAATTCAGTATCTTCCTCTGCTCCCCAGACAACCAACTCAACTTTTTGAGGTTCCTTATTATCCAATTCCTTATTTTCTGTCAAGCCGCATCCCATAAACACTGTGATACATAACAGACTTAAAAGTAATCCACATACTCTTTTTCTCATACATATTACATCCTTTATGTTCCTGTTTTTTTGTGGCTATTATACCATTGGCATAAATGATTTGCAATATAATAGAATATTAGCTGTTATGAACTTGTAATAATATTTCCCTATGAAATTCCATCAAAAAATAAGCATACCACTATTTTGATATGCTTATCTTATTCCATTTGTCATACTCTGTTGCCTATATTTTATCAACAAAGTGTATACTACATAAAAATAATTTTTGAGGTGCTTATTTCAGATTTTTTCACTCTCTAAAAGAATATAATATACTTGACAAAACATCTAAAATAAAATATTCTTACTATTTGATTTATATTTAATTTATATTTTCCATATTAATCATATTACCATCTATATTTTGTTCCATATATTCTTGTCGTAGTTCACTTAACGTTTTTCCAGTTTTTTTATGTACTGAAAATTTATACGTTTCTACCGACGACCAGTTAAAAACTTTTTTTAGCCATTGCTGAAGAGACATGATATCATTTTCTATCTTTACTTGTCCATTTGCTTGAAGCTGTGCTTCCTGCGTACATCCTTTTGCCACAATAATATCCCCCTCATCAACAACACCCCATTCAATAAGTGCATCAATTTTAGGAAGCGAACGACGTGAAATATCTTTTTTCTGTTTTTTCTGAATGTTTCCTTTGTCAACTACATTTACATAAAAATCATCATATTCTACAATTGGAAGAATCTTTTTCATATCAATCAAAATGGTATCATTTATTTTACAGGGATATATCTGATAACAGCTAATATCTACCTGATTACTATTTAACCATGCAACGGCAGACAGTGTTTGTTCATCAAATTCAGATGCAATCAATATAATACGCTGTCTTGCATTAAACATGGTAATATTATTCATCTCAACAAAATCATTTAATTGTCGTTTTGCAATTTCTAATGATGTGAGCTCATATTGCTGCTCAAATTCATCTCTATGCTTTTCTATATAGGGTGAAAATACATTTTGAATAAGCTCATCTGTGGATTTAATAGTTGCACAACTAGCAGCATAACGAATCGCTTGAAATTCAAAAGATTCCTTGCGTCCCATAATATCTGCTTTATCTCTTTTAATCTCAATAAGTACTATATCTCCATTATTATCAATAGCTGTTAGGTCACTCCTGCCACTGCTTACATTTCGCACCTGCTGTCCAACAATCAACATAGATTCTTCATCATCACAAAGCATATCGACATTTTTTCGTAAAATCTCCTCTATGTCTTTTTCTTTCATATGTAGGTCTGCAAATGTTGTAGCTTCGATTTTTGATGGTTGATTATGATTTAAAATATACATAACATTCTCCTAATTTTATATTATTTTTCAAATGGAATATCCAATCTTTTTAGGATTTGTTTAAAATCATTGATACAATCTGTATTTTCTTTTAAAATTAAATATTCAACACCTCTTGCTGCTAACTGATTGCAATTTTGTTCACTTAACGTATCTGCAATAAAAATATCACTATCTCTGGCAATAGTTGCATCTGCACTTTCAGGATTTCCTTTTCCCATCAATTTTACTTCAATTCTATAAACTCTTCCTGTAGCACTAATCAATTTATAATCAACTTCTCGGTCAAAACTTTTTGATTTATCTTGCTTAAAATGTGAATTATCAATATTGGAATCTGGAACTCCTGCTATCTCACACAATTTATCTAAAAGTGGTTTTTCTACTTTTTTTCCTATTGAACTCCAAGCGCCTCCTCTTAGCTGAATTTTCTTTGTTGCTAAAGCATTTATCACTAAAAGACTTTCTGTTAATGACAAGTCAACGGTAATACTTTTATAAGATATTTTTATATTAATGCCAATTCCACTTGAAGTGTCTTTTTCAAGTTCTCCAATAACACCACTTAAATATTCAAAATTATGATTTGCAACATCTAATACTACCTTTTTTGTTGCAGTTCCATAAATATTAGTTATAGTCTTTTTATTAATTCCAGCATAAATAGCGGCTTCATCAGCACTAAAATAATCACTATTAATAAAATATTTTTTATACCAATCTAATGTAATTCCTCTATCGTTCATTTTTGCTTCTACTATATTCTTAAAGAACTCTATTGTAAAATCAAAAAATACGGCATTAATAGAATTAACAATTTCTTCTCTATAATCTTCACCTTTTAATAACCTTTCAACCGTTTTCACAATCACTTCATTTTGAAATGTCATAATAATTTTTCTCCTCTTTATTTATCAACTCTGCATATATTTCATTAATTTCACACATCACGGGAATCCGATTCATCTTTTTTGCAACGCGTCCAAGTGTTCCTGAACCTGCAAATGGGTCCATAATTACATCTTTTTCAAATGAATAATATTTTAATACTTTTCGACATAATTCCTCTGGAAATACAGCAGGATGATTCTTGTCTGCTTTTGGAGCAATATACCAACAATTTGTAGTATCAATATCTTCATCTTCATAACGCCAATAACTATTATCATAATCATTTATATTTTTATCTAATAAAAAATCACATTTCTTCCTATATACCATTATACTTTCCGTTACGCAATTAGGTTTATACGATAATGGTTTTCGCGTTTGCATATAACCTCCTACACGATTAGGAACAGATGGTTCTGGCTTTATCCAAACAATCTCATCAATAAAATAAAATCCAGATTCCTCAAGGATTTTATGATAATCATAATGAATCGGATACCGAATGCTCTCAAACTCTCGTCCTGGCCTTTTTGTTATTACTGGTGAAATATTAATAATAAAAAAACGACCATCTTCAAGAACCCTATAACAAGCTAAAAATACCTTTTTCATTTTTTCTAAATATTTTTCATATGAATAATAGTCCGAATAAACTTTTGCATTATAATAAGGGGGTGAAGTAAATATCATTTGAATTGATTGTTCTGGAATCTTTGTCAATGTCTTTTCTGTATCACCAATCAGCAATAATGGTTTTTTAATAGCACCTCTATTGTTCATTCTTTTTTTTCGTTCTTGTTTATATTTATAATATGAAAACATTTTATTTATATTTTCATTATGATAAAAATTTTTTATCTTTTCTCCTAATTCAATAAAACGTGCATCTTTTTTTCCTTTATATAAACAAGTTCTATACATTTGATAAACCAATTCCATTGGATGATTATTAAACGCTTCTCTATTTAAAAAGTCAAAAATTTTATCAAGGTCTGTCTGTCTTCCTATTGATGAAACTATTTCTCGCTTCAAATCCATTTCTAAATCTTGATTAAAATATGACAATAATTCATCAAATTCTTTTGAAGTCTTATTTTTCCCTAAAGACTTAATATAGACAAGGGTAAGTTTTTCTGTATTCTTCATTTTAACCTCTAAACTGCACTTTTCTATTCATTTATATTATTTTTATTATATTCAATGCTATTATTTTCCTACATTATGAATACAGCACTATTCTAAACGATTTACTTTATAAAGACAAGAGAACTCTTTTATTTATCTTTTTATATCATTTTTGATGAATTATTATTTATTCTTTTGTTAAATTGAACATTTTTAATATCTCATACACATCAAGCATACCAGCCATATACGCATTTACATTACAATTATATTCTTGTTGATTTTCTCTTGCAATTAAAGCATTGATTATACCTCTTTGTTGTTCTGTTAATTCTAATTTTTCAAATAATTGGTATAATTGCTTAATTTCTTTTATTCGCTTCTGATATTCTATATCATCTTTTAATAATTTTTCTAATGTTTGATTTTTCATACTATCCATCACCAATTTTACCAATTCTCTGACTTCACTCATCTCTTGTCTCCTATGATATTATTTTTTGCCTTTCACTATAAGAATTTCAAAATTTTTTTCACATTTTTACATTTTTATTTGCGTAATCTTTCAAAATTAAAAATAAATAAATTACTATTTATTATCATAATCTATCAGAAAATTTTTATATTAACTCCATTTTTATAACCTTACACCAGTAAACTATCATATTTCATTACATAAGTTAGCTATATACTGTTAATATTTTATTAAAAATATTTTATACTTGTGTTAATTATAAAAGTTAAAGGGGATTTCATATAACATATTCTGACGCTATTAATAATTATTGCAAAGGTATGGATGGATTTATAACAGGATTTTATATGACATACTCTGATGCTATTATAAAAAGATTAACTCAATTGTGCACTGATAAAAATATTACTGTAAATAAACTTGCCTCTTTATCTGGTATTACACAGTCTACTGTTGACAATCTGACAAAAGGTAAAACAAAAAATCCCAAATTAAAAATACTTCATAAATTGGCGATTGGATTAGATATGACAATCTCTGAATTGCTTAATTTTCCTGAGATGAATGAGACTATATTTGAAGATGAGTAAAAGGAAGAATTTATCAATAAAAATTAAACTTTAGGCAAAGCGGATATTCCCAATCTGCTACACTACTTTTTTATAATCTTATAGCTGCTATAACAGTTTTTCAGTAGGAACTTATATTCCTACTAAGACAAGGAAGCTCCCCACTTATGCCTCTATGGCATTGAAGTGGGGAACTTCTTTAATGAGGTTAAAATATAGAGATATTATTAAAGCAACCATTTCTTATTTATATATTGTTGTGTAAATATTAAATAGACTCTTCTGCTTTATTATCTTTTTTCATTCTTTGTTATATTAAAGGTTATGCTCATTTTGTACAAAATTTTACTTTATATAAGATTTGTAATATAATAGTTTTTTATTGAATCTATAATTGATTACTTTGTTGTTCTTTAGATTGAAATTTGGACAAAAGTATAACCGTTTCTATATGCACCGTATGACAAAACTGGTCTACTGGCTGCACCTTCTTCACCTCATACCCTTTACTTACCAAATATTTCACATCTCTTGCAAGGGTTGCACAATCACAGCTTACATACACAATTCTTTGTGGTGACATCTTGACAATTACATCTAATAAAATATCTTCACAGCCTTTTCTTGGTGGGTCAACTACTACAACATCTGGATTTAAACTTTGTATTGCCTCTTTATTTTTATTGTCATCCATTGCTTTTTTGCTAACTTCTTCATAAAATTGAGGAACAACAACCTCTGCTTTTCCAACAAAAAATTCTACGTTATTAAAGTTATTTCTTTTTGCATTGTTTCTAGCATCTTCAATAGCTTCAGACACCACTTCAACTCCATATACTTTTTTTGCATTTGTTGCCATAAGCAATGATATCGTTCCAATTCCACAATACAAATCCCAAACAGTTTCTTTTCCAGTTAGTTGAGCAAATTCTAAGACTTTTTTATATAATTTTTCAGTTTGTACAGGATTAATCTGAAAAAAAGATAATGGTGATATTTCATAAGTTATATCACATATACTGTCTGTAATATAGGCTTGTCCCCATAATGTTTTACATTCCTTTCCAAGAATGACATTAGTTTTGTCTCTATTGATATTTAACATAATGGATGTCATTCCAGAAATACCTATAAGGTCTTGCACTAATTTTTCAGAGCAAGGTAACGCTGTGCCGTTAATAACAAGACACACCATAATTTCACCAGTATGGTATCCATTTCTTATAAGAATATGACGAAGAATACCTTGATGGCTTTCTTCGTCATATATGCTAATTTTTTGCTCTGTTATATATTTACGAATGTTCTCAAGAATAGTTTGATTGATTGGGGAACCAATTTTACAATCAGTACTGTCAATGATACAATGTGTTCTTCCAGCATAAAACCCTATGACAATCTTTCCTTCTTTATCTATTCCTACAGGATACTGTGCCTTATTTCGATAATAATAAGGTGTATCCATGCCAATAACAGGTAAAACTTCTATATTCTTTAATCCGCCGATTTTTTCAAGATTTGCTTTGACAAGATTTTGTTTATATTGAAGCTGTGATTGATAATTCATCTGTTGAATCTGACAGCCTCCGCATTGTTTTGCAACGGCACATTTAGGAACCACTCGACTTTTTGATTCTTTAATGATAGCAAGAAGTTTACCATAGCCATAATTTTTTTTCTCTTTTATAATTTTTGCCTTAACAATATCACCAACAACCACATCCTTTACAAATAAAGTATATCCATCAACCTTGCCGATTCCCTCTCCATTTGTTCCAATATCATCTATTGTCAATGTAACAATATCATTTTTCATTGTATACTCCTTTAACTTCCTGCTTTTTTGTGTCAAATATTTTTTGCAAACAATTTTTTTAACACTCTTTTCACACTATTCTTCACTCTTCAAATAGATTGTATTCAATACAACATCTATAATTCATTTATTAATCTTCGTTTAATCCCTCTCTTTACTGATAACATTGAAGAGATAAATATTTATACTGCCACCTATAAAAACAGCAAAATTCTTACTTATTTAAAGTCAAGCAAATGTTTGCAATTCACTTCGCTTTTAAAATCATAATACTTGTTTATAATCTTATTGCCACTCTATAACATTTTAGTAAAAGCTTAAACTTCTGGTAAAACAAGCAAAAAGAAATGTTCCTTTTTAAACAAGAAACTTTGTGATAAAAGTCAAAGCGAATATTCACAATCCACCAAGCTGCTTATCTAAATCATCTAGCTGCTATCACAATACAAGTAATACAAGTCCCCACTTATATTTATGCAACATTAAAGTGGGGCTTCCTTGACATAGTTAAACTATTGTTTTCTTTATATTAGAATCAATCCATTTATTATAACCTAACCAATCATTTGTATTTTTTTCCTCACAAGCCTCTCTAAATATCTCCATCTTTGCATCACAATCATCGGCATACGCTAATGCTAACGCTTCTGCTATAGAAGGTTTTTTTGGTGAACCATACTCTAACATTCGATGATGTGCCAAGATACAATGCCCAATTTCAGACTTTAACAGTTCTGGAAAATCAGGTATAGTCTTTATCTTATCAACTATCATTTCATATCCTATCACAATATGTCCCAAAAAATTCCCTTCATCTGTATAATCATTTTTAGGAAATGATGACAATTCTCGAACTTTGCCACAGTCATGCAGCATTGCACAAGAAACTAATAAATCTCTATTTAAAAATGGATAATTGCCAGCAAAACTATTACACAATTTTGTAACACTCAAACTGTGTTCCAACAAACCACCATAAAAACCATGATGAACGGATTTACCAGCAGACATGGATTTGAATTTTTGTATAAATTCATTATCTTCAATAAAAAATGCATCCAATAAATTTTTAATATATTTATTTTCTATTGTTTTAGAAAATGATAAAAATTGTGTGTACATTTCCTCTATATCAAACCTTGAACATGGTATGTAATCTGAAGCAACATATTCTGACTCTTGTGCTACACGTATTCGCTCTATCTTAAATTGAAACGAACCATTATAAAGTGTAATTAAACCTGTAGCATGAACATAGTCCAACGCTTCAAAATCATCAATTCCACCAGAATTTAAGTCCCATATCTTTCCATCTAACTGACCTGTTTTATCTGCAAGAACAATACTTGCATATTCTTTTCCAGTCTTTGTCATAAGAATGGACTTTGACCTGCATATATATACTTCTGATATCCGTTCTCCCTCTTTTAAACTCTCAATATATTTCATTTTTTATTCCTTTCAAAACTATAATTATGTATTTTATTTTTAGATTACATTCCTGCTGTTTAAACAATTTCTTCTAAATACACAATATTTATTATACTCCATTGCATTATACAATAAAACAAGACATATGTACAAAGCAAAAATTTTTAAAATTTTCTCAAAAATCAAGCAGATATTCACAATGCCTTTTACTGCTTGCTTATAATCACACTGCTGGTTTATGGCATTTTTTAACAGACAAAATAAACGTCCTCTTAAAAAACAAAAAATTTCTCTAGCAAACTTAAATACTAATCAATTGATAAAACAAAACAATCATTGTATGTTCTTCATAATATTTCATATCAATAAATGAACAAAGCATCTACTTCAATAAACCATTATGATATATTCTCTATAATATTTGATTGTAATAAATTGATAAATCATTTGTTCTTCATAATATTTACTAGTATACAAGCTACCAAAAAATATTTTTAATACAACACTTGACTTATTACTACAAAAATATTTTTTCACATAATCATTCTTTTAATTTCTAACTGTCGGATTGATAACATATAGTAATTCTCTGTAATTATCTCGCCCAGCTCTCTTTACTGTAACATTAATATTTTGACCTGAATCATATTGATACAACTGCTCATTAAATGACTGAATTGCCAAAACAGGATTATGATTTAATGCTACTATCACATCTCCTGCTTGCAACCCTGCATTATAGGCTGGCGAATCTATTACAACACTCGTTATATATATACCCATAGGCAGATTATATTTTTCAGATATGGAAGGGGTTATATTAGACATTTTTATCCCCAAATAGTTCACGGGTTTATTTTCTGTAAGGCGCTCAATCAATGCTTTTAAATTAGACACACCCATAACGGATAATTGGTCTTGGGCTGCATTATCTCTACTAATGCCTACAACATTTCCAATATTATTATACAAAAAACAATAATCCTGTGAATCAACATTAATATTGGTATTTAATATATCATACACATTATCAACAACGCTTTCTGTATCTAATGACACAATTTTTCCAACATTAGCACTGACAATATTCCCCTCAAGCTTTCCAATAGCTATCACTTTATCATTTTCTTGCAACATGTAAGAATTGCCCAATACAGCTACATTATAATCTATCGTATCAATATCTGAAATATTCCTTTTACTTATAGATATAATAGATAATCCACTATCATTGTCACTTCCTAAAATATTTGCCTCTAAACTAATAGAATCTCCTATAAAAACATTACATATACCTTTTGATGTAACATATGTACTTGTCAAAATAATGATATTATCATTGACATCTCCTACAATCAACCCTACACTTTGACTGTTTTGATTTTCTTCATTTTGCAGCAACTGCGTTCCATAATCAATAACAACCATAGACTTTAGAGCATTTTCAACAATTTCTTCAATATTTTTTATTTCTTTAGCTCCTTGTGGCTTTGCTTGTCCAATATCAGGGTCTTTTTCATCTTCCTCAACATCATCTTTTATGATATACTCATCTTTGTTCAATTCAAGATGAATTGGTGTTTTTGGTACTTCATTAAATCTTTTGTTAATCATAGGAAATACGATAACCATAACAAAACTTGCCAAAATTCCAAATATTACTGCACATAATATTACCCACAAAATATTAATCAACCTTTTATATTTTTTCTTAGGATTGACAACTATCTTTTCAGTGTACAAAGGAAATTCTTCATTTTCATTATTCACTTGCTTTTCTTCCATATTAATCCTTATTTCTATGTTGTTCTTTTACAAAGCATCTTTATAACTTGTCAAAGTGGATATTCGCAATCCCTACACTGTTTGCTTAAACCACCTAACTGCTATCACAACACAAGTCCACCATCTTGCCTATATCTCTATGATATTAAATATGATATTAAAACGGGGACTTTCTTGATGAGGTTAAACTGCACATTTTTCATTTATTATAATCTATATATATGAACATTTTATGACTTAGCTGTAAATATTGCATTTACCATTTTGTTAAAATGCTGTACAATAGATAAAGCACTTGGCTCATTGCCCGCAAGAATAAAAAAACGTGCAGCATTGCACAGAAATGAGGAAACAATGAATGTAAAGTCATTAAAGACTCTTGAATATAATAAAATAATTGAAAAACTTGAAGCTTTTGCAACCAGTGAAGCTGCTAAAAATAAAGCGCTTGCCTTAACGCCAATGACGGATATCAATGCTATTAATACGGCTCTTACTGAAACAAACGATGCGTTGTCCAGAGTATATGCCAAAGGCACAATTCCATTTTCTGGCGTGACTGATATAACAGATAGCTTAAAACGCCTTGAAGTCGGAAGTTCTTTAGGAATTGTTGAGCTTCTTCATATTAGCGCGCTTTTGACTGTAACAGGCATTGCAAAAAATCACTTTGAGGAGACACAAGATTCCTTAACACATTATTTTGATTCCCTAGAACCGCTTACACCGCTTAATAATCAAATAAAAATGTGTATTCTTTCAGAAGATGAAATTAGCGATGATGCCAGTCCAAATTTACGAGATATACGCCGTAAAATGAAACTGGCTGCCGATAAAATTCACACAGAACTCAACCGAATTTTAAACTCTCCTGGCACTAGAATGTATTTACAAGACTACGTAATCACATCAAGACAGGGACGTTACTGCCTTCCTGTCAAAGCAGAATATAAGTCTCAGATATCAGGAATGATACATGACCAATCTGCCACAGGTTCTACTTTATTTATTGAACCTGCTACGGTCGTTAAATTAAATAATGATATCCGTGAGCTAGAATTAAAAGAACAGGCAGAAATTGAGGCAATTCTTGCCGCATTAAGTGCCAAAGCAAGTGAATTTATCAATGAACTTTCTACCAATTATAATGTTGTTGTACAGTTGGATTTTATCTTTGCCAAAGCTTTACTGTCTAAACATTATCATTGCGGACGTCCAATTATAAATGACAAGCATTACATTAATATTAAACAGGGACGCCATCCGCTGATTGCTCCAAATGAGGTCGTTCCTATTAATATTTATCTTGGAGAAGACTTTAATCTGCTTATTGTCACAGGTCCTAACACTGGCGGTAAAACAGTCTCTCTTAAAACTGTCGGACTATTGACATTAATGGCACAAGCAGGACTAAATATTCCTGCACTGGAAAATTCAAATATTTCTGTTTTCCATAATATCTATGCCGATATTGGAGATGAACAAAGCATCGAACAAAGTTTGAGTACATTTTCTTCTCATATGACCAATACAGTAAAAATATTAAATGAAGCCGACGAAAACAGTCTTATTCTTTTTGATGAGATTGGCGCTGGAACAGACCCGACAGAAGGCGCTGCCCTTGCTATATCTATTTTAGATGATTTGCATACGCGAAATATTACTACAATGGCAACAACTCATTACAGTGAAATTAAAGTATATGCAATGACAACAAAAGGTGTTTGCAACGCAAGCTGTGAATTTGATGTTGCTTCTCTAAAACCTACGTACCGCCTGCTTATTGGTGTACCTGGAAAAAGTAACGCCTTTGCTATCTCAAAAAAATTAGGACTTCCTCAATATATTATAGACAATGCCAACAATCATATGAAGGCAGAGGATATTCATTTTGAAGATTTATTAAGCGACTTAGAACATAGCAGGCTTACTATAGAAAAAGAACAAAAAGAAATTGATTCTTATAAGGAAGAAATCAAAAAGTTAAAAGCTGAACTGAAAGCTAAATCAAAAAGACTTGACGAGCGCACCGACAATATTATACGAAAAGCTAATGAACAAGCAGCAGATATATTAAGAGAAGCAAAAGAATTTGCTGACGAAACTATCAAAACAATGAATAAGCATGGTATGTCTGTCAAAGAATTAGAAAAACAGCGCAGTGCTGTTCGTGATAAAATGAACAAGCGTCAAGAAAAACTTGCCATTAAGCAACCCGTTGTTAAATCGCGTAAATCTTGTGATATCTCTGATTTTAAAGAAGGTGTTTATGTACGAATTTTAAGTATGAATATTATTGGTACAATTTCAGGTAAGCCCAATCAAAAAGGTGAAGTCAGCGTCAATGTAGGCAGCCTTTCTACAAAGGCTATTATCAGTGACCTTGAAATTTTAGATAATTACAAGACACCAGAAGAAAAAGTCACTGCCAAATCAAGCGGTTCTGGCAAAATCAGAATGGCAAAATCTTCTTCTATCTCTTCTGAGATTAATCTGTTAGGCTGTACTGTAGATGAAGCCATTTCACGCCTTGACAAGTATCTTGATGATGCCTACCTCTCAAAAATAGGTGCTGTACGGATTGTACATGGAAAGGGAACAGGTGCTTTGAGAAATGCCGTATCTTCTTATCTAAAGGGCATTCCTTATGTAAAAGCATTTCGGCTTGGCACACTTGGTGAGGGTGATTCTGGTGTGACTATTGTTGAATTTAAATAAACAATTAGATAAGAAAATGGAACGGTGTATTTTACAATTTCGTATCAAACACCATGAATATAATTACAATCAATTTTCTATTATATAAAAAAGAACAGAAATGGAGATTCAAATATTATGGCACTAAAACAACGCATTTTAATAGTTGATGACGATGAAAATATTGCAGAACTAATATCTCTTTATCTTACAAAAGAATGTTTTGAGACAAAAATTGTATGGGACGGTGAAAATGCCTTAAAAGAATTAGATTTATTTAAACCAAATCTTATATTGTTAGATTTGATGCTTCCAGGTATTGACGGATATCAAGTCTGTAGAGAAGTCCGAAAACATAATAATACACCTATTATTATGTTATCGGCAAAAGGTGAAACATTTGACAAAGTATTAGGTTTGGAATTAGGAGCAGATGATTACATTATCAAACCATTTGAGACAAAAGAACTTATTGCACGAATAAAAGCTGTATTAAGGCGCTATAATATTCCTCAAACAGAATCAAATTCAGATGAACCTTCACAATATGTTGAATATCCAGACTTGATTATTAATTTATCCAATTATTCCGTAACATACATGGGTAAAACAGTCGATATGCCTCCTAAAGAGCTAGAGTTACTATATTTTCTTGCCAATTCTCCAAATCAGGTATTTACAAGAGAACAGCTTTTAGATAATATATGGGGCTATGAATATGTCGGTGATACTAGAACTGTAGATGTCCATATAAAACGTATCCGTGAAAAGATAAAAGACCACTCCAAATGGAAGATTGACACTGTTTGGGGAATTGGATATAAATTTATAACAAAAGGATAATGTAGAAAGGCAGCTTATTACTATGAAATTTAATCTTATGATTAAGTATATATGTATTTATATTCTTATTGCTGTTTTAGGTTTTGCCTGCGTTTCACAAATTATACACCGCATTGAATATAAACGTGTATATAATAGTTTGGCAGACGATATGTATCGGCAAGCAGTCTCTATTGCCGCAGAATATGCCCCCAATTACTTTAGCAATGAAAAACTGCGTTTAATTGAACTGGAATTAAAAACCATCTCTAAATTGTCAGGCTCCCGCATTATGTTTATTAATACATCAGGTGAAGTCACTCTTGATTCGCAATATACCAGTACAAATGAAGAGATTAATGAAAATAGCATTTTATATACCATTAACGATTTTAATCTTGATTCTTTAGGAAACGAACATTGTATCAAGGGCAATTTTTATGGTAAATTTAATGAAATTTATGTCTCTGCCTTTGCGCCTATCACAAACGCTTTTGTAATGAAAGGCTATGTTGTTGTACATCTTCCAGAATCTATTATCGCAGAGCGTGTAAATACTACATTTAACACCAATTATATAACATGGCTTACTATGATTTTATTAAATTTATCCTTTATTATCATCTATATTATCAATGTACATAAACCTGCAAAAAGTATTCTTACTGCTATTACAGAATACGGAAAAGGTAATCTTTCTTACCGTACTGGAATAAAACATAAAGACGAATTGGGACAGATTGCTGTCTCTCTTGATTATATGGCTTCTAAACTTGCAGAGATGGACCAGTTTCAGCAGCGGTTCCTCTCTAATATATCCCATGACTTTCGCTCTCCGCTCACTTCTATTAAAGGATACCTTGAAGCCATATCGGATGGAACAATTCCACCTGAAATGCAGAGCAAATACATTGACATTGTACTTTTTGAAACCGACCGATTAACAAAGCTTACAAGTAATATTTTAACGTTAAATGAACTTGACCCAAAGACTGTATGCCTTGAATCAAATACATTTGATATCAATGCACTTGTCAAACACACGATTGAAACATTTGAAGGAAACTGTAAAAAGCGTAAAATACATTTTCAATTGACATATGCTAATGAAAAACAACTTGTGCATGGCGATAAATTAAAAATTGGACAAGTAATATACAATCTTATTGACAATGCTATTAAATTTAGTAATGACAATTCTAATATTTATATTACAATCACTGAAAAAGGCGAAAAAGTACATATTTCCATTCGTGATGTTGGCTGTGGCATACCAAAAGAAAAATTACCTAAAATATGGGACCGTTTTTATAAATCAGATTCGTCAAGAGGACGTGATAAGAAAGGCTCTGGACTAGGTCTTTCCATTGTAAAAGAAATCCTCCAGGCACATAACGAAAATATCGACGTTATAAGCACTGAAGGCGTGGGTACAGAATTTATATTCACTTTGCCCATTGTTAGGGTTTCCATTTTAAATGGTGAAGCTGACCGCACAAATTCATAGATTCAAATTGATGTTGTCTTAATGCTTCATACAAAACAATTGCTACCGAATTAGAAAGATTCAACGACCTAATCTCTCCAATCATTGGTATACGGATGCAGGTATCTTCATTATCTATTAATATGGATTCTGGAATACCTGCACTTTCTTTTCCAAACATAATATAAGCATCGGACTCAAATTCCACCTCTGTGTAAACTTTATGAGCTTTTGTCGTTGCCATATATATTTTTGCATTTGGATTTTTTATTAAAAAATCTTGATAATCATCATAAATGGACACATCCAATTGCTCCCAATAATCAAGTCCTGCTCGTTTAAGCATCTTTTCATTTAAATGAAAGCCTAACGGTCGAATCAAATGCAGCCTTGTGCCTGTGGCAACACAAGTTCGTCCAATATTTCCTGTATTGGCAGGCATCTCTGGCTCTAATAAAACAATATTTAACATTTACTTTGCATCCTTTACTGCTACATCAAGTTCTATTGTAATATCACCGCCGCTTAACGGAATACATATATTTTGTGTATACGTCTGTGAGACAATAACATTTCCTCTACAAATAGTAGGTGGTGTAATATCAATTCCAATTCCTTTTGTAGAAAGTATTGTCGCCGCATTGCCCATAATCATATTGCCAAGTTCACTAATGGCGCTTAGTGACATTGCGTCAAGCTCTGTCACATTAAATCCTGCCATCATCTTAGAGGCAATCTCTAATGCTTTTTTATAACTTAAAGCAAGCATAACCTGACCACGCATTTCGCCAGTGACACCTATCATAATAACAACAGAATCGCTTGAAAATTCTGCCTGTTTGATATAAGGTTTTCCTACAGCAATATCAACTTGACAAATATCCTTTATAATACTAGTCGCCGCCATTAAAAACGGATTAATATATTCTACATTGATTGACATTTACTTCTCCTTAAATACTCTCAATAAATTTTTTAATTCTGTCCAATCCTACTTTAAGATTTTCAATCGAATATGCGTAGGATATTCTTACAAATCCCTCTCCACACGCACCAAATGCCGTGCCTGGAATTACAGCAAGCTTTTGTTCTTGCAGCAAGCGATTTGCAAATTCCTCTGAAGACATACCAAACTTTTTAATAGACGGAAATATGTAAAATGCCCCATATGGTTCAAAACATTCAATTCCTATTTCTTTTAGTTGATGAATCAAAAAACGTCTCCTTTGATTATACGCTTCCACCATTTTATCGACATCATCATCACAGTTTCTTAATGCCTCAACCGCCGCAAACTGACTATTGGTAGGCGCACACATAATAGCAAATTGATGCAGTTTCAATACTTGTTCCATAATATTTTTTGGTCCGCAGGCATACCCAAGTCGCCAGCCTGTCATAGCAAAAGATTTAGAAAAACCATTAATCACAATTGTTCGCTCTTTCATTCCAGGCAGAGACGCTATTGAACAATGTTTATTGTCATATGTCAATTCAGAGTAAATCTCATCAGAAATAACATATAAATCATGTTCTATTATAATTGGCACTAACTCTTCCAATTCCTCTTTTGTCATAATAGCCCCTGTTGGATTACTTGGATAAGCTAGCATTAATATTTTTGTCTTATCTGTAATACTTGCCGCTAATTCTTCCTTTGTCAATTTAAATTCATTTTCTTCCTTGAGATTGATATATACAGGTGTGGCATCTGCCATAACTGCACATGGCGCATAGGATACAAAACAAGGCTGAGGAATTAAAACTTCATCACCTGGATTTATCATACATCGCAGTGCTAAATCAATGCCTTCACTGCCGCCAACGGTAACAACAATTTCTTTATCGGGTTCATAATCTAAACCATATTTTCTGTTCAGATAAATACTAATCTCTTCCCTTAATTCTTTTAGACCTGCATTTGCTGTGTAGTATGTCTTTCCTTGCTCTAACGCATATATTCCCTCTTCTCGAACAACATAAGGTGTATCAAAATCGGGTTCACCTACACCAAGCGATATAGCTCCAGGCATCTCGCTGACCACATCAAAAAATTTTCTAATTCCTGATGGTTCAATATCCACTATTTTTTTAGACAATACATTTCTCATGGTGTTATTAATATCCTTTCGTCCTTGTGCGTAGAGCCTAAAACGGTTCCATAATCCTTATATTTTTTAAGAACAAAATGTGTTGATGTGCTAAGAACAGTCTCTAATGGTGAAAGTTTATCCGCAACAAACTGTGCCACTGCCTTCATTGTTTTATCTTCTATAATCACTGTAAAATCAAACCCTCCAGACATTAGATACACAGATGTAACTTCATTATATTGATACAATCGTTCTGCAATCTTATCAAATCCCAATCCTCTTTGTGGTGTAACTTTTACCTCTATCAGCGCAATAACCTTCTCATCACCTGTCTTTGACCAATCAATTATTGTATTGTATCCACAGATAATATTTTCTTTTTCCATAGTAGCAATTTCATTTGCTACTTCTACCTCACTAACACCAAGCATAACTGCTACATCTTTAATATCAATCCTACTGTTTTTTTCAAGTAAACTTAATATTTTTTCTCTCATCATCAACATTTCCTTTCCAATCAGCATACAAACTGTCTTGCTTTGGCAAGTCCAGATAACGAACTTCATCCAGATTATGAATAATTTTATCATTTCCAGATATCGTTTTGCCAATCACACTTGCCTTAATTCCCTGTTTCGCTAATATGTCTACTATACCATATCCATCTGTAAATGTCATTAATAAACACCCCGCAGATTGCAATTGATAAGGATTGATATCATACATTTCACAAATTTCAATAATTTCCTGTTTTACAGGAATCTTTCTAAGGTCTATATCAATGCCTACACCCGATGCTTCCGCCATATCCCACAATGCCGCAAAAATGCCGCCCTGTGATACATCGTGCATATAATGTACTCCTGCTTTTTTAGCAATTTCAGCCTCAGGCAAAACAGACATATCTTCTTTATTTCCTATTACTTTATCAATAAAATCAATATTATATTTTAACAAAACATTCTCTTTGCTATGTTTAATAATATTTCGTATTCCTCCGATGCCTATCCATTTTGTAAGAACAATATCTTCATTAATATTAGCCTTATTGCTTTGCATCATGTCTTTGTCATCTTCCATAATGCCAATGCCAGTTACAGAAATAATTGGTTTTAAAACTGAATCACTGACCTGTGTATGTCCTCCTGCTATGGCAAGTCCAAGACTGCGGCAATCCTTTGAGAGTTCTTCCATTATTTCCCGCAATCGTATCTCACGAAAATTTTGAGGAAGAACGATACTGCACTGTATACAAATAGGCTTACCTCCTCTTGCACATATATTATTTGCAACTGTATAGACTGGTTCTATCCCACAATCTGTTGTCATTAGCATTGGACTAAATTCATCTATACAAATCTTGTTTGCATCTAGCCCAACTTTATTTTTTTCTGGAACATAGACATTATAAGAATCACTAATTGTTTTTAAAACTGTTCTTTTTAAAACTGTATTTGATATTTTCCCCACTTTCATATTTAGCCTCCATGCCGCCGCCACTTTTTAGGAGCAACCAATGACTCAAATTTTAACAAGGCTGTATAACAGCCTTCTATGCGTAGTATCCTTTGTATAATAACTTATAGGTTAAAAATTTAAATTTTCACGCTCTTGTGCTCTTGTTCTTTTTTTCTAAATAGTTTATTATTAATCTAATTAAAAGATAGTATTGCTGAAGCAATTACTGGAAGCACCATAGCTGCTATAAGGAGAATAATTAATACAGATGATATTATCTTTTTATTTTTTTTATTATTAAAATCAATCATAATAACCCTTTCTATATGGAGGTGATTTAATTTATGCAACTAATACTGCCTTATTTTATAATATTCATCGTTGTGTTGCAAATACTTTTAAGGAAAAATTCTAAAAAAAATAATGACAACATCCAGCAATTTTGGGAACGTGAGCGAAAAGCTAATGAAGTTCGCAAAAAAGATATTTCTAATTTGAATTATATTGTGATACCAAACCATTTATTGCCTGATAGAAATCTTCCTGACAATACTTTAGAAAATAATACGGATTCTTTTACTAATGGTATTTTTACAATTCCAGAAATTAAAGATGCCTATCATGTATTTGCAAGTTTTAATGACAAAAAAATGTTTAACTTAAATAATTGCAGCAATACGGATATAAAAATAGAATATGGCGCTGCTAATCTTACTATTATGTCCGAATATGATGACAATTTTATAGCAATGTGTAAAGCTGCTGTTAAACTTGCCAGTGCTTTTGAAAAAAATGGAATGATAGAAGACGCAATTCCTTATCTTGAATTTATTGTAAAATCTGGAACGGATATAAGTTTTGCCTATTCAATGCTTGCAAATTATTATATTGAAAAGAATAACACAAAAGGGATTGATAACTTAAAACTGTATGCCAGTTCACTGAATTCCCTCACAAAAGATATTATTTTAAAAAAGCTTGAACAGACTATGCCAACTGAATAAACATATAGAAAATTCTATATATCATTTGCATAAACAAAACTGTATATTGGCTTTTTATAATTAGCTGCTACTAAAATATATATAAAAAAAGCTTTTATAAAGATATGCTCCCTTGTAGGTAAATAAGTGAAATAATAAAAATCACTTAATACTTAAAAGGGAGCATTCTCTATACCTAAAATCGATATATAAACTACATAAATATTTTTATAAAAAGCACAAATTGCCTATACATAAACGATTTCATTTAAGTTTATGATATTGTACATAGCAGATGGTTTTATTGATTGTTAAACCTGCTTCTAACCATAAAGAGCATCAATATCAATCATTTGAGCTAAATGCTTCAAAAGAAGAATCGCATCACGAACATTGATATCACCATCTCCATTTATATCACATGCTTTTTCATTAATTGTTACATTGAAGTCTCTTACACCAGCTAAATATTTTTTCAAAAGTACAGCATCGGTTGAATCTCTATTACCATCACCATTTACATCGCCAATCTTGACAGAATCTGCGACATAGTCTGTTTGAAGCCACTCTGCGTTTGTCATTTCTATAACACCTGCACCTGAGTTTCCAGTTACAACTTCTTTCACATCTTCAAGTGGAAGTACTTGATATTCAAATGGAAGTGTTCCATCAGTATCATATGTAAATTCCATTGGTTTTGCTTCTTCAATTGTATAATCTCTCTTTTCATATGAGCTTTCATTTACAATATGTGATGCCCATGCCCACTTGCCAACTGTTGACTTATCTCTATATTTAAAGCCTGTTGTAAATAAATTATCTCCATTATTATCCCAGCTGCTTCCTGTATATGTACCCTTTGAATTGGTTACTGTTGAATTAACAATCAATGTATGATTATATACGTCCTTAAACATTGTTGCCCATACTGCTGTCATATTACCTGTATCATCGCCTTGAACCTCAGCACCTATAATTGGTTCTTCAATTCCATTAAATACACATGTATCTGCTGCAATACAAGCACCATTTCTTGAATTTAAGCAGCGTGACAATTTATATGGTCCAATTTGTTTAAATATTGGATTAGCATCTGCTGCTGTCTGATGTGTTGAATCATCAATATAACAGTTAATAAGGTTACCTACACCCTGTCGAATCATTGGCACACGCTGTCCAACATTCACATAATGATTATAAGCAAGAGTCAGCTTAATATTGCTGTTTGCATCCTCTACAACTCTGCCGTCTGAATATACATAATTCACGAAATCTTTATCACCAGAACCGCTCAAATGACATTTTTTATGGTATGCTGAATATGCCATAATCTGCTCAGGTGTTGCACCGCCTGTTCTCATCTGATGATATAAGCTTGTCTGTGGTTTAAGCTCCCCTTTTTGATAACGGTCTTCCATAAACATAATAGACTGATAAATCGAACCGTCTTTTGAAGGATTTTCAAGGGCTTCATCACCAATCTTACACCATGAAATAGTAATTCCTGTTGCACCATTTTCTAAGTCGATATTTCCATCAGATGCAATTTCAAATGTACAATGGTCAACCCATACATTCTTACCGCCATTAATCTTTAAGTTTGACCAGCCCACTTCCTTTTGTGCGCCAGCATCGTCCCACTGCCACATTTCTTTAAAATGCAAGTTTCTTATAACAATATCATTACCTGTAATTTTAAGTTCTGTATGCTTAATACTGCTTCCATTTGGTGAAAAGATGGTAAGTCCATCAATATTGCCTACCGTAATCGTTGTTACGCCGCTTTTCTCCATAAGAGGATTTGTAAATCCACCGTTTACATTAGCCAACTCATTCGATGGTGTTTTATATTTCCTGACAAAATTATACTTTCTAAGCACTTCTGGCGTCAGTAAATTTGAAAGATACTCATACCCTAAATCCATATCTTTTGTAATTTCCATAACTTTGACTTTGTTACTCTGTGCATCACGAATTGCATCAAGGAATTTCTTTTCGTCATCAATCACTCTGTAATACTCTGTCCCAACATACTCACTTCTGTCATGAACATTTCCTGAAGCAAATCCTGTAACAGAAAGAAAGGAATTATTATAATCACTTTCTGTTGATACAGTACCTGGAATTTCTGTTACAACATTTTGTCCATCACCTGCTGCTTTGCTTTCTGCATAGCTGCTTACAGGATTTTGAACAACCATTGCTGAAACAGTAATCATTCCTGCAAGTACAAGCGCACTTAACTTTGAAACATTTTTTTGATTAAAGCCTAATTTTTTTCTCATTAATGTAATACCTCCTTTTACATTTATAATTTAGCTTTAACGCTTTTTTACAATATAACACAATTACAAAAAAATTGCTACACATGTTAAGTAATTTTGATAAAGTTTTATATAAAAAATCCAGCAGAATTTTCCTGCTGGATAAAAACTTTATATTGTTTTATTAGTGTACTTAATAAAGAACAATTCAAATTAGAATAAATTATTGAAAATCACAAATATCAATCATAGACTCCAAAAGTTCTTTTTCTTCTTCATTTTTTCTCGTCAATCTAGCTGCTGCAACGATTGGCATCCACTTATCAACATAGCGTTTTTCTGTATTCGTCTTTTCACAGAATTTTGCAATATACTTTTCTGCAAAATCTTCATCTTTTAACTTGATTGTAAGATATGTATTTGCCACATCTGCACTGGCATTGCCCTGTGTTGCATGAACCCAGTCAACAGCAGTAATATCTGTAATATTATTATTTTCATCCGTACTTACAATAATATTGTCTGGGCAATAATCACCATGACACAGCTTATTATGCTTTGGAAGCTCCTCTAATCTTGCAGACAACTCATACTTAATATTAGCATGAATATCCAACTCTTTAATCTGTCTTGCTAATTTATCCTTTAACTTTAAAAGAAGCGGATTGCTGCGCTTGTTAAATTCAACCTGATAGTCTACCATTGCCTCTGCATAGGCATCTGCATTTTCAGGGTGTTCTTTAAGCAATTCTGCCAATGTCTTTCCTTTAACATATTCGCTCGCGATTACCCAACTTCCATCTTCTTCAACAGAAACACTCAACAGCTTTGGAATAGCAAGTCCTGTATCCTCTACTCTTGCAGTGTTCAATGCTTCATATAAAACATCTGTTTTGCTGTATTCAGGAGAGAATACTTTTAGTGCTTTATCTCCTTCAATACGCACTAATTTAAGATTGCTTTTTGAAACTTCATTTGCCATACTAATCCCCATTTCTGTGCTGCTCTATTGTTTAAAAAATATTATACAATTTGTGTCTGGCAGCACACAGACACAAATTGCAAAATAAATTCACATTACTTACTGTAATAAAACATTACTTATCATAATAAACATTAGTTACTGTAATAAATATTACTTGCCGTAATAAATATTACTTACCGTAATATGCTTTAAGGTATATCTCTTTAATCTCACTCATCAATGGATAACGAGGGTTTGCTCCTGTACATTGGTCGTCAAATGCCTTTTCAACCATATCATCCAATGTATCTAAGAAATACTTTTCATCAATACCATATTCTTTGATTGTTTTCTTAATACCAACTTTAACCTTTAATTCTTCAATAGCCTGAATAAGATTTTCAAATTTTTCATCATCATTTTTGCCTTGAATACCTAAGAAATTTGCACACTCTACATAGCGAGCCTTGCAGTGAGGATACTCATACTGTGGAAATGTTCCCATCTTTGTTGGCACTTCTACTGCATTATAACGCATAATATCCGTTATTAAAATTGCATTGGCAACACCATGTGGAAGGTGATGGAATGCACCTAACTTATGTGCCATAGAGTGACACAAACCTAAGAACGCATTAGCAAATGCCATACCTGCCATTGTAGAAGCTGTTGCCATCTGTTCACGTGCCTTTGCATCGGCTGCACCATTCTCATAAGCAGATGGAAGATACTCAAAGATATTTTTCATCGCCTTTAATGCAAGACCATCTGTATAATCGGTAGCCATAATAGATGCATATGCTTCCAACGCATGTGTCAAAGCGTCAATACCAGATGCAGAAGTAAGTCCTTTTGGCTGATTCATCATCATATCAGCATCGACAATAGCCATATTTGGAAGAAGCTCATAATCTGCAAGCGGATATTTAATATTGGTATCTTGGTCTGTAATAACGGCAAATGGTGTCACTTCTGAACCTGTACCTGAAGATGTTGGAACAGCTATAAAATATGCTTTTTCACCCATCTTAGGGAATGTATATATTCTCTTTCGGATATCCATAAAGCGCATAGCCATATCCATAAAGTCTACTTCTGGATGCTCATACATAACCCACATAATTTTACCTGCATCCATTGCTGAACCGCCACCAATTGCAATAATGCAATCTGGCTCAAAAAGAGTCATAGCAGCAGCACCTTCTTTTGCACATGCAAGTGTTGGGTCTGGTGCAACATCATAAAATGTTGTGTGAACAATGCCCATCTCATCAAGCTTATCAGTTACACATTTTGTATATCCATTTTTGTAAAGGAACTGGTCTGTTACAATAAACACTCTCTTCTTGCCCATAACATTTTTCAGCTCATCTAATGCTACAGGAAGACATCCCTTCTTAAAGTAAACTTTCTCAGGTGCCCTAAACCAAAGCATATTTTCTCTCCTTTCAGCTACGGTCTTAATATTAATAAGGTGCTTTACATTTACATTCTCTGATACAGAGTTGCCGCCCCATGAACCACAACCCAATGTAAGAGATGGTTTTAAAGCAAAGTTATAAATATCACCAATACCACCCTGTGAAGAAGGTGTATTGATAAGAACTCTACATGTTTTCATAGCTTCTTGGAATACTGCAATCTTTTCATGCTCTGTTGCAGCATTAATATAGAGTGATGAAGTATGCCCATAGCCGCCGTCAGCAACCAAATGCTCTGCCTTTGACACAGCATCCTCAAAATTGCTAGCTTTATACATTGCAAGAACTGGAGATAACTTTTCATGTGCAAATTCTTCTGATATATCTACCGATTCAACTTCTCCAATAAGAATTTTTGTTGTCGTTGGAACCTCAATTCCTGCAAGCTTTCCAATATTATACGCACTCTGTCCTACTATCTTGGCATTGAGCGAACCATTTATCAATATCGTCTTACGAACTTTTTTAAGCTCATCTTTATTTAAAATATGACAGCCTCTTGCAATAAATTCATCTTTAACTTGTTTATATAATGAATCAGCAACAATGACAGACTGCTCTGATGCACATATCATACCATTGTCAAATGTCTTAGAATGAATAATTGAATTAACAGCTAATACAACGTCTGCTGTCTCATCTATAATCGCCGGCGTATTACCTGCACCAACACCTAATGCTGGCTTTCCAGATGAATATGCCGCTTTAACCATACCTGGACCACCTGTTGCTAATATAATATCGGCTTCCTTCATAACTAAATTTGTCAATTCAAGTGAAGGAACATCAATCCAGCCAATAATTCCCTTTGGTGCACCTGCTGCAACTGCTGCATTAAGAACAACCTTTGCCGCCTCAATGGTACTGTTTTTTGCACGTGGGTGAGGACTGATGATAATACCATTTCTTGTCTTTAATGATATCAATGTCTTAAATATTGCTGTTGAAGTTGGATTTGTCGTTGGAATAACAGCAGCAACAACACCGATTGGCTCTGCAACTTTTTTTATGCCAAACGATTTATCCTCTTCGATAACACCACATGTTTTCACATCTTTATAAGCATTGTAAATATACTCTGAGGCATAGTGATTTTTGATAACCTTATCCTCAACAACGCCCATACCAGTCTCTGCAACGGCTTGTTTTGCAAGACTGATTCTTGCTTGGTTTGCTGCCATAGCAGCAGCCTTAAAGATATTGTCTACTTGCTCTTGTGTATATGTAGCAAATATCTTTTGCGCTTCCTTCACTTCTTTAATCTTCGCTTCCAAAGATTCAACAGTATCAACAATCATACTACTCTCCTTCTGCATTTTCTTACCTCCATTTTCATTCTCAAATCCTTATAAACATTGTTATTTTTTTAACAAAAATATACTATCAAATATTAAGCCATATGTCAACCCTTAAATTTATTTTTTATTTTTATAATCATTCTTTCATAAAACACTTTAAGTCATATCAGATATTTGCAATCCTCTCTGCTACTTGCTTCAACCATTTGGCTATTATCACAACACAAGTTCCCACCTGCTTATATCTCTACAATATTCAAATGAGAAACTTCCTTGATGAGATTCAATGATTACTTACTTTCCATATTCTGAAATAATCTTGTCAATCATTCTTGATGCCATACTTTTTGTAAGTTTTTCTATATCTTCCTCAATATCTAACTGATGTTTCATAAGCAGCGCCGCAAGATAACGTTTCTGTGCCTCTGTGATAGGGACATCTTTTTTTATATGAAACACTAATGGTATCGCGGTGTAAAATCCCTCATCATCTGGTTTTATTTCATACAGCTTATGATATAGCCCAATTGCGCTTTGTGCATCGTCAAAAGCTCTATGTGAACTTCCTTTATCCAATTTAAAATAATCACATAAATATTCTAAATTTTTATGAGGAACTTCTGGCAGCAGACGCCTTGCAATCTTTAATGTATCAATTCCTTGTTTTTCAAATGTATAATTTGAATTGACAGCCGCCTTTTTTAAAAAACTATAGTCAAATATAATATTGTGACCAAGCAGGGGTAAATCTCCAATAAAATCAAGGATATCTTTAATTATTTCGGATATGGCAGGCTTACCTAAAACCATATTATCTGTTATTCCTGTTATTTCCGTAATCCTTGTACAAATATGTATATTGGGGTTAATCAATGTTTTATAGCTGTCAGCCACTTTTTCATCAATGACTTTTATCATGCCTATCTCAATAATTTTATCAAGAGAAGGATTGATTCCTGTGGTCTCTAAATCAAGGGCTACATACGATTTTATCTTTAAATTACTCATTAAAAAATCCTGTTCCAAATATATTGCCAAGAATCGCTAGATACATGATATCTGTTCTGCTCCATTTACTCATCTGTTTATTGCGATTAAAAGACACTATTTTATTTTTATCACCAACAATTACCTGTATTGCCTGATTAATACCCATTTTCTTAAAAGCTTCCACCGTCTTTTTGGCTCTTCTCTCAAAAAAATTGATATTGTTTATCACTTCTATTCCATCTTCCGAAAAATCTGCTATATATGACCTTTCATCCAAATAACTGTTATCATCAGAAAAATCATTGTCACCTAAAAGGACAAATCGGTTCCAGTCTTGATTTTGTGTTTTTTCATAAACAAAAATACTATCAATGCTAAAAGCAAACTGAATTTTTTTTACAGAAGCTTCAAAACTGTTTTTTCCACGAACTTTATAATCGTTAATAATATCATTTACAATACTCATTTTACGATATTTGTAAAACATATATTCTGCCGATTTAGCTTTTCCTAAACCATTAATAAACTCTGAATGAAGTTCTGGAATATAGATAATATATCGATTTTTTCCTTTTTCCTTTGCAAGATGTAATACTTTATAGGCAATTTCACACAGTTTTTCATATGTAGTTGCATCTTCTGGATATGTTGCAGAGCCAATTGAACATGTTATTTGCGGCTTATCTTCTTCATTATTGTACATAAATGCAATATTATTTCTTATTGTTCTTAATAAACTTCTGATATCTGCGTTGCTTCCTAATCGCTGTGCTACAATCAATATCTCATCATCACCAATTCTGCCGACACCTCCTGTCACACCAACAGCATCTTTTATGATGGTGGCAACACTATTTAAAACTTCATCACCAAACAATTCACCATATTCATCATTAATATACTTAAAATCGTCAATATCTAAAACAGCAATCGTAACAGGGTATATTGGTTTTGAAGCGATAATCTTTGAAGCGTAATCCTCAATAGCTTTTTTGTTTAAAATTCCTGTACAGGCATCCAACATTTCTGTAGTGTTATAGGAATTGTCCAAATTATCTACAGGATTTACTTTAGACATAGTGGCAATAACATGTGTCTTTGCACTAGAATCGATAATTGATTTTCCTTTTATCAGGCACCAATCCATTGCCTTTGTGCCTTCAAAAATTCTCATTTTAAACTCATGTTCAAATTGTTTGGTTCCTTTTCTAAAATCAGAACAGAGCATATTAAATACATTTTTATAAATTTCATCAATGTTACCATTCGTAATCATTGTTTTTTCCCAGTCTGTAAGCGTTCCGTTATAGAAATTTACTTGTTGTTGATTTCCCATCATAAATATTTTCAATTTGTCTGTATAAATATCATACGAAAACATAAGATGTTCCATCAAACTAAAATACTGCATATAATTTTCATCTTCTGCTATATGCAAACTTTTTACTTCTGCAATATCATGCAGTTCAATACGAATCTGTCTATCATGGTTTCTATTTTTAGGTATATCAACTAGCAACATAATAACCCATTGATATCGCCCATTATCATCAACCATTCTTAAAGAAATAATCGTACTTTGTTCGATACTAACAACTTTAAGACCATCTTCAAGTCTGATAATATCATTTGGGTGAATTGACCTTGCAAGTGTATACATAGCATTATTTCCAAGATATTTACTAAGCTTTGTGTCCGCTGTCAATATATTCAAGCTTTCATCAATAATTGCTCTGCCAATAAAATGTGTATTTTGTTCCATACTGCTGTGCTTAACCTCGCCTTTCCATATATTTATTATATAAATCTGGTCTATACTTTTTTGTTCGCTCAATGGATTGTTTTAATCGCCACTCATCAACATTTGCATGATGTCCAGACAATAAAACCTTAGGCACCGAAACGCCTTCAAATACTTCTGGTCGTGTATATTGTGGATATTCAAGCAAATCATTTTCAAAGCTTTCAGTCTGTGCCGACTCACCATTATGCAGCACTCCTGGCAGCAGCCTTGCAATAACATCAATCATAATCATTGCTGGAAGCTCGCCTCCCGTCAGCACATAATCTCCTATTGATACATAATCTGTAACAATTCGTTCAAGCGCTCTTTCATCAATCCCCTCATAATGCCCACATAATATCACAAGTTCTTCTTCTTTTGCAAATTCCTGTGCCATCTCTTGTGTAAATGTATATCCAACAGGTGTCATATAGACTACTCTCGGTTTTTTTTGTAATGTTGAAACTAAATCATCATAGGCAGCACAAACAGGTCTTGCCTGCATAACAAGACCTGCACCTCCACCATATGGATAATCATCAACTTTCATATGCTTATTATCTGCATAATCTCTAATATTGATTGTATTAATCTGAAGAATTTTATTGTCTATAGCTCTTCCAATAATACTATGATTCAATCCATTGACAATCATATCTGGAAACAATGTCAACACATGAAAGTTCATAACATTCCTCATTTCTATTTCTGTGTCTATTTTTTACTAAAAATTAAAAATCTATCTTACCTAAGTCTTATAAAGCAAGTCTCTTGCTTCATAAAAAGAATAACAAATCTAACCGTTAATTAATTTACTAATACTATTTAACATAAATGGATAATATCCGCCAACAATATTACTTCCATTACTTGTACATTCTGTTCTAAGATAACCGCTCCCATCTTTATAAGCGCCCGCTAAATCAATAAATGTAGCACCATACTCTGCAGCGTTGTTGCTTAAGCTTTCATTAATTTCATCTAACAAAGACTGCTTTATACTTATGTTAGGACGGTTTTCAAATGCTGATGTCACTGGCAAAACAGACAAAATATATACACTTGTTGAAGCACTTTTTGATTTAATCTCCTTGACTGTATCTCCAATAAATCCTGCAATTGTCTTCCCATCTCTTGTGCCATAGTTGGCATCATTTAAGCCCACCATAATAAACACTTTTGATGGATTAGAAGAAAGCGCACTATCAACCTGACTTTGAAGCTTATCACTTGTAGCATTATCATCGGATACAACCTGTGATTCTGGAAGAAATCCATAAAATGAAATACCACTGATAATAAAATCACCAAAAAACACACAATCTTTAAACTTATCAGCCCCTACAAATTCCTGTTCTTCTGCTGAACCTGAAACTTTTAAAGTGCCGCCTGTCTGCTGTGCCTTTGTTGTTGTCTGTTGTGTTGTTGTCTGCTCTTTTGTCGGTTCTGGCTGCGTTGTCGCCTGTGTGTTTGATGAATCTTCTTTTGTCTGTGAAACCGTATTATTATGACTCGTTGTTCGATTTGCAACATCACTGTTGTCTTTATCTTTTGTAACCATATTAACAACGATAAATACCGCAAGAATAACCACTATCACACCAGCAGCAATAAAACAATAATTACGATACTTATTCCAAGTTCTCATTTTTTTGTTAATTTTTATCTCTGGTCTTCCTTCATCTTCTCTATTATTACTCATCGTAACCTGCTACTCAATATATGAATAAATCCTCTATATTGGATAGCTTTCTCCTTTCCTTCTTTTAAATGCTTGTTTAAGTCCTCGTACTTTCTTTTAATGGTCATTTTATTTTTATGCCAAAGTAGATATTCACAATCCGCTATGCTGCTTGCAAACCATCTAGCTGTTATAGCAACGCAAGTCCCCACCTCCACTTATGCTTTATGGCATTGAAATAGGAGACGTTCTTGATAAGATTAAAATTGCATCTTTCGCAGTACCATAGCAGACTTATTTCTCATACCAACATCTAACCAGCCTTCTCTTACTGAATATCCAAGTTTACTATTATCATATCCATTTTCATACGTGACAAAAACCTGCTCCATATCATACTCTCTCATCAGCCCAATTTCCCACACAGGAACATGCACTCTTCGCTCATCATCTGAATTATTTACAATAACGACCACCATATCATTTTTGTCAAAACGTCCATAAGCAATTAAATTATACTCACTGATAAGCGGCTTGTAGGAACCTGTACTAAGAACTTTACACTCTTTATGCATCTTAATGATATCTTTGTGAAATTGAAGCAAAAGTTTATCTTCTTTTCCCCATGGATACGTTCTTCTGTTATCTGGGTCTGTCCAGCCGCAAACACCTGCCTCATCTCCATAATATAATGTCGGTGCGCCAGGCCATGTCATCTGAATAACCACTGCCGCCATAAACACAGCCCTATCTACATGTTCATTTGCTTTTTGCGGTCCCATCGTATGTGTTCTTCCCACAATATGATTGGTTCTTGTAAGAAATCTTGAATGGTCGTGGTTTGACAATTGATTCATAGATATACTAAATGCCTGATAACCCATACGTGACATATTATGATGCATAGCACCAAAAAAATTATTGGCATTGCCAATCATATCCTGTCGAAATTCATCACTGTGCTTTTCCATACCTGTTAAAAACCAGGTTATAGGTTCCATAAATGCATCGTAGTTCATAATGGTATCCCACTGCCCGCCTAAAAGCCAATCATGAGAATCCCCATAATGCTCTGCAAGAATAACCGCTTCTGGATTTGCCTCTTTTACTGCTTTTCTAAATTTCTTCCAAAACCGATGATTATATTCGCTGTTATAACCCAAATCAGCAGCTACATCTAAACGCCATCCATCTACATTATACGGAGGCGACACCCATTTTTTGCCAATCTCTATAATATAATCTTCCAATTTTTCAGATTCTTCATAATTTAGCTTTGGCAACGTGTCATGCCCCCACCAGCCGTCATAAGAACCATTATCTGGCCATTGGTCACTATAAAATTTAAAAAAACTATGGTATGGGCTTTCATATTTCTCATAGGCACCCACTGCATAATCATCTTTACTGCTGCTATATATATGTTCTTTATCAAGCCATTTATTAAATGAACCACAGTGATTAAACACACCGTCAATAATGACTTTCATTCCTCTTTTGTGTATCTCCTCCACAAGCTTTGCAAAAAACGCATTGCTTGCTTCAAGATTTTCTTTGCTTGTCACTCTGCTAATATACTTTGTAGCATGTCGATTATCTTGGTCGCCTTCCTTTAATACCTCTCCCTCATCAACTTTTATTACGCCAATATGAGGGTCAACATAATCATAATCTTGAGTATCATATTTGTGATTAGAAGGCGATACAAAGATGGGATTAAAATAGATGACATCTATTCCTAAGTCCTGAAGATAATCTAACTTATCCCATACACCCTGTAAATCTCCTCCATAAAATTCTCTTACCCCCATTTGTTCAGGATATTTATCCCAATCCTTTACTTGGATTACATGTTCTCCTATATAGCTGTATTCATCATCAACTACATTATTACTCGTATCACCATCACAGAATCGGTCAACATAAATTTGATACATAACAGCGCCTTTTACCCATTTTGGCACCTTATGTCCTGGTATAATCGTAAAATTATAATAAGGGTTTAATTCACGAGCTCCTCCCATTTGATTATAGTAATAACACAGCCCTCGTTGTCCTTCTACCTTAAAATAATAAGACATAACACAATCCGATACTTCTATTGCTGCCTCATAATAATCAAAACTTACATCGGAATCCACTCTGACCATAGCATACTCTTCATTATCAACATAAAGATATGCTCTTTCAATATTGAATCTCCCTACTCGAAGTCGAATACGAACGGTATCCCAAGCCTCACACTCTGGTGGTATTCTATAGTTTTCAGTTGCATCGGAAAACAATGCTCTAGGCTTAAATACTGGTCTTGTATTACACATATATAGTAATTTTTTATATTCCAACTTCAATGAATCAACTGTTTTAACAATTCTCACAAAAAATACTCCTTTATACGATGTATTATAATTTTATACTCAAACCTGATATTATTCAACTATTTTTTATCTTTTCCTAAAAAGAGTTGCAATGCAACTCTTAAACAAAGTAAAGAGGACAGCCTGGGGTGGCTGTCCTCTTTAGAAGGTATTTCACTTTTATGGGGTGTAGCAAAATATAATGTATTGGGGGTTTTACGTAAATTATAATATCATGTTAGATAATGTAAGTGTTCATAAACTTAACAAAAAAACATAAGTTTTTTTATGCAAATTATACAAACAACAAATTGTATTATGAATACAATTTACTGTCAAAGCTTTCCAACCGCCCAATCTTTACACTTCCGACACCACATCAAATATCAAAGAATATAACTTCATAACTGCTATCACAGCTTTTCAGTGGCAGCTTATATCTCCACTGAACCAAACAATTCCCTATACCCACTTATATCTCTACGATATTGAAACGCAAACTTATTTGATAAGATTAAATAACGATTCAAATTCTTCCCTCGTTATCTTTTCTTTTTCTAATAAAAGTTTTGCTGACCGATGAAGAATATCAATATTTTCCATAATTAATTTTTTTGCTTTACTATAACAATCATTAATGATATTGCGCACTTCATTGTCAATCTCAGAAGCAATATTTTCACCATATGGTCTTGCATGTGCTAAATCTCTGCCGATAAAGACCTCATCGCCATCTGCATCATAATTGATAAGACCTAATTTTGATGAAAAACCGTATTTTGTAACCATATCTCTAGCAGTTTGTGTCGCCTGCTTAATATCTTGAGAAGCACCTGTTGTAATATCATCAAACACCAATTCTTCTGCCACACGTCCGCCTAAACTAACGATAATATCTTGAAGCATCTTGCCTCTTGTGTTAAACAGCTCATCCTTTTCAGGCAATGGCATAGTATAGCCTGCTGCCCCAAGTCCTGTTGGAATAATTGAAACAGAATGCACAGGTCCTACCTCTGGAAGTACATGGAATAATATCGCGTGTCCAGACTCGTGGTATGCTGTAATCTTCTTTTCTTTCTCAGATATAATCTTACTTCTTTTTTCTGTTCCGATTCCAACTTTGACAAAGGCATAATTCACATCGCTGTTAATAATATATGGACGTTTATTTTTAGCTGCATTGATAGCCGCCTCATTTAATAAATTTTCCAAATCAGCACCTGTAAATCCTGCTGTTGTCCTAGATAACGCATCCAAATCAACATCATCTGCCAATGGCTTTTTGGCAGCATGAACATTTAATATCTCCAATCTTGCTGCAACATCTGGTCTTCCGACAACAACCTTTCTGTCAAATCGACCTGGTCTTAATATAGCAGGGTCTAAAATATCAACTCTGTTTGTTGCCGCCATCACAATAATGCCCTCATTTACCGCAAATCCGTCCATCTCGACAAGCATCTGATTGAGTGTCTGCTCTCGTTCATCGTGTCCGCCGCCCATACCAGTTCCACGCCTTCTTGCCACCGCATCAATCTCATCTATAAAGACAATACATGGTGCATTTTTCTTTGCATCCTCAAAAAGGTCACGCACTCTTGACGCACCGACACCAACAAACATCTCGACAAAATCAGAACCAGATATCGTAAAAAACGGAACTCCTGCCTCACCAGCAACAGCCTTTGCAAGAAGTGTCTTACCTGTTCCCGGAGGACCTGTAAGAATAACACCTTTTGGTATTCTTGCCCCCAGCTCCATATATTTTGATGGACTTTTTAGAAAATCAACAATTTCTTCTAACTCTTCCTTCTCTTCTTTCAATCCGGCAACATTTTTAAATGTAATCTTATTATCCTCTGTTGTCATTAACCTTGCACGGCTTTTCCCAAAATTCATCATCTTTGAGTTTGCCCCGCCTCCAGCCTGCCTGTTTGTAATCATCAATATAATAAAAATAACAATAATAACAAGCACTGTAGGCACTAACACTGTAATCCACATATTCTGGCGCTTTACATCGGTCAATGTATATGCAATTCCTCTGTCTTTAAGCAGCTTTTGTACTTCATTGATATCAGAAACATACGTAATCCTAGTATTTCTGCTGTTTTCAAAATTAACATACAACTTACCTGTTGGAACTTCTGCATTCTGCTGAATCCCTACCTCTGCAATATTGCCGCTTTCTAAATCTTTCAAAAAAGAACTATAACTGTAATCTGCTGTTGAAGCACTAAATCGGTTTATTATCATGTAAATCAACAAAATAATAAGAACGATGCCAACATAAACACCAAATCCGCCAGTTCTGCCTTTGTTATTCATCTTTTTTCTAACCTCCATTCTTTTTAATCAAAATGTAACACACCCACATATGGGAGATTTCTATAATTTTGATTATAATCCAAGCCAAATCCTACCACAAATTCGTCTGGAATACAAAAACCATTGTAATCAACATCAACAGGTGCTGTTCTTCGTTCTGGCTTATCCAAAAGCGTACACACTTTTAAACTTTTAGGCTCTCTGTCCTTTAGCATAGGAAGCAATTTTGACAGCGTATTGCCAGAGTCAACAATATCTTCTATAATCAAAACATTATCGCCTTTAATTGGTTCGTCTAATTCCTTTTTTATTATAATATGACCGCTTGACTCTGTACTTTTTCCATAACTTGAAACCTGCATAAAATCAAATAAAACTGGTATTGTAAGTCTTTTAGCAAGCTCACAGCAAAAAATAATACTGCCCTTTAGTATACAAATCAATTTCAATGGCTCGCCCTGATAATCATGGCTTATCTGCTGTGCAAGCTCGTCAATTCTGCTATCTAACTTTTCTTTTGAAATTAATACACTTATATTTTGATAATCCATCTTTAGTCTCCAATCACTACACATATTTTCAATATATTTTTTGTATTCTCATCAATTAACGCCGTCTGGCATCTTCTAACGCCCACAGCCCACAATATTTCATTCTCACATGCTAACAGCAAAATATGATTCCTAACATTGGCAGGAACTTTTAGGTCTATCAATTCTTTCTTTAATTTCTTTTTGCCTCCGTTTGCATGAATCTGAATAAAATCCTTCTGCTCCTTAAATCTTATATCAATTTTTCTACTTATCTTATCACAATCAAAAAATTTAGTATAGACATTATTCAAATAAATATTTTTAATTTCTTTCTTATCTACTAATTGTAGACATATTTTTTCTACTTTATGCCATGTTCCATTGATATCACATATAGAAATACCCAATTTGACACATTGTTCTTCCCCTGTTTTTATATTAGACAAATCAATACTTAATGGATTCCAATCCTCTTGTTTATCTAAATGTACATCTTGATGAACACTTTTTCGCAGCGTGATGTCACAATATCCTCGAATTGCTACAATTCCGTTAGATAAATTTATCTTTTTGCCGACCTGCTTTTGACATAGCTGCATTAAAAGTTCAATATGTTTTCGATAAATATCCACAGGGCTTTGTGCTACCTTTTTTAAAACAGCACGAAGCAGATAGGTCTGTAATGTCCTATCTACATGTTGAAATTTATCTAACAACAAGGAGGCCAAAACTTTCTGATTTGTACTGTCATAGCGCACACAAATCGGCTCAAGCTGGTCAACTTGTCTATCTATATAACGATTTATTTCCAATAAATCCGTTGCCATATGATATACTGCTTTTGAAAACTCTGGATTATATTTTTTTTCAATCATTGGAATAAGCTGATTTCTCAATTGATTTCTTTGGTAATCACTTTCAAGATTGGTGCTGTCTACAACATATCCGATGCCTTTCATCTTTAAAAATTCAATAATCTCTTTTTTATTGACACATAAAAGCGGTCTTATAATATCTCCATTTACAGGTGAAATACCTGAAAAACCTTGTATTCCGCTTCCTCTAATAAGATGCATAAGTGATGTTTCTACCAAATCATCAATATGGTGCGCAACAGCAATTTTTGTTGTCGTATCCAAAAATCCTAATTCCCTTTTTATCTGAGCAAAACACTCATATCGCACTTGCCTTCCTGCGGTTTCAATACTTACCCCTCGCATTTTTGCAATTGCCTTTACATCTTTGTTTAATACATGACAAACAACCCCTAAATCATCTGACAACTTCTGTGCAAAACGTTGGTCTCGTAAGGCTTCATCACCTCTTATTTCATGGTTTATATGAACGGCAACAACATCAATATCCATCTGATATTGTACAATAATAGAATGCAACAGTACCAGCAGACATACAGAATCTGCACCGCCAGACAATCCCACAATGATATGTCTGCAATCATTTAACATATTATTTTCTTTTATATACTGGTATACTTTTTCAATCATACAGTGATTATAGTATTATTTGTCATATGTGTCAAACAATCCTAACACTAAAACGGTCATATCGTCCGATGGCTTTCCTCCATTGCACTTTAATGATTTTCTCATAATCTCTTCTGCCATCGCATCAGGTTTTCTAACTGATATATTTTTTATAATATCGGCCATTTTTTCCTCTTTATACACACCTGAAATATTATCAAGCAATCCATCACTTATCATAATAACATAATCGCCGCTAAATAATTTTCTTGTAAATGTTGTATAATCAATTTTTTCAAGCACACCTAATGGAAGCGTCGTTGATTCAATCACTTCAACTTCCGATTCTCTCTTTATAAAAGTTGCTGCTGCTCCTAGCTTAATACAAGACAATACGCCTGTTTTACAATCAATAACACTCATATCCATTGTAACGGGATGAACGCCTTTGCCCCCGCCTGCTATGTAGGCTGTATTAATTAATTCCAATGCCGCCTGTTCCTGAAAACCTGCATCAATACAATTTTCCATAAGCTCTATTACCATACGGCTCTCGGCAAACGCTCTCTTGCCGCTTCCCATACCATCGGCAATAGCGGCTACCGTTTTTCCGCAATCAAGACGTGAAATCAAAAAGTTATCACCATTATACCTGCTTGTCCCTTTGCCTCTTCTAGCAACACCTGACAACATTTTAAACCGGCTTTCCTGAATAAAAATATATTGATGAAATTCCTCATTAATTATTGTCCGGCAAGAACCTGGCACATAATAATCTGCTCCCAAGACGTCTGACAAGATGGGAAAAAGCTTTTTTGCTGATATACAGCCTCGTCCAACTGTTCTTGCCTGAAATGCAAGTTCTGTCATTCCAGACTTTCCCTCAATCATGGTAATATTTTTAATTCGCACGCCTGCAAGAAAACATTTTCTAAATAGTTCTTTTTCTACACTTTTGTCCATATCTTTAGAATATAGGTTCATTGTGACACACTCTTCCAAAACATCTGCCACCAAAAGCAACTGTTTTGATATTCCTGTCATTACAGTATCACCGCCATTTACTGTGTCCAATGTATCGACGTAAGCATCCTCATAGGCTTCTCCCAGCCGCCTAAATGTACGTGCTGTTTCTTCCAAACGATTAAATGAATAGGTTGTTATATAATCCTGCAAACTTTCTGCCATAATAATCTCCATTTCTGCGCTACTTTTGTGCAAAAACCTTTATTTAGGCTCCTTTAGTAACTTTGTATCAAGCAGCGCGCAGACACAAAGTGTTCGCTAAATCTTATTTAGCGCTATTTTCCTTATCTATATCAATGTCCAAAAATTCCACAGCAAGCTGTGAATGATTTGACATTGTAACATTTGTTAAATGGACAAACCAACATGTCCACCTAATTCGTTGCCCGAGAAAATAATTGTATACTGTTAATAATTATATTCATAAGAATAAAGGGTTTATTCATAAAAAAGGAAATTTATTCATCAGCAGCTTAAAATTAGATAAAAAAAAGGCTATTACAAAATTTCTCTTTTGCAACAGCCCTTTTTAATTTTTATGAATCTGGTTTAATAACGATTTCATCTGGATAAATTAACCCAAACTTATTTTTAGCGATATCCTCTGCAAATTTTTTTGTTTGAACATATTTTTTATATTCTTCTATATCATCACTTCTTTCTTTTTGCTCATTAATCTGACTCTCAAGAACTATCTTTTGCGCTTCATACTCTTGATTTTGTTCAATAAGAGACTGCTTGCTTACCCATAAAGTGACACCAATTATCACTATCAGTACACATGCTAAGACAAATCCTAAGATACCTGAATAACGTTGTCGTTTTAATCTTTGCTGTTTTTCATATTTCGATTCAAGTACCATGATTTAATCCCTCCCTTCTTCTTTGATGTTTTTGGTCTGCGTTTTTTGTACAGTTCTTTTAAATGACCTAACTTAATACTAATCAAACGACATAATTTTTTCAATGGTCTTATTAAAAAATTAATTAATTTTGTCATATATTTTACATAGTATTTTCCAAGAACTGCTCTGTACAATAATGCTCCAAGTATTGCAGTCACCACCATAAAGCCTCTTACTGCCCCATTACTTAAATTATATGTAGCACTAAACGCCAAAAAACTCATACACACCCAATATATAATATCTTCTACTGCAATAGTCCAAACTTTTTTATGCCTTATAATTCTTCGGACTACCCGTATACAATCGTATATAAACGCTGCCGCCATTCCAAGAAATGCACTGGATAGCACGGTTGAAAGCTCCCATTGTAACAAATCACTTAAGCAGCTTTCCAAACCACGATTCCCCTTTCTTAGAAAAATTATCCTTATCCGAATATTCTATAGCTTGAATCGTTCCATCAATATCCAACTCGCCTTTTTCAACTGAAAGACGGTTCACATGAAGGTTTTGTCCTTTAATCGTTATTACTCCATAATCACTTTCTAACAGCACTTTTGTTAAATCAAAGGATACAACATCACTAATTCCCGTCATTTCTAGTTTACTTCTGTTTGACATGCTAACCTTATGTGCATGTTTTATATTACCCTCCATACATAAGACCTCCGTTTCATACATTGCCTGCTTTACAATGTATGTCCGAAATCTTATATATATTCAAACATTTCTGCCGCTTCTTCTTTGCGGACAACCTCTTTTACATTTGTCACTTTCACTTTCACATTTTTATTTCCAAATGCTATCTGTATCACATCGCCAACTTTTACATCCAGTGATGCTTTGGCAACCCTGTCATTTACTGTTACTCTGCCTGCATCACATGCTTCATTTGCAACAGTGCGTCTCTTAATCAAACGTGATACCTTTAAATATTTATCAAGTCTCATAAAAATAACCATACCTTTCTGTAATCTGCAAATTTAATGAAGAACTTGCTGTTCTATGTGCAGATACAACTATCAAATCATTTATTTTTTACACGATGTTTTTCACAAAGCGCAAAAAGGTACAAGACCGTTGTCTTGTACCTTAAGTCCCCGTAATTAATTTTGTTATAACAAGTAATTACTTCTCATTAACAGTATCCTTTAAAGCCTTACCAGCCTTAAACTTTGGAGCCTTACAAGCAGCAATCTTAATTGTCTTACCTGTTTGTGGATTCTTTCCTGTTCTTGCAGCTCTCTTTGTCACTTCAAATGTACCAAAACCAACTAACTGGATTTTTTCACCTTTTTTCAACTGCTCACTAACAACATCTATAAATGCCTTAAGAGCCTTTTCACTATCCTTCTTTGTCAGTTCTGTCTTTTCCGCAATAGCTGCTACTAATTCAGTCTTATTCATCGTAAACTTCTCCTCAATAGGTATTTTTTGCTGACACCTGCCAACAAAGTCATTTATAACCTCTTTTTCACGATTTGTCAATACAACCTCGCATTTTTAAGCAGTTTCGCTACATTTAAGAGGATTTGCACTATATAATAAGCTATTTTTTGGTAATAATGCCTAATTTATATTGATAATTCTCCAGCTTTTTTTGTTGTAATTCTAGTAAGTCTATGCTAATCTTTCCTTGATGATACAATTTTTCATATTCTTTCAACCGTTCTTGCTTTTCTTTTAATTTAATTTGATTCCAATGACTTATATTCACGGCATCATATTCTAAAATCTCACCGTTCAAACCATCGTTAAACACATGCGGATGTCTTTTTACCATCTTACTTGCAGCACAATCAATAACTTCTTCAATTGTAAATTCGTCTTGTTCCTTTGCAATTTCGGAATACATCACCACTTGAAGCAGCAAGTCGCCCAATTCTTCTTTCAGATTAAGAAAATCTTTATTATTAACGGCTTCTACCACTTCATTGGCTTCACTGATAACACAATCTTTCAGACTTTCATATGTTTGCACACTATCCCATGAACAGCCGTCCGGCTGTCTTAGTATATGTATGATATCTTGTAAATCCTGCCAGTTGTATTGTTTTTTTATATATTGTTCATTTTTCATATCATTACTCCAGAATGTTCTTTGCTCTTTTCTATTATTTGATTTAACTTTTTACATGGTATTGCAACAACAAGTCCTATAAACAGCGATATAAAAACATATATTAACAACTTTCCCAAACATTGATAATAATAATTGGAATAAAATCCACCCACACATTCCCTCAATGCTTCCATTGCATGTGTAAACGGTAAAAATCCATATATTGCTTGATATGCTTGCGGTAAAACCTGTATTGGAAATGTTCCGCCTGCCCCAGCTGCCTGTATAACCATAATTACAACTGCCAACAAAGCCTGCATCTGTCCAACAAGGAAAAACGTCATATAGCGACCAAAAAACGCCTGATAAGGCTTTATTTGTGTTATATCAATACCTCATTTTTAGAGATAAGATTATCCATAGCCTGAATACTTTTATCAAGCTGCTATGATATATTGATATCGTGCATACCCTCAACAGTATCTCTTAATTTCTTTATCATATCAATCATTTCTTCACCGCTTGTCTTAATATCAGAAAGAATATTGTCAAATTTTGCTATATATTCATTAATAGTATCATTTGTCTGTGTTTTTGATTGATTTAAATTTTCTTCAGACAGCACATTTTGTGCTTCACCAAGCATATTTGATGCATTTCCTAATGTTGCACTCAATGCGTTATTGCTATCTTTAAAAACTGTAATTGTAGTATCATCATCTAAAAGATTTTCATTTAATTTTTTTTAGTTTATCTACAATCTTAACAAAAATATCACTGTCTGTATTCAATGCATCATCTGTATTTTTCATTATTGTTGTTACAACAGTATTGATACATTCTGAATAGCAGCATAACATTCTTATATTCATTTCTTTATAAACTACAAAATTGCCATAATTACGCAACTATACTATAGTGCGAAATTATGGCAACTAATACAATTTACAGGATTATCACATAAATTTTTTGTATTTGTGTGGCAACCCCATTTTTTATGATTACTCTTCCATATGTCTTCCAATAAAATCAGCAGCTGTCTCTGTAAGTTTTTGTTCTGTACCTGAAAGCTGTGTCTTTTCATTGTTGGACAACATTATAACAGCTCCAAGCACATCGCCTGCTGATATAATAGGACTGATAATCTCAGCATGGAATGAATGACTTGAATTATCTGTAACATTAACATATTCTTTATCATTCTTAGCTGCACATACTTTTTTTCTTTCATGTATTGCATCTTCTAACTCTTGAGACAATTTTTGCTCCATCAGTTCTTTTTTCTCTGCTCCAGCCGCTGCAATAATTTGCTCTTTATCCGTTATACATACACTGTGTCCGCTCATTCTAGCCATTGATTCTGCATAATCCTTTGCAAATTTAATACTGTCCCCCATTGATGAATATTTTTTTAATATAATTGCACCATCATCATCTGTAAATATTTCCATTGAATCTGTTTCACGTATATGCAAAGTTCTTCTAATTTCCTTAGGAATTACAATACGTCCTAATTCGTCAATCTTTCTAATTATACCAGTTGCTTTCATTAATATAATTCCTCCATTTTCATGTTGTTGTGAAGTATGTTTTGTAATGTATTGATATACATAACTTCACAATTTGTACTTCATGTTGTTAGTATCTGTAAGAAATGAAGAATTATTCAAAATTTAAGTAACTGTTCTTATATAATACAATATATGTAATTAATTTGCTAAAAGCGTTCTCAATTCTTCGACACTCTCTGCAATATAATTGGCGCCTGCCTGTTCTAATTCTTTTCTGCTGCCATACCCAAACAGTACGCCAATTGAATCAATATCATTATCTTTAGCACCTTCTATATCATGTTTTCTGTCACCAATCATTACCACTTCATTTTTTGAAGCGATATTAAGATGGTTTAGTGCATACGCTATCACTGCTGTCTTAGAATTTCTAGTTTCGTCCATCGTAGCTCCCGCCACAAACTGAAAATAAGAACTTAAATTAAAATGTTCTAATATCTTTATCGTATATTCCTCTGGCTTTGATGTGGCAACAACTAGATTTTTCCCAGAGTGCTTCAATTCATCTAACAAAGCTTGTATTCCTGAAATAACTTTATTTTCAAAAATTCCCTTTTCACTAAAATATTCTCTATAATAACAAACAGCCTGAAGCGCCTGCTCTTGTGAAAAATGATAAAATTTTTGAAAAGACTCCACTAACGGAGGTCCAATAAAATCATATAATTGCGCTTGGTCTTTTACTTCAATATCAAACTTTTTGAGGGCATATAAAACAGAATGAATAATGCCTTCTCCTGAATCAGTCAATGTCCCATCTAAATCAAATAGTAAATAATTATACATTTTCATCTCCATTCTTATCAACATATAGATTGCCTGCAAAATAAAAATCAATCATTTTATATCCAAGCATTGTATAAGCTTGTACAAATTATTTTATTCTTCACAATCTTCTTCCTCTTCAAGCTGTGATGTGCAATGAGGACACCTTGTTGCCGAAATATCAATTTTACTCTTACAAAATGGACATTCTTTCTCTGTTGGCTGCTCTAATATCTCCTCTTTTTTTGCAAAACTTGCCGCTTTATTTAAGGCTTTGATAAGACAAAATATAATAAAAGCTGTTATTAAAAAATTAATGACTGCTGTAAGAAAACTTCCATACATTAATATAGGTGCATTATCACTTGTCCCCATTTTTAATGTAAGATTGGAGAAATCCACGCCGCCAAATATGGCTAATATAGGTGTTATAATATCTTTGTTAAGAGATGTCACAATCGCTGTAAAAGCGCCGCCAATAATAACACCTACTGCCATATCCATAACATTGCCACGCGCAATAAAATCTTTAAATTCTTCAAAAAATTTCTTCATAACTACAGTTTATCCCTTTGTCTATTATTCATACTGAGAAGTTATCCCATAATATTCTTCAAGACATAATCCAGAATCATACACTTTTTTTGCAAGCTCTTTTCCAAGATAACGCAGATGCCATGATTCATACATATAACCAGTCACATCTTCTTTTCCCTTTGGATATCTTATAATAAAGCCATACTCCCATGCGTGCTTTGCAACCCACTCTCCTTCTGGAGTAGCTGCAAATGAATCATCAATAGAATTTAAATCAAAGCATAATCCAGTCTGATGTTCCGAATGTCCTGCTCTTGCAGAATAGCGGTCTGCTTCCGCTTTTCCGTCTTTTGCAACATAATTGTTATATAATCTGTTTTGTGTCTCATACGACCTAAATCCAGAAGATATATAAATATTTAGTCCTTCTCTGGCAGCAGCATTTTGCATAACAGAAAATGCTTCCATCACTTCACCGTCAACAGCTCCCGGATTATAATCTGCTGGCAAAGCATAAGTTTTATTGGCAATCAAAACGCCGTCAACATACGTTATTCCATCAACTTCCGTGATAGAATAACCTTTGCTTGTTTTAGAAGTCATATCATTATTCTCCGCTTGATTTGTTGGATTAACATTTTGTGTTGGTGTATTGACATTATCATTTGAAACTGCATTTGTATTATCTTGTTTATCATCTGCATTGGTTTTTTGAGGTATTGTATTTAAATTATTATCCTTATCTGATTGATTTTGCGCCGCATCTGCAACGATTCCACTGTTATACGATGAATCTTTCGACTTATCTTTGCCGCTGATACTTATTACAACAGTGAGTGCTATAACAAGTACAGCAAGACCTGTAGACGCTATAACAATTCTTTTATAATTCCACTTTGTCTTATGTCTTCTTTTTCTTTTTTTATATGCCACTTTCAAAACCTCCATATGGTGACTGATTTTTAGGAGCAGCAAGACGCAAGTTTTAACTTTTACCTTTTTTACCTTTCTCTCCCAGTGCCTGTTTTGCTATTTCATATGAATCCATATGTATTAGTATATCACATTTTGCTGTTTTATTTCCAAATAGTTTAAATAATCCTGAATGTGTTTTCCATCTCTCATAATAAGAAATATTATTTTCACGAAGGACTTTCTCAATTTGTTTACATTCTTCCATAGTTATATCTGCGCGCAATACACGCTCGTTTGTATTAAATTCTGACATAGCTATTTCCTCGTCCCATAATTTATAAGTGTTATCTTTAGCTTCTATGCTTCAACTGAAATACCATTTTTTTAATAACACTTAAATCTATTCAATTGTATATATCCATCCCTTTGGAGCCTCAATTTTGCCCATTTGAATACCTGTAAGTGTATCATATAGTTTCTGTATTGTATCACCCATTTTTTCCATACCGCTTGGAAATGCAATTTCCTCACCATGATGAACCACTTTGCCTACAGGAGAAATAACGGCAGCAGTACCGCACAATCCACACTCTGCAAAATCTTTTACTTCATCAATGAATACTTCTCGTTCTTCAACCTCAAGACCAAGATATTCTTTTGCAACATACATCAAAGAACGGCGTGTGATAGAAGGAAGAATACTGTTTGATTTTGGAGTTACAACCTTGCCGTCTTTGGTAACAAATAAAAAGTTTGCTCCGCCGGTCTCCTCAACCTTTGTCTTTGTTGCCGCATCCAGATACATATTTTCTGCAAAACCTTCCTCATGTGCTGTTACAATAGCATGTAAACTCATTGCATAATTTGCACCTGCCTTAATATGCCCTGTGCCGTTTGGTGCCGCTCTGTCAAAATCTGAAACTTTAATTGTAAGAGGCTTTGCACCGCCTTTAAAATATGGACCAACCGGCGTTGTAAATACTCTAAATTGATACTCATCAGCAGGTTTAACGCCAATAACCTGACTGCTTCCAAACATATATGGGCGAATATAGAGTGTTGCTCCTGAACCAAATGGCGGAACCCATGCCATATTTGCCTTTACAGTCTGTGCTACTGCATCAACAAATTTTTCTTCAGGAAATACAGGCATCTCAAGCCTTTTACATGAACGAGCCATTCTTGCAGCATTCATATCTGGTCTAAACATAACGATTTGTCCATTTTCTGTTGTATATGCTTTCAAGCCCTCAAAACATGTCTGAGCATACTGAAGAACACCTGCACACTCACTGATAACGACCTTATCGTCCTCTGTAAGGACTCCATTATCCCATGCTCCATTTTTATAGTTTGCTACAAATCTCTTGTCTGTCTTAATATAGCCAAAACCAATATTTTCCCAATCAAGATTTTTCTTTTCCATGTTAATTACTTCCTTTCTAAAATGTATTTTTGTTGATACATTCATTCCCACAAACAACTGTCTAAACAGACATCTTCCATATCTATTAATGACCGCTGTAAAGGCTGCAACCTATCGTTTATTACAGGTATTTTGATTTGTGTCAACATATAAGCGGCTTACCTAATCTGCGCTATATGTACACATTTTAACTCTATGAAAATAATAAGTCAAGTAAACATACATGTTTGTAAATTATGAATAACATCTTCCAATAATCACTATGCTTATATTTTTCTTACATTTAATTATACGTATGTATTCAAATAAACGATTGTCACTATCTAAATTTTTAGTTACAATGGAGTTCATAGATAATTGATATTTTATTATATGAAAATTTAAAAGCAGATATATTAAAAAGATTAAACTTAAAAAAAATTGTCTTGTAAAACAGACAATTTTTTTGATAAATCTAAATAAACTATTAGAAAGGTAATCCATAAATTATATGAATATATTAGGAATTGTAATACTTATCATTTTTTATTCTATTTATTTAGGCAAGATGATTTTGCAAAAGAAAAAAGGAATACAGACAGACCAGATGGCAAAAAATAAACAAAAAAATAAAGTATTCTATATTGAATTAATCTTAAAAATTGCCACTTACATGGTTGTACTTATTGAAATTATCAGTATCTTTACAGCTCCATCACAACTGCCGCAAGTCTTTATTATAAGCGGTGCCATCTTAGGCATCACTGGTGATATTATCTTTGCAGCGGCAGTTTTTACTATGCAGGATAGCTGGAGAGCAGGTATTGCAGAAAACGACAAGACACAAATTATCACAAACGGTATTTATAAATTCAGCAGAAATCCTGCTTTTCTAGGATTTGACTGTGTATACATTGGATTTGTTCTTATGTTTTTTAATGTGCCTTTACTTTTGTTTTCTATCTTTGCAATAACGATGCTTCATTTACAAATCTTACAGGAAGAGCAATATTTAACAAAAACATTTGGCGAAACTTATATCAACTATAAAAATAAAGTATGCAGGTATTTCGGCAGAAAAAATAAATTTTAATTTAACCTCATCAAGGAAGTCCCCCACTTCAATGCTGCAAAGGCATAAGTAGGGGACTTGCGTTACGATAGTAGCTATGAGGTTATGAGCAAGTAGCGTCGTAGCGGATTGCGAATATCCGCTTAACCTTTGCTTTCACTAATTCTTCATGATAAAAATAATTGATATATTGAACGGCATTTATATGACAATAGTTTTCTATCTCAGCCGACAAATTATGCCAATACTGCATATTGCCTTTTATGTATATATCCCTATATAATTCTATCCATTGAGGATAAGAGGCTTCAATATAATTTAATATATCCTGCTTATAACTTCCTCTTAAATTTAAATTTTCAAACCAATATTCATTCACATCATCTTTTGTTTTTTCAATGATTTTTTGAAAATTTGTTATACCCGGAAAAATAGGAGACATAAATAAAATTGTATATATTCCATTTTCATGCAACACATTCAATGTTCTTAACCGTTCTGAAATACTGCTTGCATTGTCCATATCATTTTTAAACTGTTCATCAAGCGTATTGATGGATACACAAACTTTCAGCTTTTTAAACTGTTTTAATAAATCTATATCCCTTAAAATTAAGTTTGATTTTGTTGAGATACTTAACTCACAATCAATATCAATTAACTGCTTTAATATCTTTTGTGTATTTTTATATTTCTCTTCAAATGGATTATAACAGTCTGTCACAGAGGAAAGAAATACCGATTTATTTTGCAGCTTCTTTTTACTTATTGGTTTATCACATTGCTTAATGTCAATAAAACTTCCCCATTTTTCTTTATGATTAGTAAATCGTTTCATAAAACAAGCATAACAATATCTGCATTGATGCGGGCAGCCTACATAGGGATTGATTACATAATCGCTTGCGGGCAGATTGGATTTTGTGACAAAATCTTTTACCGCAACTTCCTTTTCTATTATCTTCATACTACAATTCTCCATAATAAATATTATTAATATCTACTATTAAATATCTATTCTTCTTTTACTTTAAAAAAGTATACCTTACTTTTATCGAATAAACAATCCATCTTACCTCTTTGCGGCATTTTTTTACAAGCTAATTTAACTCTTTTTAAAAATCAGAAAAATCTCTAATGCGAGTTAAACGGATATTCGCAATCCGTTACACTGCTTGCTCATAACCCTTTTATCTCATCTTTCTAAACAATTTACCAAAATCATTTTAGACTCCTCTTATTTTTACTGGGTGACGAATCACTGTTTTTAAATTTTGTGTTTTACATCGTCGCACATCACTCAAATAAATTTCATGGTGATAACGAGAAGCAGTGATATCCAGCTCATAGCCCTGCGCATAAGTAAATGCGTCCATTTTTTCTATTGTTGCTGGTTCATCATCATAAGAACCAATGTGCATACACTGCACACATAAGCCCTCATCATATGTAAAAAATTCCACTTTAGAAAAATCCATTTTCTTTTTTGCTGTCGCCTCTTTTACTGCCCAGCAAAATTCTTCTTTTGTGACAAATTCTGGAAGACGAATCATGGAAATCCATTCAAAATCTTCTTTTCGGGAATAATCTATCTGTTTTGTATTTTTCTGCCACCAAAATCCTTCTAACGGCGGCACAACATAGTCAAAATATCCCTTTATCTGATGACTACCTAACTTACTCATCTTAATTGTAAAAGCAACTGCATAAAGCAACCCAATCGATTGCTTATATGCGCCATCTTCCTGATTAGGATTCCCCCTCCCACGCACAGCAATAAAATTCATAGAAGGCACGGTTACCAACTGTGGTTTATTTTTGGGCAAATAAAACTCCTTATATTCTTTTTTGTAATCAAATGCCATATTTCCGTTCATTTCCTTTCTGTGCTGCTTTCTGCAAAAATAAATTATTCTTAATCATCTGCTGAAAGCAGCACACAAACATAAATCTTGTCCCTTCTTAAATTTCAACACTTACATTTTTTAATTCTTTTTCCAACATTTGCATTGTTCAATTCTTTTTCCATTATCGCCCTGTTTTTCATCATAAGCAAATTGATTGAGCAAATCACATGGAAAATTGTCACATTGCCCACAATGCTCTAATTTTTTTGCCTCACAGCTTTTCTTAACAGGACAGCTTTCACCCCAAAATGGCTTTTGTATATGTACACAACCTGCACAATTCATTTGTTCGCGATAATCACATTCACTGCATAAAAGTCCGCATCGGGATTCAATCACAGCAGTATTATCCTCAGCCAATCCCACATAAATATGAATTTCGGCATTGTCCATACAATCATCTTGATATTCTTCAAAATCACATTGAAATGTTCTAGGCAGATTCATCTGCCAAATTTCCTGCCAAGCTGCGGCAACTGCCTGCACCATATCTCCATGTACAACAAATTTTGCATATTTTCCTGCTGGAATCCTACAAACGGTATAGCCTTCTTTTGTTGGTTCTTCCACCGTTTCACATGCTACTATCGTTGTGTAATCGGCTTTCTCATCGCCAGCATAATCGGTATAAATTCCAAGTGCCTTTGTATTGGCTTTTCCAGAAATAGAAGCATATATGCCTTCATTGTAAAAACGATTCCATAATCCGCCAATAATGGTGCCTGCATCTGGAGATGTATTATTTGTCCGCGCTGATATTCCCACAGCAATTTTTTCTTCTAATGTTACAATTTCATAATTCATAGGTAAAACCATCCTTTCATTTGATGGTCTTATTTTATCAAAAGAACCATGACACCTATATGTCATGGTTCTAAATGTTTTTTTTGGATTCCTTCTGCAAATGCCAACACATCTTTGCGAAATTCTGCTGGTTCCAACAATTCCGCACCACCTCCAAAGGAAGCAATCCAGCTAACAATATTGGTTTTATCGAAAAAGCCAAACGAAAAAAGCAACATTCCATCGGGCTGTATGGTAAAACTTTTTGCTCCATATTCTTCAATTAATCGCCATTTGTATTCTGGAGAAATTTTTGCTTTCACTTGATACATATGTGGAAAGACCTGTTCTGGCGATAAATCAGGAAGAAATACGGAACGCTTTTCAAATGCTTCTCCCACTTGTAAATCCGCCATTCGTCTTAATTTAAAGAGACGAAAATCGGCTCTGTCCTCGCACCAACCCCAAATATACCAGCTTGCCCACTGAAAAATTAAATCATATGGCTCTATTGTCCGTTTGGATTCCCCTTTCGGTGCAAAATATGTAAATGAGACCTTGTGTCCAGAAAGAATGGCGTCATGCAATAATTCAATTTTAGGCGAAAGCGAATTTTTATACCATGAAGAAAGGTCAATTAAAATATGCGTATCCCCTGCAAGAAGATTGGATGCTCCTGCTGATAATTTCTCCATCAACTGCGCATAGCGATTTGTTCCGCTCACACTATCCAAACTCCGAAGTCCTGCCAAAATCGACTGCATATCCGATGTACTGAGCAATGTCCGGTCTATTCTATAACCATCCATTATAGAAATGCCGCCCTTTTGTCCTTGTTTTGTCACCAATGGAATCCCTGCCATGCACAACGCTTCAATATCACGGTTAATGGTGCGGCGCGAAACTTCAAACTTTTCTGCCAGATAAGGCGCTGTCACCTGCTTTTGCTGCAACAAAATAGACAATATTCCAATCATTCGGTCAATTTTCATGTATTTCCTCATTCTGCGCTGCTTTTTGCACAACAAATTAAAATTTTTATGGGTTTGTGGCAAGCGGCGCACAAACACAAATCCAATAATTGAAAATTTTAATTTATAACAATAAAATCATTGTAAAGCATGGATTCTATTGTTTTCAATGCTATTTTTTCTCTAATATACAAACACAGTATACCACAAAATAAGGACATATATATGTCATGTTTGAAAATGACATAAAATAATTGTTATTGGTCATGGGCTATTGCAAATTATTTATTGCTTTTTTCAGGCGGATAAAAGACTAATAAATCTTCAATTTTACATTCCAAAACGGTGCAAAGCTTGCATAAAACATAAACATCCAATCGAGTAATATTATTTTTACAAAAATTATCAATTTGCTTCCAATTCATTTCAGCTTTATAGGATAGTTTATTTTTGCTTAACCCTTTTTTCTTTAACAATTCATTTAAACGAATTTCTAAATGTCCATAGTTTTCTTCCATGTTTCACCTCTAACATAACTATCTTACCTATCTTATTTGTCTATATTTTATACTTGTTATAGAAATTTTATAATCCTAAAGAAGCATAAGAACTTTAGAAGCAGGAACAAATGTTCATAAGAAAAAATTATTTAATTTTTATCTTCAATAGATGGTGGAACAAAAATAAGTAAATCTTTAATTTCACAATTTAAAACAGTACATAATTTACATAAAACAAATATATCTAATCGCGTAATATTATTATTACAATAATTATCTATTTGTTTCCAATTCATTTCAGCTTTATTTGATAATTTATATTTATTCAAACCTCTTTCTTTTATTAATTCCATAAGTCGAATTTCTAAATGTCCATAATCGTTATCCATTTTTGTCTCCTGTTAAAAATAGAAATTTTTTCTTGCACTTCTATTTTAAACTTGTTATAGTATTTTTGTAATCTGTAACAAGTATTGTAATATTTATCATATAAATAAATATTTTTTAGGAGGAAACCAAATGGACATTGAATACTTTAAAGATAAACTTTTTGATTTACTTAATGATGCCGATAATATTGGAATTATTAATATTGAAACCTATGATAAAGAAAACATTTTTAAAATATTTTTTCAAAATGGAAATATCTATGAAATAGAATGTCGGCAAATATTATATTAAGTTAAGTAGATATTCGCAATCTGCTACGCTACTTTCTTGATGAGGTTAAAATCCCTTTTAATAAATACTAATTAAAAATAGAAACTACAATCTATATTAAAGACAACTTTATTTTATGTTCACTAAAAACCTAAAAAATAAATTTTATTTTCAAACAAAAAATTCCTTCCAAACTTCAAAAATTGAAGTTGGAAGGATATTACTTTTAATCCAAGTTCCTAACAGGTTTGTTCCATATTCTTTTTTAAATTAAAAATTTTTAAGTTAAAATTTTCAACCTTAAATTATTTATACTTGCTTTATGTGTTTTTTTTGTTTATATTTGTGCTATTTATAGATTCTTTATACAAAATCCTTTAAACAAATATCATGCAATCTGTTATCAACAATAAATTTCTTTTTTCTTGGGTCGCCTTCTGCACGATAAATTGCTAATGTTTTTAAATCAAATATTGAACTCCAAACCGTTTCAAAATCAGGCTCATTATCATACTGGCACATAAAACCATAATCGCCTTTTAGCAGTTGTTTTGTAGTTTCAATATAATCTTCTTTGATATACTTTGTAAAACTATCCATAACAACCATATACCGCTTATGCGAATCATAGTCATTCCCATTAGAATCATCATAGACTTTCATTTCATTGGATATAAAACTATTGACTGTACAAACAATACTGTCCTCACCAAATTTTTTAGCTTCCCGAATCTTTTTAGCCGATGGTGTACATTCAACAACAACCATTCTGCCACTTTTATCTGCAAGCAAAATATTACAATTAGAAGCAATCGGCAATTCAGAAAACAATACAATCGCCTGCTCTGTATTATCTGCCTTTTCAAGCAAATAGCGAACAATAAAACAAGAATTAAATCCTGCCTGTATCTTTTCAAGCTTTGTCATTACAAACGTCATAGCAACAGCAAGTCCATGTTCATTTAATCCCTCTTCGCCGTTAATAAAAGAAGATGTTGTAATATTAAACCGATTCCCACCCTTAGGCGCATAAATCTCACTTTTGCTGCCCTTTCGTAAATATGGCGGCAAATCGTTATTCCTGCCATATATCATTTTACCGCCTTTTGAATAGGCAAAAGCTGTACAGCCTCGAATTTCAACAGGAACATTCTTTTCTAAATTATACATACAACACCCCATACATAACATCCAGCTAACAAAATATGAATAATCAACGCCTATCGTATCGCTTACCCCTCTTATTTCCTCACAGACTTCAGGAAAGAATGTTCTTAATATCTTCTCGCTTTGTTTTCCATGCTCCAATTGAAAATTATCCAATTGAAGCGGAAAGGATAATTGCCCTTTGTTAAAAATGTTCCCACGTTTTACACCCATTTCATAATGACTGCCTTTTAATCGCAAATGATACATAATGAATCCTCCTTGTCAATAAAAATAATTTAACCTCTTCAAAGAATAACCACCTTGTCTATTTAAAAAATACCACCAAGTCACAATGAGGTTATAAACAAGCAATCAAGCGGATTATCGTTATCTGCCTGATGTTGATTCATATATCGTATCAGAATAAAAATTTTATTGCAAGAAATTATTTATTGATAATATTCTTTTACAATGTCCTTCATTTTTGCAATTGTCCATTGTCTTTGTTTTTTCTCTTCAGCACTTCCATTTTCTACTTCCATACATAAGTCAACAACAGCCTTAATCAAATCTTTATTGGACATTTCTTCTTCAACTGCATTATCGCCACAATTAAACTCTGTGCCATCTATTTCATAAACTTCAATACCCTTTAAAAAATTACCCGATGTTGTAATCCATTCTTGTACAACATTTTTGTAATTATCAATAATAAATTTTGAATAATTCCTAAAACACATGGTTGGACTAGGAATACGCTTTTTTACTTCTAATATGATGTCAATGGAAGATGAATTGACAGTCTGCTTTACAATCTGCTTATATGTCCTTGCCTTAGAACCTGCCCTATTAAAATCCTGTTTTGCTTTCTCAAAAATCATCTGATTTGTAGTGGAGTCTAATAGTACCTTTCCAACTATCTTGTCATTAGCCAATCGAAATTTAATAAAATAATAAATCATCAATGGAATCTCCTTCATTTTAAATTTGATTACATATTATCATTTTATTGTAGTTTAGTCAATATTAATTTTACAATCTTTTTAAAATTGTTTTCAAGTATAAAAACAATTACAAAAATTATCAGTCATCAAAAATCGTGTATGTTTTTTCAAATTCTTTACATTCTATAAAATTAAAATCAATGTCAACAATGCTTCCATTTGAATCTTTTTTAATGGAATAAAAAATTAAATATGCATCCCTTGCAGCAGATAATACAGTTCCCCAAAGTGGAACTGTATAATATTTCTCGTTACTTTCTCTATCAATTACTAAATGTTTATTTTTAATTAAAAACTCAACTTCCAGACATATATCCTCATACGCCTGCCAAATATATACAGGATGAGATATTTGTTTATACTCATCATTCTGAAGATATTTATGATTTGCAAGAAAAAATGTTCTGTCATTTGGATATGGCAAATCTGTTGTATCTATTTTAATAAAATCTCCTTTATGAGCTATCTGCCCTTTTCCATTAACTGCTTCCTGTGAAAATATTTCATATACTTCTTCTGATATTTTTTTAATTTTTCCTTCATTTATTAATCTTTGAATCTCTGCATATTCCTTGCCAAGTTCATATGCTTTAATAAATTTACTCTCATTTTTTATTGCCCTTCTCATAAAAATAACCATTCCTTTCCATAACGTATGAATTTAATATATTTACTAAACACTTATATTTTTCTATCAAAACCACTTAAACAAAAATTTTATCATAATTATAATAGCCCTAAATCTTTCCCCCTCTTTCTTGTGTTTATCCAACAAAAAACTGCATCATATATTGTTCTAACTTTACAATTCGTTTATTTGGAAGCGGTTTTGTATCATATAGCATATCTGTAAATGTTCTTGGTTTTTGTTGATTTTCTCTAGCCTCAAATCGCATTATAAAATACCTAAGCTGCTGTGATACCCTAACTTTGCACAATATTTGTCAGCTTCATATTCACTGTAACGACAAAAAAATCCTATACCTGTTTTAAATATAAAAACGAATACTCTTTGAATAACAGAAAAGAATCCCTTAAATGCTTTGGAAATTCCAGATGTTATCCAATATGAAAAATATCTTTTGCCACATAACTTTAACAAACACAATATAAAAAATAAAATCCATATTATTACTGATACCATAATGGAATTTATTGATAATATTGCCATCATTACAACCATATTCATAAATATAATTCGCTTAAAAACAGCATTCAAATTTATTTTATGATATACTTCACGAGCCAATACAGCACATAAGGTAATATCATCAACATTTTGAATCAATCCCCTAGTTACCCCTATGCAATGCAATCCATAAGAAAAAGCTCTAGCACTGTCGTCTGGAATAATGTATAATCTTAACTTTCCTATCTTTTTGCCTTCGACATCAAAAATTTTATCTGCCAAATGATTGTACGCATTTGTAAACTTTATTTTTTCATAACCAGAAATCTTATTTAATGAAATGCCGCAATTACACATCACATCTATATATTCAAATATCCAAATTCCTAAAACTACTACAATAATTGACCAACTTGCTGTTTTAATACCTAGTGTCTGATAAAGCAAATAAAAATCTATAATTAAAAACAGCAATACTTTTGTTATTCCTAAAAGTTTCATAAACACACATCCTTTTCTGTAAAACTTACTTATATAATCATTTTTCACATCAAAATAAACGCGAATATCTGCATTATCTATTTTTTCAATTTGATTTGCAATCGATTGTGCAAATACAGATTTTCCATAACGAGTAACCCCATTAATTAAAATATTACCGTTTAAATCAACCTCTAATTCTTCTGTACAATGTTTTTCAAGATTTTTCATTTTAAGATGAATAATATTTTGTGACTTTGGAACACATTTCATTTTTTCTTTTGTCAATGTATCAAAACCATATATTCTTAAAAACATACCTTTCCTCCTTTATATTAGCTTCTAGTTTTCCCTCCATTGTCATCGTATTCTATTTTTCTTAAAAAAAATTTTAATATTTCTTGTTATTTTTTTAATAACAACATTTTTTTATAAAAAAATTTATTCTCCGCCTATGTCCATATCTCCCATACTATTATCCATATCATTACTTGCATTATTATCTGCAACTTGTCCATATTCGTTTATCCCATTATCCATATTGCCGTTTTCAATGCTTTCAGATTCGTCTATTGTCATATCTTTTAAAAATAAATCAATATTTAGATAAGAATTTTCTATATACTTTGCATATTCTTCACCAAGATTTAATAACTCATTATCTGTTTCTTCCATTAATTTAGTATATTCGTCCTCTGTCATTCTATCTCGCAAAGTATCTTCTGGATTTTCCATATCATTGTCAAAAGCCACAAAACCTGACTCATCATTTAATACTTCTTGATCTGATGCTGATATATTAGCAAATGACAGATGTACTGTATTCAAATCTCCATTGGGATAAAAAATCGTATCATTTATCATATATGCATCTGGTCGAGGCAATCCTTCATTACGATTTGATATAAATGCGGTCTTTTCCGTAAAAACTAATGCTGAATCTTTTTGAACCAATCGCATTTCTGCATTTTCTACTTTCTTATATGCACCCTGATTCAACCCAGCATCTTGAGAAAAAACATTTTCTTCCATAGCTGCCCCATTTGCTCGAGCAGCTATTAAATGCCCTTTATGATACCCTTCACCCGCAGATTCTATGCTGCTCATTCCATTTCGAGAAGCTGCTTTATTTTGTAAATAACCTTTTGCTGTAACAGTACCACTACCTCTAGTTATATATTCATAACCATTTACGCTTTTATCTGTCATATAACGCCTTCCTTTCATTAAATATTAAATTTTGAATTTGAACTTTTTGACTATATGAGATTATTAATTTTTTATTATGTTATTTTTAATATCTTTCAAACAAATAAAAAATGAGCATAGGTTTCTTTTAAAACCTATACTCATATTACAAATAAACAGTATTGCATTTTATTAATTTTTGTATTTATTTTTTTAATTTATTAATTTGTGGGATTTATATAATTTATATTTTTTGTCAAATAATTTTTGCCTTAAAATATTTTAGTCTCATTAAAAAGATTCTCACTTCGATGCCGCAAAGATATAAGTTTTTTGGGTGAGGGACTTGCGTTGCGATAGCCACTATACGGTTATGAACAAGCAGTGCAGCGAATTGTGAATATCTGCTTTGACTTCCTTTTAGGATAGGTATTACCATATAATTTTTATTCTGGAGGATTTTATTATGAATATAAAAAGTGTCAATTCCTCTTAGGATAGGTATTACAAGGTAGAAAGGTTGATAATACGGCTTTTATAAAAGGTGTCAATTCCTCTTAGGATAGGTATTACCACAGCATTTTCGCTGTTTCTTGTCTCATTATAAACCATATAGTCCCATTTTTCAACTAATTTTTCAAAAAAGTCGGTCAACCTATTTTTTAACGACTCTCACAATCCCCTATTTTACTGACTTTCTTATTTTGCATAAAATAAGGCTGAGGTTGACCGACTTTTAATAATATTTATATGGTCTATATTTTTCTTTTTTTATAATTGCATTTTTAAAATTTTGCACTTCCAATATCATAAGTTCTCGATATGTATATTTCTTTCCCTTTATTACTAATGCTTCATTTAATTTCTTTTCAAACTGTTCCAAAAATATTTTCTTTCCATACTTTGACAAATAAATGCCTTTATTATATTCCTCAAAGTTTTCTAAACTAATCATTTTTCGGTTTAATAAGGTAAATATAACACGGTCACTAATAATGGGTTTGAAAATATCGGCAAAATCTAAATTCAAACTATAATTTCTGCGATTAGCAGCATATAACATACCAATTCCCGGATGTAAACCTTTCATCCAAATAATACTTAAAAATTCATTATATAACAAAGTATTTCCAAAACTTATACATGCATTAATAGAATCTCTAGGTGGTCTTTTTGTCCGTATAGTAAATTTAAACTGTTCATCTTTTATTATATTTGAAAACATACGATAATAAATTTGTCTTGCCTGTGCTTCTATCAACATTAACTGATTAATAGTCTTTGCATTGTTTTCTTGTACAATTAATTCACTTATCCGCTTAATTGATTCATCATATACACCATTTTCATGTTTTTCATAGTACCGCAAATTAGAACGTATGTTATGAAGACTTGCAATTTCCATTCGCCGTGCAATATCTAATCGAGTATGCTCATCAAGATATAATTCGCATTGTTTTAATAAAATATTGCTATAGCCACATGTCTTTTCTGGAACAAAATAGCCAATTAATCGACCTCTTCTATCAAAAAAATTGACTTTTATATTTTTCTCATTCATTTTATTTAACACATTAGAAGCCAATGTAACATTGCTATATATATTTATTTGATTTGTAACCTCAACAGGTATAAAATGTTTTTTGCTTTCATTTTCAAAAAGAATGGAATAATCTTCACAATTAATAATACCATCTGTAATAATATGATATTTTCCACCAGATATTTCCATTCTGCTGTCATGCCATTTTAAAAAACAATTTCTCTCACGATAAACATGTTTTCTAATATCTACATTTCTTCCCTTTTTAATAATATCATAGCCTAATATTATTCTATCACAAACTTTAAAAACTCCACTTTTTGATAAATTAACCTCCAAATAAAATTGTTCACAAAGCTGTCTGCTTACTTGATTATATATTTTTATTGCATCATCAAAATCATACGAAAATATGTATATATTATCCGCAAATCTTATCCATTTAAAATCCTGCTTTTCAATATTTTGGTCAAAATCATGCAGATAAATATTGCTTAAAATTGGACTAATTGCATTTCCTGTAAGTATTCCTTTTGTTTTCTTTTGAATATTCCCATCTTGTAATATCGTACAATACAAATACTTTTTTAACAAACCCAATACAGCAAAGTCGCTAATTTTATTTTGCATATTCTTTAATAATAATGGTAAAAAAATAGATTCAAAATAATCTTTTATATCTATTTCAACCATATATTTATAACCAGCTTCCACATAACTTTTAACTTGTAAAAGTGCTGCTAATGTACCTTTTCCTTCTTGGTAAGCATAACTATTAGGCAAAAATTGTGGTTCTATATATGTTCTTAAATTTTGTGCAAGTAATCTTGTAACAAAACGATCTATTGAATTCATACAAGATATATTTCTTCTTTTGCCCTTTTTGTTTAGATATTGTTTTATCAATACAATACCCGGTTTATACTCTTGTTTTCTTATTTGTTCACAGATATTCTCACCATTTAGCTTCCAATATTCCTCTAATTCAGATAAACGCATCCCATCTATGCCACAGCTATCCCGCTTTGTTTTTAAATGTTCAAATGCTTTTTTCTGATTATTTTTAGAAAGTATTTCATCTATCGTAATCATTTTTTATTCCTTATATAATATTAGACGTTGATTGCACCATTCCCAGTTGTTCTTTTTTTGCATACTTTACCGAATCTAAATGATAAATAATTACAGAATCACATTGCGGAAGTATAAATTCTGATAATTCATTTTTCAGATTTCGCAGTTTCAATTCTGTAATGTTACCTTCAAATACTGATTTTTGTATATGATTTAAATATTTTTTACAAATCTTAAGTACTTTTGCTACCCTTTTTTGCTGTACATCATATGTAAGAATTACATACATCTAATATATCCCCTTTAAAATAAATAATGATTCCTCTTAGGATAGGTATTACTGCTAAAATGTGAAAAAATCCTCCAAGCAGAAATGTGTCAATTCCTCTTAGGATAGGTATTACGGTAGCATTATGGGAAAACTTATTACTATTGTTGTTATGTGTCAATTCCTCTTAGGATAGGTATTACATTTTCGCTGTTTCTCGTCTCATTATAAACCATATAATCCCATTTTTCAACTAATTTTTCCCAAAAAGTCGGTCAACCTATTTTTTCATAACTTCTGCAATCCCCTATTTTACTGACTTTCTTATTTTGCATAAAATAAGGCTGAGATTGACCGACTTTTTTATCTCACACAATCACAATAATTCAAACATACCAAATCCTTGAGAGTTTTTCCCTCCCAGTCCAACTTGATACAAGAAATCCAAATACTTTCGTTCTCCTGCCAATTTATATATGCCATACCACCCAGTAATATAACTTTGTTTATATTTTGTGACAAACTTATCCTGTGTGCTAACTTGAATTGACTGAATTTTAATAGCTGTCACAGGTGTTATTCCACAGTAAGCCAAATATTTTCGGCAAAAATTATCATTTATTTTTTTATAAAAAAATTCCTCATCTGGTGCATAAAAATAAACGCTTTTACTTTCTGCATCCGTAGAATATATCGTTATTGGTGTTTTCATCTTAATTTGCAGTTCACATTCTTCCACTGTATAATCTCTCAATTCAAGTCCAACATTTTTATAGTGCTTTTCACCAAATAATATACCATGTTCTAAAAAACTTGCATACAATAATTGAACTAGCCTATTTTCTGGACTTCTTATTTCAAAAGTTATGTATTCTGAAAATGTAATCTTTTTTTGATTAATATTATATTGTCCTTTTAATTGACTAAATTGAAACATTTTATATTGTCTTTCGCCATAAGAAAAACCTCTATTATGAACAAATTCAGATACATCAGCAGAATAGGATAATGCCTTATAAATCACAGACTGTAAAATATGATTATAGTTAATTGGCAATGTAAGCGGTGCAACCAGTCTGATATATACCAATAACTGCATTTTATTCACACCTCTCTACATGATATTGAGGATATTGTTTCTCATCTTTACCTATATATGTAACCTTTATTTTTGAACCTTTAGGATATTGTTCTAACATTTCTTCTTTTTTACAGTCTAAATTTTTAATATGTATTTTTACTTTTAAATTATTATCTTCTATCATCACATAAATCGACATTCCATTTTTAGAAATGCCTTCAACAATTCCTATTTGTGGTATATTATAAGGCAGCTCTGCACTCTTTACATCTTTTTTATTGTCTGATGATACAGCTATTTGAGGAATATAATAAGGCAAGCCTACATCTTCTTCCTCCAAAGTTGGCAATGTAAAACAAATTTTTGCTTTCGTTCTCACAACAGGCATATTTTTTCCGTCTGTCATTTGATGGTTTGCAACATACCAGCAAAATCCTTCTTCTATCGTTCCAGAATTTTTTTGCTCAATGGTCTTTGGATACGTTATTTCAATTCCTTTTTCTACAGAATTTAATCCTGCAATTCGATAAAATTGTTCCTTACAATAGGAACTAAATTCTGCCTCTTCATAAGAACATTGATATTCTTCTTTTTTATTATCATCAATTTTATAAACAATTTGTCCATCTTCAATATAAATATTTCGTTCTTCTATTTTAGTAACTTCACATCGGATACTTCCAAAACCAAATGGCTTTGCTGCTCCTAGCTTATATCCCAATCCCTCTGTGCCACTGTTACAAATCCATATTAATTGCTTTAATTGCTTTTCTGAAATATTTTCAAAATACAGTTTTCCTAAAAATGTCACTCCTGATTGTAATGGACGCACCGTTTTATTTAATTTAGAAGGTTCTATATCCCCTTGTATCTTTGTATTTGTATGATGCCAGTAATATTTTCTCCCTCGCAGTTGTGCTGGTTCTATTGTTAAATTTTCATTTTCTATATAATAATCATATGTCCAAAAATCAGCACCTTCTGGTTTCTTTAAATAGAACTCTACATTGCCCAACTTCGGCACACCTAATGCTGGAAGTGTAAGCAACGGCTTATAATACTCTTCATTTGCTCTCTGGTCTGTCACATATAAATCTGAAAAACGTATCTTAGAGCCTTTAGAATTTTCATTATCCTTTAAAACACGTCCAAAAAGTTCACAGGCTGGACAATCTTGTACACTATCACAAGGTGCAAATTCTCCTGCTAACTTTCCAATACTATTATTTGAAATTTCTTTTGTAAAAGTAGCTGGTGATAAATAAAACATACCATTGGGCAACGTTGAATAATTTACTGGAAAATAAGTTGTTTCCTCACAAGAGCCATTCATAAAATTTTCTAAGTCTTTTTGATACGCTTCATATGCGTTTTTATTTTCCTCTTCTATAGCAGACTCATTCAAATAAGATTCAATCACTTTTATTAATTTTATATCCAATACTTCTCTGCTTAAAGATACACCATTTATAACCTTTTCTTTACCATTATTGTTATTTATTTCTGGTGAAAATATATGGTAACGCTTTTTTTTCACTCCCATTCCCCATTTAATTAAATAACCATTTTTTATACATGTTCCATTACTATAATCTTTAAATTCCTTTGGATGCTCTCCTTCCTTTGCTTTGTCGCCAATACAAAAGCTCTTTGCACGAATTAATTGATATCCATTTTTATTTTTTCGGATAAGAGCTGGCTTAAATTTTTCTAAACTTCGCTTAATTGGCAATGTATCGCTGTTTAACATACCCATACACGAATCTGTCAATGTTTCATATACAGAACGAATAACGCCTCGTATTTCACTTCCCGGAATAACAGGTTGTGCTGCCTTTGGATTTCCTTTATCTTCTGTATAAGAACATAATTGTGTATATGAGAAAAAATCATAGGACTTATGTTCTTGTGTTCTTATTGATTGAGAAAATGTTTTTTCTGTACTGGAATTAGGAATAAATAACGGACTTTCTGTTGTAATAGTATAATAAATTACCCCTGTATGACCTTGTATTTCCTCCTTCTTATATGAACTAGCTTTCTTTGGTGGAAAACTAATAAAATTATAAGGATTTAAAAATTTCTCCATCTTTATCCTACCTCCTTCAATCGATAATTTTCAATCTGTAACAAATCATCTTCATCAAATGTTATATAATTAACTACTGCAACTTTTTGTTTACTTCCTGTTACATAAATATGCTCTTCATAAATATCATCATAAGAAAAGTTCTTCTTGCTGTCATCAATTATTATTGAAATGAATCCGTTTCTTTTTTGAATATATCGGTACTCCTTCTCCTTATCAAACAAATGCAGTTCAAGCAATCCATCTGTCCAATTTTCTTGATTAATTATATCTTGCAGGCTATTATAGGTTTTATATTCTATATGGGTTTGATAGACTGCATACATGGTGCCGCTTTCTGGTGCTTGCTGTTCTTTTATTTTTTTAATTAATTCTTCTTTTTGTATACTCATGCTTTTTTTCTCCCTTCTTCAAAAATTCCCCACTTTAAAAATTGAAAACTTTTTGCAATTTCTGCATGTATATTTAGTTCCTTTCCATCTAATAAGACAGCACCATTTTCTTTAAAAATGCCTCGTCCAATAGCTGTAGCACCACCTACTGCTAAAAAACCATTTCGCAAGTCTTCAACTGCCAATAATAAAAGTCCTAATATCCACTCTTGTTCTTTATACATTCCTTTTTTAATTAATATATTTAATTCTACTGTGCCATCAACATATGTTTTCTCTGTAAATAATGTCTTATCTTTAGCCGCTGACTCAAATCGGCTAATTCCTGTTCTTGTCATTGTAAGTGCTTTTGCTCCTTCAATTTTCGATTCGCTAATTATAATCATAGACAAATGAGCCGTATCTTTTTCTACATATCCAAACATTGTATTTAGAATATTATCAACATTGACATCAAGTCCTTGTTCTTTTAACTTTAACAATATATCTTTTAAACGATGCCGAATCGCTCCCGCAAAGCTGCTTCCTGGAATGACTGCTTTTCTTTTTGAATTTGTGATATGTACAAAATCAGGGTCATCTTTTATTGCTGAATATTGTCGAATACTAATTCCGCCTTCTAATTGCAATGGAACTTGTAAATGCAAATATTGTGATTCTTTATCTGCAAGAGCTAACCATTCATCCATTTCATTTTTTTGTGCTTTCCATTGTTCTTTATCCTGATAAACATTGGCATATTCTAAATAATTATTTTTATTAAATTCTCTGCTTGCAATATGACATATCTTTAACTTGCCAAATCCTCTTGTCTTTTTACTGCCAAAACGTATCTCTCCTGTATGAATCCCCTTTATAATAGCAGCAAAATCTTTCTTATATTCCTCTTCCTTATCTATCTTTTCATTGGTTTTCTTATTCACCGTTTTATCATTTTGACGAATTGTCAGCTCTGCATAAAAAGAGGCTTGCGTTTCTGCTTCAATAATTTCTACAGCATATTTACTTCCAGTAACAGCAGTCTTTTTTTCATTCAATTCTACACCATCCCGAACAGATACCTCTGGATTGCCTTCAAAATTCATATCTGATAAAAACAAAACGCTCATTTTTCCGTCTGTATTATTTTCACTATTTATATTATATTCATTATTTTTATTATTGATGTTATCTTTAGAATATCCAAAAAGACAAGGCTCATCTTTTTCTTTTTTTAAATAAGCTCTCATCGCACCTGCCAACGAAGATGCTGGCACAAACAGTGTCCCGTCATAATCACGTATCACATCAGAATCCGTTATATCTTCTTTTCCTGATGATATATTTAAGGGAGATTCCAATTCAACCTGTATCCAAAATACTTTTTTCTTTATAATGGCATTTTTCATTCGTCTTTACCTCCTTTTGTTTTTTCTTTTTGTATTCTGGCATGATATTTCAATTCTGTAAGATATACATGATATATCAATCGATAGGCTTCCTGACTGGTTAATGATATGGAATAATCCTTAATAAATTCATCTGGATTTATACGTTTCACAATCGTTTGACAAGCTTTTCTTGTTTTATCTGAAGCAATACTATCTACCTGTTCCAATAATTCCTGATAATTGACCTTTTTTTCATAAATCATTCGGATTCTGGATACAGCAATTCCAAATATATCCTCTTTTAATTGAATCGTTGCTGCAATTTCTCGAACCCTCTGTTCTAATCGTCTTTTTTCTTCTCTCTCTCTTAACTGTTCAATCAAATTGGTTTTTATTTGTATTTTCTCACTTAACATATCTTGCTGTTTTTTATATGTTGCATATTTTGTTGTATCATACACATGATATTCTGCTTGTTTTGGAATTTCATCAATTTGAATTTCTCCATAACCTTCTGATACACGCTCTCCCAAAAACAAATGAATAAGTTTTCCTCTGTCAAAACCTTGTTTAGAATGAATCACAAATACTGAACCTTTACGAATACAAGGAATAACAGGTTTCATCATCTTCCAAGTTATATTAAATCCGCCTGCAATGCCAAATTTTAAAAATGTTTTTTCAAGGATAAAATCATCACAATGATTAATATTCAACGCTTCCTTTAAATACTGTTTTAAACATACTATACTTGTTGACGGCGCGCCAAACTCATTATACATAATCAAATCTGAAACTAAAGTAATTACTGCATCATGTATTCTTTCAATCGTTTCTTTAATAGGTTCTATTTCTGTTAATTGAAATGTTATTTGTCCAAATTCAGCATTTTTACCGTATCCCATTCGCACATGCTGTAATGTTTTGACCACATGTATAATTTCTTCTGATTGTTTTTTATTAGCTATAATATAGCCCCTGAAGCTTTGTCCTGCTTGTATACTTTCTAACTGATAAAAACTGGAATGTTCTTCCCCTGTGACTCTTCCAATCGACTTATCATCGGGTCTTTTATGATGATAACTAATCTCTGTATCTACACCTACCACATTTCCCCCTGCATCTACATAATGCAGATTGGCTGAAGTCATTTGTTTGTCGCCGATATCTGGATTACAAAGCATATCAAGCACAACCATTCTGCCATTTTTGTCATATTCCTGATTTTTTTCTTTCTGCCAAGAATTGCGTGCTGGAATTGTCCGCTCCTTGCCACACATTATATAAGCATTGGAAACAATCAATTCTGAATCCTTTATCAATTTCTGATACTCTACCAAATTAAATTGTCCTGCTAACAAGCCAAGAACCTTGCTGCCTGCTATATAATCCTGTGTAACTGCCTGATTTCCTGTCGGCGCTTTACAAATCATGGGAGCATCCAAATGAATTTTATAATAAATTTTATTATTCTCTGTAATTTCACTTTCTTTAAATTGTACATTATCTGTTTCTTCTGATTCTGTGCTGTCTAATTCTATATGTACCAGTCCTAATCCTCTTGTTCTGCCGCATCCTATATGTTTTACTATCGATGCTACCTTTTTTAAATTTTCATATTCTGTTGAATCTACATTTATATTCAAATCATTCCAATGTAATTGAGCCTCAAATATTAACCCTTTTTTTACAACACGCATAGCGCGAAGTGAATTTTTTTGTGCAGTGCCATCTTCCAAATTTACTGCAGTTTGATATCTGGTATAAGTAAACAAATCCAAAACTTTTTGTGCAGTAATCGTTTCTTTTTCCTTTGCATTTTTCAACTCGCAAACCATACTGTCATAATTTAAAAGATACGCATTTGAAAGAGAAAAAGCCGATTGATTACTGCCCTCATAGCCAAATAGTTTCTTAAATTCTTCATCTTTCATTATTTCAAAATCAACCAATTCAATACAAGCTTCTCTTAGACAGCCTTTCAACCTTTTTGCTGGAATATATGGGATTCCATATTGGTCATAAACAACATCTGTATTTACTGTTGAATTATAAGTTTCACCAGAATATGTACACAAATCACTCAATAATTCAATTTTTATCTTCATTGGTATCTCCTTCCCTTAAAACTAAATCAATATCCAAAATTTCTAATGCATCATACCAATACCTATATTGTTCTTTTGGATTATCCAATTCAATCCCTCTGGACTTTAAAAAAAGTAAATAAGATTCTATTCCAGACAATCCTTCTGGTATAATATTTCTTAGTTTTTTTGCTTTATTTCTTGCTATAAATTTGTCGTCATCAAACTTCTTTAACCACTCTTTTAATCGTACAATACTATGTTCTTCATTTTTAATATTCAATTGCTCTTGCTCTATTTTACAAGGGACATAATAAGGTCTGGCAATAATGGACTGTCCATCAACTAAATAATGTTTATCACGATACGCTTTTAAATTGGCTGCTCTTATATTGGTACAAATTTGAAAATCCATATAACAGCCAACCTTGCCATTCACTCCAAGATGTTCTTTTTTCTTGGCACATTTTTTTGCCGAATCACAACAAGCTTCTGCTACTTTATAAGCATCAGAAAATGGAAAATGACTGTTAAAATAAGCAACTCCTGCACAGGCGCTATATCCTTGTTCCATAATATTTTCTAAAAAATTTTCAACTGCACTTCTTGCCAGTTTAGCATTGCATACAAAAGTAATATCATCGCCAGCTACAATCAATTCTCGATATAATTTATGCTCTGTGTTTTCTTTTATCTTAGGCGTTAATTGCTGCATATACTCGGTCATTTTATCAAAAGTTTGACGAAAAGCAGTTTCTATTTCTAATGACAAGGCACGCATAATTTTTATGGCATCTGAATATAATTCTACATGTTCTATTTTCTTTTTTATTTGCATTCTCATACTATTCCCATCAATATGACAAATAGCAAGATTGCTGTCATCTCCTTTTAATGTAACCATATTGTCAAATATCTGTTCACTTTCATTTTTGGGAAACGCTTTCCTTTTATAATCAGCTTCCGTACAATAATAATTTTCTTTATCATGCTCTATTTTCATCACAGCAATTGGAAATCCTGTAATGGAATCTCGTTCCATAAAAGGCAATGCACCAACGGGCATAACATTTGACATCTTTTTCTTAATTCGCTCCATCTCATCATTAATATTCTTATAATCATCTGCAAACGATTCTTTCTTTTCCAAAACTGCAACTGCCACATTTAAAGAATATGTTTTTTCCAAAACATATTTGCCCAAAAAACGATTTACTTTTTGACAAGTTGTTTTGTCTCTAAATAATACATAAGCATTGCCGCCTCCAATAAACATAACCTGCATAACAATATTCTTATTATTTAAAAATTCTAAAGGATTGTCATTTTTCCAATCCACTATATATTGTTCTCGCTCTTCTTCTTTAACCAATATTCTTACATATTTATTCAATCCCTTTATAATGATAGAATCAATCAAACAGGAAGCTCCCACAATCTCCTTTGCATAATTTGTTCTAAATATGTACTCTTGAATCCCTCTTGTATCGTACATTGCAATATAATTTTCCTCTGTGTGTTCCATTACATTCTCCTTTTCTTACTTCGTATTTTTAATTTTTTTATCTATATATTTTTAAATGAAGTCAAGCAGCTATTCATCATCTGTTTTGTTGCTTGTTTATAATCTTATTACAATTTATGGCATTTTAGAGAAAGCTTATTGACTGTGAATATGTACCAGAATTTTTTTGTTCAAAATCATATTCATATAAAACACATTTGCCAAATCCAATGGAATTTTGACCTAAAAAATACATAAAGGCAATTGGAACACATGCAAAAATATGTAATGTTGCACGACGTTCCATTGTACTTCTCTTAGCAACAGCATTATAAACAGAATTAGCTAACTTCATTGCATGTGTTCCATCTTCTATTGAATGATTTGTAGCACCAACTTTATCTAATGTGCAATTAATAATGCGTCCAATTGGCAAATGGTTTGTTTGTATAAACCTTATTACATTATCATAAATATCACGAGTAACATTTAACACTAATGCTGAATCATTTTGGTTTTCATTCAATGTTTCATATGAAATATCCCAATGAACATACTTCTTTTTAGATAAGGGATTTACCTCCCACAGTGCTGTTCCGCTAATTGGCGATTTTTGAATGGGAAATATATCACTACCTCTTAATTGACTGTTAATAATCCTTCCAACAGCAAAAGCTATCGATAGATGCGCATCCAAAAATAGTTGATAATTTTTCCCTTCACTTATATTGGTAAGTAAAAATTTTTCTAAATTTTCATAAATATCTTTATTCCAATCATATCCATCTTTTATAAAACGACCATCAAATTTTTCAATAAATGACAAGCAATTTTCTATATTTTCTAACTTTTCTGTTCCACCACCCAAACTTTGAACTTTAATCGATATTCGTCTAGAATACTTTTCTTCCAACATCCCAATGCAGTCTTGAATGTTCTTATCAAATTCTTCCCTATCCATTCCTTTACCATGTGTAGAAGAAATCATTTGTTCTTCTATCATAGCTTCTGCAACAAAATTAATTTGTTCAAATGTCATCACTTGATTGCTATATGAAATATACTGATGTAATGAATCTCTTACAATTCTTTCTAAAATTTCTATTTTAAATGGCAATATCGTAATTTGTATTTTTTTATTGTCAAGCAAACTTACATCAAAACCCTTTAACGACAATTCTGCTTCGTTATCCATCGCTTTATCATAATATTTTTGAATAGACTTTATAAATTTATTAGCAGGCTCGCTACATTGTCCAATTAAAAACAATTCATATTTAAGACTTTCTATATCTCCTACAAGTTCATCAAGCCATTTTTTAATATCTGATTTAGAAAAAACATTTTCTGTCGATTTTACTTGTATTGATTTTATAATTTTATGTTCCTTCTCTAATGCTATATCCACCTTATCTTTAGGTGTTTGATATTCAATATATATCCTATCCCAGTTATCTTCCCCATTACAATTATCTTTAATCGTTAGTGCTTCCAATACAGAAGCAATCCCTTGATACACAAATCCTCTTGAAGCTTCTTTTCCACTCATAGTTTTTCTCCTTCCCTTAAAACTAAATCAATATCCAAAATTTCTAAATGCAGCATACAATCCCCATATTGTTCTTTTGAATTATCTAATTCCGTTCCTTTGCATAATTTGTTCTAAATACTTTATTTTTTTTAACTTTATTATAATTTTTATTTTATCATTTTTAATCCAAACATTCTATGCGTTTTATATATCTTTGTAAATCTATTTTATTTTTTATTATATTTAATATATTAAATATTTTGAATCCATTAACATTTTTAAAATAATATTTCTTATTTTTTCGTATCAAACAAAAAAGACATTTCTCTAAAATTATCTTTTAGAAAAATGCCTTTATTAATATTAATAATCAAAACGGATATTCTCAATCCGCCGCACTACTTGCTCATTTGGAAAATCTTTTGCAGATATCATCCTCCATCATCTTTTTATAGTTCGGCTGATACGTTTTATATATATATTTTTGTTTCCATATCTCCTTATCATGTAGGGCATATTCTGCCATCTTACAGTCCTTATAAAGGTCTTCGGCAAGTTCAATTATCACATTTTTAAGTTCAAGATGTTCCAAATATTTTTGTGGAATACCTTTGAGTCCAAGATATGCACCCAAGATATTTCCTGTCACAGCACCTGTTGAATCACTGTCACCGCTATGATTGACAGAAGCAATCAACGCTTTATCAAAATCATTGGAATATTTTAGTGAACAGTATATTGCAATAGCAAGTGTTTCTTCTGCTACCCAGCCTTCGCCAAGCTCTCCTATGGCCTCTAAATCGTCTATATTCTCCTTTGATAATACAATCGCTTTATCTATCAATTTAATTTGTTCATTTAAATGCTTTTTTCCAGCAAATTGCCTGAAAAGTGCTTCTTTTGCGTCCAGCACTGCATTTAATAATGTAATGTCAGCATTATGTGAAACTAAATGAATAATATGTACTAAAGCCGCCGCAGGAATATAGCCAAGCTCATGACCATGTGTGATAGCCGCTGTCTCAGCTCCTATCCTATCTATCTCTTCATTCGTATAAGTTTTGCCTTCAAAATATAATCCAATAGGCGCAACACGCATTACACCGCCGCACCCTTTACTATCATTAATTGGCTTATCTATCGTACCATTTGCGCCGTCTTCAATAGCAGTCAAACAAGTATCTCCGGGAGCGCGTCTGCTAAATAGCTCTGGAATATTAACAAGCCAAGAATAAAACATTTTTTCTTTCAGAGGGTAACTGCTATACTGAGTTTGAAGCCAATCCTTGTAACAACAGGCAATATACTTTGGATATGTTCCCATTATTTCACCTGTTATATTTTGCATTGTTCCAAGCAATAAACCATTGGCAGTAAATAAAGTCATTTGTGTATCATCAGAAATTTGAGCGATTCCGTCTACCAGTTCATACTCCATAATTCCTTTTTTACCATAACGTTTAAATATAGATGCCTCATCAAGAAATTCAACAGCATACCCCAATGCATCCCCAGCTGCTCCGCCAATAAGACAGCCTCTATATTTATCTAAACTCTTCATTTTATCCATCTCCTTTTAAAATTGTTAGTTTAAATCAACATTTATTTATAAATATGTATATCTTTATGAACCTTAACATTATAAACTCAAACAAAATTAATTATATACTTAGAACGGTTTGAGTTTTTTAAAGGCTAGGTTTTATCTATTTTATAAATCTTTTTACAAAAAAACGCAAATTTCCCCAACAAAAAATTTGCGCTTTTTAAAAACTATGAAGCTGTAAAATAATTACTAAAACGAATATAAAAGATATTATTGTTCTATCACTAAACTGTAAAGCCTATATTACCATTTTCAATTTTTCTAAATGATAAAAAATATTCCTAAATATATTTTAATTAAAACGATTAATCCACTCCGTAGACGCATCCATAGCAATACGGCAGGCATTTGTTTTATCCAGTGCATTGAGCATTACAAAATCATGTATAGTACCCTGTACTCGTATGGCAGTTACATCCACACCAGCACATCGCAGTTTTTCCCCAAAAGCTTCTCCCTCACTGCGCAAAACATCTGCCTGACCATTGATAATCATGGTTGGAGGAAAATTTTTTAAACAATCTTTACTCGCTCGAAGAGGAGAGGCAGTTATCTGATTCCGGTCTTCCATATAGCTTGTATATTGTTGCCAAAACCATTTCATTCCTTCACGATACAGATAATAATCCACTGCAAATTGGTGATAACTTGGCGTATCAAAACAAGCATTTGTTACGGGATAATATAATAGCAGCTTATGAATACTTGGTCCATGTCGCATCAATGACATCAGCACCATAGCAATTGCCATATTTCCGCCTACACTGTCGCCTGCAACTGTAAGAGCAGGACAATGGATAATTGAAAATCGCGCCTCAATCATTTCTCTTATATGAGAAAGAATAAAATAACACTGTTCAATCGCCGTAGGATATTTTGCTTCTGGTGACCGGGTATATTCAGGGAATACAACCAGTGAATTTGTCCTTGCACAAAGTTCTCTAACCAATTTTTCGTGTGTATGAAAGCTTCCAAATACCCAACCTGCACCGTGAATATAGAATATAATATTTCTAATTTTTTCGTTCTTTGGCGCAATAAAATACACTGATATACTTTCCCCTATTCCAGTGTTTATACAATCAGATGATATGTTTGCAGGATATTTATATACAGGCGTATTCTGCATTTCTTCTAATGCCTTTCTGCCTTGCTCAGGTGGAAGCTGAAAAATCAGCGGAGGCACACTGCTTTGATTACAGACTTCTTCAGCAGCTGGTTCCAATGGAACACATCGTTTCATATGTTATTCTCCCTTAATACTATAATTGTTTATTATTATAATATGCGTTTTTTCTACTTTTGTATATTAACTAACAAATCTGACAAAATACTGGGAGGGGTATAAGCACCCTTTTATTTTTTGCTGTTCATAAACTTTAAATCTATTCTTTATTGATTTGACAACATGACAGAAATCACATCGAACAAAAAAGAAAACACCTTTTGACATTTCTTTCAAAAAGTGTTCTTTTTTCTATTTGGTTTCCTTTTAATACTCAATAGTCTAATAAAATCATTAAACAAAGAAGTGTCTATTGGCTCAAACATCATCCATTTCCCATCATGATAAGTTTGAGTTTCATCATAAATTCTTTGAACTTCCTCCCCATAATTTTCTCTATCTTTTTCAAATTTTAAACGTTCATCTTTTCCTAAGATAATCATAAATCCTACACAGTTTTCTCTTGCATATAATGCACATAAAGTTTTACCACCTCGACGGTACTTATATTCATATGTCCATGCTTTACCACCTTTATTCCATAAACAATCCATATCATATTTTTCATCAATTAAAGCACATAATTTATTCCATATATCATATAAAGATTTTCCAACTAAAGCTGTCATTTGTTCTGCGTTAGGTATTATATCAAGCATGATAGCCTCCTCTATAAATCCAACTTGTTTTATCCATTATTTTTGAAAATGGACAATCCCATTATGGAACTGCCCATTCATTTTAATTCCAAAATAAACCTATTTCATAGGTATTTTGCTTCACATTCTCTGATTTTGTTATTTTATGTGATTCTTCAGCCTTTTTCATTCGATAAAGAGTTCATTGTCAAAACGAAATTGGTCATATTGATATAGACTTTTGCCAACCCTGCAATGCTCTTTATCCTCTATTATCAAATTTACAAACAATTATTTTACTTATTTTTGAAGTATAAGTCAACCATCTCTAATTCCATTACGCTTCTTATTGACACCAATAGAATAGCATATCCATTCTGTTCTTATAATTGCTGCAACTCACCTTTTTTCAAGCGTAGGATTACATCTGCTTGTTTTGCAAGCTCATTCGAGTGCGTTACAATTTCACTCAATAAAATTTCTTTATAATAGATATAATCTGACACTGTATCGGATGATGTCCGCCGTAAAAGAGCCTCCACACGCTTTAATACAAGCTTTATGGAAAATGGCTTAGTAATGTAATCATCAGCCAATTTGTCAAAACCTTTAATCTGGTCATCTTCTGTATCAAGTGCAGTCAAAAGAATAATCGGGATTTGGGACTCTTGTCGTATCATTTCACATACTGTATATCCATCAATCTTAGGCAGCATTATATCCAATAGAATAAGGTCAAAATCCTGTTTGTGAAAAATGTTGATGCCTTCCAATCCGTCCGAAGCTGTAGTAACTTTGTATCCTGCAAAGGTGAGTGGCTCAGAAAGTATTTTCTGTATTGCCGCTTCGTCCTCAATTATCAATATTTTCTTATCCATATACAAACCTCCTCACTAAATTATAGCAGGTGTTTATTAGTTTTTGATTAGGATTTCATCACTCTTTTATCAATGGGCTTCTTGACACTTAGAAATATAAGACAAACACGATTGATGTTTATTATACCCTCAATTCGATTTTCTTTACATAGCCGCTAAACTATTCTAATACTAGGAACCGTATAAACGTGACCTTGCCAAGTGGGAACGCCAATCCAGCAGAAAACCGACAGCCACCGCTAAAGAACAGCACAGACCGCCTGAAAAGCAAAGCGTGCTAAAACATCTGTGTGAGATACAGGAACGCAACAAGCAAAAGCTACCCCAAAGACAGAATAAAAATCCTTTGACACAAAATAGCCGATAGGCATAGAAAAACCACCGTTATGGTGTTACCCATGCGGCGGCAGTACATAATATTTTTATAAGGAATACTGTTTTTACTATTATTCTATTCCTTCTTGAATATCTTAAAAATATTTGAAACAAATAATCGGTCGTTTATTTTCTGCTCCACATATTGACCGAAATTCTCTATATTAATCGAATTATTTTTCATTTGCGACAATACCGCATAAAAATCTTCTCATTAAAACCTTTTTGCTTACCATGTTTTTCTGGAATACGCTTAAATTCCTCAAACCCGATATTCGTATAACATTTAATAGCATTATTATTTATATCCGTAACATCAAGCACAAAATCTTGATAATTTGTAAGCAGCATACTTTCTTGAATCATAGTTGTAGCAATACCTTGTTTTCGGTATTTTTTTCGTACTGTGACAAATTCTATGTATCCAGTTGTAATAGGATACTCAAGTTGCTTCTCAAATTCTTCTTTTAAAACAAAAGTACCAATAATTCCTTTAAAGAACCCAAAATGTTTCTTCAAAGATGCCTTCTCTGCTCTTGCAGCTCTGCCATTGCAATCAGAAATTGCCAACACTCCCGCAATATCTCCCTTTATATCTGCCACATAAAATCTTTCTATATTCAATCCCGTTGTGATAGCATCTGCCACTTTTTGATTATCTTTACATAATATTGAAAAATCCTTTTCAAATCCTTCTGCAATACATAAAGCTACATTATTACGGTCTGTTTCTTTTGCCTTCCTTATATGCACCATCTTAATATCCTCCAAACTTTGATTATTTATATGTAATTTTCCAACAAATGGGGATTTGTCCTTATAATTTTTATATTTCTTTCAATACTTTTTGAATATCCTTATAAACCAATGGCTGCATACTATCATCATAAACACATATATTCGCCTTATAAAGTGCGAAAATAATATGTTCTTTAACTCTGGTTTATACCTTGCAATAAGCGGTAACAGCTTGATACCTTGTCTTGCTGTAATGGTTTTAATATCCGTTATGTGTTTTAAATATTTGTCAATGCTTTCGTCAATTTTATAATCTACTTTTCAGCTTCAATTATATATGAAAGCATACGCTTTTTCAATTCCCCTAACTTCTCTTAATTTAGAATTAAACTGCACTCCTATAAACCGCAGAAATGCCGCCTACCGCCTACGAATAAAGTATCTTATGCTCTACAACTTCCCATATATACGCTCAAATATTGTTCATTTTTTGTACCCATAAGCAGTCAAAGCAAGAGTAAACTTGTATGAAACTGTATAAAGGGAAAGGCGGACACATTGCGATAACTCCTTTATTTTCAAGCGTTTTGGAAAATTTTATTGATAACCTACAGAGAACAATAATCGCTCATAAAACCGTGTGTTTCAAATTCCACTTTGTTTTATCCATTATTTTTAAAAATGGACAATCCCTTTATAGGACTGCCCATTCATTTTAATTCCAAAATCCACCTACTTTGTAGGTATCCTGCTTCATGCTCTCTGATTTTGTTATTTTATGCGATTTTTTCATCTCTGTACAAACTTATACACCATTGTAAGTTTGATGTGAAGATGTATTTTTCTATGTTTCTCTAAGTCTTGAAAACCGCAATAAACTGTATATTTCTACAAAGTCTGTCAGTTTTTAACTTTTTTATTTGGCAGGAATTTCATTATTGGAAATTGTTTTATATTATCATCTATTGTATGTAAAGTATCACTATAAATGAGCCTTTATGATTTCTGCAAACAAGGCAGCATACCTATTCTATTTTTCCATTTCAGGTCTTGGTCTTATTCCTTACAATTAGAAAAATGTAAAAAAGATAAAATACTGATAGGAACAAAATATAAACACCAAAATTCTAATACCGCCATACCTATCCATGTTGGACTATCTGCTTTGAATACCCCAAGCATAGGAACAATCAAACAGGAAATAAAAAATACTCCATGTACCATAAGCAAATATTTTAGCCAACAATCTGTTTTTGTTTGTGGTTTTATTGTCAATCCCGCAAAGAATGTAGCTAATGACATGATTCCATAACCTAACAAGTCATAATTGAACAACAATCCACATTGCTGAAAATCAAGAAGTATGGCAGCTTGCTGTGTTAAGTTATTAAACCGGACAGTCGTCAACTGTGCAAAATAAACTAATAATATGATGGTTGTATATATAACGGAAAAAGCCACTGATATATAGCCAGCTAATTTTATTTCCTTTTTGGCAAAGTAAGCATATCCGCACATCATTAGTACAAAACCAAACGCAATAAACATAGAAGAAAAGTAACTGCCATGATTAAAACCAAATAACATACACAAGGCAAAGCAGATTACTGCAATGAAATTAACAATAGAGCCATACACACCTATTTTCTTATTCATCAATCTGCACCGCCCCTCCAAAAAGAAAATCAACCAATTTACTGATATATGCAGCTCTGTCCTTTTTTTTCGTAAAATCATAACCAAGTAATTGTGTGGCTGTTTCACTTCCTAAAAATGCCGTCTGCATTGCGGCAGTAAGAATAAATACAAACATAGATTTATTTTTATCTGATATACCATTCTTCAAAGACAGCGAAAAGCCTTGTTGAGTAAGTACAGAATTACAATTCTTTGTATAATTTTGTAAATCACCCAAAATAGAAACACGCGAAATTGCAGAATATTCAAATAGAAAATCAAAAACATACGTAGCGCAAGCCGTTAAGCATTCTTTATCTGTTTCATATTGCTTCGTCATCTGAAATTCTGTAACTACTTTTCCGATAATGCGCTGCACACATTCTGTTATCAATTTTTCTTTACTTCTAAAATGATAGTTAATCAAGCCTAAGCCAACGCCTGCTTTCGCTGCAATCATACGGGCAGTAATGTCTTTAATATTGCCGTTATGCTGTTCAATCAATTCAGTTGTTACTTCAATAATGCGATTTTTTACATTTGTATTTTTGTCCATATAAGCCCTTTCTTGAACATTGTTCAACAATATTATATTGAACAATGTTCTAAAAGTCAATGGATTTTTCAAATTTTCACTTCTTTTGCAAATAATTATACATGACAATCAGAACCCACTGTTAGACAGCTACTTTATCTCCTTTTTTGAAATATGTCGAATCCGTCCTGTTTTACCCTGTTCTACATAAATGTTACGATTTTCGTTTTTTGAACAAATAGTTGTCACTTTACGCCATTTTTACAACAAGCGTTATATAGAAGCATTCATTATGAATATCCGCATATACCTCTCCATTCATGAGCCTCATCAGCCTGCGGCATATGAAAAGTCCAAGCCCGTTGCCCTGTACCTTGTCTGCATTATTTCCACGATGAAAGCTCTCGAATATCTGCGGCAATTCTTTCTCTTCAAGAGTACAGCCTGTATTTGATACTGTGATAAGCTCACAGCCATCCATTTTATCAAAGCTAATCTCAATTTGTCTGCCGTCACCATATTTGATTGCATTTTCAATCAGATTTTGCAGGCACTCTGCTAGGCGGTCGGGGTCACAGGAAAGAATACAGTCATCATATTTGTGAATCACAAACTCCGTTCCCGACATGGCAAGCTGGGGAGCATATCTCGCATCTATTCTTGTGATGATAAGGCTTAAAAAAGCCTCTCTCTGTGTGACCTCAAAGCTCATAAAGTCCTCGCTCGCCGCCTTTGTAATCTCGCTGACAAAACGCTCTATCTCATCTGCACGAGTATTGATGCTCTCGGCAACAGCACGCCGTTTTTCCTCGTCCATGTATAATCTCTTGGCAAGTACCTTTGCATTGAGTTTGATCGCAGACAAAGGCGTTTTGATGTCATGGGAAAGAGAGCACAGCAAGAGTTTTTTGTCTCTCTGCATCGTGATTTCTTTTTTGCGGCTGTCCTCGATACTCTCACGCAGAAGATTCACACTCCATGTAAATTTTCCGAAGAAACGGCTTTTTTCCTCTAGTATCGGGACAGAAAGATTGCCTCTTGCAAGCTCCTGTGGAACAGCGTTCAACCTGCCGAATGGCACAATGATATGCCTCCAAATATAATACAAAAGACCAACTATCAACAGGAACAGCGCACCAAATATACAGTTTATTGCTGCAACGCTGTACTGTCCGTTTCCGACAACATACTCCACACGATACTGCATACCGCCTGCTTCTATGATTAGATAATGCTCATTGGAGATATACAGTTCGCCATCATCAGCATTGAACACCCCTGTAATGTGGGGATATTTTTCAAGGTCATAATTGCCTGTTTCAGCTATCTCATCTGCAAGCCGCTTGGCTTCAACACGATAAATGCCTTCATTTCTGTCTTTAACCCCTACAAGAAATAGATTCAATGCCACCGTCAGCAAAAGAAATATAGTTATCACTACAATACACAGTCTTCTGTAAGCCCTCATACAAACTTATACCCCACACCCCACACAGTAAGCAAACGCTTTGCATTTTTAGGATCATCACCGAGCTTTTGGCGGAGACGGTTGATATGCACATGGAGCGTTTGTAGCTCCGAATCGCTGTCACTGCCCCAGACAGTGACAAACAGATACTCTTTTTTCAGAGCTTTGCCCTGATTTTCAATCAGAAGTGCCAACAGGTCAAATTCCTTTGCAGGCAGTTCTATGGGCTTTCCATCAATGACTGCTGTTTTATCTACAAGATTGAGCGTCACACCATCCGCCGACAATATATCATACTGATACCGCCGTTTGAATATCCCCTTAATCTTAGCGATAAGAATATCAATATCATAGGGTTTTTCTATATAATCATCAGCACCAAGATTAAAGCCGTTTAGCTTATCCTCCTTGTCCGTCCTTGAACTTATGATTAATATAGGAGTATCTGCATTTTCCCGAAGTTTAGAACAAACTGCAAAGCCGTTCACATCGGGGAGATTGATGTCAAGCACTACAAGCCTTGCGCCATATTGCTTAAAGAGCTGCATGGCACGCTCTCCGCTGTCCACGCTTGACACAGTATAGCCCTCATCACGCAGGAAGTCAGACAGCAAGCTGGCTAGTTCCTTATCATCTTCTACTATCAGAATATCGGTCATAAAATCACCTCCTACAAGTCTTGTATCATATCTGCTAAGATTTTGCAAATATCACCAGCCTTGTTCCATAAGCCAATTGTTCAGCTCTCTTTCACGGTCACGAAGCTCCTTGTCACTGCCACCAAAATGTCCCATTTCTTTTTCTCCGATAATACCGCCATCCACAATGTAAAGCACCCTGCTGCACTTGGCGGCAACCTTTGGATCGTGAGTCACGCACATAATCGTTGTACCATCACGATTAAGGGAGAGCAGCTCATTCATGACCTCATCAGAGCTTGCACGGTTGAGAGCGCCTGTTGGCTCATCAGCAAAGAGCATCTTAGGATTGTTTATCATACTGCGACAAATACAAGCCCTCTGAAGCTGTCCGCCTGACACCTCATTAATATCATTGCCGCACACATCATCAATACCGAGCCTGTGCATGAGTGCTCTGCCACGCTCCTCAGTCTGTCTGCGGCTCTCCGTATTCTTTTTTGACTTTACCGCAGGAAAAATAATATTGTCAAGTACCGAAAGATTTTTCATCATGTACATCTGTTGAAAAATAAAACCCATTTCATCAAGTCTGAGCCTTGCAAGCTCCTTATCACCAAGCTTTGCCGTTTCCCTGCCGTTAAAGAACACCTTGCCTGCGGTCACTTTGTCCATTCCCGAAACGCAGTAAAGCAGTGTGCTTTTGCCTGAGCCGGAGGGACCCATGACCGCTACCATTTCGCCTTCGCCAATCGTCAGATTGACGTTTTTTAACACATTGTTTTGATGTTTGTTCACAATATATGTCTTGCAAAGTCCCTTTGTTTGTAAAACCGTATGATTCATTATGTTGTCCTCCTACTTATTCTATTCTATGCTTGCCGTATCGGAAGCCTTGATTGTTTTTGTGTAAAGTGCTGTCAGGAATGAGCCAATGACAGTCACACTGATGAGAATTGATGGGCAAATTACAAATATTTCCAGTGGGTTAAAATCGCATTTCAAGCCTGATACATCGCCGACCATGTTGCCTACCCAATTCATCATTACGTTGCTGATTGGCATAAACACCGCCAAAGAAACGATGCAGGCAATGACCGATACGATTACAAACCGCAGTGTATGCTGTGCAACAATACTGCTGTTAGGAATCCCCACCGCTTTCATCAGTGCAATCTCACGCTTTTCCTTTGAGATGAACGAACGCTCCATAAGTATAACGATTAATGCCGTTACAATCACAGTAATGATCATCATCATCTGTTTGATCGCATTCAGCGTATTGGACATTCCTGTAAAATTATTGATGAAGTCCGAGGTCGAATACACCTTGTCGGTTTCGAGCAGACTTTTGAGCTTTTCAATGTTTTGGTTTATCTGATCCTTGTCAGGATTGCCGTCAAAGTGTATCTGTATACCCATTATATTGTTTGCAGGCAGATTTCCAAAGTCAAAATCTTTATATAGAAAAGCAGTGCTGACGAACGAGGAGTATGTTCCTGTGATGATAAACTTGTACTCTTTTTCATTCATTACTATCGTTACCCTGTCGCCGATCTCTGCACCTAAGTCATCAAGGGTTCCTGCTGTTACAGCAATCTCGTCTGTCTTCTGCGGAGCGCTGCCCATGTCTGCATGGAACGTGTCATTTGTTTCACCTTTTATGACACCGAAAGTAAGCTTTGCTGTTTTGTCTTTGTGCGATGTTTCAAACTGCGTGTCTACCGTCACTGTGCATTTACCGGGCATTCCGTTATCGGCAAGGAGTTTTTCGGTATCTGCGATGATTGTCTTATATGTACTCTGATCTACCATGATCTCTCCAAATATTTCGCTATCCATGATATGCGCTTCACTTGAGGGTACATCGAAGAAGCGCAGCAGCTTTTCACTTTTGAATGTCAATGCAAAATTTGACATAATCGTCATCAGCAGTATACAGAGCGTAAACACAACTATTATGATAGAAAACTGTTTCGGTGAGCTGAGTATATCATTGACCGAGAGAAATGCGGTTGACGGCAGCTCCACGCGCCCTAAGCGCAAAAGGCTTTTTCTTCGGAAGCGCTCACCCGTCTGTCCATTTCTTACCGCGTCGATTGGCGAAAGTTTATTTACTCTGCGTGTGCAGCCGTAGCAGAACAGCAGAACAATGATAACTACCACCGCGGAGCTTAAAAGCCCCATAAGAGTGCCGCTCTCGCTGCCAAGAACCAGATTTCCCGATACGGTTTCCATCATCATATCCCCAAGAGGGACAGAACAGAAATATCCTATCAATGTACCGACCACAGCAATTACAAGATACTTGATGATATACAGGCTTCTTATACTGCCATTGTCGATACCGACTGCCTTCATCACACCAATCTCACGAAATTCCTCACTGACCGTAAAGCCTATCGTGAAACGCAGCACCACAAAGGCTGTGAACATCAGCACGATGCTGATTACCATTAAGATATAAGCCGAAAGCATATCATAGAGATAAATACTCTTGCATTCTTCCCGTGTGTTGACAACTACACCGCTATAGCTCCTTGCAAGTTCCCTTATTTCATCAACTTCTGATGTATTTACACAAAGCTGCCCGCAATTCATGATATGAGTGGCTTCGTCCTTGTCAAGATAGTCATAGTCAGCAGAGTTCATGATAAGATACGGGGGATACGAGTTTTCTGAACTAAACAGCGCACCTTTGAACCGCCCCATAAACTTAAGCGTGAGGTGACTATCACCCACATCCAGCTCCACCTCGTCGCCCTCTTTTATATCAATGTCCTGTAAAAAAGAAGCGCTGGCATAAAAGCAGCCCTTGTCCACACTTTCAATGATATGATTGTTCTTATCGAAATAGTTGACAGCCATTTCACGATCGGAAAGCAAATAGGCAACATTCGTGAAATTAGCAAGTTTCTTTCCGTTATGCCTGAAATACTTTGAGCTGGATACAACCAGCCAATGCTCGGTTCTTATCTCCCTGACACAGGCAAGCTCCCCGATCTTTTCCCCGAGATCGTTTTCTCCGCTGTTGAACATCTGCACGTTGACATCGGGGACATCCGCCAAGTCGAAATAATGCTCGATACCGCCTGTAACGGCTATGATGTTGTTCACCGCCGCCGTTGCAAACATGGAACATAATATAACGAACAGCAGCAAAATGATGTTCATGGTCTTTTTGCGTTTCAGATCTTTTTTCAATATCCTCCAAAACATAGTGTATACCTCTTTTCCCTCGTTTTATTTTCTTCATGTTCTGAATCATATCATAAAAATTCTTAACAAGTCTTTAACTTTTGACAGAACAGTTAAGCGGATATTCACAGTAGAGGATAGCCTTTTCCGTTACTTGCGGTTGTGTTTATTGTCTATGTATGT
>CAJUTV010000004.1:79989-214852 GCA_910589305.1 uncultured Lachnospira sp. | reverse complement strand
TACTATTCTGCTATCGTTTTTTCGATTTAGCATTTGTTTTCAAGGTTCAATCGTCAATTTGGAATCTATTTATATTTATGATTCCTTATTTCCTTTATTATAAGGGATATTTTTTAATCTAAAAATATAACTTACTATACTTTTTATATCTTTTAATATCCTCTATCTTGCCGCTTTTAAGAATCTCATTTGCACTTATAACGTTATCAAATATCTTTACCCAATATCCTTGTTATCTTGTCCACTCTTTCAACTCTCTCGCGGCGACTTGATTATATTATCACTTAAGTCGAATCCTGTCAATAACTTTTTTCTATTTTTTTACGCGTCTTTTCCTATTTTAAATCAACTTGGATTTTCTCTTGTTTTTCTTCTTGCTTTTTATACTCTATCATATCCCATACCATAAGAACTACTTGACTTAATACGAGACCTGCACACAGATAATATTCCAAACTGCTATGTTTCTTTTTATTGTTCTTTTTCTTTTTAAACATAAAAAACCTTTCCTTTTTATATACTCTTAATTAATATCTCCATAATAATTAAAAAGTAACAACTATTTGCTTGCATCTTATTATAAAAAATAATAAAGGGTGGTACAAAATAAAAATTTCACATTTTAATATAGTATTTTTAAAATAAATCATACTATATGTAAAAAAAATCTTTTGCAACAGCCCTTATTATATAAAATTGCTTTATTTGTTTAACAAATGCTTTATGAAATTTGCAATATATCTAAACATTACTTTAAAGCATTTTTTGCCTCGTCTGTAATTTCTCTTTGATATGCAATCTCATTTTCAATATTACGTGCCAACTCATTTGCCGTATAGGCAGCATCAACGACCTTATTTAAAATTTTCCCTACAGAATCTGCCTTGTCCTTTTGTGCTGTGGCATTATCAAATATTGATTTCATTGAAATAACCGTCTCATCAACTGAAGTCTGAATCTTTGCAATCGTATCGGTTATTTCTTTTGAAGATTTTGAAGACTGTGAGGCAAGACTGCGAACTTCACTGGCTACTACTGCAAACCCACGACCATGCTCCCCTGCTCTAGCTGCCTCAATGGAAGCATTTAACGAAAGTATATTTGTCCTCTTAGATATATTACTTATAACGGTTGCAAATTCTTCAATATTACCTGATAATTCAACCAATTCCTTAATCTTTGCTGAAGATTGCTCTACCACGCTATTTAATGTATCAATCATCTTTAGTATTTCTTCAATGCTGCTAATACTTTCCTTAATTAAATTAAGTGATGTATCGGACGAATTGATAACATCAAATGCATCCTTTTCCAACTTTTCTTGTGAGTCATCAAGCCCATTAAGAATATTTGTTAAATTATTAATGACTTCTATATTTTCCATATCCCCCTCCTCTTTAAAACGCACTATGTACACTTGCCATTTCGTCTATTGCACTACCCTAAAGATATCTGCAAATTATTTATTCTATTAACTTTATGGCCTCTATAATATTACGTACACCTATTAATGTAATTTTATCAGTTTTTTTGATATTTTTCAAGCATACAGATGGAAGAATACATATTTTAAACCCAAGTTTTATTGCTTCATTTACTCGAATCTGTGGCTGGCTTACTGCTCTGACTTCCCCTGCAAGACCAACTTCCCCAAAAATAATCGTTTTATCATCTACTACTTTATTGCGAAAACTACTTGCTATAGCCATCACAATACCAAGGTCAATAGCTGGCTCATTAACTTTTACACCTCCTGCTATATTGACATAAGCATCGCTTGCAGACAAATGAATACCTGCTCGTTTTTCTAAGACAGCCATCAATAAATTAACTCTATTGTAATCCGTTCCAGCGGCAGTTCTTCTGGGCAAACCAAAGTTAGAATCACATACCAATGCTTGAATCTCAACTAATAAAGGTCGTGTTCCTTCAAGCAGACAAACAACAATGGAACCTGATGCATTTTCTGGTTTCCCAGTAAGCATATACTCAGATGGATTTGTTACCTCGATTAATCCTTTTTCTTGCATCTCAAATACACCAATTTCATTAGTAGAACCAAATCGATTCTTTACACTTCGCAAAATTCGATATGTAGCATATTTATCTCCCTCAAAATAAAGCACTGTATCAACCATATGTTCCAAAACGCGAGGTCCTGCAACAACACCTTCTTTTGTAACATGTCCCACAATAAAAATACTAATATTTAAGCCTTTTGCCAACTGCATAAGAATAGCTGTCGTCTCACGAACTTGACCTACACTTCCTGGCGCTGAACTAATTTCTTCCCGATACATCGTCTGTATTGAATCCACAATCACAATTTGAGGATTTTCTGATTTTAACGTCCCTTCTATTACTTCAAGACTTGTCTCACATAAAACCATTAACTCCTCACTTATTGTTCCTACCCGCTCAGCACGAAGCTTTATCTGTGTCAAGGACTCTTCGCCTGATATATACAATACTTTTTTTCCACTTTTAGAAAGATTATGACACATTTGCAAAAGTAATGTTGATTTGCCAATGCCTGGGTCTCCTCCCACTAATATTAAAGAACCGCTTACAATGCCGCCCCCCAATACACGGTCAAATTCTTTGATACCTGTTGTCACTCTATCCTTATCTGTAGACTGAACAGTTGATAATTGTACAGGTGTACCTTTTTTTATATCTGAATTGCGCAAAGACGTCTGAACAACGCCCTTTACATTTGTACTTTTTGATACAGGTTCTTCTACAAAAGTATTCCACTGCTTGCATGAAGGACACTGCCCAAACCATTTTGCAGACTCATATCCACATTCATTACAAAAAAATGCTGTGTCTTTAACCTTTGCCATAAAAATCCCCATTTCTGTACTGCTTTTATATAAAAATTAAAAACTTTTTAACAACTTTGTGTAAAGCAGCACACATACACAAAACATTTATTTTCCACACAAATCCTTTATAATCTTTGATATAAATGGATAAGTGAAAACAAGACTGCCACATTAAGCCTTAAATATTTCTGCTTAATGTGGCAGTCTCATCACATAAAACTCATATTTAACTTTAATCTGAACAATACATCCCTTTTAAGTAAACAATTTGCCTGTCTTAGCAAATTTTATGTTCCTGTTAAACCTTTTTTATCTCAACAGCTACTCTTGTATCTCCATCAAATTCAACAGAAAATACTAATTTGCCACCCATATTTGTCGTCATTGTACCTACATCTTCTCCATCAATCGTAATGGCATATGAAGAGCCTTCCTCCAATTCAAGAGTAATCTGTGCATCGCTAGCACCCTCAACAAAAAATGTAACAACATCAGCGGTAGCCTTAAAATTATTTACAGCTGTTCCTGGAACAGACTCATAAACAAATAAACCATTGCGTTCTAGTTTTGTAATCTCATTAAAAGTCTTTACCTTATACATATCTCCGCAGTACTCATAATCTGACTTTTTTGACTTAACATCAAGTTTGTAATTACCAAAACTAAGTCCACCATCTTTTTCTGAATCAATCAATTCCTCTACTACTGCCATCTAAAAGTCCTCCTCAAATTTAGCGTCCGTATTTCATAAAATAATTATACAATACTTCCTACAGATATTCTAGTGTAAAATGGTGGACTAATAATGAACATTTTGTAAACTGTATAAAGACAGTCAAACAGATATTTACAATCCGCTTTGCTACTTGCTTAAATCACCTAGCCGCTATCACAGCGCAAGCATTACTTATTGATACCTCGCTTTGTCGTAAAGTTCAATTTGCCGTCTTTTACTGTGGCAAGCAATCTATTGCCAACTTTTACCTTTGTCTCTAATATCTTTTCAGCAAGTGCATCTTCAATATCATTTTGAATCGTTCTTCTAAGTGGTCTGGCACCATATTTTACATCATAGCCTTTATCAACAATATAATTTTTGGCATCCTCATCTAATTCAATAGATAATTTCATTTGTTCCATCATTCTCTTATTGACAGAACGAATCATAATATCCACAATTTCTCCTATCTGAGCCTTATTTAATGTATGGAATACAATAATCTCATCAATTCGGTTAATAAATTCAGGTTTGAAAATACGCTTTACTTCGTCCATTACTTTGTTTTTCATATTTTCATGCTCAAATTTCTCATCATTTGCCGTTGCAAAGCCAAGTTTTTTTGGTTCTACTATATTTTCTGCCCCTGCATTGGATGTCATAATAATTACTGTATTTTTAAAATCAACAACACGACCTGTTGAATCTGTTATATGTCCGTCATCAAGCACTTGCAAAAGCACATTAAATACATCTGGATGTGCCTTTTCAATCTCATCAAATAAAATAACAGAATATGGATTTCTTCGCACTTTCTCAGATAGCTGACCACCCTCATCATATCCTACATATCCCGGAGGCGAACCAATTAACTTTGACACGGTATGCTTTTCCATAAATTCAGACATATCAACACGAATCAACGCATTTTCTGTGCCAAACATCGCATCCGCCAATGCCTTTGAAAGCTCTGTTTTACCAACTCCTGTAGGTCCTAAAAACAAAAATGAACCAATAGGTCTGTTAGGGTCTTTTAAGCCTACACGCCCTCTTCTTATTGCTCTTGCAACGGAAGTTACTGCTTCATCTTGTCCGATAACTCTCTGATGAAGCGTCTCTTCTAATTTCAAAAGTCTGTCTGATTCTGTCTGTGCAATCTTAGACACTGGAATTTTTGTCCATGTAGAAACAATTTCTGCAATTTCTTCCTCTCCTACATTCAAATTGGCATTGCTTCTTTTTTCCTGCCACTCCATCATCTGTTTGTCTAATTTTTGACGCTTTTTGTTCTGCAATTTTTTAATTTCGCCAGCTTCCTCATAAGCCTCATTTTTAATGGCATCTTCTTTTTTCTCGTCCAGTTTTTTAATCTCTTCTTCTATCTTTTTGATGCTTTCAGGCATCACATAAGCCGTTAATCTTGTCTTTGAAGATGCCTCATCAATTAAATCAATGGCTTTATCTGGCAAAAATCGGTCATTAATATATCTTTTTGAAAGTTTAACTGATGCAATAACTGCTGCATCATCAATAGTAACATTATGATGTTCTTCATACTTTTTGCGAAGCCCCATCAATATTTGAATTGCCTCATCTACTGTTGGTTCTTCTACTTTTACAGGTTGAAAACGCCGTTCTAGCGCCGCATCTTTTTCAATATATTTGCGATACTCTTCTAACGTTGTTGCTCCAATAAGCTGAATTTCACCTCGCGCTAATGATGGTTTCAGTATATTGGATGCATCAATTGCACCTTCCGCACCACCAGCGCCAATAATAGTATGAAGCTCATCAAGAAACAACAACACATTGCCATCATCACGAACTTCACTGATAACTCTCTTAATTCTTTCCTCAAATTCTCCTCTATATTTAGAACCTGCCACCATGCCTGACAAATCCAATGTAAGTACTCTCTTATCTTTAATCGTTTCTGGCACGTCACCTTGAATAATTTTAGCCGCCAATCCCTCTGCAATAGCTGTTTTTCCCACGCCAGGCTCACCGATAAGGCAAGGATTATTCTTTGTTCTTCTGCTAAGAATCTGAATAACTCGATTAATTTCTTCTGTTCTGCCAATTACAGGGTCTAGTTTTCCATGTGCCGCCATTTCTGTTAAATCTCTGCTGTACTGTTCTAGCACTTGTGTCTTTTTCTTGCCACTATTCTTTTTATTACCGTGCATATCATCACGATAATTATTGGCATCCTCACCCATTGCCACAAGAATATCAATATACAACTTTTTAATATTCACTCCTATTGTAGTAAGCAATCGCGCAGCAACACTTTCTGATTCTTTGATAATGGCAATTAAAATATGCTCTGTTCCAATCAGGTCGGATTTAAATCGTATTGCTTCTTTTGCAGCATTTTCAAGAATCCTTCTCAATCGTGGTGTATAACCAGATGGCTCTTTCATACCAACAGCCGATTCTGGTGCAATAAGCTGATACACCAAATTTATAATCTTTTCGTCCGTCACATCAAAACTTTGCAATACTGCCGAAGCAAGACAATCTTCTGTCTGTATCAAGCCAATCAAAATGTGTTCTGAACCAATATAACTATGTCCAAGCACAGTAGCCGCTTCTGTCGCGTGATTTAAGGCTTCCTGTGCTTTCTTTGTAAATCTACTTTGCATAAAAGTCCTCCATTCCGAAGCGTAGCGTAGGAATTGCGCAATAGAAAAAACTGCTAAAGCAGTTGCATAGGCGATTTCTATTGTCGCATCAAGCCCTATTTGTGACGCTTCGGCACAAATAGTTAACAAACTTGTTTGTTTGTGAAACAATAAGTGCATCAGCATTATTTTTCACACTAGTCCGCCTAAATTATTGAATCAAAGGCAAATGTTCTCGAATAAACTGTGCTCTGCGCTCTTCAAGCGCCTCAAAAGACAATTCTTCCTCACTGATAAGCATAAGATTTGCAGGCTGAATGCCAATCATCAACTGATAAATTGAAAATTCCTCCTGTGTCTCCATATGAATCAATTTTTCTGCCAACCCCATTCTAATTTGAGAAAGTAATATCATACCATCTTTTTGTGATAATTTTCTTGCATATTTTAATAATCCATAAGAACGATATACTGAATCCAATGCCTCTATTTTTCTACTGGCAATATATTGTTTCCTGATTGCTCGTTCCTGCAAAATAATTTGATTGGCAATATGATTAAGATTATCCATTGCCTCCTGTTCTGTAAGCCCAAGTGTTAGCTGATTGGTAAGTTTGTATATATCCCCATAACCATCACTGTTATTATCCCAAAAAACACAGCGCAACATCATACCAAATCGACCAACCTCTGTAGCAATACCGCTGATTCGATTTGTTATTGTAAGCGCAGGTAAATGCAGCATATAAGTGACTCTCATTCCTGTTCCAACGCTTGACGGACAAGTTGTAAGATACCCATATTTTTTGTTATAGGCATAATCCAACACATCACCTAAAGAATCATCAATTTTATTTACTTTATCATAGACATTTTTAATATTCATTCCAGCGCCAAATCCTTGTATTCGGATATGGTCTTCTTCATTTAACATAATGGATATATCTTCATCAGACGAGACAAAACCTGCTGCCGTATTTTGTCCAAGCAAATAATTGCTGATAACATGTCGTTCCTTCATAGCATGTTTTTGACAGTCGTCCAACTCACTAAAATCATACGAATTAAATTTAGATACACAGCCAAGAGAAGCTATTTTTTCCTTCAAATGATTTACCATTACTCTTGCATCAACGTCTGTAAGTTTTGGTGAAAAATTATAACTTCTAAGATTTCTGGCTAATCTCACTCTGCTTGATACAACAACATCACTTTGCAGTCCATTTTCTTCAAACCATCTAATCATTTGCACACCCTTCTTTCAGTGCTTTTATCTCATCACGATATTTTGCAGCATCTTCATATCGTTCCAACTCAATTGCTTCCTTTAACCTTCTATTTAACTGATTGATTTTATTTAATTTACTTATATTTTCCCCTTTAGCATCATCTGCTTTATCACTTGTATCATTAGCATCCGTCAAATCTTCTATATCATCACTAACAGCCTTTGCATATATTTTACCTTTATGTTCTGCACTGCCATGAAGTTTTTTCAAATTATCATCAAGAAGCGGACCAAACACATCATAACACTCTGAACAACCAAATTTTCCCATCTGTATAAATTCTTGATAACTCATATCACATTTTGGGCATCGTACATGTGACATTGGATTATCATAATCTTCACTGCCTAATCCTGAAGATGCAAGAAGTCCTGTTAAAAACTTAACAAATGGTATATCACTGTTGCCAATATCTCCTATACTTGTAATCCCCATTCTTGCAGCACAATCACTGCACAAATGATGTTCTGAGCGAACACCATTCACAACTTCTGTATAGTGTATAGAAGCTTCGTTTTTATTACAATTATCACATAACATGTTCAAACCCCTTTCATATCCACTTCTTTTTCTTACACAGCATCAATGGACAAAAATAAGTTATTGCTGCAACTGCCAATGCAACAAGCACAGATATCATATTTGCACCTGTACACATATACATTAATGTATATGCAAGCCATGCAAAAAATCCCATAATACAGGCACAACCTAATGGTATTAAAAATGTTTGAATATACTCTAATTTAAAATCAATATGTTTTTTTAAATCTCTTAAATTAAGTATAAATATTAAAATTGGAAATGAGGCATTGCCAATTACAAGTGCATATATTCCAAGCCTTGACCAGCGAAGCATAAGATATACAATAATAATATGCACAACAAGAGAAATAAGAGAATTTTTTACAGGTTTTCTCATCTCATCAATAGCCTGTAAAGCGGAACTCGTTACTGTCGATAATGTATAAAACACTACTGCTATTGCTCCAATGCGAAGCATCATTGCTCCTTGTGTGCTGTCATAACCTGAAAAGAGCAATTCAATAATTGGCTTGCCAATTACAATAAAGCCCACAAATGAAGGGATAGCAATAATCATATTCGTTTTTATCGTACTTGTTATTTTATTTCGGACATGTGCCATATTATTTTTTGTATAAGAGGCAACAACACTTGGCAGCATAGAAGCTGACATAGCTGAGGCAATTCCTTGAGGAATACTGATAAGCAATGAATAGCTTGACGCAAAATTGCCTAAATCTGCCTTAATATTTATTGACACACTCATTTTTGTCATAATATTAGAAAACATAGCATCATCAATTACCGCACTAATTTGATACAATGTCTGCCCTAATATAATAGGAACCATTGTGGCAAGAATCACGATATATACTTGTGAATCCTGCAAAGAATCACTAACCATATCTCTTTTTTGCTTCTTAACAAATGTCGGCTTATATGCCATATATAAAAAAATCATAAACACCAATCCAGATAAGGCTCCAATTGCCGTTCCTAATGTTCCTCCTGCTGCCCCATACGCAGAAACATTATCAGACTGTGCAAATGTTTTCATCAGTATATATCCAGCCATGATGCTTACAACAGCATTCATCACCTGTTCTATAAGCTGAGAAAATGCTGTTGGAATCATTGTTCCCTGACCTTGAAAAAATCCTCTCAGCACCCCCATTACAGCCACTAAAAAAATAGTTGGCGCCAAAACTCTAAGAGGAATAGCAAGACCATCAACACCCTTATATAATTTTTCAATTGAATTGGCACCAAAAAATAACAGCAGTGCTGCCAAACCGCCCGTACACACAGATACTACAAGAGAACAGCGAATAATCTTACCTGCATTTTTATACTGCTTCCTGACAAATTTAGCAGATATAAGTTTAGAAACTGCCATTGGCAAACCATAGGAAGATAATACAAGCATTATATTATATATATTGTATGCAACACTGTAGATTCCATTCCCTTCACTGCCAATAATATTCATTAAAGGTATTCGATAAAACATGCCTATAATACGGACAATAATACCTGCCATAGCAAGTATTCCTCCATGTATTATAAACTTATTCTTTCTACTTTCTGCCATACCGCATATTCCTTCCCTATTGCGCTATGAAAATTGCCGCATCAAAAAATATACATTATTTTATGCAGCAGTTCCATATATCTTATGTTTATACGCAACGACATAGAAATCGTTTTTTAATTAATAATAAAATCTGCAACAACCCATTTACCATCTTTCTTTACATAAGTATACGTAAGCGAGGTATTATATGTCTTATCACCATTATTCCATTGAACATACAAATCATAATATACATCACATGAAAAACAATCATCCGAATATTTTATAAAATTAGATATATCTTCATTTTGAAATTCATATGTGTAGGTCATTCCATAAAGAAATGCCCAAACTGCTGGAATATCACTCATATAATCTTTCGCATATCCAACCATCTGATTGGTAAGCGAAGAAAGACTGCCTCTATTAATAATATACTTTCCATAATTTCTGCCAAGTGTCATTATATCCTCACGTACCGATTCTAACAAATCGTCATCACCTGGATAATTTGCTGTATATGCGTTCTTTGAAACTTCCACATTCAAATCATTCTCATTAAATTGTACCTTAATATCAGGCTGTATAATAAGTCCTGATATCTCATACGTTGTCTTTAATGGCTGATTGACATAATCGCCAACATGTTTGCATGGTTCAAATTCAATATCATCTTCTTTAATATAATTGTCTTTAACTTCAACTCCATTAATTGTTACTGTGCTGCCTTTTGGGACACTTACTGTAATCGTATTATTTGTTGTCTTATCTGCAAAATCATCAAAGGATATCTGTCCTAATTTCCACTTATTAAATCCCCAAAAACCTTGTCCATCTTTTTCAAGAGATACCTTTGCAATGGGTGTTTCTCCAGCAAACACAATATATACAGGAGTCTCTTCTGAATATTCTCTCGCTTTTTTCTTATATGAAACCTTTTCATTATTCAATTTATCTTTAAGATACCCTGCAACCATCTCATTGGATTCAAATTCATTGACTACAACACCGCTTTCATTGAGAAGATTCTCTATATTATCTGCACTGAATCGAGCGGCTAATGTATCCATTGTACTTGAAGGTCTCCCCTTCTCATAATCACCAATAAAATTATACAAAATACCCCATACAATAATACATAAAAATACAAGAACCGCTGAGTAAATAATTAAAAACTTTTTAAATGTTTTACCTTTTCTTCTTTTTGCTGCCATTTTTCCTCCTATTCTGAAGTATTTATGCTGCGAACCAATAATTGCAACTTTATTTAATTAAAAATGCCGTAGGACAAGAACGAGGTCCAAGTGGTGAATAAGGTGTATTGATAACTTCTCCATCATAATACATCTGTGTTGATGTGCCTCCGTCCATTGTTGAAGCATTGACAGCTCCATACTGAAGCATAATATCTTGTAAATCTGAAAAAGAAGCACCAATACTATTTGCCATACGTCCATCAATAGCAAGTAACAATATGGAACCATCTTCTGCCTGACCAACCGCTGTACGTGGATTAAGACCTCCACCTATACCTGATACATCTTGAGGTTCCCCATTAATAACAAGAAATGGTCCAATACTATTGCTAATGCTGACACAATCTCTTATATTATTGTCCTTTGCCTGTTGTGCATTCATATTGCCTACTATCAATTTATTGTCATGTGTAATTCCAGTGACATGACATACACCGCTATTCGCACCATTGACAACCTCACCATTGACCATAACTAACCCTACTGGAACACCTGTAAGTGTTGTCTCACCATCAATAAATTCACCGCCATTAACACCGCCTATTGCATCATACCTTTTTGCAATGTCAGCAACGACCTGCCCTTGCCCCTGAAATGCGGCAACAGTTCCAACAATCAACCTTGATGGGTCTTTGACAATCATTAACTTTCCTCTGTAAGTAGACCCTTTCACATCAATAATTTGAATATCCGGCACATCTTCATTTTTTGTTGTATCAATTGTAACAAGACTTGTGTCTGTCACCTCTGTTGTGTCTTTAACTGAATTTTCTTCCTTTATCTGTGCAATCTCTTCCTCTGAACAAAACCAATTTGCCAAAAAACCAATCGCACTGGTTTCCTGAACAGACATAACAAACTGTTTCTTTGCTGTCTTTGACGGACCAAAACATAAAACAGCCATAACGCCATACACAAACACTAAAAAAACAGCAATTGTAACTGCCAAAACAGCACTAACTCTGCCAATCCATAGAAATACTTTCTGCTTTGTCGTCATCTTTTTCCTAGATTTTTTATGTTTTTTATAAGGCTCTTCATCAACTGATATCTTTCTCGACTTTTCTTCTCTTGCGTTTAAATATTCATCTTCATCATTATCATACATCATACTTGCCCCTTCTTTCTTCTTCCATTTATTTAATATCCCTATTCGCAAAATAATCTTTAAAATTATACATTTTATAAATATTATTTTATAAACTATAAAATTTATTTCTTAAATACCCATATTCTTTGAATATAAAAGCTAATCATAAATAAAATGGTGTCTATAATTCCTTTTGTTACAACGGTCATAACCTGCCCTAAACCAAATAAACTTGTTATCACATAGACTAATCCATAGGATACCATTAATTGACAGACACATAGAACATAATATCGCATCATAGCACTGCCAAAATTATTGTTTGCCTTAAAAACAGCCTTACGATTAAAAAGAAAATTAAATAATGAGGATACAATTCTTGCAACAACGGTTGCTAACAAAATTCTTAAAGAATCTTCACATTTGTTATAAACAAGCGCACTTACAATACTAAAAATTGCTAAATCAATTACTGAAGAGGCAAGCGAACTAAAAATATATTTAAAAATAACGCCGTAAATTTTTAATGAATCTTTTATAGGATTGAAATGCGTTGAAGCATTTTCTTCTATATATACAGTTTCAATAGGAACTTGTTTAAAATCAATATTGCTGTTTTTAAGTTCTAACAGCATATTGGTCTCATATTCAAATCGTTCCCCTTTGATTTGTGAAAACAATGGTAAAAATTTTAATGGTATAGCCCGAAGTCCCGTTTGTGTATCTGATATATTTAATCCACATACAAACTTAAAGACAAAACTGGTCATATTATTGCCAAACTTGCTTTTTGGCGGAACATCATCTCCTGAAAAATCACGAACGCCCAAAATTACTTTATCTTTATATTCTATCATTTTATTACAGCAATTTAATATGTCCTCTGCTTTATGCTGATTATCACCATCAACCGTAACAACACCATCAATATCTGGTCTATTGGCAATGCAATAATCAAATGCTGTCTTTAAACCTCTGCCTTTTCCTCTATTTATTTCATGTGTCAGCACTGTACACTGACGATACTCTTTAAGCTGCAAAAAAGGCTGCATATGAGCCTTATCACTTCCATCATTAACAAGAATAATATCATCAAATCCCTTTGCAACCAGCGCATCAACAACTTGAATCAATTTATTATCTGGATTTAGGGACGGAATAATTACTGATACTTTCAATATTAAATCCTCCATAAGCGGAATAACTATTCTATCATTATATTGCTATCAAACGGTCAAATGCCAAACAATAAGCGAAACTTTGTTTGTACACAAACTAATCAACATTGATAATATAACAAAGGACAATTATTTGCAACATTTTTGTAAGAAATATTGTAACAGACACAAGCACTTTCTCATATTATTGTAGTGTAAATGTCATAAAACATTTGGAGGACTAAAAAATGAGTGATTTAGCAGCAACAAACTGCGGCGGATGTAATGAATGCGGATGTGGAGGCAACGGTGGCGGTTGCTCTTCATGCTTCTGGATTATCATCCTTCTTTTATTGTGTGGAGGAAATGGATGCGGCAGCACATTTGGCGGCGGCGGATGCGGCTGTGGCGGTGGTTGCGGCTGCGGCAGCGGTTTTAGCAACGGCGGCGACAGCTGTCTGTGGATTATCCTTCTTCTTTTCTTCTGTGGTGGCAATGGCAGTTTCTTAAGCGGCAACGGCTGCGGCTGTGGCTGCAACAACAACTGCGGCTGTGGCTGCTAATTAGACAAAAATGGATTTTAATCCAAAAAATCTAATGTCTAAAAGGCAGTAACAGTATTTCCCCCTTCGATAAAATTCAGGGTTTCGTCTACAACGATTTTCGTTTGCGAAACCTTGAATCTTTACATAAAGTTTTATATAGCAATTTGATTTTAACTTTTATTCATATCAAACAACAAACTACATATATTATATTGATTATCAGTTTCAGGATGAAATTACGCTGAAAATCAGTGCAAATAAAGGAGCATTATGGCAGATAAACCACCGTTAACAGAATTTGATATAGTAACAATACCGTCTTCATTTCAAATGATGAAGGCTATGCTCCCATTTTTGGATATTAATCTTCAAAAAAATTTATCCTTGATAATACGGTTTATGGAATTGAAACAAACCATAGACTTTTTTAATTATGCTAGCAATATTACCAGTATGTCAAATTCCACCAAAACAATAAGCACGGATAATGAAAATTCTAACTTTTTACTCAATCTGCTCAATAATGATGATTTTATGAATAGTATTGCTCCTTATTTACCTGAAAATTATAAATCTATGATTTCAGGCTTTAAAATGTTTTCTTCTATGTCTGAATTATTGAATCAAAGCAATATGGATGTATCAGACCTCTTAGGAAAATATATGGGCAGTGCTGCTAGTGCTTTTGGCAATACAAATACTGCCGGCACAAACGAAAATAATCAAGAAAATACAAATAATCAAGACAACAATGCTCAAGATATTGAACATAACAACGAAAATCATTCCAATAACAATGACTCAGGGCAAACAAAACAAAGACCGTCTTCTGAAGCAGATAAAGGATTTTCAATATTTTCCAATGCAATGAATCAAGAGCAGCAAAAATTATTTGATGACTATTTAAAACAACTTGATGATTTGAACCTGTAAAAAAATTGAAAGAAACTCTTACAAGTTTGTATAACAAACATACTGTTAAATTATAGTTTCTTGCAAAGCTTAATAAAAATTGTACACTGTTCTTAAATTATTATTTCTTAAAAACAAAATAAGGTTCAACTTCATAAAATAAATCGTGTGATTACACACAAGAAAGAGGTTAATGTGAGTGAATTAGATTTTAGAAAGCAGCTTCTTATTAATGAATTTAAGTCTATGTCAAAAGGCAAAAATAAAGATGAAATCCTGCCTCTCATGCTTGCTATAAGCAGCAAAGCAAAACAGGCAGGCATCTCCTTTACAAAAGAAGACATGTTGCTTATTATAGACCAAGTCAAAGATGAGCTTTCAGAACAAGAAAAAAAGATATTACCTGAACTATTATTATTAATGGAACACCGATAAAAAACTTTGCATGTTTTGTTTTATGGTGGAACATATGCATCCCTGCATATGCTCCCACCGAACCTCCTATTATTGCCACCCCTATTAGGACTTTTTCCGGCGTTCTAAAAGAACCTTGAATTGCCTTTCTTTTATCGCTTCCATACATGATAAATGCTATGATATTTATTATTATTATATATATTATAAAATATTTCATTATTATTCCTACACTAGTACTTATTTAAAGTTGAATGAACATTTTTGTACTTCGAGGGTATTGTTGGATAATTTCATAAGAATCACCCTTTTTCTTCATAGCATAATATATATTTTCTATGCTATTGCCCTTACTTCTTAAAAAATCCCCTATTATATTCATTACTTCTTCATAATTTTTATTTGTAACCTGAAATTTTCTAATCCAAATCAATCCATAATGCAACCCTAAATCTGTTTGAGGTGGAATAAAAACAATAAAATCTTTTCCATTCAATGTAATCAAAACTCGTTGTTCTTTTAAAGCTAGTTGAAACACACGCTTATCACTTTGTCCTGCATTACATCTATCCAATATATGAATAACATCATGTTTATATTTTTGTAAAATAGGTATTGATTTTTGAGTAATATTTTCATCTAATAGTATCTTCATTTTAACCTTCCTGATAGGGAACATCCAAAATTTCAATCACATACTCCATAGCCGTCTCTACATCTTGCTTTGTCAACCTATATTCCTCACAGATATCCTGAATTGTCATTTCATCTTTTAAACAGGCAGCAACTAAACTAACTGGTATTCTAGTATCCTTTATTACTGGCATACCACTTAATTTTTTTTTATCAATCTGAATGGCATCAAATTTTTTTGCTATTTTATTAAAATATCGTTCAATTTCTTGATAATTTTCATAATTATGATTTAAAAATACAATATCATTTTCCATATCCTCATTATATGTCTTATATTTTTTATTTAAACCAAATTCATATTGATTTTTAATATTATATGTATGTTGCAATGTTTCAGGAAAAATCATCTCAAAATCTTTGTCCAAAAGTTCTGTCATTTTTCTTCCTCCTTTTATATATTATCCATTTTTTCTTTTAGTTCCATCAATTGTTCTATAATATCTCCTAAATCTCGTCTGGAAACTTCAAATGTACAAGATTCATCATCATCATCATTTTCCATTATCATCTTTATTATCGCTGAATTTGCCTCTATCTCTTTAGGATTTTCTTCATTTCTATAACTTATAATTTGTGTTCTTAAAAATCTAAAACAATTTATTTTACTATTCTTTTTTATATAGAGATGATTTTTTAAATCCTTTTCTTGCGCATAAATCTCCTTTGCTACTTTCAAATCATCTTCTGGGAGATTTTCGATTTCTTTATCTTCTGCCATTTTTCTAATTATACTTATAATGTATAATATATATTTTTTAAATTTTTCATCTTTTAATTCAGGAAACATATCTTTTCTTCTATGGTCAACTCCAATTGAAAAACTTGATGTATTCCAAAGTATTTTAAATATTCCCTCATTATAAGCATTAAGCAGTATTTCTGCATATTCATCTTTTTTATCCATAAATACAATATCTCTTTCCTATAAACTATTCCCATTAATTATATCATAACTATTTTTATCATGTAAATACTATTTTTTATTCTTTTATCATATCCTATATCATTCTACCATCACACACTTATTATAATAGCGTGGGTGCTGTTTTCATTCCCCACGCTATCCATCACCTGCTTATAATAACGATTATCTCCAAGCTATTTATTTTTTACATACTCAATTATTTATTATTTTTTTATATCTTATCCTATTATCTTCCAATAATATTAACAATATTCTCTTGAAAACTCGCCCTCTAAAACCATTTTTGGCAACTTATTTTCCAACAATATTAATAATTTTTCCCAGAACATAAATTTCCTTAACAATAGTACTTGGACATTTCTCTCCCAATGCCGCTTTTGCCTTTTCCATTGCTACATTTTTATCTGCATCAACGGCAATGGTTACTTTTCCTTTTACTTTGCCATTTACCTGAACTGCAATTTCAACCGTATCTTCCTTCATAGCCTCCTCATCATATGTTGGCCATGAATTTTCTATAAATATACTTTTGTTATGTCCAAGCAGTTCCCAAAGTTCTTCTGCCATATGCGGAGCAAATGGAGCAAGAAGCGTAACAATCACATTGCATGTATCCTTGTCAATACCGCCTATATTTTTTGCAATATCCAACAACTTATTGGTGTATTCCATAAATCCGCTCACAACGGTATTTAAGCTAAAATTATCAATTCTTGTTGTAATATCATAAACCATTTTATTTCTGATTTTTATCAATTCATCCGTTGGAGCAACATTTTTGCTGGCACTATCCGATACTAGATTGTAAAAACGCGTCAAAAATCTGCGTACTCCATCAATTCCTCTGTCGTCCCACTCTGCATCCATCTCAGGCGGTCCCACAAAAAGCTCATACATTCTAAGCGCATCACAGCCATAATCTTCAATAAGGTCATCTGGTGAAACGACATTTCCCATAGACTTACTCATTTTCACACCATTTTTACCTGTAATCATGCCTTGATTAAATAACTTTGTAAATGGTTCATCAAAATCAACGGCGCCAATATCATTTAAAAACTTTGTATAAAATCTTGAATACAGTAAATGAAGAACGGCATGTTCCACTCCGCCTATATACATATCAACAGGAAGGTACTCATTTGCCTTTTGCGGACTGACAAGCTGCTTATCATTTTTATTATCCACATATCTTAAAAAATACCATGAAGAACCTGCCCACTGTGGCATCGTATTGGTTTCTCTCCTTGCTGGCTTGCCGCATTTCGGACAAGTTGTATGAACCCATTCATCAATGGCTGCAAGCGGTGATTCGCCCGTTCCAGTAGGCTCATATTTATCAACATCTGGAAGCAGTACAGGAAGCTGGTCTTCTGGAACGGCCACACAGCCACAGTCATCACAATGAACAATTGGAATTGGCTCACCCCAGTATCGTTGTCTTGAAAATACCCAATCACGAAGCTTATAATTGACTTTTTTCTTGCCAACGCCCATTTTTTCAATCATAGCAGGTGCTTCTTTTTTAAGAACAGACGACTCCATACCATTCCAATCGCCAGAGTTAATCATTGTTCCTGCTGCTTCTGTATAAGCGACTTCCATATTTTCGATTTCTTTTCCATCTTTTGCAATAACCTGTATAATTGGAAGGTTAAACTTTTTAGCAAATTCAAAGTCTCTGTCATCATGTGCAGGAACACACATAATTGCACCTGTGCCATAATCAGCAAGAACATAATCAGAAAGCCAGATAGGCACTTTTTTGCCATTTAATGGATTCACTGCATAAGAACCTGTAAATACACCTGTTTTTTCTTTATCCTGCATACGGTCTACATTAGAACGAGTTGATGCCCTGTAAATATAATCCTCCACATCTTTTTGTGTCTCTGGTGTGGCAAGTTCTTTTGCAAGTGCATGTTCTGGTGCTAATACCATAAATGTAGCGCCATGCAATGTGTCTGGTCGTGTTGTATATACCGTTATACTCTCCTCTTTGCCATCCACTTTAAAATCAACCTCTGCACCATAAGAACGACCAATCCAATCACTTTGCATCTTCTTTACTTTCTCAGGCCAGTCCAGCTTGTCAAGGTCTTCTAAAAGGCGGTCTGCATAAGCTGTAATTTTAAGCATCCACTGCTTCAGGTTCTTTTTTGTCACCTCTGAATGGCAGCGTTCACAACATCCATTGACAACCTCTTCATTGGCAAGTCCCGTCTTACATGAAGGACACCAGTTAATTGGCATCTCTTTCTCATATGCTAGTCCCTTATTAAACATTTGAACAAATATCCATTGTGTCCACTTATAAAAAGATGGGTCTGTTGTATTAACCTCCATATCCCAATCATAAACCGCTGAGATATCTTGTATTTGTCTTTTAATATTGGTTACATTTTGCTGTGTTGATACTCTTGGATGTACGCCGTTTTTAATTGCATAATTTTCTGCTGGAAGTCCAAATGCATCCCACCCCATTGGGTGAATAACATAATATCCATGCATCATTTTATATCGGCTCCATACATCACTGATAACATAACCTCTCCAATGCCCTACATGAAGTCCATTGCCAGAAGGATATGGAAACATATCCAAACAATAATACTTTGGCTTCTTTCCATCATTTACATTAATTGGATGCGCCTCCCAATTCCCTCTCCATTTTTTTTCAACTACTTTATGATTGTAAGCTGCTGCCATATCAAAAATCCTCCATATTACGACTATAATGGTTCTATTTTAGCACAGACAAGCCATTTGTCAATTTTTTCTTCATAATATTCAAAAGGTACTATATTGCAAAACGGACTTGTATTTCCCACTAAAACAAGCAAGTCCCACCCACCACTTATGCTTTTGTGGCATTGAAGTGATAACTAGAACAAATACTAATATTATGCTTTTTTATTACAATTTCTTTGAATAACAGTACTCTTAAATACCTTCATCATAGCTGGAGAACGCTCTTGGCAATCTTTATTAAAAATAGTTTGATTATTTGTGATAATTTAATTATAATAAACAGTTTCCGTATTTTTTTATTTAAGATAAAAAATACGAAAACTTAAAAAAGAATATTGCATATAAAAATTGCATATGTTACAATATCAATAGAAAAAAGGGTATCTGCTACTAGCAGACACCCTTTAAGGACTACTGATAGACGGTTAGCCCGGTTAATTAAATGACAAAAATAACCGCATCCTTTAGCCGAGGGCGGTTATTTTTGTGTTTTATTACTATCTTTACCGATAGAATATCCTATTCCAAAGCAAGTTAAGCCAAAACTTAACACTGCCATAAATCCTAAAATATCCATTGGCTCAGCCCTCCTTTCAAGAAATTAAAGATTCCTTTACAGTTTTCTATGTAAACGGAGGGTCACATTCCCTCCAAAGAGGGCTAACCGCCTACCATCTTAGTAGTACCTAAAATTATTCTATCATTATTAAATAAGAGTTTCAACTTTTTTCTATAACTTTTATTCAATCACAATCTATACTCTATCTAAATTTCACCTCTTGCAGTTTAAACCTATCTACACCATTGTTTTATCCCACACCTTGCAAGCACCCCAAGATTTTGATATACTTATTTTAAGTTTACATAGCAAAATGATATTATTCCTTTCATCAGTCAAATGCCCATAACAAGCCACAGAGCATGAATCTTGTTATACGTAAGTCATGAGGTATTCGACCCTTATGACATTCGCCAAATGCTCATATAAGCACGGTATTTGCTCATTTCTTGCAGGAATAAAACAAACCAATCATATACAAATAAATTTAACAGAATGGAGCCAGACATGGATTCACCAGATTTTTTTAACCGCAAACTTACCATAGGATTTATTGGGTTTGGACTTATTGCAGGTTCTATAGCCAAAGCACTGAAAAACGTGCATCCTGAATATCAAATCATTGCTACAAGCCGAACGCTTGCACCATTAAATGAAGCGTTAAACGATGGCACTATTGATAAAATCATTCCAACTCTCGACCACCATTTTAATCAATGTGATTACATTTTTTTATGTACACCTGTAGTCACTATTACGTCCTATTTTTCTAAACTAAAAAATATTATCAAAAATGATTGTATCATAACAGATGTTGGCAGTGTAAAAACAATTATCCATGAAGCCGCTATTGATTGTGGCTTAAGGCAGCATTTTATTGGCGGTCACCCGATGGCAGGTTCTGAAAAAAGCGGTTATCAACATGCTGACGCCTCTATATTAAAAGGGGCAGCTTATGTGATAACACCTTTTGACAATACTGATAAAAACAAACTCATTGCTTATAAAATGCTTGTTGAGCAAATGCAATGCAATGCAATTATTATGGATTACAAACAACATGATTACTGTGTTGCTTCTGTAAGCCACCTTCCTCATCTTATATCAGCAGCTCTATCTAAAATGGTATGTGAAAATGATGATGCAGACAACCATATGCACATGTTGGCGGCTGGCGGATTTAAAGATACCACGCGCATTGCTGCCTCGTCTCCAGAGATGTGGGAACAAATCTGTGCTTCTAATGGAACAGCAATATCCATGCTGTTAAAGAAATATATTCATCTATTGCAAGAAATTGACGAACATATCTGTACAGATAATCCAGACAATAATGAATACATACGACAATTATTTCAAATTGCCAGAGATTACAGAAATACATTTTAATTTTATTTAAAAAAATTTTTATTTTTTAAGCGATACTATAAAGCGACAATAAAGTTATAAATAAATAACAAAGCGGATTGTAACTATCCGCTTAACTACTAAAATTTGCAAGAAAGGGGCTTAATAACGATGCCAACAGGTGTTTACATAACAACAAAAAAAGATGGAACAACCTATTATCGGGTTTCTTTTACTTTTAAAAATAAACATATCAGTCTTGGCAGTTTTAATGACATACAAAAAGCCTCACTCGTATATAAGGAAGCTTGCAGTATTGTCTCGGATTGTACAAATCACTGGATTAACATTAACTTACAGCTTACCTCATATGACAAAAAACAATTTCATATTTCCTTTGACAAATATATCTGTCTTATTAATTATAGAGACAATAATATCTATATAAAGACACCTATCTATCTTTGTAAAAAATATTTTTTATATTTTTTGGATACAACCACTATATTAACATTTAATACCGACGATTTATTTTACTATTCAACACACAAAATTATTCGCAGAGGCGGTTATTATTATGTAAATGATTTTGGTATGCAAATAAGCATTTTATCACGATATGGCATACATCGCCATTCTGTCAAAGGATGTGATTATATATTCAGAAATAATGATGAAAACGATTATCGCTATGAAAATGTTGTTGTTGTCAACCGCTATCGTGGTGTTAAAAAGCAAAACAAAAACGGATTTATTACATATCGCACAATTATACATATTCATGGCAATTACATTGTTGGCGACTACCATAATGAAATTACTGCTGCCATTGCTTACAACAAAGCAATCGATGCATTGCAAAATAAAACAACCATTCATTATGAAAAAAATTATTTAGAGGATATAAACCCTACAAAATATATGGAAACATATACCAATATCCAATTTTCCAAAAAGTTTAAAAAATTCTTAAAAACCTTCTAAATTTAATTTATGTTCTTTATTATGCAAATAGTGGTTTATGTTTCTTTTTTTATCTAAACTCTTGTCACAATGCACTCACACTTTCCTGCAATCACAACGGTTTTATGCCCTGCCGTGACAAAAAAACTATCTCCTGCCTTATATCCACATCGGCTGTCGCTTCCATCAATATAAAGTTCACCTGTTCCATCAATAATAATAACGGATATAAACGAAGATTCATCAACCAGAATTTGAACCTTGTCCACAATGCAATACTGATAACAGACAAAATATTTGCAGGACACAAGCTGTCTGCATGTACTTCCCTTATCCCCTATTGTTTGAATCTCTTTTTGTTTTTCTATAGTATAAGTATGTACATCAACTACATCAAGTGCTTTTTCAACATGCAGTTCTCTGCTATTGCCAAACTTATCTTTTCTGTCATAGTCATACATACGATATGTACAATTTGAATTTTGCTGAATTTCGCATATTAAAATTCCTGCGCCAATTGCATGGATGGTTCCTGCCTGCACCATCACACAATCTCCTTTCTGCACTAAAACTTTATTTAACACATCGGTTATTGTATTGTTCTCAATGCGTTTTCGTATCTCTTCTTTTGATATACTATGCGAAAGCCCGCAATATATATAAGACTCTGGTTCACAGTCCACAATATACCACATCTCATTTTTTCCAAATTCGTTCTCATTCTCAAGAGCATACTCATCGTCTGGGTGAATTTGAATCGATAAATCTTGTCTTGCATCAATAAATTTAATAAGTATAGGAAATCGGTCTAATGAATCACATTTCCACCCCATCACATTTTTTCCAATAAGGTCTAAAAATTCGCCAAAATACAACCCCTCATACTTGCCATCAGCCACTATAGACTGTCCATCTGGATGCGCTGACAATTCCCAGCTTTCCCCTATAACTTCATAATCACATTGCTTGCCAAACACATCGCGAAGCTTTGTGCCTCCCCATAAATTATCCTTAAATGCTGGCAATAACGGCACAATATCAGGAACAACGGGTTTATTTTGTACAAATGTTTCACTGGTTGAACCAATATCGCTTGTACTATATATATCCGTTTCTGATAAAATGTCACCCATTCCTGTTTCTATAATAACAACATCTGAATCTGTACGATTTTCCACGCGATGAAGTGTCCCCATTGACACACAGACATTATCTGACCTTGAATAATCTTTACAAACACCATCAATCGTTATCGTTGCCGTTCCTTTTACAACAGACCACTGTTCTAACCGATGCACATGTTTATGTGTACGCATACTCCTGCCCGGAAAAATAGTCACTTTTTTTACTTTGTAGTGTTCTGATAAATTAAGAATTTCATGTGTTCCCCACAACCTATATGATATTCTGCCATTGTCATAATACCCTTGATATTGTTCTCCTGAATCGGACATAATATCTTTAATATGTTCCATAGCATCATTTGCTGTAACATAGGTAACATCTTCTGTACTAATAATGGATAAATTGCAGACATCATTAGAAACAATTAATTTTTTATTAGATTCATTTAAAATACAAACATCTTCACAGTGATATCGAATACAATTTTTTCGCAAACTGCTGTCTTTTGGCACAACTTTACACATATCTAACACTGTATCTACATCATGCCATTCAAAATCCATTTTTACAGGAACAACAAAATCGATTTTGGAAAATAAATTGTGTTGAATACCAACCTTTGTAAGCTGTTCCATCACCCTTATAGGAACATGTAAATAACGATTTGTTGTCTTTAGCTTTCTTGCTGCTTGACGGCAAATCATATATACATCATTTTCAACTTTTTTAACTGCATTAGAAAAAATACCATTCATACAGATAAACATGCCTGAAGGTTCTTTTGTATCTTTATTGACAAAATTGCCAATCTTTCCTTGTCTTGCAAGTTCTTTTGCCTGAAGCACCGTATCTTTGTACCCCTCACCATCTGTTACAATATCACAAACCGTTACTAATAAAATTTCAGATTGATTGCACAGTATACTTGCAAGCATTACAGCAGCTAATGTTCCGCCTTGCAAAGACTCATAAATCACACGATACTTCAAGCTTTGAAAAGGCTTTAACTGCGCTGTCATAATATTAGAATAAGCTTCATTTGTCACAATAATAAACTCATCACAAAAGGACATATTGCGCACAATCGTGTCTTGAAGCAGAGAATGTCCCTCATGTATATTCATAAATTGCTTTGGATAATTTTTTCTTGACAATGGCCACAAGCAATCTCCAAAACCTCCAGCTAAGATGATACATTTCATAAATATTAATTTTTTTACCTGCCTTTTACTATTCTTTGCTCTTTGCTTTGCCCTCAGCAGTATCTTGGTTTGGAACGATAAAGTCAACGGCGCCTTCTATAACATCAAAATAAGCACTTTTATAATCGCCTCCAAATTCACCATCTAAAGTCCAACTAATATCAATGCCACTCTCAAATTCAATATGTTTTGCTTTAAAATAACAGACCAGACCATCTTCTTCATACTTTTGTGTAATAATTGTATTGATAAGCCTTTGTATATCTAACGGTCCTTTTAATTCCCTTACAAGCAATACCTCAAACAATCCGTCCTGCAAATCAATTCCAAACCCAGTAATTCCCTTAACGCCAGCTACTGATTCTGTATTGCTTACCATGCCATATATAAAATTACCTTCAATAATAATATCATCACTTTTTACTTTAACATACTGCGGTTTCAAGCTTGTTAAACTTTTAACACCTTCTATAATATAAGCCTGATGTCCTAACATATTCTTTAATTGTTGTGACGTTTCATAAGACACTTTTGTAAATGCTCCAAATGCAGCAATATAATTAAAATTTCGCTCTCCATTCATAAGTCCTATATCACAGCTAAACTTTATTCCATCTGTAATAGCCGCCGCTGCCTTTATCATATTTTTAGGAATATGAAGTGTTGTGGCAAAATCATTTGTACTTCCGCTTGGAATATAACCGATAGGTATTCTTTTATCAAATTTCATCACTGCCCCTACGGTCTCATTTAGCGTGCCGTCACCACCGCTGCATACAATCATATCATATTTATCACCATTGTTTAATATATATTGGTAGCCATCTTTTGAAGCTCTTGTTGAATATATGGTAAGTTCATATTCTGCCTCACAAAATATTTGAACAATTGATGACAACTTATTCTTTATCTGTGCCTTTCCTGAATGAGGATTAAACACAAACAGTAACTTCTTCATATTTTTCCTCCAAAATTATCGATCCCATTTATCACACAACGCATTAATCTGGTCGGCAAATTTTGCTAAATCTTTATTTGCTCCACCCTCGTTATGTTTAATAACCGTCAACAGGCGCTGACCTGCCGCATACAGCCTTGCAAATACACCTTTATTTCGCTTGCCTGCAACCGTTCTTCTCGTTTTCTTTTCCTTATTTCCTTCTACAATAAATCGCTCTTCTGTAAAATCATATACAGCCCCTGTATATGGTGCAACCGCATCAAATCCATGTTCTTTAATCAGACACTGTGTAAACTCATCGCATACAGAGTCTTCCCCATGCACCACAAAGACCTTTTTTGGCTTTTCTTCAAACGCCTCTATCCATCGAATTAAACCATCTTTATCTGCATGACCGCTCGCACCTGCAAGCTGGGCAATCTCGGCGCTTACTTGTATGGGCTCCCCAAACAGTTTAATCTCAGAAGCTCCTTCTAAAATTGCCCTTCCTGTTGTACCATTTGCTTGATACCCCACAAATAGTATTGTACATTCTTTTCTCCATAAATTATGTTTTAAATGATGCCTTATTCTGCCAGCCTCGCACATTCCTGATGCTGATATAATAACTTTTGGATTATTATCAAAATTAATCTGTTTTGAGGCTTCCCCTGTCGTTGCCAATCGAAGTCCCGGAAATGTAAGCGGATTGATACCTTCATTAATAAGCTTCATTGCATCTTCATCAAAACATTCAAATATATTTTTATTAAAAATATTGGTTGATTCAATCGCTAATGGACTGTCAAGATATACATCAAAATCTCGGTCTATTCTCTTATCTTCTTTTATTTTTCGGATAAAATATAATAATTCCTGTGTTCTTCCCACCGCAAACGATGGTATAACAACATTTCCTCCCCGCTTAAAAGTTCGGTCAAAAATCGCTGCAAGTTCCTTTACATAATCTGGCGTGCCTCCATGCTGTCTGGTTCCATATGTTGATTCCATAACCACATAATCGGCTTCTTTGATATATTGAGGGTCTTTGATAATGGGCTTATTAATATTGCCAATATCGCCAGAAAACACAATTTTGCTTGACTTTTCTTCCTCTTCTGCCCATACTTCAATACTGGCAGAACCTAATAAATGCCCTGCATCAGTAAATCTTATTCTTATTCCCTCACTGATATCTAACACACTGTCATAAGGGCAGCCAACAAAATGATTCATAACATTGACTGCGGCATCCATATCATATAATGGAATAAATTGCTCTAAACTTCCATTAGAACGCTTCGCTTTACGATTTCGCCATTCTGCCTCAAACATTTGAATATGTGCGCTGTCTTTTAACATAATTTCACACAAATCTTTTGTTGGTTTGGTACAATAAACTTTACCACGAAATCCTTTCGTATACAATAATGGAATCAATCCTGAATGGTCAATATGCGCATGTGTAAGAAATACAAAATCAATCTCTGACGATGGTATTGGCAATTCCTGATTTTCATACACATCATTTCCTTGTTCCATACCACAGTCAATTAAAATATGTTTTCCACACACACGTAAATAATGACAACTTCCTGTCACCTCATGGTCTGCTCCAAGAAATAAAAGCCTCATAGGCACCTCCTATTTATGATTCGACAATCTCCACTGTATTTTACAAAAGAATATCCTCAAGCACTTTTTTAGGTACATGATGTACTTCATTTTCATCTCTGTAATATTTTATGTCTCCATCTGCTGATATATCATCAATTACAATCTGTTCTTTTGGATAGCCCAAAGCCAGCACATAGACAACCTTATATTCCGATGAAAGTCCAATGAATTGAGCTATTTTTTCTCTGTCAATACTGCCCATAAAACAGCCGCCAAGCCCCATCTCTACAGCAGCAAGAAGAATGGTTTGTCCAAGTATCCCCGCATCGCACTCGGCACTCACTGCATTAGGTGCTGCCATAACAATATATGCTGTTGGTCGTTCTCCTTCTTGCGGTCCGTCCCAATCCTTTAAATAACCAGCCCACTTTACACATGAATATATTTTTTCATTCATTGTTTCATCACTTATCAACTTAAACTTATATGGCTGTCTATTGGCAGCTGACGGCGTTAATCGTGCCACTTCAATCAAATTTTTTAACTGGTCTGTCGTTATCTTTTTTTCCTGAAAAAATCTTCTGTAAGACCTATTTTTTAAAACCATTTCTTTTATTTTCATAATAATCCTCCGTTCCAAAACATAGCATAGGAATTGTACAATAGAAAAACTGCTAAAGGAGTTGCAAAGGCGATTTTTAGAAGTAATCCCCATTCTAAGATACATTGAAAAGACAACACAGATTTTTTTATTTTAAATCAGATACTACAAAATTTATTCTTTTACAGTTATTTATAAACATCTAAATGAATATCCGAAAATACAACATCTGCATTTCTAGCAGCAAACATACCAACATATATATATTCAGAGTCAATACTTGTCAGCTTAAAATCAAAACCTCCTGTGACGGTCTCTTCCTCTCCAAATGTACAAGCATATCCATCATTTGTTGACTCAATACAAAGTTTGATTGGAGTCTTTGGCTTTAACACATGTTTACATTCACCGCCATGTATCAGCTTTCCGCTCCTTCTTGCAAAGCAATTTATTGGAAACTCTCTAGTGAGCCAAAGCGGTGCAGCTGCAACATAATCGCCTAGCAACTCACCAATCTGCATATCAATATACATCTCATCTCTTGCCATCAAACCAAAAGAAACCTGATTATTCCTAAAATAGTCATTTACTGTAACGGTTGCTGTCAATTTAAAATTGCACATAGCAGGCACTTTTGTGTAATACATAGCAATCCCGTCCGTAACCTCTGAAATCTTACCGCTATTATTCTTAACAGCAATATGAATCTTTGGGTCTGCTGCCCTTAACTCAAAACTTTGTTTACCTTCATCAATAACTTCGTTACAAGTAATCTTTCCTTTTATAGGTTCTAATATAAAATCTTCCTTACACCAATTAGATGGTATATCGCCAAACACCGTCCCATTCCATATGCCTGCAGATTTCCACAATACACTCTTTTTTAGATTATTATTGTATACAACTGGTATATATCGACTATTTGACGTTAAATATTTTTCTTTTACTGGCAAAGGTGCATCTTTTTCCAAATTAATAATATGTTCTGACAATCCATTGATATGTAATTCCTTTAAACGCTTTAAACACATATAGGCAATTACTCTTGCACCCCATGTATTAATATGCGTATTATCTACACTTGCTTTTTTGTTAGAAAGCCACGCATGTAAATAACGTGTCTCTTCACTTCCCATAGCATCGTACAATTCTTTTGTCATCTGTGTCATATCTATAACAGGAATATTTAATTCTCTTCCTAGTAACTTAACCGCTTCAGGATAATTGCCGCCCTTAAATTTTATTTGTGATTTTGTTATATGAAGCTGCTCATCTTTCCAAATGCCATCGTCTGTCCTTCGCACAATCGGCGTACATAATAGAACCTGACACCCCACTTTTTCTGCTTTTACTATATAATGGCTATATAGAGAATGGGCAAAACTTCCCTCTTCTTTATAGGAACCACAACCAGAAGTATGCCTGTCCTCCTCAGCTTTTTCATCATTATGTCCAAACCCTATCAAAAGATAATCTCCTGCTTGCATCCCATCTAAAAGCTGTTGATACTGTGGCTCTTTTACATAACTTAAACTGCTTCTGCCAGACAATGCAAGATTGATTACATTGATTTTATCGTCTAAGTACTCTTGTAATTTTGTACCATAACCAAATCGAGGATAATAATAGTTATCATCAAATTTGCTGACAGTAGAATCTCCTATAACCCACAAATTGCTCATACTTGACTGTTTCCTCTCTGTCAAAATTTTTATAATATATAATAATAGAATATACTGTTTGTATGATTTTTTCAACTATTTTATGAAACATTCACAAACGTTGTGTCATGTTTTACAATGCCATTTTATCAGCTAAAATGCTGCATTTTACAAACCATCTAAAAACTCTTGTTAAAATATTGGTTTTGAGGCATACTACTAATAACACTTTGTGTTCGTGCGTTGCTTCACACAAAGTTATACAAAATACAACCTTTTCAATTAATATTTTTTGTAGAAAGCAACGCAGAAATGGAGATTATCATGCGTATTTGCAATATTTTTACTGGTGGAACAATTGGGAGTACACTAGACAATGATGGATACATATCAACTTCTAAAGAAACTCCTTATCAGCTTCTTTATGCTTATAAAAATCGATATCTTTGTACTTATGATATGGAAAATTGCAATCCTTACACAATATTAAGCGAAAATCTCGATGCCGCTCATATTTTAAAACTGGTAAAGACGGTTTCTTTAAAACTTGAAGACGGTTTTGATGGGATTATTATTATGCACGGCACCGATACATTGCAATATAGTGCTGCCATGTTAAGTATTATATTCCATGACATTAATATTCCTATCATTCTTGTTTCAAGCGACTATATTCTTTCCGACACCCGTGCAAATGGCATTGTCAACTACCATTATGCTATTCGCTTTATTGAAACTTATCATCAAAATAATACATTATATGGCACACACCATGTTTTTGTAAGCTATGAAAATAAGGGAGGACTGCCAACCATACACTGTGCAGATATGCTTCAGCCTCCAATCCCTTATTCTGGAGATGTAAAAAGTATACTAGACAATTATATTGGCACTTATACTGTTGACAAAAAAGAAGCCTATATGCCCAATATAGATTTTAATTCCAAACTTTCTATTTTAAAAAGCATTGAATGTATTTCCAATGATATATTAAAACTGCCTCTATGTATTGCCAATAAGGACTATCTCCATATTCAGTTGGATTGCTGTTCCTCTTATATTATGCGGATACAGCCTTTTCCTGGACTAACTTTTCCTGCTATCACTAAAAATACAAAAGTGATTATACTAGAAACTTACCATTCTGGAACATTTTTTATCCATGATGCTTTTTATGAATTTGCCCAAAAAGCAAACGATTCTAATATTCCAATTCTTCTTACAGGACTAACTAGCGGGGAAAGTTGCTATGAAACTGTAAAAAATTATACAAAAGCTAATATTATACCTGTATATGACACTGCTGTAATTGCTTTATACTGTTTTCTATGGCTTGCTTTAAGCAATATAGACTAAATTAAATAGAACTATTTATTATTTTGTTTTGCAGGCTTTATGCCTGCAAGCGATATCAATATAAAAATATATGGCATCGTTATTATCTGGCTGATATTTACAAAACTTGCAATACTATATATCAGTATTCCTAGCGCTATCGCACCAAAAAATTCATCTTCTTTTATTCTTGAAAAACTTTTTTTAACAGCAGTGATAACGATAGCCATATATGCAAACAAACCAACAAGTCCTACCGTTATAAGATAATTCAAATATTCATTATGCGGACTTTTAAAATAATAGGGCAAATTGGCGTCCATCTCATTTTTATAATTGCTGATATACATTAGATATGCTGTATCTGGTCCTGCACCAAATAATTTTATCTTTAAAGAACCATTTATAAACATTAATATTGCCCAATGCCACGCATAGCCGCGATTGCTTCCCCATGAATAATCCAAGCGAAAATATTGAAAAAAGCCACTTAATTCTTTTGTCGGTTCAATCCATGTTGCCCATATACATAACAAAACAGTACTTATCACCAAAACTCCTGCTGCCGCTGTCACAAGCTTTTTTAATATTTTAGGGGGAATTTTAGATTGCTTTTGTAAAAACAGCGAAAATACAATAATAACAATTGCGGCTATAGAAATTGTCAATATCACATGAAATGACATAAAAAATGTGTTGGTCGCATTTTGACTCCACATTTTTTCTTTAAACAGTACTTTTATAAGATTCCATAAAAACAATGAAACCGCCCATAATGCAACGGATATGCCATATTTAAAAAGTGCCTTTGTATCCGATAATACAAGAATCAACATGACTGTCATACATGCCCCTATGCCAAGATAACAGCCATCACTGTTAGAAGCAAGAAGCCCAATAAAACCAAAAAATGTGCCTACACCATACAATACACTATATTTTTCATGGGATTTACAAAACATATAGATACATATAGGCATATAAATACACACAAACATACCAAATACATTGATATTTCCCAATGTACTTATAAAAATTTGTCTTTGACTATCTGCTATTCCATCTGAAAAATGAAGAACATTAAAACCGCAAACCTGCAGCATCGCCATTAATCCAGTTATAATTAATAATACTGGAAAACAATATTTTATCCAATTCGTAAGTTTTGCATGTCTTGTAATGGCATAGTACATTCCTGCTGTTATAAAAATAAAAAGCAGTCCTGTATAAGAACCACAGCTTCCAGTAAACGATGGCAATTTCCAGTCGGATAACAAAAATGAAACAACTGCAGATATCACATAAAGAAAAACAAAACTATCAAGCTTTGACATTTTGCTGAACCATAGTTTAATATCAGGCTTTACTATTTTATGATTCTTATCAATACTCTTACAAATGGAGCCATATACACCCATAAAAAAAATAGCAAGTGCAACAACACTATAAAACCAATATTTAGCCAATGTAAGATTAAAGTAATGATTAACCGAAAATAATGGAAAAATTGCCAACATTATAAATAATAATATATTCACTAATTTTAACTCCTTATGCTGTAACACATTCTTAAAAATGGTTTATGGCTCAAGTCTATATTTTTTAACCACTTTTTACCAAATAGAATTTACAATCTGCTTTGCTCCTTGCTTATAATCTCAATGATTTCTTTGCCACCATTATTTATAAAATAATATACTATACATAAGCTAACTATAAATAAAACAAGCAAAACCACTCCAACTATTGCTTTTATACTTTCATCGTGTCTTTTTTTCATGCGAACCCCCATTTTTATTTTATTATTATACAACAATAACCCAAAATCTGTAAATTATTTCTAAAAATATTTCATAATATGTATTCTTTTCTACTTGTAAAAGGCAGCTATACAGTCTTATCAAAGAAAAAGCTTTGAACGCCCGCTATATCAAAAAAATAATACAAAAAGTCAAAGCAGATATTTACAACCCGCTTTGACTAATACATCATATTTTACAATATCTTATGTTTGATTTCCTTAATGTGACAATCCCTCTTAATCATATTCTTTTTTTGTTAAGCGGATATTCGCAATCCCCTATGCTACTTGCTCGGGTGTTTGACACCCTAACCTCACAAATTTTTCTTAATAAACTATCCAAGCATTACATCTAAAAGCATCATAACTGCAAATCCCAAAACAATCCCTGTCGTTGCACAATATGGCTGTGTTTTTTGATTGCTTTGACATTCAGGAATCAGCTCATGGACAGCCACTAATATCATTGCACCTGCCGCAAAGGAGAGCGCATATGGCAAAATCACCTCTATATAGACTACTAATACTGCACCAATAACGCCAGCAACCGGCTCTACCATCCCTGATGCCTGCCCAAGCAAGAAACTTTTTTTCCTTGAATAGCCTTCTCGCCTAAGTGGTATTGACACTGCTGCCCCTTCAGGAAAATTTTGTAAACCTATTCCTATGGCAATGGTAATAGCACTCATTAAACCTTCTAATTCATGTGTGCTGTTGTGCAGTGCTCCAAATGCAACTCCTACAGCCAAACCCTCTGGTATATTATGAAGCGTAATAGAAAGTACCAACATAATAATTCGGTTTAGACGTTCATTGGGTTTTCCTTGTGTACTGTTCGCCCTCCTTGTTGTAAAAGAGACTACTTTATCGGAACACCACATAAAAAAGGCTCCAAATAAAAAACCTGCTGTTGCCACAAAATATGCTGGTAAATTAGATGAGTTTTCTGCACGCTCTATTGCAGGCTGAAGCAGTGACCAAAAACTTGCCGCAATCATAACCCCTGATGCAAATCCAAGCATAAGATTTAATGCCTTTGGATTGGGATACTTAAAAAAAGCAACTGTTGCAGCTCCCAAAGCGGTTATAAACCATGTTCCAAGTGTTGCAATAAACGCCATCAAGATAAAATTATCCATATCAATCCTCCTATATCCATTATATTTCAAAATGAATATATTGGTGACGGATATTTTTTAACACTTGTCTTATGCTTGATTTTTTTATGCAATATCATAACTCTTAGAAATTGTATTTTATTAGTTACTTAAATATTTTTACATAATAAGAATACTTGCACATTCCAAATCATTTGTCAAATCATACACTTTGCCGCTCTTTAATCCTACAACGGTCGGTCTTAATATTGATTCAGAATGATTTTCTACAACCCATGCTTCCTCGCCATTACTAAGCTGAACAACCGTATCAACAGGATATAAAATAACACTCTCCAAAAAACCACGCATAGCAGCTATATCCAACTCTTCTGTCATCGACATAATAATTTCAATGGCATTGCGCTGTGACATGCCTTTTTTATATGGACGTTCTGTCACCAAAGCATCATATACATCTACTACTGATAATATCTTTGCATAGGATGTTATATTTTTTCTATCAACCCCTAATGGATATCCACGTCCATTCATCTTTTCATGATGCTGCAATACAGCAATAGCAATCGATGATTCAAAATCATCCTTTTCACTCAAAATGCGATAACCATAAACAGAATGTTGTTTCATTACTTCAAATTCTTTATCATCAAGTTTAGCTGGTTTATTTAAAATCTCAAGCGGAATTTTAGACTTCCCCATATCATGCAACAATCCCGCTATGCCAATATTATAAATATCCTGCTTTTTCATATTCATCTTTTTAGCAACAATCATCGACATAGTAGCAACATCTACACTATGTTTAAACGTATATTCATCACTTGTTTTAAGTGCATTAATATCAACCGCTATCGCCGAATTATCATCAATTGCCTTTAGCAGACTTTTTGTAATATTTACTGAAGTTGAAGTAAATTGCGGAGAATCCGTATCATTATACAAAAACTGTATTCCTTCTGATACACGCGCCTTAATACTTTCTGAAAGTTTCACTTTTGAAGAATCATCTGTATGTAATTTAGAAATATTATTGCGCGCTGTTGCTGAAATCTCACGTTGCACAGGATTTTTATCAGGCTCTTCCTCACCTTCTGATACATAAACTCCAGTTATTTTCATTCGCTTGATTGCATCTATCTGATATCCATCAAGATATACCCCTTTTGCAATCAAAACTCTATCCATACGGTCTTTAATATTTTGGTCAATACGCATTCCTTCTTTTAATGAAGATGTCCTTACGAAATATCGTTTAATCATATCGCCCTCCATCTTAAAGTGCCATTCACTTCACTGATAGTAACTTCTTACATGATACTACAAATCTTTAGGTAAATCAATATAGCGGTATTTGTGATTGTATTTTTATCACTGTTGTAGAGGGGTTTAGAAATAATAAAAAATTAGTACTTCATTATCCTTCATACTTTAACCATTTTTTGAGTTTCTTATCAAATGTTTTTATCTCATACCCTTTTACTTTATTATAAGCATATAAAATACAATCAACAAAATCTAAATTTTGTTTTCCATAAATTTCTAAGCCAACCTTCAATACCTCTTTTTCATCTGCCTGTATTTCTGACAAAAAATTTAATAAACTTGTTTTTATTAAATCACGCTCTATAGAATAAACTCCTTTTAAAACATACACCACTTCTGCAATAATTTCTATTGTCACCCCTGCATTACCTTGTTTGATAACTTTTTCTGCCTCATCTGCCATCTCTTTATTATCATTTAACAGATATCTTAAAATCATATTTGTATCAAGTATTATCATGATTGTTTTTCACTGCCTCCTCCCATGCAAATGCTTCTTTTTTTTGCAACTCAGGATTTGCATATTGTGCTAATGAACCTCTTGCTGATAAACTTTTTGTGCCTTCATCTATATCATCTATAAATTCATCTAATATTGTAATAATTAACTTTTGATTCTTTTTTGCATGAATTTCCTCTAATGTTTGTACTGCATTTCCATCATAATATCCTTGCAATGCTAACATATAAACACCTCTTTCATCCTTTCCATCTACAGCTTAAATTTGAAATTAGTACCTCATTTATTGTAAACGATACCTTAAAATACCTTTAGTTATATTATACCTCTTGTTTTGATACTATACAACTTCTATTTTTAGTAAATCAACTCATCTTTAATGATAAAACCTATTTATAATCATTTACTTCTAAAATATCCTCTAAAAAATATTGTCTTTTTTAAGATAACCTGTACATCAAAACCTAAAAATTAAAAATCGGTCTGATTTTTACTTATCAGACCGATTTTTTCATCAACTATTCTATTTTTAAAATCTTTTATCCTTAAACAAATCCAATAAAATCAAGCCTTTTAAGCCTCTTCATTCATACTGCTTAACTTTGCCGCTTGGTCGGCGGCGATACATGCATCAATAATCTCCTGAATATCTCCGCCCATAATTTTATCAAGCTTATATAAAGTCAATCCAATTCTATGGTCGGTCACACGACCTTGTGGAAAATTATATGTTCTAATCTTTTCAGAACGGTCTCCTGTACCAATTTGACTTTTTCTTGCATCAGCTTCTGCATCATGGGCTTTTTGCATTTCCATGTCATATAATTTAGCGCGCAGCAGTGCAAATGCTTTTTCTTTATTTTGAATCTGCGACTTTTCTGTCTGTGAATAAATCACAATACCTGTCGGATAATGAGTAAGACGAACTGCTGAATCCGTTGTATTGACACATTGTCCACCATTGCCGGAAGCACGCATAACGTCAATTCGTATATCTTTATCATTAATTTGAATATCTACATCTTCCGCCTCTGGCATAACGGCTACTGACGCTGTTGAAGTGTGGATTCTTCCCCCTGACTCTGTCTCTGGCACTCGCTGTACTCTATGAACGCCACTCTCATACTTCATCACAGAATATGCACCTTGACCTTTTACCATAAATTCGATTTCTTTCATTCCGCCAATGCCTGTTTCATCTGCATTGACAACTTCAATCTTCCATCGTTTTGACTCTGCATAATGTGTATACATACGAAACAGCTCCGCTGCAAATAAGGCAGCCTCATCACCGCCTGCACCTGCTCGAATCTCCACAATAATATCTTTGTCATCATTGGGGTCTTTCGGCAGCAATAAAATTTTCAACTCATTTTCCAGCGTTTCCATTTTTTTCTTGGAATCATTTAATTCTTCCTTTGCCAACTCTAAAAGTTCAGCATCGCTTTCTTCTGATAACATTGTTAAACTATCTTCAATATTTTGCTTACAGCTTTTATATTCCGTAAATGCTGTAACAATAGGAACAATATTATTTTGCTCTTTCATAAGCATTTTAAATTTATTTTGGTCATTCACTACATCAGGATTGCTTAGTTCTGCTGTGATATCCTCATATCTATTTACTATATCTTCCAATTTATCAAACATATCCATTGATAATTACACACCTTTCTTCTTACTTACCTTGAAGTCTTCCCATTACAACTCTGCATAAACCAGCTAAATCCTTAACAATACATATATCCTCATAACCGTTGGCAGACATTATGTCTTTTACCTGCCCTGCTTGATTGCTTCCTACTTCATAGAGCAGCCAGCCGCCTGGTTTTAGATAATTTACAGATTGTTCTGTGATTTTTCGATAAAATAAAAGTCCATCCTCACCGCCATCTAATGCTATTAATGGGTCAAACCGCCGCACTTCATCACTTAATGTATCAATTATACTTTGCTCAATATAGGGTGGATTAGAAACAATCATATCATATAAAATATTCGTTTGAATCTTTGTTTCAATAGACCTATTCATCTGCTGAAATAAATCACTTTGTATCCATTCAACATCTGCCAAGAGATTGTCTGCATTTTCTTTTGCTACCTCAAGTGCCTTTTTTGATACATCTACACCAACTGCTCTTGATAACTTTCTTTCACAGGCAAGTGTAATAATAATACAGCCTGAACCTGTACACATATCTAATACACTGTCACCTGTGCCTATATGCTCCAATGCTTTTTCTACAAGTATTTCTGTATCTTGTCTAGGAATAAGTACATTTTTATTAACCTGATATTTTCGCCCCCAAAAATAAGTATAACCTAAAATATGCTGCAACGGCTCTCTATTTGCCCGCCGTTTTACTAATTTTTCAAACGCAGCATACAGCGTATCATTCATATTCTCTTTAGCGTGCAGCAAATACGCCGTCCTATCCATATTTGCCACGCTCATCAACAATTCTTGACTGTCGTATTGGGGATTATCCACGCCACATTTTTTTAATCTGTCAGCAGCTTCCAAAACTGCCTCTCTATAAGATATATTACTCATACAATTATTTATCTGTTTTTCTCTCTTTAAAAAGAGGAACTTCATCTGCAACTAATTCATCAATCGCTTCTGGTTGTGGTTCCTCAAATTCAATTCCCTCAAACACATCTTCAGATTCATTATCATCTTCTTGTTCATTATAAAGACTGTCCACTTCGATATCCTTTTCCAATGATTCAGAACCTTCCTGATTTTGTGACAAACCATGTGATAAATCATTGTCTAAATCCTCAAACTCAATATCTGCATGACCTTCAAATTCAAACGCTTCTACATCATGTTCTATTTCATTAGCATATACAGAAGTATCTGTATCCATATCCTGCTCTTTTATATTTATCTCTTTATTTAACTTATCAGCAGAATTAACAACCACATTGCTATTTTTAGAAATTTTAATATCAAGCATTTGTGCCTTTTGTTTTAATGCCTCTTCAACAGCCTGTATTGCAGCTTCTTTATCCGTTTCATTCTCATAATATTCATCAAGAAATTGTTGCCAGTCAAAAACAGCCTCAACCGCTTTTATAGCAACCTCAACCATATCGGCATCGGGCTCTTTTGTCGTAAGTTTTTGAAGCAGCATACCTGGCTTGCTGACAATATTTACAAACGCATTATCATTTTTTCCAGCCCATTTTAATATCTCATAAGAAACGCCTGCTATAACTGGAATCATAAATACTCTAATAACAACCTGCAATATTGTATTATCAACCCTTATAAAGATAAAAAAAACAATGCTGATAAACATAACCAGAAACATAAAACTAGTACCACAGCGCTTATGCAAACGCGAACTGTTCATAACATTTTCTACTGTTAATCTTGCTCCATTTTCTATACAATTTATACACTTATGCTCTGCTCCATGATACATATATGTTCTTTTAATATCGTTCATTTGCGATATAGCAACCATATATAATAAAAATATAAGAACTCTTACCAAACCTTCAATAAAATTTAATAATATCTGGGAAGAAATTACATTTTTTAATAACCTTGACACAAAATATGGCAATATCATAAACAATCCCACTGCTAATAAAACCGACACAATCACGGTTACAGCCATCAGTATCGATTCTAATTTATCTTTAAACACTGCTCTGCCAATCTCATCTGCCTTTGTTTTTTTCTGTTCGGCAGGGTCATCATAAAATGAGGCAGAGTATGTAATTGTTGATATTCCTGTCACCATTGAATCAATAAAATTAAATACACCTCTAATAATAGGATAATTTAGCCATTTATATTTATCGGTCAACATTTTACTGTCTTTTACAACAAGTTCTATTTCTTTGTCGGGCTTTCGTACAGCAATTGCATATTTATCCTTATTGCGCATCATAATGCCTTCTAGTACAGCCTGCCCTCCAATTCCAGAATTTTTCATATTAATCCCCCGTTCTTGCCACTAAAAAGTTGCAAGTTTGCTTATTCTTATGCCTAATGACACCATTTTCTATAAGTAAATAAAACAACAGATGCCACGCAAATGCGCGGCATCCTTATTTAATAAAAGATTGAGACCTTGCATGACCTCAATCTTAAATAGGCATTAATTATTCTTAACACCATACTTTCTGTTAAACTTATCAATACGACCGCGAGCAGTTGTTGCCTTTTGTTGTCCTGTATAGAAAGGGTGGCATTTAGAACAAATCTCTACATGGATTTCTTCCTTTGTTGAACCTGTCACAAATTCATTGCCACAGTTACAAACAACTTTTGCCTGATAGTACTCTGGATGGATTCCTTCTCTCATGATTTTCACCTCTTTAACAATTATTTATTTATTCAGTAATCTTTGTCTTCAATAAGCAACGTTAGTATTTTATCATATGTTATATTCATATGCAAGACTTTTTTAAATTGTTTTAAAAACAATCATCTTTTTAATAAATGTTTGTATCAACTTGAAATAACGGAAAATTTATGCAAAAATATATATATTTCATCACACTTACTATATATGTTTATTTTTGCATACAATTTGCACAAACTCATTATTATTATGGGTTTTGCTAAATAAATCAAGCACCCTCTCTGCTGCCTCATCTGCCTTTAAACCGCTCAGTGCTTTATGAATAATATCAACTGCTTGTTTTTCATCTTTATTTAAAAGCAAATCATCTCTTCTTGTTCCTGATTTCGCAACATTGATGGCTGGAAACACTCTTTTTTCCGAAAGCTTCCTATCTAATACCAACTCCATATTTCCTGTTCCCTTAAACTCTTCAAACACCACATCATCCATCTTACTGCCTGTCTCAACCAATGCAGTGGCAAGTATGGTAAGACTTCCGCCTTCACGCATATTTCTGGCAGCACCAAAAAACCGCTTAGGCATATGAAGTGCTGCGGGGTCTAAACCGCCTGAAAGCGTCCTTCCGCTAGCCTGAACTGTAAGATTATAGGCTCTTGCTAGTCTTGTTATGCTATCTAAAAGTATAATGACATCTTTTTTATTTTCTACCAGCCTTTTAGCGCGCTCAATAACCATCTCAGACACTCTTTTATGCCGTTCTGGCAATTCGTCAAACGTTGAATAAATCACTTCCACATTATCACCAATAATGGATTCTTTTATATCTGTTACTTCCTCTGGTCGCTCGTCTATAAGCAGTATCATCAAATGCATCTCTGGATTGTTCTTTGTAATTGCGTTGGCTATTTGCTTTAAAAGTGTAGTTTTTCCAGACTTTGGCTGTGATACAATCATACCTCTTTGTCCTTTTCCAATTGGACAAATCAAATCAACAACTCTCATAGCAACTGTGCTGCTATTTTTTTCTATATGTATTCTCTCATTAGGAAATATTGGTGTAAGGCTTTCAAATGATGGTCTTTTAGTCGCCTCAGCAGGACTCATGCCACTTACTGATTCAAGATACATCAATGCCGAAAATTTCTCTCCTTGATTTTTTGGTCTTTTTGGTCCTTTTATAAAATCCCCTGTTTTAAGATTAAACTTCCTTATTTGTGATGGTGATACATATACATCATTATCACCAGGCAAAAAATTTTCACAACGTATAAATCCATATCCCTCTGACATAACTTCCAGTATTCCATTTGCAATCTCTTGTACTGCTGCCTGTTGATGAGAATAGCCTAATGCCTGTTGAGTTTGGATTCCCTGTTCACTTTTTTCGCCGCCATTCACCTTTGTCTCACTCTTAACAACTTTCTTTTCCTTCTCATTCTCAACTGCCTTTTCTTCTTTTATTTCATGCTGTTTATCTGCCTCTTCCTCCTCTTGCTTTTCCTGCTCCGATACGGCAATTAATGCATCAATTAATTCAGCCTTTCTCATTGAAGAAATATTTTTTAACTTTTTATCTTTTGCAAACTCTCGTAAAACAACAAGCGATAATGTTTCTAGCTTTTCTCTCATAAAAGTCCTCCATTCTTACTCAACCTGCAAACCATAAGCACAAACTTGCTGACTAAATCTTGTTTAGCTATTTTTCTGTTTTATAAATCTTAAATTTTAAAATAATTAAGGGATATCATACTGAACTCGTATTAAGAATTAAATCCACCACCCTCGTGGAATCAAATTTATTATACACCATTTTGTCCAAAATTCAAATAGATTTTTTTCTACAGCTGTGCTATAATAAGTAGCCAAAGCGCAATTTTTTATGTTAAAATTTATACTATTATAAAAGTTTACATTGAAAGGAAATCAACTATTATGACAAATGCAGAAAAAGCTATTGCACTCCATGAAGAATGGAATGGAAAATTTGAGACTACACCTAAAATGACTATTGCTACAAGACAGGACTTGGCACTTGCTTATACACCAGGTGTTGCAGAACCTTGTAAAATAATTGCCCAAGATAAATCAGCTGCTTATAAATATACCATTAAATCAAACACTATTGCTGTTGTGTCGGATGGAAGTGCTGTACTTGGTCTTGGAAATATTGGTGCCTATGCCGCTATGCCTGTGATGGAAGGAAAATCCGTTCTTTTTAAATCCTTTGGCGGCGTCAATGCTGTACCAATTTGTCTTGACACACAAGACACAGAAGAAATTATCAAAACCATTGTACATATTGCACCTGCTTTTGGTGGAATTAATCTGGAAGATATATCTGCACCAAGATGTTTTGAAATTGAAGAACGCTTAAAAACGATGTTAGATATTCCTGTTTTCCACGATGACCAGCATGGCACTGCTATTGTTGTTTTAGCAGGAATAATCAACAGTCTTAAAGTGACTAAAAAGTGTAAAGAAGATTGTAAAGTTGTTGTCAATGGTGCAGGTTCTGCTGGCATTGCCATAACAAAACTGCTTCTTTCCTATGGATTTAAACATATTACGATGTGTGATAAGATGGGTATCCTTTCTAAAAATAGTGAAGGTTTAAACTGGATGCAAGAGACGATGATGGATTTGACCAACCTTGAAAATAAGACGGGTTCCCTTGCTGATGCACTTGTTGGTGCCGATATCTTTGTCGGTGTATCTGCCCCTAATATTGTTACATCTGAAATGGTTTCTACAATGAATCAAGATGCTATTCTTTTTGCAATGGCTAATCCTGTACCTGAAATTATGCCTGATGTTGCAAAAGCTGCCGGCGCAAGAATTGTTGGAACAGGACGCTCTGATTTTCCAAATCAAGTAAATAATGTGATTGCATTTCCAGGAATATTCAAAGGTGCATTAGAAGGACATGCAAAACAGATTACAGAAGAAATGAAGCTTGCCGCAGCAACTGCTATTGCTGGCTTACTGTCCGATGATGAACTCAGTGATACAAATATTTTGCCTGAAGCATTTGACCCACGCGTGGCAGATGTGGTAAGCAAAGCAGTCATGGAACATATCAATTAAATGTTTCGACAAATATTAATCACATCATATAAGGAAAAATATACTACGATATGGATACGAAAACTCTTTACAAACTTATGATTCTTTACATGTTAAATAAAGTCAGTTTTCCATTATCAAATACACAAATAACAAACTTTTTTTTGGAAAAACAATATACGACTTATTTCACCATACAAGAAGCTATTAACTCTTTACTTGCTGATAACTTTATCCGTGAAATGATACATAGAAACAGCACACAGTATGTATTAACGGATGAAGCGATGGAAACAATAACCTTTTTTTCAAATAAATTATCAATTGAAGTAAAAGAAGATATCAATTCTTACTTAGTGGAACATCACTATGAATTAAAAAAAGAAATTGGCACAACCTCCGATTACCATCGGACAACAGACGGTGATTATATCGTCCATTGTATGGTAAAAGAAGGTAATACCAATTTAATTGAACTAAATATTAGCGTTCCTCTTGAACATCAAGCCGATGTTATGTGTGCAAATTGGAAAAATTCAAGTGCTGATATATACGAATTTGTTATGAAACATTTGATGCAAATAAAATAATGATTCTTTGTTATTCTGATACATTCAATGTTTCAACATATTCCCATATTTTATCGATGTTTTGCTTTGTCTCTGATGAAACAGGGATAAGCAAATCATCTTTTTCCATACCAAGCCCTATTTTAATCTCTTTCACATGCTTATCAATCTGGCTTCTTTTCAGCTTATCCATCTTTGTGGCAATAATAACTGGTCGATATCCATTGCTTATAATCCATTGATACATCATTACATCATTTGCTGAAGGATTATGCCGAATATCTATAAGAAGAAAAATTTGCTTTAGCGAATGGGAGCTTTTTAAGTATTTTTCAACCATTTTGCCCCATTTCGCTTTGATAGCTTCACTGGCATTTGCATACCCATAACCTGGTAAATCAACAAGATACATACTATCATTAATATTATAATAATTAATCGTTTGTGTCTTGCCTGGCTGTGATGATGTCCTTGCATATGATTTTCGATTGATTAAAGCATTAATCAGTGAGGATTTTCCTACATTTGATTTGCCTGCAAAAGCAACTTCCATCATGGTCGTTTCTGGAATCTTACTTGTGACACCAATAACAATATCCAGATTTACTTTTTTTATAACCATCTTTAGCCTCCATGCTGCGACTAACTTTTAGGAGCAGCTAATAAGATTGAAAATTAAAATTTTTAATCTTATGCTTCTTTCCCTACGATATCTGTTCTATACTCAATCAACGGCTTTGCTGTTCCCTCAACGGCTTCTTTTGTGATAATACACTTTGCAATAGTATTATCAGAAGGAATGGTATACATAATATCATTCATTACATTTTCCAAGATAGACCTTAAACCTCTTGCGCCAGTCTTACGTTCAAAACTCTTTTTTGCAACAGCAATAATAGCATCATTTGTAAAATCGAGGTCAACCTCATCTAGTGAAAACAATGCTTTATACTGTTTAATAATCGCATTTTTTGGCTCCTTTAAAATACGCACAAGCGCCTCTTCATCTAATGAATCCAAAGAGACAACAACAGGAACTCGCCCTACAAACTCTGGTATTAAGCCATATTTAATAAGGTCTTGCGGAAGTACTTGAGAAAACATCTCCCCTACATTGGCATCCTTTTTTTCTTTAATCTGTGCATTAAATCCGATAGAACTTTTATCCATTCTGGACTCAATAATTTTTTCTAAACCATCAAATGCTCCGCCGCAAATAAATAAAATATTGGTGGTATCAATTGGTATCAATTCCTGTTGCGGATGTTTTCTTCCTCCCTGTGGCGGAACAGAAGCAACCGTTCCTTCAAGAATTTTAAGCAATGCCTGCTGAACACCCTCGCCAGATACATCTCTTGTTATTGATACATTTTCTGACTTTTTAGTTATCTTATCTATCTCATCAATATATACAATGCCATACTGTGCTTTTTCAACATCATACTCTGCCGATTGAATAACCTTTAAAAGGATATTTTCTACATCTTCACCTACATAACCCGCCTCTGTAAGAGTGGTTGCATCGGCAATGGCAAATGGCACATTTAAAATTCTAGCAAGATTTTGAGCCAAAAATGTTTTACCTGAACCCGTAGGTCCTAACATTAATATATTACTCTTTTGTAATTCCACATCTACTTTTCTGCCTGAAAGAATCCTCTTATAATGATTATAAACAGCTACGGATAATACTTTTTTGGCAGTGTCTTGACCTACTACATACTCATCAAGAAATTCTTTTATTTCTTTTGGCTTTAATAAATTGATGTCTAAATCTAAGTCACCATATATACTGTCGTCATCATCTTCATTATACAACTCTTCATCAAGGATTTCTTCACATATACTTACACATTTATCACAAATATATGTTCCATCAAGCCCTGCTATAAGCTTTCTTACTTGATTTTGAGATTTATTACAGAATGAACATCTAAGTATTTCATTCATATTCTTTCCAACCATTCTTTACTCCTAACTGATATTATGCTCTCTTTTCTACTATGCTATCTATCAATCCATACTCCAAAGCTTCTGATGCAGTCATATAATTATCTCGTTCTGTATCACGCGCAATCTCTTCTATTGACTTTCCTGTGTTAGCAGCAAGAATTTCATTTAATTTATTACGTGTCTTTAAGATATTTTCTGCAACAATTCTAATTTCAGTCTCCTGTCCTCTAGCACCGCCTGAAGGCTGATGAATCATAATTTCTGCATTAGGCAATGCCAATCGCTTTCCTTTTGCGCCGCCGGCTAACAAAAAGGCTCCCATACTTGCAGCCATACCCATACATATTGTTGACACATCACACTTAATATACTGCATGGTATCATAAATGGCAAAACCTGCTGATACAGAACCACCCGGACTATTGATATACATATGAATATCTTTTGATGGGTCTTCTGCTTCCAAAAATAGTAACTGTGCAATAACAATATTTGCTGATACATCATTGACTTCTTCACCTAAAAAGACAATCCGGTCTTTTAATAATCTTGAATAGATATCATAAGACCTTTCTCCACGACTATTTTGCTCAACAACATAAGGTATTAAACTCATACTAATCCTCCATTTCTACATCATTTCCATTACTTTATAAATTTATTAACCACTTACCAAAATATATACAGAAATCTTGTGCCTGCATATGCAGGCACAAGTCCTCTACGTACAATCAATATTAATCTGCTTTCTCAACAGCAGCATTTGTAATAAGCTCAACAGCTTTTTGAATTTTCATATCTTCTTTAATCTGTCCAGCCTGCTCTTCTCCAGTTAATTCTTTAATCTTATCAACTTCCATATGATAAGCTTCTGCCATCTTCTTTAACTCTTCTTCGTACTCATCATCTGAAATTTCTATGTTCTCTGCCTTTGCTACAGCAGTAAGCACCAGACTATTTTTAATTCTTCTCTCTGCCTCAGGCTTCATATCGCCAATAATTTTATCTGGTGTAAGACCTGTATATTGAAAATATTGCTCAATCGTAAGTCCTTGTTGCTGGAGTCTTTGTGAAAAATCTTCAACCATTCTTTGCACCTGTGTATCTATCATTGCGCTTGGAATGTCCATTTTTGAATTTTCAACTGCCTTGTCAACAGCTTCATTTTGCTTCTTTGTCTTTGCTTCGCTCTCTTTTTTCTCACCAATAGTTTTCTTTAACTCTTCTTTATACTCATCTAATGTGTCAAAATCAGAGACATCACTTGCAAAATCATCATCTAAATCAGGAAGTAATTTTTCCTTAATCTCATTGATTTTTACTTTAAACACAGCAGGCTTGCCCTTAAGATTTTCTGCATGATAATTGTCTGGAAATGTAACCTGAACCTCTTTCTCATCGCCAATATTCATGCCAATAAGCTGCTCCTCAAAATTATCAATAAAAGAATGAGAACCTATTGTCAAAGGATAATTGTCACCTTTTCCGCCGTCAAATGCCACGCCATCAATAAATCCCTCAAAGTCAATAACGGTCATATCCCCATCTTGAACAGCTCTGTCTTCAATTGTAACAATTCTTGAATTTTGCTCTTGAACCTTCTTTAATTCTTCCTCTATATCTGCATCTGTAACTTCAGAATCTACCTTTGAAATTTCAACGCCCTTATATTGTCCCAATTCAACCTCTGGTCTTACGGCAACTTGTGCTTCAAATATAAATGGCTTTCCTTGTTCTAGCTGAACAACGTCAATTTTAGGCTGTGAAACAATATCAAGTCCGCTCTCCTCAAATGCCTCTGCATAAGCATCTGGAATAATCATATTGGCTGCTTCTTCAAAGAAAAAGCTCTCTCCATATAACTTTTCTATCATTTTACGTGGAGCTTTACCTTTTCTAAAACCTGGCACATTAATCTTGTTCTTATTTTTATTGTATGCTTTATTTAAACCTGTCTCAAATGTCTCTGTTGAAACTTCTATTACAAGTTTAACCATATTTTTTTCTTCTAATTGTTCTACCTTACAACTCATTATAAATTTTTCCTTTCATATAATTCACTCGTTTTTTATCTTTGTTTTGGACTTTCTTCAAATGTCACAGCACAACTGTTGCCATTATATCACACCCATTCCTTTGTTGACAACATATATTTATAAAAAATCAAACAGGAATGTTTACTTCCCTCACTTGCCATACACCCCATATATCACTTTAATAATACATTTGCTCTGTATAAGACTGCACAAAAAGGCTGTAGTGCAAAAGCACTACAGCCAACATATTGAAGATAGATATAAGTTATTAAATTGTTTTAATTACTTACCAGACATCTGCTCTTCCTGTCTTTGAATCATCTTCTTAACCATATTACCACCTACTGAACCAGCTTCAGCAGCTGTAAGGTCACCATTATAACCTTCTTTAAGGTTTACACCAATCTCAGAAGCTACTTCCATTTTGAACTTGTCTAATGCGCTCTTAGCCTCTCCCTTAGTTTTACTGTTTGATGAATAGTTTGCCATAATAACACCTCCTAAAAAGTTTCATTTTGTTAACTTTTATTGACAAAAGCTATATTTGACAACATTCTTGCTGTCTTGATAACATAGACCTATCAAGACAGCATTTGTTGCCCTGAAAACATCTACGTTATCTTGATGTTATTATGTGCCGTATTCACAAAATTATTTATGGTAAATAATTCCCATAAATCTCAAAGGAATCAAATATTGAATGCCATTTATTTCCAGCATAGGCAGTAACACATATATAAGAATTATTATCTTTTGTCGCATAACTTACCATACAGTGTCCCGCCTCATTTGTATATCCTGTCTTACCTGCTGTAATCGTTACGCCCTCAACTTCTGTTCCATACATTCTGCTAAACATTGTACTTGTCAGTAAAATACCTTCTGGATGCTGTTCTGTAGTTTTTGTTGTATATTGGTACGTTGACAGAACTTTGGCACATTCTGGATTTTTCATTGCATAATTCATTATCATTGCCATCTCTGTACATGTTGTATATTGATTATCATCATATAATCCAGATACATTCATAAAATGTGTATTGCTCAGTCCAAGCTCGTCACATTTTTTATTCATCAATTCCACAAACGCATCTTGACTGCCCGCTATAAGCTCTGCAAGCCCTTCTGCTGCCTCTGCCCCTGAAGGAAGAATCAATCCATAGAGCAATTCGTTAAAATCAATCGTTTCATTTTCTAAAAATCCAGCAACGGATGCATCCTCTAAAAATAATCGGTTTAACATCTCAAATGCAAATGTATAAGAAGCATTTTTATTCTTAACATTTTCTACTGCTACTATCAATGTCATAACTTTTGTCATCGATGCTGGATATATTTTTGTCTCACTTTCTCTGCCAGCAATCAATTGATTATTTTTCACATCAATTAAAGAAATATAAGGAGAATTTATTTTTTCACTGTCAATATTGGTATAATTACTGCTCTTTTCCACTTTTGACATCGTTGTTTGCTGTATTGTATCTTGATTTTTTATATTATCTACCGCTACTTGTAACGTTTCTCTCTCATTAATGGAATCTTTAAGTTCGCTGTCACCGCCGCGAATCATCCCCACAACGCCAGAAACACAAACGATAAAAACAACGAATATCAAAAATAGAAAAGCTTTAATTTTTCTTAATCTTTTTTGCCTTAGCCTTTTCATTTTCATAGCATGTCTTTTTCGTCTTCTTGCTTTTTGTCTGGCTATTTCTTCTATATTATAATCATCCTCAAAATCATTCATTCTTATAACCCCATTATCAATCAACTCATTTATTGAAACATTCCATACTGTGTAGAATCAGATAAACTTGCTGCTTCCTCTTGTCCTACTAGTAGCCGCACAAGTTCTAACCCTAAATCCAAAGATGTCCCCATACCTTTTGAAGTTGTTATATTGCCATCTGTCACTACTCGGTCTGACAACACATCAGCCCCTTTTAAGCTTTCCTCAAATCCTGGAAAACAAACGGCTTTTTTTCCTTCCAGCAATCCTAATTTTCCCAATATACTAGGAGCTGCACAGATTGCCGCAATCCGTTTCCCTTCTGCACAATGTTTTTTAATTAATTCAAGAAGCCCTGTGTGTTCTAAATATGATTTGTGTCCTGGTCCGCCTGGTATAAATAAAACATCAGAATCCTTAAAATTTACTTCTTCAAATAATGCATCAGCCTCCACTGTAATGAATTGAGCGCTTGTAACATGGCGGTTTCCAGTTATAGAAACCATCTCTACCGTTATATTTGCTCTTCTTAATATATCAACAACAGCCAACGCTTCTACTGTCTCAAATCCTTGTGTTAAAAATGTTGTAACTTTCATAAATTATCCTCTTTTTTATAAAATCATTGTAAATATTCTCAATATATGGCGATTATATCATGTATTATAAATATCACCAACTATTTTTTACAATTAAATAAAAAATACGTTAAAAATTAGGAGAAGATTTTATCTTCTCCTAAATATAATGCCATATTTTCTATAATTATATACCATATAATGCTTTTATGAAAATAAAATCATAATCATTTCACTATCCATTTATAAAGTATTAAACTATTTATTTTATTAATTTTTTAAAAAATAAATGAAACGATTATGCAAATTATTTATTAAATATATCCATTATAAAATCTAACAAATTATATTTGCTAAATAAAACAGCGGCTACAAGCGATACTGTAGACATAATTTTAATTAAAATATCAAGTGATGGTCCTACAGTGTCCTTTAATGGGTCACCAACCGTATCACCAACAACGGCTGCATCGTGTGCTGGAGAACCTTTTTTCTGTCCTTTTATCGCTCCTGACTCAATATATTTTTTAGCATTATCCCATGCACCGCCTGCATTGCCTGTAAAAATTGCAAGCATAATTGCAGAGAGTGTTGCACCGATTAACAAACCGCCAACAAAATATGGACCAAAAAGAAAACCCGATGCTAATGGAAAAACAATTGCCATAATGGCTGGCATTTTCATTTCTTTAATCGCACCTTGTGATGAAATTTCAATACAAGTCTTATAATCCGGTTTTGCTTTACCTTCCAATATTCCTGGAATTTCTTTAAACTGGCGACGCACTTCCTCAACCATTTTTCTGGCAGCCTTTGCAACCGCTTCTATCAACATTCCTGAAAACAAAAACGGCAATGCTCCGCCCACTAAAGCTCCCGCTAAAATCTTTGGGTCTGTAAAATTCAAATTCAACTCTGCTTCTATTGGCTGAAACGCATACAAAAAGCTAACCATCAGCGAGAGCGCTGCAAGAGAAGCGGAACCTATGGCAAATCCTTTGCCGATAGCTGCTGTTGTATTGCCGACAGAATCAAGCTTATCCGTTATCTGTCTTACTTCTGGCTCAAGCTCTGCCATCTCTGCAATACCGCCTGCATTGTCTGAGATAGGTCCGTATGTATCAACAGAAACGGTCGCTGATACAAAAGAAAGCATACCTACTGCCGCCATAGCAATGCCAAACATTCCAGACACGGCATAACTGACATAAGTTGTAATACCTAATATAATAAGCGGATACATACAAGACTTCATACCTACTGCAAGCCCTTGTGTAATAGTAAGCGCTGGTCCTTCTTTAGAAGCTTCTGAAATCATCTGTGTTGGTTTATAATCATAACTTGTGTAATACTCTGCAATTCCACCAATCACAACACCGCTTAAAACACCAAGTGATGCCGCAACCCATGGCGAAATCCAGCCTATACTAAATCCTATATTTGTCAAACTATAATTCATACCGCTAAACATCATCTGTGTAGCAATAAAACCGCCAATAATAGTAATTGCAGCAGCACTCCATGTCGAGATATTTAAATCTCTGTGAGGATTATCCGAGCCTTTCTTAAACAATACAAAAGCAACGCCAATAATTGAAGCAATCAAACCAAGTGCGGCAAATACAAGCGGAAAATACATCATTTTTTGTAAAATGTCATATGGAATAGACGCCTGTGCATCAACGGCTGCATGTAATGCTAAACTAATTGCAAGAATAACCGATGAAGCAATTGCACCTACAAAAGATTCCAAAAGGTCTGAACCAAGTCCTGCAACATCTCCCACATTATCTCCTACATTATCTGCTATCGTAGCAGGGTTACGCGGGTCATCTTCTGGAATATGTGCTTCTGTCTTTCCCACAAGGTCTGCTCCCATATCGGCAGCTTTTGTATAAATACCGCCGCCAACACGATTAAACATCGCCACAATGGAACATCCTAGTGCATAACATGAAAGACATTGTGTAAACAAATGTTGTCCTTCAATTAACAATTCATATCGAATCAGTCCCAAACCATAGCCAAAAATAATATAGACCAAAAACAGTCCTAAGAGTGCAAAACCGCCCACACAAAGTCCCATAACAGAACCGCCTTTTAATGCAACCTTTAAAGTAGAGCCAATATTTTTTGTTAAACGCGCTGTATTAGAAACTCTTACATTAGAATATGTAGCGATTTTCATACCAACCCAACCTGCGGCGGCACTCATTATCACCCCAATAATAAAACATATTGATGGTTCCCAACTAAATGAACCATATTGCACCGTGAATATCACTGCAAATACAACAGAAATAATAACAACAACAACTGCTATTATCTTGTATTCATATGTGATAAACGCATTTGCTCCCACGCGGATTGCCTCTGCAATCTCCGACATACGAGCAGTTCCTTCATCCATCTTTTTGATTCCGATGAAGTTGAAAGCTGCATAGCCAAGCGCAAGCAACGCTGCCACAATGACTAAAACTAATAACGCCTCCATAATTCTCCCCCTTGTTATGAAAATTTAAAATAGCATTTTTATACAAATCCCCATTTTTGCTCAATCTACCAATCAAATGAACAACTTACATTATATGCTATTTATATTTATTCTACTAAAATTAATAAATTTCGTCAATTCTTTATATTTTATCTCTATTTTTTATTCCATTTTGCAGCATCTTGTCATATTTTTCCCATGAAATATACCTTCCGCCCATACATTCTAAATGTTGTGTATGAAATTGACAGTCAATAAACAAATATTGATTGCTGCACAGCCACTTTGAAAATAAAATTAACGCTGTCTTTGAACCATTTTCTTTTTCTGAAAACATGCTTTCTCCAAAAAAACAGCGTCCAATACAAACACCATAAAGACCGCCTGCAAGTTGATTATTTTCAAAAGATTCCACACTCAACGCATATCCTTTTTCATACAGCTTATAATAAGCGTCCTCCATCTCGTCTGAAATCCATGTCCCCTCATTAAATTCTCTTTTTATTCGACAGCGATGCATCGTATCTGCAAAATCCCTATTTATTTTTATACTAGGCTGATATTTTTTAATATATTTTTTCATCGAATGTGAAATATGTATTTCATTGGGAAAAATAATAAAACGCTCATTAGGACACCACCACATAATTTCTTCGCCTGGATTATACCATGGAAATATTCCATTTTTATATGCCAGTAAAAGCCGCTCCACACTCAAGTCTCCTCCAACAGCAAGCAGCCCGTCAGGTCTGGCAAAAATTGGATTTGGAAAATAGATTTCTTTCTTACTTAACAAATAAACGGGCATATTTAGCCTCCATTCTGCAACTGTTTTTAAAAAGCAGCAAACAGCTCAAGTTTTAACAAGATTGTTATACAATCTTTTTGTTATACAATTTTTTTGTTATACAACCTTTTATACACAACAATCTTTATTTTTCTTTTTGTCAAAATTGAATATTAAAATCACCACTAACTGTTGTTAGCTTGCACTTGCCTCCTTTTTTTAGCATACCAAACAATATTTGGTCTACCATCAATGGCTTAATTTCACTTTGAATAACACGTTCTATCTGTCTAGCGCCAAATTCGGCACTAATTCCTTTTTGTTTTATAAGATTTTTTGCCTTTTTATCAACATTCATTTTCACATTTTTTCTTAACAATAATGTTTGAAGTTCACGAAGTTTTTTATCAACAATTTGCTCTGCCATTTTTTCATCAATTGTATTAAATACAATAATCTTACTTAAACGATTGCGAAATTCCGGCGCAAAAATTCGTTTTACTTCCTCTAAAATAATATCCGACTTTATATCAACATCGCCAAAGCCAATCCCTTTTTTGCCAATTCTGCTTGCACCTGCATTGGAAGTCATAATAATAATCACATTTCTAAAATCGGCTTTTCTTCCCTGATTGTCTGTTAATGTAGCATAATCCATTACTTGAAGAAGAACATTATAAATATCTGGATGTGCTTTTTCAATTTCATCTAATAAAAGCACACAATGCGGATTTTTTCGGATTTCTTCTGTAAGCAGTCCGCCTTCCTCATATCCTACATATCCTGCCGGCGCACCAATCAGCTTTGCAACTGCATGTTTTTCTTCATATTCGCTCATATCAAAACGAATTAGTTTTACGCCCAACTCTTTTGCTAAACTTTTTGCTATCTGTGTTTTCCCAACGCCTGTTGGTCCTACAAAAAGAAAACTAGCAAGCGGTTTTCCTTCTTCTAAAAGCCCTGCTCTTGAAAATTTCACAGCATTGACAATCTGTAATATGGCATCATTTTGTCCATACACGTTATCAAGCATACGTTTTTCAAGTGTTGCAAGTGATTTCGTCTCATCTTTTGCCACTACTTGTTTTGGAATACGGCACGTCTTTGATAAAATTTCATCAATCAATTCTTTATTGACATATTGTAATTTTTGCTCCAATGGGTGAATTTGACGATATGCACCTGCCTCGTCTATCAAATCAATCGCTTTATCAGGAAGATACCGTTCATTTTGATATTTTGCACTCATCTCAACCGCATATTGAAGCACCCCTTTTTTATAAGCAACACAATGAAAACGCTCATAATTATCTTTTAAGCCTTCCAAAATTTTGACGGTATCCTCAATACTTGGCTCTTTTATTTCCATATTTTGAAAACGTCTCACCAAGCTTTTATTTTTTTCAAAATGTTTTTTATACTCTTCATATGTAGTTGCCCCAATAAAACGAATATGTCCTCTCACAAGATAAGGTTTTAGCATATTGGAAATATCAAATGTTCCGCCATTGACGGCACCTGCACCCACAATATTATGAATTTCGTCAATATAAATAATGGGATTTTCCTCATTACTGATACTATCCATTACCATCTTAAAACGTTTTTCAAAATCCCCTCGATATTGCGTGCCTGCCAAAAGACTTCCCAAATCTAAAGAAAAAATCTTTGCTCCCTTTAATGGCTGTGGAACGCTGCCTTCATTAAGAAGCTTTGCAAGACCATAAGTAATTGCCGTCTTGCCAACACCTGGCTCTCCTATATGAAGAGGATTATTTTTTTCTTTGCGGCAAAGAATCTGCATGGTTCTTTCCAACTCTTGCTGCCTTCCAATCAATGGATTCATTCCTTCTAATGCATCGTTTAAACATACAGCATATGAATGCCAAACTGCCTCTTGCGCAGTTCCTTCGGCTTGGCTATCCCTATCGTCTTTGCTGTAATGTTCTTGATAAGCACTTGAATCAGCATGTCTTCTTCTACTAGATACAGCACCATTGTTTTTATAGGACGTATATTCTCTATTTGCTATCGTCTCATACGCAATTATCAATTCTTGCAACAATTCTGTTTGGTCTATCCTTTGCAAATTCATATAATAAACAGCATAACTTTGCTCAAGCTGATATATAGCACATATAATATGAGGCAATTCCACTCTATTTTTGCCGCCATTCTCTGATATTTCTAACGCATATGCCAACACTTCTTTTATTCCCTGTGAAAATTCACAAGAATTTTGAAGCCTGCTATCTTCTACAATGTCCATATATTTATCAAGATAACTTTTTAGATTATCTTGTAAAGCATCAATTTTACCGCCGCAATTTTTAAAAGCCTGCACAAATATTGGATTATTACAAATAATATATAACAATAGTTCTGGTGTTATAAACTCATAATGTTTCTTGTTTGCAATCAATACTGTTTCGTTAAAAATTTCTTTTACTTCCTTTGACATCTTCATGACGATACTATCCCTCCTCTATTGTCAGTCGAAATGGAAACCCTGCTTGCTTTGCTCGTTCCTTTGAAACTTGAACCTTTGTCACTGCAATATCGTATGGATATATACCAACTGTTGCTTTACCGCTTTCATGTACTAAAAGCATTAAACGTTCCGCCTCTGCGTTATCTTTATGAAAAACATCTATCAATATCTCGACAACAAAATCCATTGTTGTAAAATCATCATTGTGCATAATCACTTTATAGCGTCTTGGTTCTTGTATATTTATCTTTGTTCTTTCTTTAATTTCTCCCTGTACAGACATACTTTAACTCTTCCTTTATATTTAAAATTACTTTATTTATCATAAAAATTAATATTTTAAATTCTAAATTAAACCCTAATTACTAGATACTTGTCATCTGTTTTACTGTATGCTTATATCCTTTATTTATAGTAATAATTTATTTAAAATTTAATTAACTTATATTTTTATAGTAACACTATTTATATACATTATCAATAGTCATTTTTTTGTATAATTTTTTGCAATTGGTTAATAAATTATATAACCACAAATGGTTGTTGTACAGAATTACTTAAAGCCTTTAGAATATTATAAGCAATGTTGTTAATATTAAAACATGCCAAAGAAAGGAGATATTACCTTGAAAAACCTTAGAACTTTAAGAGAAGAACGCGGCTTGAGTCAACAAAAACTCGCTGACCAATTTTGCTTAAGCCAACAATCTATTTATAAGTATGAAAATGGTCTTGCTGAACCTGATTTTGCCACACTAAAACAGTTTGCTAGCTTTTTTCATACAACTGTTGATTATTTAATTGGTTATGAAACTGCTGACGGTACACAAGAAACATTTACCATTACATTGATGCCTAAAAATTTTAAAGAAGCACATCATCTTGAATTATATCAAAAACTGGGTAATATGGCACAAACTCAACTTGATAATTTTCTTGAAACAATTGTTAAAAAAGAGGAGGACACTATTGATAAATAGACCTTCAACCATATAAAAACAATAGGTTTGAACGAATAAGCTTTTTAATTTTTGGCAAATACCATTCTAATTTATTTAAAATTAATTTCATTCTTATATACTGATTTTACTTTTCTTTACATGTCTTACTATTTTTTAATAAAGCCTTATCCATTTGAAGGGAATAATATGCCCACTATATCATTTATTCCTTCATTACGATAAGCGCTGCATTCATAAATGCTACATTGTGGGTTTAATACCCATACGTCTTTTTTAAAACTTTCTATATTAAAATTAGTATGTCTTATCAAGTCCATTTTATTGACAACTAAAATATCTGTTGTCTGAAACATAAGAGGATATTTTAGCGGCTTATCATTTCCTTCTGTCACGCTAAAAACAGTAATTCTTTTATCCTCTCCTAACTTAAATTCTGCTGTACAAACTAAATTTCCAATATTGTCTATTATAAGGACTTCAATTTTAGTTAAATCCAACTCATAAATTGCTTCTTCTATCATAGAAGCTTCAAGGTGACAAGCTCCACATGTATTTAGTTGAATTGTTTTTACACCAAAGGATTCTATCCTTTTTGCATCGCTATCTGTATACAAATCTCCCTCAATTACTGCAATTTTACTTATATCTACTCGTTCAAGAATCCGCTCTAATAAGGTTGTCTTCCCTGAACCAGGCGTTCCAAGCAAATTGATAAGTAAAATTCCTTTATCATGCAAATACTGATTTAATCTGCTTGCTATATCATCATTTTTTTCTAATACTCTTTTATTGACTTCTATTATTTTCATTGCTTCTCCATTTCTAAACACCTTATTACACAGCAAGCATTATACCATAATTTTGAAAACAGGAAAATATTTCCTTTTATTAAATACATGCCTACTTTTTACAATAAAAATTTTTCATAATAAAAGAAAAATATGTTGTAGTTTTTAAAACTATGTGTTATATTATTCAATATTATTATAATACATTTTATTAAACTATATCACTTAGTAATTGACGTTGCTTAACACTATTTACTTTAACATAAAGGCAACGCAGAAATGGAGATTATTATGTTTAAAATTATAAGCGATACTGCATGTGATTACACACTAGACTATGCCAATTCTGTCGATGTTACATTAGTTCCTTTCTATGTTACATTTGATGAAAAAAATTATTATAAAGACTTATATGAGCTTTCTGTGGAAGATTTTTATCAAAAAATCATTAATAATAAAATTTATCCAAAAACTTCTCTACCTAGTGTTCAAGATTACACAGATACCTTTTTACCTTATGTAGAAAAAAATATCCCTGTCGTTGCTATGACAATTTCTACTGTACTTAGCGGCTCTTATAATTCTGCAAGAATTGCAGCACAGCAGCTAAAAGAAGATTATCCCGATGCCAAAATAGAAGTTATTAATTCACAGTTAAATTCTGCTGCACAAGGACTTCTTGTCTATGAGGCAATCCGTATGAATCGTGACAATGTTGATTTTGATACGGCTGTCAAAATTCTTAGAAATATGACAGGTATAGGAAGCGTTATATTTACTATTGAAAATTTGGATTACTTAAAAAAAGGAGGACGAATTGGAAAACTTGCTACACTGATTACTGGCGCACTCAATATTCGCCCAACCATTTTCCTTAAAAATGGGGAACTCAATATAGCAGGTATAAGCCGAACAAGAAAAAAATCAATTAATTCTATATTTGAAAATGTTAAAAAACACTTTTTAAACAATAATATTGACCCACAAACTTATCATTTTAGCACAGGCTCAGCCAATCGCTATGAAGAACGAGATGAATTAAGAAAAAATATTGAGGAAGCACTAAATATTCAGTGTATTGAAAGCCGTGAACGTTTTGATGGTCGCGTCAGTATTATTACAGGTTGTCATACAGGCGCATATACTACAGGTATTGGATTTATGCCAAAATATGAAACCTTGATTCATAATGTATAAATTCCTTTTTCTTTTTGAATGATTGTATAATTTAACCATTTATGTTATACTGGTATAATAATAAATATCCTACAATGATTGCCAATCGGACATGTCAACGGTCTGCTTGGCTCATTGTTTGTGAAGTTAAATATTTCCGCAAGCATGACACTTGGCTCACTGCTGGCGGAAAGAAAAAATTAGAAAGGGGAGTAAACGTATTGAATGAATTAAAATGGAATGATTGGTTTAATATTGGTGTAAATGATATTGACAAGGCACATCAACGACTCTTTTCAATTGTTTCTAAACTATTAAATCTCAATGAAGATACAGCAAAACAACAACATGCCTGTCGGGAGGGCATCAAGTATTTTAAGAGCTATGCAATAAAACATTTTGCTGAAGAAGAAGCTTATATGCAGTCTATTCATTATGGCGATTATGATATACATAAACGTTTGCACGACAATATGCGCGATAAGACCATTCCTGCTCTTGAGGAAGAATTAGAAGCTCATAATTACTCTGTGGAGTCTGTACAGCATTTTCTTGGAATTTGTATTGGCTGGCTCAATGGACATATTTTGATTGAAGACTATTCCCTTACTGGACGTGTCTCTAAAAAATGGGTACATCAAGCTTCAGAAAATGAAATTGATTCCCTTCAAAAAGCAATTTCTCAAACATTAGAAAAATTGTTCCGAATAAAGGCACAGCTTATGAGCGACCATTACAGCGGAGAAGATTTTTCTGCTGGAAGTCAACTTTGCTATCGGCTGCTTTATTATAATTTAAAAAAAGAACCCATACAAATTTATATGATTTATGAGCAGCAAATGATTCTTAATATACTCAGCGGAATGCTTGACAAACAAATAACGAAAGTTGATAAAACGGTTATGTATACATTTAAAATGCTCTCTCAAAAACTGATGGAATGTGTTGGAAAACACTTTGTTCTTAATGAAACCTATCAACTAGAAAAGATTGATATTATGACATTTGAACAGCTCACCAAATCCTTTGAGAAACAATATCCTTCTTACAGCTTACTGTTTAATACAAAACGAAATGGTTATTTTGCATTTTGCATAAAACAAGGTAAATAAGTACCATTTATAATCGAGCAGAAAAATTTGTCTTCCTCTACTCGCGTGCCAGACGTCCGTTCGATTGCTGACATATTTCATTTAGACGTCTGTGTATATAAAAAACTGCTGCAAAAATTGCAGCAGTTTTATTTTTATAAAATATATTTAGTTAAGCGCATATTCGCAATCCGCTACGCTACTTGCTTGGGTGTTTGACACCCTAACCTCATAGCTACTATCGTAACGCAAGTCCTCACTTATGCCTTTGCAGCATTGAAGTGGGGACTTCCTTGATGAGGTTAAATATTTATCTTTCTTAGTATCCATAAATAAATATCTTCAAATATGTGTTCTCTGCCAATTTCACTGTGAAGCTCATGTCTGCAATCATCATATAACTTTAACTGTGCATCATCAAGCCATCTTGCGTATTTGCGATAAATTCTTTTGACCGCTTTGCCATACTCTCCTACTGGGTCTGCCATTCCTGCCGCAAACAATACTGGCAAATAACGCGGAGTGTGCCTAATATTGGCGTCGCGTATTACAAATCGTATTACTTTTAACATGCCTTCATAGGCATTGACAGTAAACATAAATGAACATTTTTCATCATGGTCATATTTCTTTACAATCTCATCATCTCTTGTAAGCCACGCATTTTCACTTTTACAATCTTTTATATATTTATTGTAATTAGCAAACATTAACTTTTTTAAAATAGGGCTTCTATATTTATCTCCTTTCAAATATTTTGTTATATGAACCAGCAGTCTGCCTGCCTCAACTATGATTAAACGCTGATTGCCTGTTCCTAACACAACACATGCATCTAGTTCATCTTTATACATCATCATATATTTTCTTGTCAAAAAAGAGCCCATGCTATGTCCAATAAGAACGTATGGCAAATTAGGATATTCCTTTTTTATTATCTTGGTAAGTTTGTGCATATCTTTGACAAGATATGTTCCACAATCCTTATGGTCAGCAAAATACCCCCAATCATCCTTACTTGCAATAGAATCGCCATGTCCAAGATGGTCGTTGCCGACAACTAAAAAACCTCTTTTTGTAAAATATAGTGCCATATCCTCAAACCGTTCAATATGGTCTACCATACCATGTGCTATTTGAATAATCCCTATTGGCTTTGCATACTTTGTTTTATCTGGATGCCATATACAAGCATGTATTTTACACCGTTTGCTCGTCGATAAAAAAGTCAATGTAGATGAATCTGTCTTTGAATGATTTTTTTCAACAATCATAATCAACCCTCCTGATATTCGAGCTCTTTAATATCTAAAAAAGCATCATTATCAACATTTTTAACGGTCTTTGGAATAACAATTGATAAATTGCTACAATAACTAAATGCACCATATCCTATTTTTTCCAACGACTCTGGAATATCGACACTCTCAAGATTTTCACAGGAAGAAAAACTATATACGCCAAGCGTTTTAACACCTTCTGGAATAACAATTTTTGTTATATTTTTATTGTCTTTAAATGCCTCTGCTGCAATAATCTTAACATTATCTGGAATGGTATATTCTCCACTTACCTGTTTTCCATTGACATATATACTTCCTACTATTACAATACCTTTATCTGCTAAAATATTGCTCTGCCACTTTGTTCCCTCAAACGCATTTGCTCCTATCACTTCAATGGTGTCCTCTGACAAATTAACATGTTCTAACCCGCTGCAATGAAGAAAAGCATTTTCAAGGATACTTGTAACACTGTCTGCAATATGGACTGTTTTAAGATTATGGCTGTCCTGAAAAGCTCCACGCCCTATCGCAGTCACTTTAATTCCCTCATATTCAGATGGTACTGTAATCTCTGAGGCATCTTTACCTGCATCTGTAAGCTCTTTTACACAATATGTCCCATCATCTAATTTTTCATACCGAATATACTGAGTTGTATTCTTTTTTCCACAGCCTGTAAAACAGACTATCATGGCGATACATACAATCATTAAAATATAATAGATTTTGTTTTTTTTCACTTTATCGCCCCTTTGACCACATATAACAATATGCCTGTGTTCTTGCTGCAAAATGTTTATCTTTTAACAATTCCTTTATCTCGTCGCGTGTATACCATTTTGCCTCAATCTCCTCAACCGTTGATGTGCTTGGCGTAAATTCACCTTTTGCAACACCAACAATAACAGCATTGGTCTCATTAGAAAATCCGATTGCACTGTAACTGTCATATAACTTATCTTCTATCCTTACAATATCAAGTCCTGTCTCTTCTTTTAACTCTCTTGCTGCTGCCGCTTCCGGCGTCTCACCCAAATCAATCAGCCCTGCTGGAAAATTATAGACATAATCATTTACCGACAACCGAAATTCCTTATTTAAAAGAATTTTCTCGTTTGCCTCATCAGTCATAACAATAACAACACCATCTGTATTTGGATTTTTTATCTCCTCTGCAGTTGTTATATTTTTGTTGCGGCTGATAATCTCATATACTTTCTTTTGATTATCAACCGTTGTATATGTAATATCATATCGATCAATAAATCTTCCTTTATGAACTTTCTCTATCTTATTAAATTTCATAATTTACCTCCAGGCTGCGATTTTAGAAGCAGCTAATGGCTCAAATTTTTGCAAAGCTGTAAGCAGCCTTTTATGCACAGCCATCTTTTGCACAAAGAACTAAAATAAATGGTTACTATTTTTTATACATACTAAATGAATCCATCGGATAATTTTCAAGATTTTCACGAACACCGCGCTCGTCTGCCTCGCTAATCATTTTATCACGGTCTTTCTTAAATGCCGCTTCTGTCTTATGCTGACTTGGACCGCCTACGCAGCCGCCCTCACACATCATTCCTTCTATAAAATCGGCATTTAACTTCTTTGCCCGCAACATTAATAATGCTTTTTTACATGCATCCGCTCCCGCACATTTCTCAACTTTATATTGTGATGGGTCAAGTCCTGCTTCTTCTATACTTTTAAGCACAGCGTTTGTAACGCCTCCACCATTGCCAAAACGCTTGCCAAAAACACTCGCCTGCTGAACATTATCACTATCTGGTTCAAATTTTACACCTTTTGCCCTCATCATGGAACGAAATTCACCAATTGTAAGAACATAGTCTGCATTTCCCCTTACAGGATTTCTTTTTGCTTCATCTTTTTTTGCTATGCAAGGTCCTACAAATACGGTAATCGCTTCTGGATTACCTGCTTTAACCATCCTCGAAACGGCACACATAGGCGATACGGTTGTTGAGATATCCTCTGAAAGTTCTGGAAAATGCTGACGAATCATATTGACAAATGCTGGACAGCAAGACGTTGTTTTTTTCTTTTCAAACTCATATGCCTCAACCCATTCATCTGCTTCCGCAGCAGCCGTCATATCGCCGCCAAGTCCAACCTCAATCATATCGTCAAAACCTAATTTTTTACATGCACTTCTAATACTGCTCATCGTAATATCAGCGCCAAATTGTCCCTCCACTGCCGGAGCAAACATGGCAACAACGGTCTTGTCTGATTTAATAGCATTGATAACATCAACAATATCTGTTTTTGAACCGATAGCGCCAAATGGGCACCTATGTATACACTTTCCGCAGCGTATACATTTTTCATCATCAATAACGCAAATCCCTTCCTCGTCCATTGTAATTGCATTGACTGGACAAGCTTTTTTACAAGGTCGAATAAGGTCTGCAATCGCATTATATGGGCAAGCCTTTGCACACATACCGCACTCTTTGCATTTATCAGGGTCAATATAAGCTCTGTCACGCCCCATTGTTATGGCTCCAAATTTACAGGACTGCTGACATGCTTTTGCCATACATTTTCTGCAGTTATCTGTAACAAGATAATGCGACAATGGACAGTCTGCACATGCTGAACCAATAACTTGAATTATATTTTTTGAATCTTCATGTCTATTATCATTGGGATTTAATCCCTCTGCCAGTCTTACTCTCTGTCTTATAATCTCTCTTTCTTTATATACACAACAGCGAAACTTTGGTTTAAGACCTGGTATCATCTTAAATGGTATCTCATCTTTTTTCTCCTCAAACGTTCCTTCATAGACAAGCTTTGCCACTTCACAATTCACTTCATGCTTAATTTTCATAATTGTAGCGTCATTTGTTAACATAATAATCCTCTTTTCTGTGCCGCTTTTATTTGTCTGCACAATTGACAGAACAGCCACGAAATATGTGGCATCTCATCAAACTACATTGCTTTTATTATATAAAATATTAATTGTAAAAACAAGGGCTGTATTTTACCAGCAAACAACAAAAAGTCTCCAGTCAAATGTTTATACAAATATAAATAACACTCAACTTATTACTTGCAACAATCAATTCAAAATTAATAATGTGCCTTCTTTGAGCGTTTAACTTTTTCAATATCTTCCTTATTAATCCATTCTTCTGTATATCCACAAGAACAACAAACATAACGATTGACCTTTACGGCAGAAAAAATCGTTGCTCCTGTCATAATATTATTTCCAGAACCATACGCACCTGCATACCCGTCTACTATAAGAATATCTGAACCATTGCATTTTGGACAAATTTTTGTATTTTTCATGCTATCCTCCTTTTCTGTGCTGCTTTTCTTCAACTTGCAGACTGATATTGTTCCCATAACTGAGCTAACGTAAATATTGTATTTTCTATCTTACTTGTATCTACATCAGGATACTCCCACGAAAACAGTTCTTTCTTTTTGTCTGTAAAACCAAATAATTCAAAACTTTTAAGTGAAACATACTCCTCATATTCTGAAACAGGAATCGTATATAACGCTTCAAGACCCGTATCCCCCATTTTAGAAATAAAGCCGCTGTCTATAATACCATTTTCATTGCGAAGAAATCCCAGTACATAAAGCTGCCCATCCGTATCCATCTCAATATAGCAAGGCTCTGTTTGTTTATCTTCTTCTAAAAACATTTTTATACGTTTAAAATTTGAGGCATCATATATAGAAATAGCATGATTGGTCGATTTTCTCTGCCGTTCAATATTATAAAAATAGTTTCCATCTATTGAAAAGCAATATCCATCATCTTGACCGCCATCCACATGGGAGTATCGCACTGTCTTCAACAAACTTAATGTATCTAATGAATATACACCAAAACAGGCGCCTGTGGACTTCACAACAAAACAATTTTTCTTTGGGCTTAATCGAATTGTATATCCATATTTTATATTCTTCATTTGTGCTAATTCTTTTCCTTCTTTGTCATAGACATATACGGTTGTACTTGTACAACCTATGGCATATTCTTCATTTGAAACATACCCCCAAAACTTTGGCATACGCTGTCACCTCAATTCCTTTTTCTTATTTGTATCAATCAATATCATTATATACTGTTTTTAGCAATCTGGAAATCAAAATATTTCTAAATCTGTCTGAAACAAACCAGTGGGAGCTTATACTCCCACTGAAATAAGTACGTATTTACAATAACCTATCAATAACGCCAACAACCGTTTTTTATTTACCGCCTGCAGTTGTTTGGCTGACATATACTTTGCTTTACTTAAACAGAGGTTCAATTTCTTTTTTTATGAAATCTACTCTGTCTTTAACACTTGGAACAAATAGAGAGGAAACAGCAACCACTATTCTGTCTTTAGGATTAACTAGTTTCCAACTGCTCAATCGCATAGTACCTATATCCATTTTTCGGGTCGATTTCACTTGGCAGAATAAGCCCTATTTCAGCGTAGTATCTAAGCGTTTTGGTAGACACTTTGCATATTTTTGAAAACTCACCAATCGACAGCATAGATAATCACCACCTTTTCTTTCTTAAAGTATACACATTGCCGTAGGGGTAAAGTCAAAGGCATCTTTTGCTAATGGCTTCCCATGTGAAATCCATTTCCTTTCTGACATGCAACCAAAAAGGTAAGACGCATAGAAATTTTAAAAAACGGTACAGCCCTTGTAATTGGAGCTATACCGCCTAATCTGAAATTACTTCTATGTGACTGTAAACATTTATTATTGGTGTGACCATAACCATTTATTATTGCTTTCTTTGCTCTTTTTTCACACACTCTTTTGCTTCTTCCATAGTTTTATCTTCTTTTCTTTTTTATTCCTCTTATTTTTATGTCAAACACATGCACACATACTAAAATAAAATTTTTTTAATAAAACCATGTTAGCTGTCTTTCTCATAATTTTTTATTTTACTGTTCAATTCCTTTCTTCCGCTTACTTGTGTCTTTTCATATATATGTGTCAAATGTTTTTTTACAGTCGTTTCAGATATATACAATTCTTCTGCAATCTGCTGATTGGTGTATCCACTAAATACCAGATACCCTATTTGAGTTTCTCTTTTTGTCAATATATACGCATCAGCAAACTTGATATAAATCTCTTTTGATGGTACTTCTTCTTGTTCTTGTACTATACTACTTTCCGTTATATTCTCTTCTATCATACTGTCTTGTGGTATAACAACATCTTGTTTATTATCTTTTTCATTTGTATTATTTTCTATATCTATATTTTTTTTATGATTAATTTGATACAACAAATAAAAAAGAGTTCCTGCAATCAACCCTAATAGTAGTGTGCTGCCATTAATAATCCACCGCAAGTTAGGATTTCGCACACTAATCCATTGCATAATAAATGTAAATATAAAAAGCACACTATAAAGAACAATCAGTAAATAAAATATACGTTTATTTTTCTTCATTGCCTGTTTCCGTTTCATCTTCTTCATTACTTATTTCCATCTCATGAATCAATGTCACTTGAACATTCGTTTTTAAAGGCAATAATAAAAATTCAACAATAACTGCATAAAGACCAGAAAGACATACCACGGCAAGATTGGGTCCCAAAAATTCAGGTTCGACAAGTTTTTTCAATAATGTAATAATTGAAATAAATGCGGTAAAAAAACTGCTGATTAACACTAATTTCTGTGTTACTAAAACGGCTTCCAGACATCTTCTTAGCTGAGCGATTGAATATTTTTGTTTGCTGACTGAAAACGCTTTTACAAAATCTTTCCATAATCCTGATATAATAAGCACTGGTACACAAAAAAGTATTATTAAAAATAGAGAAGGCATATCAATTAACATTACGATATCATTTGCTCCTCCTGTTACCATTACAGTATACATTAACCCTGCAATAATAACTAACATTTCAATTAATAGTACCTTGCCTATATCCATTTTTTCACGCTTTTCTGTCTTTTCTGTTTTTATTTTTTCTATCTTAATTTTCCACATATCAATCCTCCATTTATACGTAGTATAAATTTTTACGTAGTATATTTTTTATGTAGTACAAACCATACAATAGAAATAATAGAAATTTGCAAAAATAATTTCCATTATCCTATCAAACGGTATTTGTTACACTTTAACCTTATCAAGGAAATCTCTACTTCAACGCCTACGTATACTATTCACAATTATTTTATGTAAAAGTTATAACTTCTTAACATCTCAAAATATAACACACTACCATTATATTGTATATACTACCTTACATAAAAATAGGTAGTATATTGCTATACTACCCTTCATTGATAACTGTATTGTATTGTTTTAATATGTTTTTTATTTTTATATAATATCTCGCATTCTTACTCAATCTGCAAGTTTGAGAATAAATATAAATTTGCATATAAAAATTTATTGTTCACACGATGACCTTTTTATGCCGCTTGACTTTCTTCCCAATCATTTCTAAAAGCTCTAATCTTTTCTTTAATTACCATAGGATTCTCTCCTGCCTGTATAGACAATACCCCTTCAATAATCAATGCCATCTGCATCTCTTCCTCTAAACTGTTCTTTCTTAATTTTGCAGCAATTGGAATACATATCCAATTGGCAAGTATCGAACCATATAATGTTGTAATCAAAGCCAGCGACATACCATCTCCTATGGAATCAGGATTTGTACCCATTGACTTCATCATATTAATTAATCCTAACAGTGTTCCAACCATTCCCCATGCAGGTGCATATGCACCCAAGCTTTCCCAAAACTGGATATGCCTTTTGTTATCTTCCACATGATTCATTAAATCGGTCTCTAAAATATCCTTTACCAATTCTGGCGTTGTGCCGTCAACCGTCATCCGAATGCCCTTTTCCATAAATTTATTATCCAAATTTTGCATCTGCTCATCTAAAGCTAACAATCCTTCTTTTCTTGCAATATTAGACAACTCATAAATCTGTTCTCCAATCTCATCTAGGCTTGTATTATTGCTGGAAAATGCTTTCTTTATACTTGTAAGTGCCTGTATATAATCCTTAAAAGAACTAGACGTTATCATAACGGCACATAATGCTCCTCCAAACGTTACTATCATAGACGGTATATGAATAAAATTCAATATCGTTTTCAACCCGCCATTTGTGGCAATACCAATAATAATCATTCCAAAGCAGCACATAAAACCTGTTATAGCTGAAATATTTATTCTTTTCATAGCAACTCCTCCATTCTTATCAACCATTTTTTCAGCTTGTTCATTTCATAGAAAGCTTATCGTTTTATATAGAAAAAATATCACAAAACGAATACACTTACACTATAACTTTACTTTGCTCATTGCTAAAAAGAATGTATCATAAAAAGGAAAACCTGCATATTCTACGTCATGCTATTTAGGGTATAATTTATATACTACCTTTTATACTACCTATTTTCTTCTGTAATATCTTTAGCAAATTTTCTAAAACTTACCGTTTCAAGAAACATTACTTTATATCTATTTTAATATTACCTGTACTGGTTGTAATCTCACATTTGCCGCCTGTTATCGTTTTTGGCACACGGATAGTTCCTGTTGACGTCTCTGTTATAAATACTTTTTCAGAAAGCAATGTGCCTGTGACATCACCTGTGCTTGTTTTGACAGAAATCTGCGCTGCATCGCTGTTTTCAAATCGCACATCACCTATATTATTTTCAATACAAAAACAGTTAGAAGCAACAACATTCTTTAATAAAATCGTTCCTGTTTTACTTTTTGCAGAAAAATCAGCACAAGCAACATCTGTCAAATGTACGGCTCCAGTATTTGTTTCTATTTCAATAGTTCCCTTAGAAGATGCAGAATTGATATTGATTTTACCCGTTGTACAGGCAAGACGAATCTCGCCTGCCAAAACATTATCCATCTTGATATTGCCTGTGTTTAATTTAATTTCTATACCATCTAAAACCGATGCCAAACACTCTACATCTGCCGTATTCCCGTTAATTTTAAGCGTTTCAAAAGTAAAGTCTTTGGGTATAGCAATATCTCCTGTATGGGTATCTATAAAAAGTGATGCATACTCATTTTGCGGCAGATATACGGTCATCTTTGGTCCTCCAATTGATATGCCAATATAATCATACCACTTTCGAGTATCAACGATATCAATGATAAGCGTGTTATTCTGAACAATAGCAGAATGTTTCATCTTCTCTGTCTCAAAACAAACAATTCTGCAGCTTTCGTCATCGGATGGCACAAATTTAATCTGTGTTGTGTCTACATTGATTGATATTTTATCAAACGCTCCATTTACCTCGTAAGTATTTGTATTATATTTCATGGTGCTAAAGTTATGCAAATCATAAAAATCATAAATCGCCATCACACCCACAAAAAGAATGAACCCAAACACGATAAGAAAAGCCGCTATAATAAACCATATTTTCATTGCTTTACTCATTTTATATCCTCCTTCCCAAGAATTAAAGATTTAACGCCAAAAATTATCTTTTTAGTCAAAAACAAAATTCCTTTTGTAACTGCTTTGCACCCAAAAAATAAAAAAATAGACAACCCCGCACAAAACATAGCAGCACCAACCATAGCAATCCCCACAAATCCATTACCTTGAAAAACAAAAATCACAGCCAATGCTATGCTGCCAAGCGAACATGCCATTAATGAAACCTCAACTGCCCACAGGGAAACACTTACAGACCATAATACAACATAACCAGCAAAGATTATGGCAAATGCGGCAATCAAAAGAGAAATCCATATAGGTGAACCCACTACCAAAAGTACAATTTCCCACACGCGCAATGTTCGCTTTGGTCTTACTTTTTCCTTTACAAGTTTAGACAGCGGAATTTCCTCTATAATTTGCGATAGAACTTCATTTACTGTTCCAATTTCAGAAATGGCTTCTTCTTCTGTAAGACCTTCTTCCATTCGGTCATCAATCATTTCGCTGTAAAATGTCAGTCGTTCTTCTAGGTCATTTTGCGGTAAGCTCGACAATCCTTTCCTCAACTCGTCAAGAAACTCTTGTTTACTCATTGTCATCATCCTCCTTGGTTACAAATCGATATATGGACATAATTTCTTTCCACTCGTCTTTGAAATCCTCAATGCGTTTTAGCCCCACATTGGTAATATGGTAATACTTTCGTAGCCTGCCGCCATACTCCGCAGTTTGGACTGTCAGCATACCTGCCAGTTCTAAACGCTTTAGAATGGTGTACAAGGTTGATTCAGACATTTGAATATACGGCTTCATATCTTTAATAATTTTGTAGCCATAGGAATCTTCGCTTTTAATAGCAGCCAATACACAAACATCTAAAAGACCACGTTTCAATTGAATATCCATATCATACCTCCTTATACGTAATACATCATATTACGAAGTATTGTTTTTGTCAATCCTTTTTATATAAATATAAAAAAAGGAAAACGCGTTCCAATAACATAAAAAATCCCTTTCATTAGACTTGTGTTGTCTAATAAAAGAGATTTCATTTTCTTTATCTTTACTATTTATATAAAAATCATTTTAATATTATTTATTATATTATTGCTGCTCCTGAAACATTTTCACTTCATCACTTACACCCACATTAAGAAAGCCATCATACTGATGTTGTTCCAGATGATTTAACAATTTTCCAAGCTTCTTTGGTTTTACATATATAGAAGCAATATTTCCTGCCTCTCTTAACTTGTCAGCCTCTTTTATTGCCTGTATCACATTTCCTTCGTCATATACCACCGCAATCTTTTTTGGTCGTTCTGGAATGGATAGATTGCTGCTCATAAAAATCGAGAAAATTCTTTCAAAGCCGATTGAAAAACCTACTGCTGGCACACTTTCATTTAAAAATTTGCCAATCAGATTATCATACCTTCCGCCGCCTGCAATAGAGCCTTTAAAATCAACACTTTCCACTTCAAATACGGTTCCTGTGTAATAGCCTTGACCTCGAACTAAGGTCAAATCAAACACAATATCAAAATCAATATCTGAAAGCTCTTTAACAGCATTTATAATAGACTTTATATTTTCTACTGGCGACAATTCTTCAAGCAACCCAGAGACAGCCTCCAATGTAAAATCACCTTTTTGAAGAAAGCTGATAAAGACTTCTATTATCTTTTCATCAAAGCCTTTATCTTTTAATTCCTGCATAACGCCTTCCGTTCCAATCTTATCCATCTTGTCAAATGTAATACATACACTGTCAAGCTCGTTTTCTTTAAAACCAAAAGAAAGAAGCACTGCTCTTAAAATCTGTCGGTCATTTACCTTTACTTTAAAGTTTTTCATGCCAATAGCAGCTAAAGCTTTTGTGGTAATAAGAATTAACTCAACTTCACAATCTGCTGATTTTGAGCCAAGAATATCAATATCACACTGTACAAACTCTCTCAGACGTCCCTTTTGAGGACGTTCTGCTCTGTATACACGGTCAATCTGTATACATTTCATAGGCAGTGTCAATTTTTCTTTATTATTTGCATAGTATCTGCTTAAAGGCAATGTTAAATCATATCTTAACCCCATATCAACTAACATATTTTCATCTGTAATATTACCAGAAGATAATGCCTTGTTCAGCTTATCGCCGCGCTTAAGAATTTTAAAAATAAGATTTAGATTTTCTCCGCCGTCACTTTTATTAAGATTTTCTATATCTTCAACAGCAGGTGTCATAATATGCTCAAATCCATTAATTTTATATACGTCAAGTATCTTATTGATAAGATAATCCCTTATTTCTACCTCGTTTGGAAGATAATCATTCGTTCCTTTTACTGATGTAATTTTCATAATAATAACCATGCCTTTCCATAGTGTGCAAATTTAACCTTATCAAGTAAATCCCCTGCTTCAATATCATAAAAATACAAGCGGGAGAATTTATGGTGCGATAGCAGCTAGGGGATTTAAGCAAATTGCGAATATCTGCTTTACTGCTTACTTCTAACTTTTTTAAACAGTCAAGTCTAATTCTTCTCTGATAAAGTTAAATATCCACCGCATCCATTGCTCTGCCGATATCATGACGCATAAATTTATTGACAAACTGTACCCACTCGGTTGCCTCATATGCCTTTCTTCGAGCTTCCTGTAAATCCTTGCCAAGTGCTGTAACTGCAACAACTCGACCTCCGTTTGTCACTACTTTTCCATCACTGTCAAATTTTGTACCTGCATGGAACAGAAAATAATCATCTTTTCCTTCAAAGTTTTCTTGTCCAAAAAGCTCATATCCTTTTTTATACTCAATTGGATATCCGTCGGAAGCCAACACAACACACATACATGCGTTATCCTCAAATTGAAGGTCTATCTTATCTAGTGTTCCATCAATACAAGCCTCAAAAACATCAATAATATCATTTTTCATTCTTGGCAATACAACCTGTGCTTCTGGGTCTCCAAAACGCGCATTATACTCAAGTACCTTTGGACCATTTTCTGTAAGCATAAGCCCAAAAAAGATAACACCCTTAAATGGTCTGTTTTCTGCTTTCATCGCATCGACTGTCGCCTGATATATATGCTTTTGACAATACTCGTCAATCTCCTTTGTATAAAATGGATTTGGTGATATATTGCCCATACCGCCTGTATTTGGTCCCATATCTCCATTGTACGCTCTCTTATGGTCCATTGCTGATGACATAATCTTAATTGTATCGCCATCAACAAAAGAAAGAACAGAAACTTCACGACCTGTCATAAATTCTTCTATTACAATTGTATTTCCTGAATCGCCAAACATTTTATTGAGCATCAACTCATCAACGGCTTCACTGGCTTGTTCTAAATCTTCACATAAGAAAACGCCCTTGCCAAGCGCTAAGCCATCTGCCTTTATAGCAATAGGAAATGTTGCTGCCTCAAGGTATGCCTTCGCCTTATCTACATCTGTAAACGTTTCATATGCCGCTGTTGGTATATTATATTTTTTCATCAAGTCCTTAGAAAATGCCTTAGAACCTTCTAGTATAGCCGCATTTTTTCGAGGTCCAAAAACGCGTAATCCCTCTTTTTCAAATGCATCAACAATACCACCAACAAGAGGGTCATCCATTCCTACAACAGTCAAATCAATATTCTTATCTTTGGCAAAGCCTACAAGCCCGTCAAAATCCATTGCTCCAATATCCACACATTCTGCAACCTGTGCAATTCCTGCATTGCCTGGTGCACAATAAATCTTGTCTACCTTATCGCTTTTTGATATTTTCCAACAGATAGCATGTTCACGACCGCCACTGCCCACTACTAAAACCTTCATAATTTCCTCATTTCTGTGCCGCTTCTACACTTCTTTATTTGTGTATTTATTTTACTTTTCTTTATTTTTATATTACTTTTGCACAAAGAACTAAATATTTTTTTCATGTGCAATTATAATTTGCTTTGATTTGCAATCATATTGATAGCAGCAGGAAGCAGTTTCCACTCTGCCTGTTCCATCACTCTTTTTTGCAAAATTTCAGGTGTATCACCTTCACATACTTCAACAGCTTTTTGATAAATAATTTCACCTGTATCCATACCTTCATCTACATAGTGTACCGTTGCGCCCGTAACCTTAACGCCTTTTTCCAACACAGCCTCATGCACGTGAAGTCCATAAAATCCAACACCACAAAAAGAAGGTATCAACGAAGGGTGAATATTAATAATCCTATGGGAGTACGCATGTACCATTGCCTCTGGAACCTTTACAAGATATCCAGCCAGAACAATTAAATCCACCTGAAGTTTATTCACTTCATTTAATAAGGCTTCATTAAATGCCTCTCTTGTATCGTAAGACTTTGGAGAGATACAAAGAGCAGTTATTCCATGCTCCTTTGCTCTTGTAAGTGCATATGCATCGTTATTATTACTGATAACTGCAACAATTTGCGTATTGGTAATCGTACCATTATCTATACCGTCAATAATTGTCTGAAGATTTGTTCCTCCTCCTGAGACCATCACAGCAATTTTTAGCATAATGAAACCCCTTTCTGTCCAGCTTCAACATGTCCTATAACATATCCTGTCTCACCTGCTGCCGCAATCGCTTCAAGCACCTTATCTGCATCACTTGGCGAAATGGCAACAACCATACCAATACCCATATTAAATGTATTATACATCATTTTTTCATCAATATCGCCATCTTTTGCAAGCATTTGAAAAATAGGCGGAATTGCATAGCTGTCTTTTTTTATTACTGCACAGACATTTTCAGGCAGCATTCTAGGTATATTTTCATAAAAACCACCGCCTGTAATATGACTGCATCCCTTTATGCGAACACCTGCTTTTTTTATCTCTTTAAGCGTCTTTACATAAATTTTTGTCGGTGCAATCAATGCTTCGCCAAGTGTCTTGCCAAGCGAATCATAATATGTATTTAAGGATTCTTCCGTAATCGTAAATACGCTTCTAACAAGAGAAAATCCATTGCTGTGTATACCGCTTGAAGCAATACCGATAAGTGTATCACCTGCCGCAATATCTTTACCTGTTATCAAATCTTTTTCATCGACAACGCCAACTGCAAAACCGGCAAGGTCGTATTCCTCAATAGGATAAAATCCTGGCATCTCGGCTGTCTCTCCGCCAATCAAAGCACATTCGGACTGAACACACCCCTCTGCAACACCTTTTACAATCGTTGCAATTTTTTCTGGTTCATTTTTTCCACATGCAATGTAATCCAGGAAAAACAATGGTTCACCGCCTGCACATGCAATATCGTTTACACACATCGCAACACAGTCAATACCAACCGTATCATGTTTGTCCATTGTAAATGCAAGCTTTAATTTTGTACCTACTCCGTCTGTTCCTGAAACTAAGGTAGGCTTTTCCATATCCTTAAACTTTTCCATTGAAAACGCACCTGAAAATCCGCCAATACCGCCAAGCACTTCTGGTCTCATCGTCTTTGCAATATGCTGTTTCATCAATTCCACAGACTTATATCCTGCCTCAATATCCACGCCAGCTTTTTTATAATCCATAATGTTATACTACTCCTTTTAATTCCTATAATTTTTTAAATAATTGCGAAACTACTTATTTCAAGGTGTAAATTGGCAAAATAAACAAATTCATAAGACAAGCACTTTTGTTGCCGTCAGCACTTAGTCGCCGTATTTTGGCGACTTATATGCTGTTACGAGCAACAAGTAGCGCAAGCGTGCTTTCGATGAATTGTTTATTTTGCGTAACATACAGTTAAGCGGATATTCGCAATCCGCTACGCTACTTGCTCATAACCTCATAGCTACTATCGTAGCTTTTCAGTGGGAGCTTATACTCCCACTGAAACAAGCAAGTCCCCACCCCCACTTATGCCTTTGCAGCATTGAAGTGGGGGGGACTTCCTTGATGAGGTTAAAAAATTGAAGTTTCATAATTATCTAATTATAATTCTTATATCCTACTTCCTGCAGCTTTTCATCTTTTTTCTGAACGCTCATTTTTAATGATTCGCTATACGCTTTTAACTTTTCAAGAAGTTTTGCATCAGATGTTGCAAGTATTTTTGCAGCTAAAAGCCCTGCATTGGCACCACCGTTAATTGCAACCGTTGCAACAGGTATTCCGCTAGGCATCTGAACAATCGAATACAAAGAATCTCTGCCGCCAAGTGAAGTGGTGTGCATTGGTATTCCGATAACAGGCATTGGAAATATCGCCGCACACATTCCTGGCAAATGTGCCGCCATACCTGCTCCTGCTATAATAACTTTCACGCCGCTGCTCTCTGCATTTTTTGCATACTCAAAAAATATATCTGGTTCCCTGTGTGCAGATATAATTCTCATCTCATAAGAAATACCCAATTCCTCTAATATATCTGCCGCCTTTGCCATAACAGGCATATCCGAATCACTGCCCATAACAATTCCAACTTGTGCCATATTTCCTCCATTCTGTAACACTTTACTCTAAATTTGAGGTTAAAAACGCTGTGGTTTTTCAACTCATTCTAACACTAAATTATACAGACCTATTTTACTTTGTTTTACCATAATCGTCAAATGGTTTGTTTAACTCCTCACAGCCTTCAAGTACAAATCGTCCATCTTTAATAATATCCATTCGCTCTCCATTATTTTTTACAGCAGATATTCGCCCAATCTCATCATATGGTATGGTAATATCCGTATGACAGTTAAAATATGCTTTATCGGGCTGTGTCTTTCTTAATATAGAAATTTCATTATCTCTTGATATAATTTCCTTTCCATCAGGATTATACACGGTCACATCTTCTGCTCTTGAATAACATGTATCACCCACTGCAAAATGTGGTCCCATCTTTTCAACGATTAATATCGGCAGCTTGCTGACAATATCATATTTATTAGCCATCACATAAGCCGTCGTATTGGTGCCGATTGCAAACTCTCCAAGCGGCAGTGATGTTTGATTATACAATACATTCTGTCTAAAAAATGCTTTATTTTTTTCTTCATCTTCAAAATTTTCACACGTATAATCGGTTATCATTCCATCTTTAAAATATACTTTCAATTCTTTAAATAATAAATCATTCAAATATACTTTACGGACATGAAGAATACCCTGTGTGCCTTCAAGCACTGGTGAGGTAAAGACTTCCCCCAACGGAATGTTGACATCTGCAACACAATTTTCAAAAATGGTCTCTTTTTCTGGATTTTGAATCGCCATCATGCGCACTTTCATATCTGTGCTATTGTTGCCGCATCCTTTGATTTCTACATAATCTGAACCATCTAGGACATCAATGATATGCTGTTGAATCTCTTTGTATACTTCATAATCTAATGTATTAATCTTGACCACTTCATCAAATATTTGCTCAAATTTTTTGCCAATGTCTGGTACTGGATAAGCAATAATTGTAAAACTTCTCTCCTCACCCTTAATATACTGATTGACAATATTTGAGGACTCATTGTCATATCGTACAGAAAGTTTTTGCTGTTTTTCACTAAACTGTATATTTTCTGGTTTGTCTATCGGTTCAAAAGGTGTTTCGCCAAATACTTCCATCACAGCAGGTCCGCCAAATACGCCTGCTAAATGAGCATATTTTTCATAAGCCAATTTTAATGCACCCAATTTTCGCTCAACAAAAGCACTGTCCATATATAAAGCACTGTCAAAACGATGGTCATACTCCATCTGCCTGTTTGGACTAGTAGCATAATACCCCACTTTAATGTGCATACGCTTATTAATTGTATTGACCGCTGCCCTATATATGGTTGTGTCAAGTCCCATTTCCTTAAACTGTTTTATCTCTTCCCGTACAAGCCTCTCAAAACCTAAACAATATCGGATATTAACGATTTTCTTCTTGGTGATATCTTTATTTCCCAACTCAAACCCTTTTCTGTATCCTTCTGTAAATGTATATGCCATCGCCTGTATGTTTTCTTCGGATAAACGACTTAGATACTGTGCTGTCTTTATTTCATTGTCTGTAATATACTCACCAAACTGATAAAGATAACGTACATCAGACAAGTCTTCATTCATTATAATATTGGTGGCAAAATTAAAAGATGGGTCTATTTGCTCGCGCACTCGATACTCGATATATTCATCACTGTAATCACTGACATACCAATATATCATATCCTTTAATTCTTGATACGATGGATTTCCATCGAAAAAACAGCAATATATTTCGATAAATAACTCAAACAGAGATGTAATTTCTCCCACTCTGTTCTCAAAAGTCATCACAAGAATACTTCTTAATTCTACATAAAGAAAAGATAAAAGCTGTCCCATTTCTGTGCCAAAAATGCTTACTGCATAGGAAGGATTTGCATAGCTCTTATCATAATGCCCCACAAGTATATCTTCATACATCTGATAATTGACCGCCTGCAATTGTTCAAGACTATCTTTTTTATGTCCACCTTTTTCAATCCATTGCGACCACTCTACACAACGCTCAAGAAAAAAAGAAACCTTTTTAAAATAACAGGCAGTATCCGCAGACAATGGACACTCTGCACTTTCACATTCCACTTTTATTCTTTTTATTCGGTCAACAGCCAATTCATACCGTTCTTTTAAATTATCTTCAAACATCACCAAACCACGCCTTTCCAAATTTTAATCTCAATGATAGGTCAACAAGCAAGTCTTCATCTCCTGCTTATAGCTCTACAATATTGAAGCGTCAAACTTCCTTGATGCGGTTAAAACCCCAAGCCCATAATCAATACAGAAATCATAAATATTGTAAGAATCCCGCACAGCAACGAACCAATCTTTGAGAGTGTATAAAACTTATTGTCTTCTTTAAAACTAAGCAATCCCATCACTGTACCAATTACAGATAACATCAGCGCAAGCAGTCCAAATCCTCCAACTTCTAAGCCTGCCGCTCCTCCTTTTGTAAAAGACATATATACACCATAAACGAGACAACAAAGAGAAGCTATACCCATCAATGTGGATATAACTCCTCCCAACGTCTGACTTTTATCTGAAAATTTGTATCTGTTAAACAATTTCATGTTCAAACCTCATTCTTACTTCTTATAAAAAACTTATATAATTTGTATACTAGATATCCTAAAACTCCTCCCAATGTATTTAATATAACGTCATCCACATCACATGAACCCACTTTCGTTATAAGCTGGACTAACTCTATTGCTACGCTTAATGCACAAGATGTACATAATATGCTCCAAAATCCCATTTTATGTCCAGATACGGATGGCAAAAAAAAGCCTAGCGGCATAAATGCCAAAACATTTCCAGCAAGATTTAAAAAAACTGCCATTGGTCCCAATGTATTATAATACATGATAAACCTTTTAATCTCTTTAAATGGAACAAGATTATAGCGATACTCTTTAGCTAAATGTGTTCTGCCAAACAGTTCTGCAAAAAACACAAAATATATAAGTATCATTATATATGTTAAAAAAGCCACCCATTTTATAACGGATTTAATTTTATTATTCTTCAAATTAATCCTTTCATACCTTTCAACAATAAACAATATTTTTGTTAAATAAATATTTAACCATTCACTTTACTACCTGCCTGATAAAAGTTAAGCGGATATTCGTAATCCGTTTTGTTATTTACTCACAACCTCAAGGCAAGTCTCATTCCTGCCTTAATGTTAAAATAAATTTTCAGACTTATAGGTTAGCAGCTTTGCACCATTGACAATCATAATAACCCCAACTGCTATACCAAACACCATAGTCACTATGCCAAATATTAAATCCGATGCACCTATATGCTTCATTTTTTTATACAATTTTTCTTCCATAACAAATAATCCTCCATTCTTTACTCTGCTATTTTACACCATACTCTTTATAATATTTATCCAATGCTTCTTTTATTTCATCATTTATCACAATACGTCCATTGTATTCTTTATTGTAGAGATATTCAACAACTTCTTCCATCGTAACAATTGCATTTGCGTCAAAGCCATACTTTTCTTTTATCTCACACAATGCACTTTTATCACCTTTTCCGCGTTCCATACGATTTAAAGAGACCATCAACCCCTTAATCGTCACATTTTTATATGCGTTTATAATTGGAAAAGTCTCTTCTATTGATTTTCCAGATGTTGTGACATCTTCTATAATCACGATTTTATCATTTTCTTTAATCGGACCTCCAAGAAGAATGCCTGCATCGCCATGGTCTTTTATCTCTTTTCTGTTTGAACAATATCGTATCTGTTTTCCATATAATGTATGATATGCCATTGTTGTTGCAACACTTAAAGGTATCCCCTTATATGCCGGACCAAAAAGTACATCAAAATCATCACCATAATTATCATGTATTGCTTTGGCATAAAATTGCCCCAACTTTTCTAACTGTCCGCCTGTGACATACAAGCCAGCATTCATATAAAAGGGAGATTTTCTTCCACTTTTTAATGTAAACTCACCAAATCGCAATACATCACATTCCACCATAAATTGAATAAAATCCTGTTTATACTGTTCCATTTTTTAAATCTCCTTAAATTTTTGTATTTCATTTTTCAAATCTATGGAAACTGCCTCATTGACTGCTGTATATTCCTGAATCTGTGACATATTTGATGACAGTTCTCCAATTGTGGTAGCAAGCCTTTCTATCCGCTCATTTTCTTCACTGATTGCATCCGATATATCATACACTCTATTACTCATTCTATCGGTTGACTGTGCAAGAGAATTTGATGTGTTCATAAATGTTCCCATCATATCCTCCAAAGCATCGGCATCGCCTAAATACTGTGCAGAAGCTTCTACAAAATGGTCATAATCAGCCAGTACATTCGTTACGACAAACTGTAAAAGTTTATCTGAAGTATTTGCTAAATTTTCTACTGCTGTTGTAACTTCATTGCTTATCTCTTGAATCCTATTTGCAGTATTTCGGCTGTTATCTGCCAATTCTCTGATTTCATCAGCAACTACTGCAAATCCTTTTCCTAAATCTCCAGCTCTTGCTGCCTCAATTGAGGCATTAAGTGCTAACAGATTTGTTTGGCTTGCTATAGATAAGATTTCATCTGTAAGCGTTAAAATAGCATTAACACTTTTGCTGTTTTCAACCGATTGCTGTAAATCTGCTTTTAACGTTGTTGTAATCTCTACAGATGCACTCTTGCTGCCTTCTGCCATATCTTTAATTTCATTTGCCCGCTCTTTCATATCTACAGCATAAGTCTTGCCATTATTTGCATCTTCAAGTATAGATTTACTGTTTCCATTAAGAGAATCCATTGCCTTAACAATATCTTCAACAGAATTAGAAATCGTATGTACTCTTGAGTATAACTCATCGGTCTGCTGTGTGACAATCTCTGTATCGTTTGTAGAATCATTTACCTTCATCAATATACTTTGCGATGCTTTGTCAAGAGAACCTGAATGTTCTTTTATCTGTTTCATAATTACTTGCAGTTTATCCATAAAAAGATTGATGCCTTGAGCCAATCGTCCAATCTCATCCGTCTTTTTTATATAAACACGCTCATTCAAATTTCCCTCATTGTTTTCTATATTTACAATAATCTTATCTAATTGTTGTTTCAACTTCCTTAGTGGCTGAACAATACAAAAATATGTAACAGCAATTACTAATACAACGTTTAAAAGCTGCAGCGAAGATATTATTCCATTGATGGAAAGACTTTCAGAAATACTAGTATTCATCTGGGTTGCCGAAGATACAATATCGGATGAAATATCGGGTGTCTGTATCAATCCCTCAAGAAATGTTCTAATTTGCTGCATTTTGCTTGTTGTGGTGATATTGACAACAACTGTAAGTACCAACAAAAATAACTGTGGTATCATAATTTTCAAAGAAATTCGTTTTTTCATATTAATCCTCCATTTTAAAGTACAGCATAAGAATTGCACCGCAAAAATTATTAAAGGCAATTTGGGCATCGCATTTATCTTTATTTGTAATATTTTGGTATAAAATTTTGGTATAAATAGGTAACAAATTTATTGATAAAACAATTTATTTTTGTATCATTGATTCACACATCCAATAATTTCATGAATATCAGCTATATTCTTTTCTCTCATAAATTGTTCAATTCCATCAATCACCTTAACGGTCGTTAATGGGTCGTGGAAATTTGCTGTTCCAACAGCAACCATTGTTGCGCCTGCCATTATAAACTCAAGCGCATCCGCTGCATTGGTAATGCCGCCCATTCCAATAATAGGTACCTTTACCGCATTTGCAACCTCATAAACCATACGTACTGCAATTGGTTTAATAGCAGGACCAGACAGCCCCCCTGTCTTGTTTGCAACTGCAAATGTTCTTCTATTAATATCAATCTTCATACCTGTTATGGTATTAATAAGCGATATGGCATCTGCTCCCCCTGCTTCTACTGCCTTTGCCATCTCTGTAATATCAGTCACATTTGGACTTAATTTCATTATAATAGGATGCTTTGAAACTTTTTTAACAGCAGCAGTAATATCCTCTGCCACTGCTGCATTCTGTCCAAATGCAATCCCGCCTTCTTTTACATTTGGACATGAAATATTAATTTCTAACATATCAACAGGAGCTTTTGAAAGCTTTTGTACTGCCTCAACATAGTCTTCCTTGCTTCTTCCGCAAACATTGACAATAATTTTTGTATCATATTGTTTTAAAAATGGTATATCTCTTGTTAAAACGGTATCAATACCTGGATTTTGTAAACCGATTGCATTAATCATACCACCATATGTCTCTGCAATTCTTGGCGTTTTATTACCAGCCCAAGCCACTGTTGCAACACCTTTTGTTGTGACGGCTCCCAATCTGTTTAAGTCAACATATTCTGCATATTCCATACCAGAGCCAAACGTACCAGAAGCAACTGTTACAGGATTTTTAAAAGGGATACCTGCTATCTCTACATTCATATTTATCAAATTATTCATCAAAATTCAACCTCCATTGCATGAAATACAGGTCCTTCTTTACAAATACGCTTATTTTTCACTTTGGAATGTTCATCAATCTGTGTTGAATCACAGACACATGCAAGACATGCACCGATTCCGCACGCCATTTTTTCCTCAAGAGAAAGATAACAGTCAATTTGATGTTCTAGCGCGTATGCCTTGACTGCCCTTAACATTGGCAACGGTCCGCAGGCATATAATACTTGCGCTTGTATAGAATATTCACGAACTGCATCCAATACATTTCCCTTTACTCCTGCACTGCCGTCTTCTGTAGCAATAGTAACCGTTCCATAGGATTCAAATTCATCATTGAGAAACAACTCATCTTTATAGCCTAAAACTATATTTTTTTCACAATGTAACTGCTTTGCCAATTCTAACATAGGCGGAATACCAATTCCACCGCCAAAAAGAATGGCTTTTTTATCAGCATAAGACGCTTCTACGTCATATCCATTGCCAAGCGGTCCTTGTATAGCAAGCGTATCTCCAGCCTTCATTTGAGAAAATTCTCTTGTCCCCTCTCCCACAACACGATAGACAATTCTTAATAAATCTCCTTGAAGTTCACATATACTGATTGGTCGAGGCAATAGATGCGCACCATTGCCTGAATAAACATTGATAAATTGTCCTGGTTTTGCTGCCTTTGCAATATTTGCTGTCTGAAACCATATCTCATATATGCCTGTTGCCAGACATGATGTACTCTTTATTACAGCATTTTCTCTGTACGACATATTCTACTCCATTTCACAATTATATTATTTATATTATTTTTTATCCAACGCTTTATTAATATCCGCAATCATATCCACTGTAGCCTGTCTTGAAGCTTCTGCAAAATTATGTTCGCCAAATGCTGCATATTCTTCTTTTGCATAAGCAGCAATGATGCCTCTTGAACTATTTACAATAGCACCTAACCCATCCTCATTAAAGTATGGTACTAAATCGTCCGCTTTTCCTCCTTGTGCGCCATAGCCTGGAACTAATATAAAAGACTTTGGCATCACTTTTCTTAGCACTTTTCCCATCTCAGGATACGTTGCGCCGACAACGGCACCGACATAGCTATAGTTATCACCCATACACCGGCTTGCCCATTCGTCAACTTTCTTTCCAACCAATTCATACAATGGTTTGCCGTCAACAAGCTGGTCTTGAAATTCTCCACTGGATGGATTCGACGTTTTGACAAGAATAAAAACACCTTTTTTCTCCTGTTTACATATATCTAAAAATGGTTTTATTCCATCTGTTCCCAAATATGGATTTATGGTTGCAAAATCCTCATCAAATGCACTTATCTTAGCATTGCCTACGGAAACTTTCCCTAAATGGGCAACCGCATAGGCCTCTGATGTAGAACCAATATCCCCTCGCTTGACATCGCCTATCACAATTAGCCCTTTTTCATGACAGTAATCAATAGTCTTTTTAAATGCTGCAAGTCCAGGAACCCCAAACTGTTCATACATTGCCACCTGAGGCTTTATGGCTGGGATAATATCATATATATGGTCTATAATCTGCTTGTTAAACTGGCATATTGCCTCTGCTGCCCCCTCCAGTGTCTCACCATATTCTTTTAATGCAGCATCTTTTATGTGTGCTGGAATAAATTTCATCATAGGGTCTAAACCAACAACAATTGGTGCATTTTTCTTTTTAATACCATCAATTAACTTATTAATCATAAGAATAACCATGCCTTTCCACTAATATTTCAGTACATCTTTATCAACAATCGACTCTCGTCCTGGTCTGTACGAATATACAGTCTTTCCGCCTACAATCGTATAAATCACTCTGCCCTTGACCGTCTTTCCATTAAATGGTGTATTTTTTCCAAGTGAGGCAAATGTATTGCTGTCTATCTTATATTCCTCATTTGGGTTGATAATGGTAATATCAGCAATTCGTCCAGGCAGCAAGGTTCCTCTGTCACTTTTAATAATGGTGGCAGGCGAATAACTCATTTTATCAGCCATCTGCAATGGTGTGAGCATACCTGTATTTACAAGCTCTGTTATCGTGATTGCAACTGAAGTTTCAAGTCCTGTTATGCCAAATGGTGCCTCCGCAAAAGGACGTTCTTTTTCTGTTTTATGATGCGGTGCATGGTCTGTAGAAATACAATCCATAACACCACGTTTCAATCCATCTTTTAAAGCATCGACATCCTCTTGTGCGCGAAGCGGCGGATTCATCTTAAAGTTTGCATCATCTGATGTCACCGATTTTTCAGTTAATGTAAAATGATGCGGCGTCACTTCACCTGTAACTTGTAATCCTTCTTTCTTTGCATCCTCAATCATACGGACACTGTCTTTTGTTGAACAGTGACACAGATGCAGCCTAGCGCCTGTATTTTTTGCCAGTATAATATCCCTTGCCACAATCACATCTTCCACTGCATTCATAATGCCATATAATCCCAATTGTTTTGCATGTTCTCCTGCATTCATCACACCTCTTGCCACAAGATTTTTGTCTTCACAATGTGAAAAAACAGGTATATCCACTTCTGCGGCAAGTCTCATAGCTTGTCTTGCCACTCGTGCATTCATAACAGACTTTCCATCTTCACTCACAGCAACAGCGCCATGTTCTTTTAATTTTTCAAAATCCGTTAGATACTCACCGTCTTGTCCTGCTGTTATGGCAGCAATTGGCAATACATTAATATCCGTTACTTCCTTTGCCTTATTAACAATATATTGGACCATCTCAACACTGTCAATTATAGGTTTTGTGTTTGGCATACAACAAACCGTTGTAAATCCTCCTCTTGCTGCTGCTCTAGCTCCTGTTCTTATCGTTTCCTTATGCTCAAATCCTGGCTCCCTAAAGTGAACATGCAAATCAATCAAGCCTGGCATAACATAACAATTATCAGCCTCAATAACACTGTCCGCCTTATCTGTAATATTTTCTTCAACCTTTGCAATCATATCATCTTCTATCAATATGTCCTTTATCGCATCGGTATTGCTGGCAGGGTCAAGCACTCTTCCCCCTTTAATTAAAATTTTCATTCTTTTTCCTCATTTCTGCACTGCTTTTTTTGTATAGACTTGTGGCAAACAGCGCACAATCACAAATCCTGTTATTATAACGCTTCTTTTCCTAACACTTTTCCTAGATACATTTCCTCAAATTTCTCAGCATCCACTGGTTTTCCAAAGAAATATCCCTGAATATAATCAACACCAATCTCTTTTAATAACTGAAATTGATGGATATCTTCTATTCCCTCAACGACAATTTCTGTTTTTATTGTTTTAGACAAATCAACAATCAGCTTAATAAAAGCCTGTGCATATTCATCTTCCACAATATCATCAATAAATGTTTTGTCCACTTTTATTATATTTAAAGGAAGTTGTTTTATGTAATTTAATGAAGAATATCCTGTTCCAAAATCATCTAATGCGATTTCTGGTCCCAATTCTTTTAAACCATCAATAATTTTCATTACACGGTCCATATCATTAATGGCAAACGATTCTGTGATTTCTAAAACAATATTACATGGATTAACGCCTGTCCTATCAAAAATTTCACGCACATTTTTAACAACATCTTTCTGCAAAAGCTGAACAACCGACAAATTGACATTGATATGAAAATCTTTATATCCCATATCATTCCATAATTTGCACTGCTTACAAGCTTCCTCTAAAACATAATCGCCAATGTCGGTTATTAATCCTAAATATTCGGCAAGTGGGACAAAATCACCTGGTCCCATAAATCCTAATGTCTTGCTGTCCCATCTTACAAGCGCCTCACATGACACACATTTTCTGGTTTGTATATCAACAACTGGCTGAAAAAATACAATAAATTCTTGTATCTGCGTCGCTATCGCCTGGCGCATATTATTTTCAATATCCAATCGCTTGATTGTATTGACATCTTTTTTGCTGTCATAAAATGAATAACGATTCTTTCCAGACTTTTTCGCATCATACATCGCTGTATCTGCCATCTTCACTAATTCGTGAACTTCACTGCTGTTATCAGGAAATGTTGCTATTCCCATACTCATTGTACAAAAATATTCTGTACCCATCAAATACCAAGGCTTATTAAACATCGCTATTACATTTTCAACAATTCGGTCTAAATTATTATATTGATTTGGCGGTATAATCACTAAAAATTCATCACCGCCCATTCGATAGCAATGTCCGCGAAGTCCCGGAACACCCTGCAAGCCTGCTGCAATCTGCTGTAAAAGCACATCGCCATACTGATGTCCCAATCCATCATTAATATGTTTAAAATCATCTAAGTCAAGAAACATCACTGCTCCTTTTATATCCTCTTCAACGGCTTGCTTTAAAATTGTACGCAAATCTGCCTCACATTTCATTCGGTTGTATATACCTGTAAGGAAATCATTATTTGCCTGATATTCAATTTTTTGCTGATTTTTCTTTTTTTGAGTGATATCCATAATGGTACAAACACTCACCGCACTTCCATCAATCCAAGTTAAATCTGAAAATTTCACTTCAAACCATAAACCTGACTGTGGGTCGTAATGCTCCATTGGTTTTAACAGTTTGGTTCTTCTTTTAGTCATGCGAAGAAACTCTTTTACAGCCTTGCTGGCTGTTCTATTAACTTCCTCAATATTTTGTGCAATATCATTTTCAAAAAAGATATTGCCGTCCGTTCTGCCAAATACAATAATACCTGAACCAATACTGTTTAGTATTGCCTTAAGAACCTCATATGATGAAAGTAATGAATTTTTTGTTACTTTCTTTTGTGCTATCGCTTGAATAATATTGACAACATCACTTATAAACTTTAACTGTTCTTTGTTATACTCAATAATAGAATGAACATCCATAACAGCAAAATACATCACTCGAATGTCATTAATAAACACTGGAGCAATAACCATTGATTTAATGCCCATATACTGCAATGTTTTTCGTTCTTGCTCTGTGGCAGTACTCATATTACAGCATCTTAATTCCTCACCGTCAATATGGAATCTTTCAATTGCCATATTTGTTACAGGCAAAGGCTCCTCGTCCTCTCCCACATAGCTTATAACCGAATTAATCCAGCTATTATCAACACTTATCTGCAAGATAGCTGCATGTGATGTACAAAGATACTTTTGTGTTTCATGGATAATCTCTTCAACGATTTCCATAAATGTACCATCTTTGTCAAGAAGATTAACAATATTTGTCATTACATCGTCTTTCAAATTATAATTATCCAACGTTTTGTCCTTTCATCTTAATTTTTCACCTAAATATATTACAGTATATCTCATTTTGAAGTATTTGGAAAGAGTTTTGACATGGTTATCTATAAATGTTATTATATTTTGAGACAATTCTGACATACCATTTACAAAAATATACTAATATCTTTACTCTTGGCAATATAAAACAGAACTGTTATGTTATCTTCAAATATAGAAAGGTATATTAATCATTATGGATTTTATTACTTATACAACTACCTTAAAGGCATGTGGTGATGAATATAAAAAAATTGTATTTTGGAACCGCTTTATACGCAATCCTTTAGAAACTATTTTAACATGGATTCCCTCTATTATTACTATTGTGCTTACCTCTATGGGGTTTTTTAATACCTATCTTGCCGTTTTATACGCTGCTTGTTGGGCTTACCCATTATATATTTTCTTGATACAATTTAAAAACAGCGTCAATTATCATCTAAAAAATCGTGACCCTGCTGAGAGCGCACCATGTAAAATAACCTTGCAAGACACAGGCATTATAGCGGATATACCTGATTTTAAGCGAATCGACACATATCGATGGGATGAGCCAACCACTATTTATAAAAAATATGGATATTATCTTTTCTTTAATAAATCAAAAATGATTGTTATGCTAAGAGAAGGAGACATTCCAGAAGATAAACGTTCATTTGTAGCTGAATATATTAAGTCTCATGTTGATATGAATCGTTGTAAAGTCTTGTTTTAAGTAAGGTTTAATGTATTTTTTATTTAAAAAACAACATAGATTTTTAAGTATCTTTTTATACCTATCAAAACCGTCATATCTCTGTTTATACGGGTTTAGCAGTTTAAGTGAACTGCTCCACGCCAGTAAACTGGCGTGGAGCATTGTCTTATAATTGTTATCGTGTTTGAATCACTCTGTCGGTTTGTAAAATTTTGAGATTATCTGCTATGCAAACTGAAAATTTTAGGTATATTATCAAATCTGTTTTTATTGCATCTGTTTTTTAAATACAAACATTCCTTCTCCACCATCACCGATAAAATCATCTGATATGTTAATGTCTGGATTCTTTTCATTTATAAATTCAACTGCATGAAACCCACATTTATTGATATAAAAATGAATATTACGTTTTTCAAAATATGGCGTACAAGTTTCCCATACCTTTGTTTCTGAATATAGTTTTTCGATACAATTCCAAATTTTAAAACCAACACCTTTAGTTTGTGTACCATATTTTACATATAACAAATCCAGATGATTGTGTTGAGTCACTTCATCAATCACTACAACAGCACCACCTATAAATTCGCCATCTACAATCGCCTTATATGCAGCAGAACCTTTGGCATTGAGTGAACGGTAAATATCTTGTTCAGGAAGTATTATTTCTTCAGTCTCTCCATATATATCCTCAAAACCTTTTTGAAAAGCATCTTGAATATCTTTCTTGAACTGAGGAATATCACTGTCTACCATAGGTAATAATTCAAAATCCATTTAGATTCACCTCTCCTTTATATTCTTTTTTCAAATATGGACATTTCACACTCTTTCTCTTTATCAAAATTACCTACTCTTACAATGCTGCATTCACATTTGTTGATATAGAATACAACATTTTTCAATAGATATTTTTTCAAGCTCTGCTAAATATGCCAGTTCCTCTCGCTTTGCATTTTTTAATAGGATACTCATCACACACCTCCTAAAAATAAATACAGCCCGACTACTACATTGTTGTAATAACCGAGCTCACTCGACATCTTATCTGACAGGCGGTCTACAAGCAATATGCTTACTATCCCCTACACTACGGTGTACTGTCCTCCGATGACATTATCAATTTTTTAAAGAATATCATGTGTTCTTTGTAATGTCAAATTCTTTTAATCATTGTATATGCAACAATCCCTTGACAAATTATACACTAATAAATTTAGAATAATTAAGCAAAAATGAAATACTATATCGTTTCACAACATAAAAAAGACTGCCGCAAAATGAATTTTTAAAATTGTTTCATTTTGAGACCGTCTTTTTTATTGGTCTTATTTAGTTGAATCCTATTAATTTATTCATTACCTTATAACCATTTTTTGATATCATTCTGCCAATTTTTCCCGGAAAATTAACGGAAAATCCAAGCAGGCTATATCGCAATCTTCTGTACAGTTTTTTATCTTTTTTCGCATAATTCCAAAGTTCTTTCTTTTTTGCCAAATTTTCTTTTGTGCCTGATATTATCAAAAATATGGACGATACTTCCATCATAATCCGCAAATATTTAATCATATAAGAATCACATTTTGCATTTTCTATATCGCTTTCAAGATAAAAATCAATCATTCGTTTTGTGACGTCAATCTGCTGGTCAATTCTTGATATCATAATATCCTCATTTACAGATTGGTCTGCTCTTCCAATAAAATATCTATAAAAATTTGCATTTATATAATACATTTTTTTAACAAACGGTAATGGTTCAAATACAAATATATTATCCACATAAAACGTATGTTTTGGCAATTTCAAAGAACACTTCTTTAGTATCTGCGTCTTATAAATGGCAGAGTGCATAAGAATATATTGGTCAATTTTAAAATTTCCAACTTCATTCCACCCAAACATTTTTTCTACAGGAAAAACATTGTCATAATGAATGACTTTTTTACGGCTGACGCCAACCTTATTATACACATAATTTGCAATCAGCATATCTGGTTCTTCTCCATCTTCAAAACTTCTAAGAACCGATAAAATCTTTTTATAACTTTTCAAATCAACCCAATCATCACTGTCAACAACTTTAAAAAATTTTCCTGTTGCATGTGCAAGTCCAGTATTGACAGCCTCTCCATGCCCACCATTTTCTTGATGTATCACTTTTACAATATCTGGATATTTTTTTAAATAATTGTCCGCTATCCTTGCTGTGTCATCTTTTGTGGAACCATCATCAACAATAATTACCTCAATGTCTTTGCCGCCCGCCAATACAGATTGAATACATTTATCCATATAAGCTGCAGAATTATAACATGGTATTGTAAACGATATTAATTTCATGTTTCCTTCCATTCCGAAGCGTTTGATGTTAAGGTAAACAAGACTGTTACCTATTTTGCAACAATTCCTGCAATAAATAAAATTTATGACGCTTCAGCATAAATTTTTACTTAAAGTCAAACTCTTTTACACTACATTTTATCAGGACATTCAAACCCTAACAAGTCAATACATGTAAGCAAAATATCTTTTGTCAAACGTATCAATGCAATATATCCCTGTTTTTTTTGTTTATCTTTTTCACCAAGTATTTTTGTACTATGATAAAATTGATTAAATATATTGGACACTTCATAAATATACTGGCATATTTTATGTGGTGCCTTATCCATATATACCATATCAATCATATCTAAAAATTTAGCAAGAGCTAATTCAAGATTTTTTTCAATATCGGATGAAGCGACTTGAACTTTATCACATAAAATAGGATTTCCTTCTTCTTGATATTTAGACAATATTGATTTAATTCTTACAATAGTATACAAAATATAAGGTCCTGTATTTCCCTCAAATGATATAAATCGGTCTATGTCAAATACATAATCTTTTGAGGCTTGATTGGATAAATCACCATATTTTAATGCTGCCAATCCCACTATTTTAGCGATATTTCGGGCTTCTTCATCGGACATATCTCGGTTGTTTACAACTTTATCATACACGGCATCCTGAATATCTTTTATAAGATATTCCAACCTCATCACACCGCCTGAACGTGTTTTAAATGGCTTTCCATCTTTTCCGTTCATTGTTCCAAAACCTAAAAAAGTCATATCTGTATTTTGCTTTACAATACCTGCTTTCTTTGCAACGCGAAATACCTGTGTAAAATGAAGTTCCTGCCTTTTATCCGCCAGATAAATGTAAGCGTCTGGCTGATAATCCAATTCTCTTTGAACCATTGTGGCAAGGTCTGATGTAGCATACAGCGCTGCACCATCGGATTTTTGAACAATACATGGAGGAAGCTCTTTTTTATCACTTTCTTCCTGTATATCAATAACCATAGCGCCCTGACTTTCATAGGTCAAACCATCATCCCTCATTTGCTGAAGCATATCTTTGATATAGACTTGAGAATCACTCTCACCTTTCCACAAATCAAACGCTACATTGAGTTCGTCATAATTTTTCTTTAAATCTGCTTTGGAAATATTCATTATATGTTTCCAAATTGCCGTATATGCTTTATTGCCGCCCTGTAATGCTAACGTTGTCTGATGGGCTCTCTCCATAAACGCCTCATCTTCTTTTGATTTCTTGCTGGCAACGGGATATATTTGTTCTAATTCAGATATCGTAAAAGGCGGCTCTGATGGATACTCTCCTGAAAAGGATTCATCAAAATAGGAAAGATTTGGATTTCTATCCCTTAATTCTTCTATAATAAGCCCCATTTGAAGTCCCCAGTCCCCTAAATGCACATCGCCTATCACTGTATTGCCTGCATATCGTTGAATGCGTTTGATACTCTCGCCAATAACGGCTGAACGCAAATGTCCTATATGCAGTGGCTTGGCAACATTAGCCCCGCCATAATCTACAATAACCGTCTTATTTGTCACTTTAGGAACATATCCAAATTGCTTTGATACAGACATTGTATTAAGAAATTCTGCAAGATATGCTGGTGAAACACAAATATTGATAAATCCAGGCTTTATACTCTCTATCTGTTCAAATATGGTCTCTTCTTTCAATTGATTTACAACTTCATCAGCAATCGTTAATGGTGCCTTTTTATAGACTTTTGCTGCCGCCATAGCGCCATTGCACTGATATTCACACAAATCAGGTCTATTGGAAAGCGTTACCTTTGCATAGGTTGCATCATAACCACATAATGTAAATGCCTGACCAAGCACACTACTTACCTTTTCAATAATGGTCTCCATAAAATCCCTCCATATTTTGTATAGTATAAAACAAAGGCTGTCACATGAAACAAAAGATACAAGAATATCTTGTATACTTAAAGCTTAATGCGATAGCCTATTCATTCAAAGATTTTGATGTTAATACATAATATTTTTTAAAAATAATCCATAACTTTCTGCTGGAAATGACATCGTTACTTCTTTGTTGGCAAACACATCATTTACTATCTCTGGCTTTCTAATTTCATTGCCAACATCAAGCAGCATACCTATTATGTACCTTGCCATATTGTGCATAAAATCATTTGCTGTCATTTCAATAACTGCCTGATTACCTTGAACATTGATGTTAATAGCTTCTACATTTCTCACTGTAGATTTATTTTTTTTAGCTGTAGTAAATGCCTTAAAATCATGTTCACCAACAAAAAAATGACTAGCCTTTTGCATTGCCTCTATATTTAATCGATGAAACGTATGATAAGAATACTTACGTTTAAATACATCTGCAACATTGCCCATATCCAACACATACATATATGTTTTACTCTTTGCGTTAAGCTGACTATGAAAACGCTCATCAACCTGCTCTACGCTAAGAACTGCAATATCTCTTGGAAGATATCGGTTCAAATAATTTTTAATATCGGTTTTTTCTCTCTTTTGCGACAATTTAAAATTAGCCACCTGCTCTAACGCATGAACGCCTGTCTCAGTACGGCAACCACATGGCAGCTCTATCTTTTCTCCTGCCATCTTTTCTATGACTGTGATAATTTTATTTTCAACGGTATTTGCTGAAAAATCCTTACCAATTCGCTGCCATCCTTCGTATCTTCCGCCATCATATTGTATCTTTATTTTATAATTATACATTATTTTTCTAACACCTTTTTAATAACAGCAGCAATCCGTTCAACCTCAAAAGGTTTTTGTATAAAATCAGCAGCCCCTAACTTTAAAGCTTCCACTATATTGGTATTCTGACCTGCTGCTGTCACCATAACAACCTTTGCATTAGAATCATATGCTATAATCTCTTCTAGTGCTTCAATTCCATTTTTTATCGGCATAGTAATATCCATAGTAACTACATCTGGCTTAAGTTCTTTATATTTATCAACACCTTCCTGACCATCAGAAGCCTCTCCTATAATTTCACATCCGGCTCTTTCAAGCATAGTTCTTAAAAATTTCTTTGAAGTCATTGAATCATCTACAATCAATATCTTTGCCATAACTATTCCTCCAATCTGTCTAAATGGCATACTTCGTCTACAGAATATCAATTACTCTCTAAATGAATCTTACCAGAAACACTCATAATCATATCAATTTTTTTGCCCTTCATATAAAAAGTAGCAATATAAAATGTCTTATCACTGACAATATGTGCATCACCATAAAAAACAGGCGGTCTTAATACAACCTCTACTTTTTCATTGCTCAATCTTGTTGCAAATAAGCCATTGATACAATTAATAAGTTCACAAACGGAATCATATGCAGTATCATCAAAATCTTTAAAGTCTTCTTTTGCAAAAATTGATGCCAATTCTAAAAGTGCATCATCATCACCGCTAATACCGAAAAAAACATTTTCGTCCCCGTCCATAAACTGACATCCTATAAAATGTCCGCCATATTCATTAACCGCATTTATCTGTTCCAGCATAAAACTATCACCAACAAAATACTCCAGAGTCTTAAAAATACACTGAAACTGAATTGTATATCGATCATTCTTTAATTTAATAAACGTAGCTACCATATCATCCAGATTATTTTCTCTTAATACTTTTAATTCATAATCTGTAAAATTGCCATTATTATGACTTTTGGCAATGTAACTACCCAACATTGCATTATTCATATGTCAACTTCCTCTCAGCCTATATTAAACACAGTTACAGTTTTCTCTAAATTGCTCTCTATAAATATGACATAGAGATTAAATAATCATTTAGTTTAGTATACAATATATTAAATCATTGTGCAAGTATAGAACTAATTTCCTATTAATCCTTACTTATCTTCCACACTATAGTTTGGTGCTTCCTTTGTAATATGGATATCATGTGGATGACTTTCCCTCAATGCAGCAGAAGACATCTTGATAAATTTAGCGGTCTCTTGCAGCACTGAAATCGTTGGTGCTCCACAATATCCCATGCCAGAGCGAAGACCACCCATAAGCTGAAATATTGTATCTTCAACAAGTCCTTTATATGCAACTCGCCCTTCAACCCCCTCAGGGACAAGCTTCTTTGCATCCGTTTGAAAATATCGGTCTTTACTGCCATTTTCCATAGCGGCAATAGAACCCATACCTCTATATACTTTATATTTTCTCCCCTGGAACAGCTCAAATGTTCCTGGTGATTCGTCACAGCCTGCAAGCAAACTGCCAAGCATACATACATTGCCTCCAGCTGCAATGGCCTTTACAATATCGCCAGAATACTTAATGCCGCCGTCCGCAATCACTGGAATACCATATTTCTTAGCCTCAGCATAAGCACTCATAATTGCTGTAACCTGTGGCACACCAATACCTGCCACCACTCTTGTCGTACATATAGAACCAGGTCCAATACCGACTTTAACAGCATCAACGCCCGCCTCACAAAGTGCCCTTGCAGCCTCCCCAGTTGCAATATTGCCAGCAATAACCTGCAAATCAGGGTATGCGGATTTAATTTCCTTCAAGGCATTGATAATATTCTTTGAATGCCCATGTGCCGAATCAATAACAATACAATCCACCTTTGCCTGTACAAGAGCAGAAACTCTATCCATCACATTTGAGGTAATACCGACAGCTGCTCCGGCAAGAAGTCTGCCTTGTGAATCGTGTGCTGAAACTGGATATTTAATTTGCTTTTCAATATCTTTTATTGTAATAAGTCCTTTTAGCTTAAAATCATCATCTACAATAGGGAGCTTTTCTTTTCTAGCATGTGCAAGAATCTTTTTAGCCTCATCAAGCGTTATCCCAACCTTTGCTGTGATAAGATTTTCACTTGTCATACAATCTTTAATTGGTCGATTAAAATCTTCCTCAAATTTTAAGTCTCTATTCGTAATAATCCCAACCAACTTATCGGACTCATCTGTAATCGGCACACCTGAAATTCTAAATTTAGCCATAAGCTCATTGGCATCTTTTAATGTATTGTCTGGATGCAGATAAAATGGGTCTGTGATAACACCATTTTCAGAACGCTTCACCTTGTCCACCTCTTCTGCCTGCGCCTCAATAGACATATTTTTATGAATAATACCAATTCCGCCCTGTCTAGCCATAGCTATTGCCATTCTATGCTCTGTAACGGTATCCATACCAGCGCTCATAAGCGGAACGTTAAGCTTAATATTTTTAGTAAGTTGTGTCGATAAATCAATCATATTTGGTGTCACTTCTGAATATTGTGGCACTAATAAAACATCGTCAAATGTAATACCTTCACCAATTATTGTTCCCATTATATCCAATCCTTCCTATGATAATATTGTTGCTAATCATAGCAAATTGGATTATAAAAGTCAATCAATTTTCATCAAGTTTATAACATTGTTTTGGCACTATTTCTTTTATGCGCTCTGTTATCCTTTCATTAGGTTCTAACAGTATTCGTTCCATTTCATTGTGGTCATTATAGGTGTACATAATAACAATGTTTTGTTCATTTTCACGTGATGTATAATCATATGTTCTCAAATCTTTATGCGCCATTCTAAGTGCTGCCTGCGAATCTTTTTTTGCAATTAACTCTGCTTTTTCCAAACTATACCTGCCGCATCTTCTTCTAGAATTTCTAGCAGTTATCTTATCAACTATCAATTCATTGTCAACAATCGCATATTCAATTTCTATTTTATAATGTCTAAATAACATCGCTGTAAATACAATAAGCATACAAAGCACCAAAAAGCCAAAGGACTGTGTTGACGGAATAGTCGTAGCAGCCAAAATACATGCAATTATCATCACCACTTTAAATATAATAGAGTTATTTGACGCTTTTTGTTTAATAATCTGTTCCACTGAAATATCTGATATTTCCATAAAAATAACCATGCCTTTCTATAACCTGCAAATTTAATAAACAGCTTGCCGTTTTATATCCAGCCACAAGCTACTTATTGCAATTATCTGTCATATTGTGATTTTCGTCAAGATTTTTTACTTATTTATATCAAAGGATATTCGCAGTCACTGCACTGGCTGCTTATAACCTTACAACTGCTATTGCAGCTTTTTGGCAAGAGCTTATATCCTTTACTAAAACAAGCACATGTAAGACCTCATCCTTTGCTTATATGTGTATGATATGAAAGCAGGGACTTCCTTAATAAGATTAACAAAAAGAAATTATACATTGCAGCAAAATTATTTATATACTATAATAAATACATCAATTAGAATGGAGCGTGCTACAAATGCAGCAAATATTTTGCAGTCATGGTTGCTCTTACAATGTAGAACATTTCCATAGTAACAATCTATTTATTGCCTTAAATAGTTATGTCTATGCGTTGCTTGACATAAACCTATTTTTTTTAAATTTAACAAAAAGCAGCGCAGAAATGGAGGTTTATTATGAAAAGAAAAATCATTGCATGTATTGTTATCTTATTTTTATTCTGTCTTACATCTTGTGGAGGCGGCTCTTCTTCTGACAGTAAAAATAACATAAACAACTCTGGCGGTTCTAATGAATCATCAAATTCAAAAGACAGCATATCCAAGTCTGAGATAGAAAACGAAAAAAATACTTCTAACAGCAATTCTGAAAACGCAACATTGTCCGAAGAGATGCTTGTATATTCCTGCAATATGGAAATTGATGTAATGGAATTTCAAAAAGCTGTATCAGATTTTAAAAGTACTTTAAAAGAATATGATGGTTTTGTCGAATCCGAAAACTATATGGACAATGGTTCAAGAAGCCATTACCTTAACAACGACAAAACATTAATGCACACATACTCTGCAACAGTAAGAGTGCCTAGCAGTAAATATGAAAATTTTGTATCTGGTTTAGATGCCATAGGTACGCTTCGTTTTAAGAATGCAAAAGCTGAAAATATCAGCCAAGAATATAGCGATGCAAAAACTACTCTTGAAATTTATGAGGCAAAACGTGACCGCTATATAAAAATGCTTAGCACAATAACCGATGATGAACATGCTATTAATGTTGAAAAAGAATTAACTAATATTGAAATTGAAATTAAAAAGCTAAAAACTAATATGAATAAGATGAATAATGATGTTGCTTATTCTTATGTGCATATTGAATTAAATGAAGTCACAGAATACACCACACCTTACTCTGAAAAAACTTTCTTACAAAAATTACAAGAAACTGTAAAGAGAAGTTGGGAATATTTCTTATATATATGCCAGACTATACTGTTTATATTTATATTCTTCCTTCCTTATATAGCAATTATTGCTATTATTGTATTGATTATATTTAAAATAACAAAAAACAAAAAGAAGAAAAATCCGAACAACTATACAAAAAGACCACAAGGACATCCAAATCCAAACATGGGCAACAATATAAGCAACAATATCAACAACCATTTAAATAACAATATGAATAATAACATTCATAACCATAATAACAACATAAATTCCACTGCACCTGAGCATTCAAATCAACAAAATCAAGACAACAATCAACCAAATTAAAAGATTTTATAAAAACTTATTTTACAGTTAAAAAGGGTTGAAAGATTTTTAAAAAGTAGTATCATATAATTAATACTTGAAGCATTGCTCATAAATCATGGATAGCTTTTAACATATATCATAAACGTAAGTGTCACAAAATAAAATTCCTATACAAGATATTGATGTAAGTTAAGTTATAATATCAATATCTTGTATATTTTTTATTTTATGACACTTTTATCTTTTTTATAAACAATGAATACAGTATTAAGAAGGCTATGAAAACATAGTCAACGATTAAAAATTAAACTTTTTAATCTACAAGTTATTGTGTAAAAAATTGCTGCGCATTTTTACCAAAGCTTGTATCATTCATTCTTTTTAAAAAATAGTCGCAGCATGGAGGTTAAAAATGAAATTTAATGAAATGCGCATTAGGAAACGTCTAATTACTGCTTTTACAATTATTGTAGTAATCTTTAGTTCTGTCTGCGCGATTGTCGGCATTGCTTTGTTTTTTATGGTAAATCAATACCAAAAAGTACTAGAAAATTATGCTTTTCCACAAGGAGATATCGGACGGTTAATGAATGCAAGCGCCGAAGTACGAAGTGCAACGCGTGCAGTTATTGGATATGACAGTCAAGAATTGATTGATAAAATTCTTGTTAAACATGACAGTGCTGTCAATGAATTTGAAAACTATCTGCAAAAAATTCGTCCTACTATGATAACAGAAGAAGGACATGCTTGTATGGACAAAATTGATACTGCATGGAACGCATACAAAGAAATTGATGCAACTGTAATAACAATGGGAACTACTACCAATGCCACATCCATCCTTCAGGCACAGCAAAAAATGATAAATGAAGTGGAACCTTTATATAACGCACTAGATGAGGCAATGATTAGCTTAATGGATGTTAATATAGAAAAAGGGGATTCTGCTGACAATATGTTATCTATATTGGCATTTGTTCTAATCGCTCTTATAATAATTGCTATTATCACAGCTATTATTATATCGGCGCGAATTGCCAAAAAGATTGCAAGAGGTATTGAAAAGCCTTTAAAGGCTCTAGGCGAACGTTTTAAAACATTTGCACAAGGCGATTTTGATTCACCATTCCCTACTGTAGACAGCAAAGATGAAATTGCTGATATGATAAATGAAGTCCTTAATATGGCAGGACGCTTACAAAATATTATTAATGACACGAACCTTGTGTTAAATGAAATGGCACAAGGAAACTTTGTTGTTCACATTCAACATGAAGAACTATATGTAGGAAAGTTTGAGCATATGCTTGCTTCTATAAAGGCTTTAATTGAACAAATGACCGATATGCTCACCAACATTCACCAAGCTGCTGCTCAAGTATCTATGGGTTCTGACAACTTATCTGAAGCAGCTCAAGTATTAGCTGAAGGTTCCACAGACCAAGCAGCTTCTGTTGAAGAAATGCAAGCAACGATTACAACTATTTCAGATGGTATTCAATCTACTGCTTCACAACTTAAAGAAGCCTATCTAAATGCTAAAAAATATTCCGAACTGGCAGAGACAAGCAGCAGTGATATGGCAGCCTTAATGGAATCAATGTCACGTATTAGTGTATCAACACAACAGATTGCACATATTATTTCTGATATTGAAGATATTGCAAGCCAGACAAATCTGCTCTCCCTAAACGCTTCTATTGAAGCTGCAAGAGCTGGTGAAGCCGGAAAAGGATTTGCTGTTGTAGCTGACCAAATTCGCACACTGGCAGAACAAAGTGCAAAATCAGCTGTCGATTCTAGGTCGTTACTTGAAAATGTACTCCATGAGGTAGCCGACGGCAATACTGTTACACAGCATACTTCTGAATCACTAAAAGATGTTGTTGACGGTGTAGAAAATATTGCTTCAACCTCTAAAGATTTAAGCGATATTTCTGCTGACCAATCTATCGCTATGAATCAAGCAACGGAAGGCATCAATAGAATCTCTGAAATTGTACAGTCTAATGCCGCCACAGCACAAGAAACTTCCGCAACTAGTCAAGAATTAACAGCAGAGGCAACTTGTATGGCTGACTTGGTATCAAAATTTACTGTAAAAGCCTAAAATAGATACATATACCAATAGATACTTTGAGGTCTTTTATACTGTTTTTTAAAAGCATATATCACAACAAAAATGGAGCTGTCATACAAAGAAAATCAAACACAAAATATTGTAAAATGTAATATTAAACAATATTTTTTGCATTTTCAGTACGACAACTCCATTTTTTTCATTATTCATTACATTTTTCTATCAGATTTTCACCTAATAAATTACATCATGCCGCCCATTCCGCCGCCTGCTGGCATAGGTGGAATATCCTCCTTAATAGTGCCAACAACTGATTCTGTTGTAAGAAGTGTAGAAGCAACGCTTGTTGCATTTTGAAGCGCACTTCTTGTAACCTTAGCAGGGTCAAGAATACCAGCTTCAATCATATTAACATAATTTTCTTTTAATGCATCAAAACCTGTGCCTGCTTCAGATTCTTTTACCTTATTAATAATAACAGCGCCTTCAAGACCTGCATTGTATACAATATGGAACAATGGAGCCTCAAGTGCCTTTAAGATAATCTTTGCACCTGTCTTTTCATCTCCCTGCAATTCTTCAATCAGCTTTTCAACATCTTTAGAAGCATGGATATATGCTGAACCGCCGCCTGCAATAACGCCCTCTTCAACAGCAGCTTTTGTAGCTGCAAGAGCATCCTCTAATCTTAACTTGCTTTCCTTCATCTCTGTCTCTGTTGCAGCACCAACACGAATAACTGCTACACCGCCAGAAAGCTTTGCAAGTCTTTCCTGCAACTTTTCTTTATCAAAATCAGAAGTTGTCTCTGTAAGCTGATTCTTAATCTGAGCGATTCTTGCCTCAATCTCTTCCTTTGAACCCTCGCCGTCAACAATTACTGTATTTTCTTTTTGAACTTTAACCGATTTTGCTCTTCCAAGCATATCCATTGTTGTGTCCTTTAAGTCCAAACCAAGCTCTTCAGAAATCACTTCACCGCCTGTAAGAATAGCAATATCCTTAAGCATCTCTTTTCTTCTGTCACCATAGCCTGGTGCCTTGACAGCAACTACATTAAATGTTCCTCGAAGCTTGTTGACAATCAATGTTGTAAGAGCTTCACCCTCAACATCTTCTGCGATAATAAGAAGCTTTGCACCGCTTTGAACAATCTGCTCAAGCAATGGAAGAATCTCTTGAATATTAGCAATCTTCTTGTCTGTTATAAGAATATATGGATTGTCAAGAACAGCCTCCATCTTATCCATATCGGTTGCCATATATGCTGAAATATAACCTCTGTCAAACTGCATACCTTCTACAAGGTCTAACTCAGTCTTCATGGTCTTTGACTCTTCAATTGTGATAACGCCGTCATTAGAAACTTTTTCCATAGCGTTTGCAACCAATGCGCCAACTTCTTCATCACCTGCTGATATAGCAGCAACCTTAGAAATCTGCTCTTTGCCATTTACTTTCTGGCTCATCTTAGCAATAGCCTCAACAGCACAATCGGTTGCTTTTTTCATACCTCTTCTAAGAATAATAGGATTTGCGCCTGCTGCAATATTTTTCATTCCCTCGTTAATCATTGCCTGTGCCAAAACCGTTGCTGTTGTTGTACCATCACCTGCAACATCATTCGTCTTTGTTGCAACTTCCTTAACAAGCTGTGCGCCCATATTTTCAAATTTATCTTCAAGTTCAATTTCCTTTGCAATGGTTACACCATCGTTTGTGATAAGCGGTGTTCCATATGATTTGTCAAGAACAACATTTCTTCCCTTAGGTCCTAATGTAACTCTCACTGTATCTGCTAATTGGTTTACTCCAGACTCTAACGCTTTTCTCGCATCAATTCCGTACTTAATTTCCTTTGCCATAATGATTTTCATTCCTTTCTAAAATTACAATTTCCTATTATGAAACATTTACTCAATAACTGCCAAAATATCTGATTGCTTTACAATAATCAAATTTTCTTCCTCAAGTTCAACTTCTGTTCCAGAATATTTAGAATATATAATCTTATCTCCTGGTTTTACCTGCATAGTAACTTCTTTTCCGTCAATCACCCCGCCAGGTCCAACAGCAACAACTTCTGCCTGCTGTGGTTTTTCCTTAGCTTGTCCTGGCAATACAATACCAGACTTCGTGGTCTCTTCAGCAACTAATGCCTTAATTACAACTCTGTCTCCCAATGGTACTAATTTCATAAATGTATTCCTCCATTCTGTTGTCCCAATCAAACAACGCATTTTCCTATCTGTTAGCACTCTTTTAATTCGAGTGCTAACACCGATATGATTAAAATAGCACTGTCACAGGTAAATGTCAACAACTAATTTAATTATATTTAGAAAGTTTACAATATATTTATAATTATTTTATTGAACGTATTACTGTTAACACGTTTAATCATTCAGAACCTTTCGTTATCTGCTGTAATTTTTTATTATTAAGCCCCATCTTGACCGTTTTTCCATAATAGAATAAATATTGCTGTGCATATCCTCCATAAACGCCAAACTGCTTAGAACCAAATTGTTCAATGGTTTGCGTTGAACATTCCTTGCTATCAAAATAAAGATATTCAACAATTCTTTTTATCCATACATCAACGGGAAATGCCTCTCTGTGTCCTAACCCAAACAGACTGACACAATTTGCAACCTTATTTCCTACCCCCTTTATCTGAACAAGCGCATTGATACATTGTTTGATATCCATACTTAATAAATCTTCACATCGAATAACGCCTTCTTTTACACATCGTATGGCATCACATATATAGGACGCACGAAATCCTGTTTTACACGCTCTAAACTCATCTTCTGTCAAACAGCACATCATTTCAATATCAGGAAAAGAATAAAATTTGATATCTCCAATTTGTCCGACAAATTTACCGTACTCTTTTGAAATCTGTGCCACAATCTTCTTAATATGCGGAATCTGTTTGTTTTGCGATATAATAAATGAAATCAAGACTTCAAAAAATTCCTGATTTAAAATATGTACGCCCCACATCATTTCAATTGCTTCTTTTAATTTTTTATCTTTTTTTAATAAATATTGTTTTATTTTACTATAATCCCTGTCCAAATCAAAATAAGAACGCCATAAAGAAGAATAATCATCAGCTGAGGTGTCTTTTAATATCAATACATCTTCTTGTTGAATAGCATGTAAAAACTTGCCATAAGCCACTATACCATAATCATTATGCCCTATTTTTGTGAAATGAAAACATTGCCCGCACTCCAATGTTTGTCCTAAATCAAAATCTTTTAATTCCTTTATTATAATATCTTTACCATCAAATATAACTTTCATAACGTTTTTATTTTAACAACAAATAATTATTCACACAACTATCAATTTGTGCATAACCTAAATTGAGTATAACTCAAGCCTTTAATCAGGCAGAAGGAAGTTTTATGGATTGTAATAATCGGACAACACAAGTCCAATCACCTGCAATGGCATATGTTCCATGGCAGCGTTGGGGGGATTTATATGAGCCTTGTAAAGCATTTGCCAGAGGAACACTATTTGCTGTGCTTGATAAACCTTTTAAAGGAGGTAAATGTTAATGAATAACAACAATATGAATAACTCCTGCAACAACAAAATGGTTATGCAAGGCAATATGCGCCCTCGTGGACAAATGCCTATGAGAAATACCTACAATATGAATATGCCATGTAATGATACAAATATTCCTCAAAAACCTTGTTTTAACAAAAAAGAAATTTGTATGAATGTCTATGAATTAGGATTTATTATGACCGAAATTTTGCTTTACCTTGACACACATCCTAATGACCTAGAAGCCATTGAATATTATAATAAGATGAAAGAAAAATATAATAAAGCCGTAAAAATTTATGAAGATAAAATAGGTCCTTTAACATTTACTAGCGTTGACTGTGACAATTATTGGACTTGGGTTGCAACACCAATGCCTTGGGAAATGGAGGGCTGTTAATATGTGGAATTATGAGAAAAGATTAGAGTATCCTGTCAATATCAAACAAACCAATCCAACATTGGCAGCTATGATAATAAGTCAATACGGTGGTCTATACTTCCATAAGGGGCAGCAATTTACTACTCAATGACAATTTGCACTCGGTCAAATGGCATACCAAAAATACCTGCGTAACCGTCTTGACCATTCTGTGTTTCATTATCATACTGCCAGTCAAAATATTCACCATTTACTGGCGAAACACGATAAACTGCTTTTTTATATCCAGTACTATTTATGATTTCATCTGGTGTGTAATAATAGATTTCCAATGCGTCAATCGGCTTATTATTGCCTGCATAACCATTTTGAAAATCATCAATATTGGTATTTCGTGTATCAATCATACCATACCATCCATCTGCATCATGTACCCTATACTGGGCATATCCTTTTGACACTTTAATTGCAATGCCAATAATCTCCATCCCACCTAATCCTGCATAATCCGTGAGATTATTCACCGCTGGAAGCCATTTTTTGCCTTCACTGAGCTGAACTTGATAATTGACATTAATTGTCTGTTGACCATCTTCTTGTGACCCTAATCGCTCATTCACCTTACTTGCTATATCCGTCATTCTGGATTCAAGAAAAGGTCCGGGACACGATGTTGCCTGAAACATTTTGTGGATTAACAGATTGCCAGAAAGGTCGCCTGTATAGTTGAGTTCCTTTATATTATTTCGCTGACAAATATCAACACACAAATCAATTAACTTATTATACGCTGTATCTGACACTGGCCATTCTCCGCCTGCCTCGCTATTGGATACTTCTATCGTAATCGTTTTGTTATCATTTTCAGCATTTCCCGATGTCCATGCTCGGTCTGCCTCATCTACATAAAGACCAACTTTACCGCTGCTGTCAATTCCATAATTTGACGAAGCCTTCCTTTCAGGATTTGCAAAACTTTCACCACATTCTTCCACCGTTAATACATTTGCCATATGATGAATTGTAATCCCTTGAATCGTATTATTTCTTGGACTATCACAATTTGGCGATTTTATAACGACATCAACCAGACTACTATTACTCATAATAATCTCCATTTCTGCGCTGCTTTATTGCGCAAAAAACAACATTTTAAAAATTTTGTTTTTATAGCTTTGTGTCAAGCAGCGCACAGACACAAAGTGCTCGTTAAATTTTATTTAACTTGTGAAATCATTTATTTTTCACATTACGCTTCATTTTAAAGTCTTTATTTTGCTTTTACTACTTTAAATACCTGATTAACACCTGTACTTGTCAATCCAGACATAATCCCAATTGAAATAGCTGTTATCACGTCTGTAGCTGGAAAATCGGGCATAATTTTTACAGCTGGTATTGCAAGGATACCGCCTGCTATGCCTACAATAATTGGAATATACTTATTCGGCACATGTTTGATAACCTTACAGCCATAACCAATAAGATAACATATAATCACAATTGGCAAAACCGTTGCATAACTTGATAAATCCATACTTGTATTTCTCCACTATATTTTTTATATTAATTTATTCCTTTTGTTTCTTATAGGCGTTCTTCCTATTTTTTATTTTATATCCTATCGCTTTCGCTGATGTTATTATTAATTCTTGTCTAAACGCATCTTGCTCTTCTTTACTCATATCATCAAGAAGTCTTACATTGCTTAACACTCCATCAGACCTGCTACAAGCATAACAAATAATATTCATAGTCAAACCTTCCTTTTTATCTATAGTTAATTTATTCGGCGTTCTTTGTCCTTGTTCCTGTATAAAATCAGCTCTTATGCCACTTGCTAATATGCTTTCAGTACGTTGCTCAATTTATTGCTCATATAAATAAATGATTGTATAGGAATATCTTGCAATATTTTTAAAATAAATTAATACAATATACTATCTTATTCATTGACTTTTTTTGACAGCTTTTTCATTATGACAATAAAACCATCCCTATAAATTTAATAATTATCAGAAAGGAATATTATGAAAACAGCTTGTGCCTATATTCGCGTCAGTACAGACAAACAAGAAGAGCTTTCTCCCAATGCACAAAAACGTCTTATTCTTGATTACTGTAAAAAAAATAATTATAAAATAACCGATGAATATTTATTTATTGAAAATGGTATCTCTGGCAAAAAAGCAGAAAAAAGACCTCAATTTCAAAAAATGATTCATATGGCAAAATCAAAAGAACACCCTTTTGATATTATATTAGTTTGGAAATTCAGCCGATTTGCCAGAAATCAAGAAGAATCCATTGTTTATAAATCCCTATTAAAAAAATCAAATGTAGAAGTTATCAGCATATCAGAACCGCTTATTGATGGTCCATTTGGAAGTCTTATAGAACGTATTATTGAATGGATGGACGAATACTACTCCATTCGCTTATCCGGTGAAGTGATGCGCGGTATGAGCGAAAAAGCCCTGCATGGAGGATATCAAAGCGCGCTTCCTTATGGCTATCGATATGATAAAAACCATTCTTGTCCACAAATTTATGAACCAGAGGCAAAAGTTGTCACAATTATATTTAACCTTTATAATGAAGGAAAAAGTTTTCTTGAAATTGCACGACACCTTAATCTTCTTGGCTATAAGACAAAACGTGGTGCTACATTTGAACACCGAACCATTCGATATATATTAGAAAATCCATTTTACAAAGGATATGTGCGCTGGAACCGACAACGCCATGACGACCATACTATTAAAGAACAATCGGAATGGATTATTGCCAAAGGTCAACATCAAGCAATTATATCGGAATCTTTCTTTGACCAAACACAAGAACAACTGCACAGACGTACTCTTTCTTACAAAGCAAAATCAGCAGGTTCTATGACGCATTGGTTAAGCGGCATTATAAAATGCTCGTCATGCGGTGCTTCTTTAGTGGCAAAAAACAAGCGATATTATCAGTGCGGCAAATATAACAAAGGGGCTTGTTTAGACAGTCACTTTGTCTCCATTCAAACACTAGAAAATACCATTTTGGACGCTTTTAAAAATATATTGGACTGTGATAAATTTACTTTTGTACCTAACAGTACTTATAAAACAGCAGAGAATTCTATCCAATTGCTTACCATTCAGCTGCAAAAGATAAAAGATAAAGAGCAACGCATCAAACAGGCTTACCGTGATGGTATTGATTCCTTAGAAGAATATAAAGAAAACAAATTGCTTTTATCAAAAGAACAGGACGCATTGACAACTGCACTCCAAAAAACAAATGAAAATACAGCCATATCTATTGTAAATGAAATTCATTCTGTTTATGATATCATAAATGACAAAACGCTTGATAATACTGTTCGAGCAAATGCTTTAAGAAGCGTTGTTGACCACATGGTATATGACAAAAAGAAAGACACCTTAAAAATATTTTTTTATTTATAATATAAATATGCCCCTTAATGAAGTATGGTGGTCCTGACGGAGAACTTGGAGCTTCTTTGAGATATATTTCTCAACGATATAGTATGCCTTATAGAGAAGTATCTGGTCTTTTAACCGATATAGGTAGTGAAGCTACTAAAATGTTCCACTATAATCCATGTTAAGCGGATATTCGCAATCCGCTACGCTACTTGCTCGGGTGTTTGACACCCTAACCTTGATGATGTTAAATAAAAATAATGAATATATACCTATACGAATAATGACAAATGCGCTTTTTTATGTTAAAATTTGCTCAAAAAATTGGGAGGATTATTTGCATGAACAAACAAGAAATGGAGCATAGACTGATTGAACATATATTACCCATATTAGATACTGTACTTCTAAACAACTTGACAGAAGACTACATACAAACAGAATTATCTCCCTTTTCCAATTCACATAATGTGAACATTGCGCATGAAATTATAAAATTTATGAATGAAATGCCTGGCGGCTTTTTAATTTATCGTGCAGATAACGATGAGCGTATTATTTATGTAAATGATGCTCTTCTGCGTATTTTTGGCTGTAAAACGAAAAAGGAATTTGTTGAATTAACTGGAAATTCTTTTAAAGGAATGGTTCACCCAAGCGATTTAGATAAAATTGAACAAAGTATCCAAGAACAAATTTTTGACAGTCAATATGATTTAGACTATGTTGAATACCGAATTATCCGTAAAGACGGTGAAATTCGCTGGATTGAAGATTATGGACACTTTATTCACACACAGCATTTAGGAGATATTTTTTACGTTTTTTTAAGTGATGCAACAGAAAAAAGAAATCGTTTGTTATTAGAAGAAGCCTCTTTAGATAAAAAAAATGTAAAAGAAGAACATCTGCAAAATCTGCTTGAGGAATATAACAAAGAAAAAAGCTTAATCACTCAAGAATATCTGCGACGTCTTGAAGTTATAGAAGGTCTTAGCATCAACTATGAATCTATTCTATACGCTGATTTGGATACGGATAAAATTCTTCCATATCGATTAAGCAGCCGAACACAGCTTCAATTTGGTAAAAAATTTCAGCCTCGCCGATTTATTTGGTATATTTCTGATTACATTAATACTTGGGTTCACCCTGAAGACCGTGGACTGGTCACTCAAACCACTTCCCCTGAGTATATTCGCAATCAATTATGCAATAATAAAACCTACTATGTAAATTATCGTATTATAAATAATGGAGAGATACAATATTTACAGCTTCGTATTGTAAATGTCGGAAATAAAAAAGATATTTCACAAATTGTTATGGGATACCGAAGGGTTGATGAAGAAATCCGACGTGAAATGGAACAAAAACAAATATTAGAGGAAGCTCTTGATAATGCAAAACTGGCAATTATTGCTAAAAATACCTTTTTATCTAATATGTCACATGATATGCGCACACCGCTCAATGCTATTTTTGGTTTTACTTCTCTTGCAAAGCAGCATATTGATGATACCGAAGCAGTCTGCACTTATCTTGATAAGCTTGAAATAGCAGGCAGACAGCTTTTAGACCTGATTGATAAAACATTAGAACTATCATGGATGGAAACGAATAATCTTCACCTTACAGAAAGTGAATGCAATATATGTGATATTATGCAGGACATACATAAAACCTTGTTTCCGCAGGCAGCACAAAAAAATATAACATTTTCTGTACATTGTGCTTCTTTGGAACACTGTGATATTTATAGTGACAAAGCGAAACTACGACAATTTCTTTTCTATTTAGCTCAAAATGCTATAACCTATACGCCATCTGAAGGCAAGGTTGATATAACAGCAATCGAGCTAAAAGAATTGCCAAACGATTATGCTATGTATCAATTTACGATTCAAGATACAGGTATTGGAATTAGCAAAGATTTTTTAAAACATATTTATGAGCCATTTGAACGGGAAAGCAATACAACGATTAGCGGTATTCATGGCACAGGTCTGGGACTTACCATCGTCAAAAATATTGTCGATATGATGGGCGGCGAGATAAGCGTAGACAGCACTGTTGGCATAGGCACTACTTTTACCGTTACACTGCGCTTCCATACACAAAATCACCCTCTGTCTTTTTCTACAGACAGCAAAGAAATTATTGCTCAACTGCTCAACCAAAAAATCCTATTGGCAGAAGACAATGAAATTAATTTAGAAATTGAAGTAGAATTGCTGCAAGAACTGGGATTTCTTATTGAAACGGCTGTCAATGGCAGTATTGCTGTCGAAAAAATCAAACAGTCCAATCCTGGAGAATATGCTCTTATTTTAATGGATATCCAGATGCCTGTTATGGATGGACGAGAGGCAACACAAGCTATACGTAAACTGGACAATCCGGAATTAGCCAATATTCCAATTATTGCACTGTCTGCCAATGCCTTTGAAAGCGACAAGCAACTGTCCATTGAGAGCGGTATGGATGCACATCTTACCAAGCCGATTGACGTTCCTTTGCTGTTAGAATCCATTGCAAAGACAATATATAATCATAGATATTCAAAAAAAAATAAGGAATTTATCAATTAAAAATTTTAAAGTCTGTTTTTTATTATTCTACAAAAAATTATTCAAAATAAATCATTCATTAGCAGAAACTTTTTAGCTTTTCACTTAACATAATTTAAAAGTTTCTGTTAATAAATGTATTTATCCTTATAAATAATCACAAAATACATATGTTCATTCATTTAAAAATCGTTATAATATTCCAAATAATATTTTATTACTTTCTTTTCATAATATAATGCCACCTAAAAGAAATCCCTTTTAAATATACATCAATCGTATCTTGTTCACCTACAACCATTTTATCAAGCAAATCTGCATAAAATTCATCTTCATATAAAACACCTCTTATAAGCTCATCCATAACACTTTTTATATTTTCTATTAATTTTTGTTGATTTTCTATTACAACTGATTGTTGTTTACTATATTCTATTTTTAACTTTAAATTATCCATTTGTGCATTATATTTCTTTCTAAAAGCAATAAATTCCTTTCGGTCAATATCGCCATTTGTATACAATTCAATTAAATTGCTATATTTTTTCTTTGTCATCTCCATTTGTTCTGCCCATGTATCCTTGCAATCGGTGCTATCCATTGAAAAAACTTTATCTATTATTTTTATTAAATGATGTGATATTTTTTCTCGCTCTATATCTAATTGTCTGCAGATAAGATACATAATATAAAGAGCTTCTTCATTGCGGATACTGCTTCCAGAACACCCTGTTTGACTTCCATCTCTATCCATATGAGGGCTGCCGTTTTTAACACGCGTAAGACAACTCCATGATTGATATTTACTGCCATTTTTTCGTGTTTTATACCTTGCTGCATAACTTGCACCACATATGCCGCACTTGATTTTTCCTGAAAATAAATAACGATTGCTATATTTTGTTTTTCCTTTTTGAGAAAAAGATTTTTCATTTAAAATATCATTGGCTTTATCAAATAAATCACGTGATATAATAGGCGTATGATGGTCTTTGATAATTACAAACTCTTCCTCCCCATGATTGATTTTCTTTTCATGGGAAAGAAAATCAGGTGTATATGTTTTTTTTTGCACTAAATCACCACAATATTTTTCATTGCGAATAATCCGCAAAATAACGGTATTGTTCCATTCATTTGCACGCATAGGTGCAATACCTGCTTCGCGAAGCTCGCGCGCAATTACATAAGCACCTTTCCTCTCGTTTACAAATTTATGAAAAATAAGGCGGACAATCGCTGCACCCTTTTCATTAATATACATCTTGCCGCCTTTTATATCATAGCCAAGCATACTCCGTCCAAACACAACACCTTGTTCCATCTGCCGTTTTTGTCCCCATTTCACACGCTCTGAAGTTCTGCGGCTCTCTTCTTGCGCGATAGATGCCATAATAGACAAGCGAAGCTCTGCATCCCCATCCAATGTATTGATATTGTCATTCATAAAAATAACGCCAACACCATACTTTTTAAGGTCACGTGTATAATAAATACTGTCCAGTGTATTTCTTGCAAAACGGGAAATCTCTTTTGTGAGAATCAAATCCAATTGACCGCTTTTTGCACAGGCAATCATGCGATTAAATTCTTTGCGCTTTTTGGTATTGGTGCCAGAAATGCCTGAATCCGCAAATATTTCATAAAGTTCCCAATCCGGATTATGTTCTATATACTGCTTAAAAAACAGACATTGGCTCTCAAATGAATTGGCTTGGTCTTCACATTCTGTTGAAACACGGCAATATGCAGCAACTCTTTTTTTCGTATGCTGTATTGTCTGCTCCCTGTTAAGCGCTTTATATTTATCAATGGACATACGGTTCCTCTCCTAATAAGTGGTCACGATATTGCAAATATTATGTTTGTTATATTGCTTTTCTATTTCCTCTATACAGCGCTTATATTGTAAATCTGTCAAAAGCTCTCTTTTTTTTAAAGAAGCCATAATAGATTTTTCAAATTGCAAATAAAATGCTGTATATTCTTGTTCTGTCATTTTTAAAACAGGTGCTCCATCATAAATAAATTCACGGCGTTTCAATTATCAACTTTCCTTATCCATCATTGATTATTTATTATTGATATAATGTATTCATAAAAACTTGTACAATATAACAATACAGACAAACCAAAGTTCCACTTAAAAAATGGGAAGGACTTATTGATAAGGTTAAATACAAAAAGCAGCATAAAGAGGAACCGTCTTTTTCTTATCCTCAAAGCCAAAATTCTTTGTAGAAAGTTTTATTGCATAATCGGGCTTATATGTTTCCATATATACTTTTAAGCTTTTTGCTTTTGTATTATCTGCCGATTTAACCTCAATTGGTATTAACTTTCCATCACGCTGAATCACAAAATCAATTTCAGCACCACGTTCAGACTCCCAATAATAGGTATTATATCCATTCATAATTAATTGTGTATTGACATAATTTTCAACCATACCACCCTTAAAATCATTAATTTCTTCTACCATATAAAGAATATCATTTGCCGCTAAATCTTTTTTAGCAAGAAGTAATCCTAAATCAGACACATAAATTTTAAAAGCATCAATGTCCCGATAATTTTCAAGAGGTTTTTTAATTTGTTCTATCTTATAAACTTGAGAAGCAATACCTGATAGACAAAGCCATTCAATCGCATTCTCAAACTCTGAAGCCCGCCCTCCTTTCTTAATTAATTTATACCGAAAACGAGTATTTTTCTTGGAAAGCTGAACTGTAATATTATCATAGGCAAGCCTTGTTTTTTTAATTTCATTTAAATTGTTATATTTACTCATATCATTTAAATAACTTGCAAGTATTGTATCTTGTGTATGACGAATAAGAATGTAATCATTTGTATCGATAAACTGCATAACACATTCTGGCATTCCGCCAACAATAAGATACTGGCGATAAAGCCGTATAGCTATATCATGCAAAACAGACGGCAATGGGGTATCTGTGGCAAAACATATTTTTATTTGTTCTACTAAATCGTTTTCTCCCATTGCAAGCATAAATTCTTCCATATCCATTGGATACATCTGCTTTATATCCACCTTGCCGACTGGAAAAGAAAATTTTGCTCGGTTTACCGCTACACCAAGCAGACTGCCTGCCACAATAATATGATAATCAGGAGCATCTTCACAAAAATATTTTAAAGAAGTCAATGCCCGTTCACAAAGCTGAATCTCATCAAATACAATCAATGTTTTTTCTCGAATGATTGTTTGTCCTGCAATATGAGACAAAATTGGTATTAAATAACATGGACTAATATTTTCCTCAAAAATCTTATTTAATTTAGGATTGGTTTCAAAATTAAAATATGCTACATTCTCATATGCCTTGCGCCCAAACTCCAAAATAGAGTAGGTCTTTCCAACCTGTCTTGCACCTTGTAAAATAAGAGGTTTACGATATTTACTTTCTTTCCATTCTGTTAAAAAACGCATTATTTTTCGATACATTAATCTATTTCCTTTATAAAAATTTTTATTTATAACTAATATTCGTTATAATAATATATATTTATGTAAATATCAATGTATTTTATTTATTTTTTCACATTAAAAAACACAAATAATTCTATTTTTTCACTTAATACTACATTAATATTTTTATTGTATACTCTATTTAGCATTCTTAAACTCTTATTTTCCTATCTTTTAATCTCTTACTTTATATACTATATATTTTACCTTCATGTAAGAAAATCTTTACTATTTATTAAGAAAATCTTAAAATAACCATTTTTTATTTTGATAAAATAAAAATAGATAAAAGAAAGGGCTTTAAAATAATGAAAGAAAAAATATTAATTGTTGATGATGAGCGAGAAATTGCAGACCTTATTGAATTATATCTTGAAAATGAAAATTATGAAGTTTTTAAATATTATACAGGTTCTGAAGGACTAAACTGCATTCAAAATATTCTATTTGATTTAGCGATTTTAGATATTATGCTCCCAGATATCAATGGCTTTGAGCTATGCCAAAAAATTCGGCAAAACTACCATTATCCTGTTATTATGCTTACCGCAAAAAGTGAAGAAATTGACAAAATTACAGGATTGACACTAGGTGCAGACGACTATATTACAAAACCTTTTTTGCCGCTGGAACTAGTTGCCCGCGTAAAAGCACAACTGCGCCGCTATAAACGCTATAATCAAGATACAAACCAAGAAAATGATATTCTTGTTCATTCTGGTTTGGTTTTAAACATGAAAAGCCATGAATGTACTTTAAACGAAAAACCGTTGTCACTAACGCCGATTGAATTTTCTATTTTAAGAATCTTATGCGAACAAAAAGGAACGGTTGTAAGTTCAGAAGAACTGTTCCATCAAATATGGGGTGATGAATATTTTAATAAAAACAATAATACCATCACTGTTCATATTCGACATCTGCGTGAAAAAATGGGTGACTCTTTTGAGGAGCCTAAATATATAAAAACAGTCTGGGGGTGTGGATATAAAATTGAAAAATAATATTAAAAAAACAAGTAAAAAATTATTGATATATTTCGTTACCATTATATTTTTATTAATACTATGTTTTAAATTCTATTACTGGATAGATATTCATTGGAGTGCCACCATTCGTAACTGGTTCTCTGAAAATTTAATGGCTCGCCGTGAAATTTCAACAGTCGATGAAATGTATCAATTATCTATTATTGAACCACAATGGCACACTATTAAACAAATTTTTTTGATAACATTATGTATAATAGTAGTTTTATGGACAACAAGTATATTTATAACAGCATGGCTTTACGCTGAAAAAAGAGTGAATCAAACCATTTCCAATGCGAACAAAATGGTACATTTCTATATGATAGACAACATGGCTATTCCTGATATATACAAAGAAGAAAATGCAGAGCTTTTTGCTCAAATGGTAGAAATTAAATCAACCATACAACATCACGAACAAATATTAAAAGAAGAGTCTACCCGAAAAAATGATTTAATCGTTTATCTGGCTCACGACTTAAAAACACCGCTTACTTCTATTATCGGCTATTTAAGTCTATTAAAGGAAATACCAGAAATGCCAATTGCACAACAATCTAAGTATATCAATATCACATTAGATAAGGCATTACGTTTAGAAAAACTAATTAATGAATTTTTTGATATAACAAGATATAACCTTTCTCAAATCAGCTTAGAAAAGGAAAGCATTAACCTTTATTATATGCTTGTTCAATTGACGGATGAATTTTACCCTATTTTTCAAGCACATGGCAACACCATTTCGCTTCAGGCAGACGAAAATTTGATTTTATATGGCGATTCTGAAAAGCTTGCAAGAGTATTTAATAATATCTTAAAAAATGCGGTTGCTTACAGTTATTCCAATACTGAAATTCAAATTTTTGCCAGCGGCAACGAAAAAGAAATCCACATTGATTTTCAAAACACAGGAAAAACGATTCCAAAACATAAACTAGAATCTATCTTTGATAAATTCTTCCGCCTAGATGAATCGCGTTCTGTCAATACAGGCTGTGCTGGTCTTGGACTGGCAATTTCAAAGGAAATTATCACACTGCATGGCGGAACTATCTGGGCAGAAAGCGAGCATGAACAGACTACATTTCATATTATATTGCCATCTTAATTCTATAAAAATTTCAATATTCTATTTATATTTTCTTAATAATTAATCAATTCAATATTAAATTACGAAAAGCTTTTGTTTGATAAGATTTCTATCATACAAAAGCTTTTTTATTGATAAGCAATGCACCATATTGCTATTTCGCCGCATTTTTAAACAAGTAAGTTCAACACTTACCGAACAAAGTTAAATAAAAGGAGGGTTTTTATTATGGCAAAATATTTATATGAAGGAAACTTAAATGAACCTGTTAATTATCGAAAAAAAGGCTCTATTGAATACTATATTCGCGGTACTGTCAAAACAAATGGTCATACTTACGAGCGTTATGGCATCAAGACACATTTTATTGAAGCTGGAGAAAATTATCTAAATTTAATCCAGCAATATATTGTTCCTTTTATAGAACAGGGCGATATTGTCAGTGTCAGTGAAAAAGTTATCTCTATGTGTCAAAAAAATATTGTACACATGGAGGATATAAAATTACACCCGCTCACAAAATTGCTGAGCAAATTTGGAAAAAAGACAGACAGCGGAATTGGCATTACACAGCCCTACAAACTTCAATTAATGATGGATATAAATGGTTTCGGCAAAGTTCTATATGCTGGCCTCATTGGTACTTTTGGAAAATTAATAGGTAAACGAGGATTGTTTTATAAAATTTTAGGCGAGGAAACTGCTGGAATTGATGGTTTTTATAATCATTCTGCCTTTGAGATATATCATACCATAGCAACGCTCAACCCTAAAGAACCAAACAACGTCTGCAATGAAATCTATGAACGATTCCACACTCCGATTATGATTGTCGATGCCAATGATATCCATGTTAATATACTTGGAAAATGCACAGCATTAAACAATATATCAAATAAAAATTTATCTGCTCTTATTGAAGATAATCCTGCAGGTCAAGATGATGAACAAACACCTTTTATTATTATACGTGACATCACTGCAAAAAAAGCGGAACCTTATATACCAAAAAAGCCGCTCTTTGCACCTTCCCTTTAACCGCTTATTTGACTGTTGACCTATTCTATAAACTTCAAAGCGGAACATTTCTGTTGCTTTTGTAGGTACAGAAGAACTAGGTCATTTTGAAATGATTAGTACAATGGTTCACCAATTAACTAGGAATCTTTCAATGGAACAGATAAAGGGAACGCCTTTTGAGGCATACTATGTCGACCATACTGCTGCTATATGGCCTCAGGCAGCAGGCGGTATTCCATTTAACGCATGTGAATTTCAGTCAAAAGGCGACCCTATCACAGACCTTTTTGAAGATATGGCAGCAGAGCAAAAAGCTAGAACCACATATGACAACCTTATAAGACTAACTGATGACCCTGATGTATTAGACCCTTTGAGATTCTTGCGTGCGCGTGAAGTTGTCCATTTTCAGCGTTTTGGCGAGGGACTCTCTATTGTTCAAGACAAATTAAACTCTAAAAACTATTACTATTTTAACCCTGCATTTAAGTAAGTGTTAATATTTATTTTTTATATTTATATTTGATTTTAAAATGCAATATAGAAATAGTATAATATAAATTTGCAAAGATAATTTTATTGTTATATCAAACATTTTTTATGATAAATTGACACAAATAAAAAAATACTCCCTTTATATAAAGGCAAGTTTATGATTTTACTTGCCTTTATAAAGGGAGCTTTTTCTAACCGACTCTATCAATAACTTATAACCTCATATCCTGTATCGGTCACCAACACCATTAATTCCCACTGAGCGGAAGGTTTTTCATCATCTGTGTAAATAGTCCAACCATTTGTTTCATCAATATATATATCCGATGTACCCATATTAATCATTGGCTCAATAGTAAATACCATTCCTGGCGCCATAACCATGCCAGTGCCTCTTTTGATTACATAGCTTACAAATGGTGTCTCGTGGAACTCAAGTCCTATACCATGACCGCCAACCTGTTTGACAACTGAATAACCATTTAATTTTGCATGGTCGCTGATTGCCTGTGCAACGTCTCCAAGATGTCCCCAAGGCTTCACTTTTTCTAAGCCCAATTTAACACATTCTTTTGCCACTCGTACAAGCCGCCTTTTTTCTTCTGATACATTTCCTATTAAAAACATTCTGGAAGAATCTGAAAAATATCCATTAAGAATGGTAGAACAATCTACATTGACAATATCTCCATCAATTAATTGAATCTTTGGCGAAGGTATCCCATGACAAACCTGCTCATTGATAGATGTGCAGACACTTTTAGGAAATCCCTCATAATTAAGAGGTGCTGGAACACCGCCCATAGCCGTTGTTTTTTCATATACCATCTGGTCTATTTCCTCTGTTGTCATGCCTTCATGGATATGCTCTGCCACATAGTCAAGTACTGCAATATTAATCTTAGCACTGTCTCTCATACCCTGTAATTGTTTTTCATTTTTGATAATCGTTCTTGGAGGTACTTTATGAAACTTTTTTTTATACATTTCAAGTTTTTTATCAAATTCCATATGGCATATACCATACATCTTGCCGCTATTGCACCAACAAGGTTCTTCCCTTTTTAACTTTTTCATATTTATTTCCATTTCCGCGCTGCTTTTTACAAAAATCAAATCATACTTATGAATTTCTAACTGGCAGCGCACAGATACAAATTTAATGATTAAAAATTTAATTTTTTTAACCTTATTCCTATGTTATCTTTTCTTTCCATTTTATTTTATCTACTGCTGCAATTCTTCCATAATTGCCGGCAGCAACTGCTTTTTACGTGATACAACCCCTTTTAATGAAACAACATTGCTATCGGATACTGTACTAAATGAATTGGTAATAATCTGTGTAGAATTGTTACCAAAACAAATAACTTCTGAAGACTCTGTTAAGACATTGGTTATCATAAAAAATGCCATATCCAGTCCCATTTTTGATATATCGCCTGAAAGATAATCAATCATTGGCTGGCGTACCATGTCGGTCTCTTCCTTTGTCATACAATTCACCTGCCCTACTCCAATTACAATGTCATTAACTGAAAATTTCTTAAAATCTCTGGCAAATAATTCTTCAGATGTTCTTCCTACAAGGTTACTGCCTGCCTTAAACATCTCACGACCATAACTTTCGATATCAATATCTGCTATCTGTGCCATTTTTTTACATATATCAATATCGACCTGCGTACATGTTGGCGATTTTAAAATGAGCGTATCTGATATAATTGCTGAACAAAGAAGTGCTGCTATTGTCTTTTCTGGTATCAATCCATTTTCTTCATACATCAATCCAATAATGGTTGACGTACAGCCCAACGGCTGATTTCTAAAAAATACTGGCGTCATTGTCTGAATAGAACCTAGTCGATGATGGTCAATAATTTCAAGAATTTCTGCTGTCTCTACCCCAAACACTGCTTGACTTTTTTCATTATGGTCTACTAAAATCAATTTCTTCTTCCCATGTTTTAAAAGATTACGTCTTGATATCATACCAATATATTTGCCGTTTTCACCTAATATTGGAAAATCACGGAATCTTCTTTTTGCCATCGTATCCTCAATATCTTCAATATAATCCGTTATTTTAAACTTAATCATTTTTTCTTTTGGCGTCATATAAAATCGAATAGGAAGACTTTGATTGATAAGACGTGCCACTGTATAGGTATCATATTCTGTTGTTATAATCATACAGTTATTTTCCTGTGCCACTTTAATAATGGTCTTTGACACATTGACACCCTCACAGATAACAATACAGCGTGCATTCATCTCCACAGCACACAATTGTGCATCATATCGGTTACCCAGAATAATAATGTCACCCTCTTCAATATACTGTTCCATCATATCAGGATTTGCTGTTGCAATTACTACTTTTCCTTTATCGACAATTTGCCCTATATCACCCGTTACTACAGTTGCATCCAGTGTATCTACAATATTTTGCATACTGGTATGCGCCACTGATAAAATATTACTATCATAGACATCAAAATATGATTTGGATATATCGCCAAGTGTGATAAGACCTTCTAATTCACCATTTGACAATATGGGCAATGTAACGGTATTATTTTCTTTCATATAATGATAAGCCGCTTTCATTGATATGTCTTCACTAACACCCTCAATAATATGAATATCCACATCTCGCACTTGTGGTCTTACATCTTTAATATATTCAGGGATACTCACTTCATTCTTACTTAACACATATTGCGTCTCTTCATTTAAATGACCTGCTCTTTTAGCAATATGTTCCTTACCCGTCAACAATGTCTTTAATCTTGCATAACAAATGGCTGAACAAATTGAATCCGTATCTGGATTTCTGTGTCCAAATACATAAACTGGATTATCCATAAAAATAACCATACCTTTCCATAATCTGCAAATTAAATGTATAAAACAATACAGTTTTCCACAAAATCAAATACCCCCGCTTAAAAAGCGGGGACTTTTCTGATAAAATAAATACAAATAGTTGTTATAACAACAACTATTTTTGATTGCGTAGCTATGTCAAGCGGATATTTATAATCCGCTTTGCTACTTGCTTACAACCTCATTGTCGCTTTGCGGCATTTTTTAACAGGCAAGCTAACTAGCTCCTGATGAGGTTAAAAAATTAATTACGGAAGACAACTATCTTTGTCTTATCAGTGTACCCTAATGTCATTAACCTATCTTGCAATTTTCTAATCGCATCTCTATATACATAAAATGCATCATAAGTGTTTTTAAAACACTCTTTTGCTTTTTCAGTATTTCCAGCATCTTTTGCCTTCCATGATTCTGTTGCACATCTATGTAACTCATTATGAGCATTTTTAACAGCCGCAAACTCCTGACTTCCTGTAATTGCTGGGTCTGTCTGCTTGCCCAGCCAAATACCAAGCTTACAGCTTGTAGGATTATTAAGCTGTGTAATTTTAAGTTGTTCAAAACCAATTTCATTGCTATATACACGCCACATAAGAATAAAATGGTCTATCTCAAATATCTTTAACCAGTCTTGTGTCGTAACATTTGCAAAATCTCGAACCATATCGCTTCTGGTTGTATCAATATAACGGCTAATCTTATATACATGTGTTCCCTGAGCCATGCAGTCTTTTGTCAATTCATCATAACTTACGGCAATATTCTCAACTTGATTAGAAAAATTTGCCGTAACAGTTGTCTGTTTATCAATCGCCTTAAATATATTATCTACTTTATCTTTGACAATTTCCATTTGATTGGTCATTCTATTAATATCATTTAGTGAACCTTCCACTTTACTGTTGCCTTCAGCCAGCTTTGTGGTTGTATCATCCATTAATTGAGCAAGTTCTGTAATATCATTTCTTAGCTCATTTACATATTTTACAATATCTCCTGCAGATGTTGATGTATTGCTTGACAATTCTCTTACTTGGTCAGCAACTACTGCAAATCCTTTGCCTGCTTCTCCCGCTCTTGCTGCTTCAATTGAAGCATTTAATGCAAGAAGATTGCTTTGACTTGCAACAGCCTTTACAATATCTACAATCTCTCCAATTTTTTGTATCTTATCTTGAAACTTCTGCATCTGCCCATTAATTACATTAATTTTTTCAGACGACTCATTGACAACTTGAATGCTCTCGTTCATACCTACTGCACTTTTTTGTATGACGTCAAGAATATCATGTGTATTATCTCGAATATCCTCCATTGATGTCGAAATATCATTGATTGATGTCTCAAGGTGATGACTGGCTTCTTCCATATCATTAATGGATTCATATTGAGATTGAACCTGGTCAAACGTATTTTTAACATAAGAATTATCACCAATTGATTCCATTGCTTCATTCAATCTCATAACAAAATTATTATTTGCCTTTTTAAAAGCTTGAATCATGCCATTAATCTTTTCTCCATATCGTTTGTCCACAAATGGAGATACATCAATCTCACTAAAATCTCCCTCAATAACCTTATCCATCATTGACATCATCAACTCAATATCATGGTTCGTATTTTGAACTTCACTCTTCTTCCTTCCAAACATAGTATTACCCCTCCATTCTTGTTCAGCTCACAATTCCGAGCATAAGCACAAATGTATATATTACCCCTTTAACACCTTCGTCCTTTCTGTTTCAAAATTTCTAATTATATAGATATTATATCACATAAAAATTTAGTTGAAAACTGTTTTGTGACACATTTAACATTATTTCATAATATAATAAAAAATAATAAGGATTTAACCTAATGAAATCAACTATGAAAAAATTGTCTGTTTTACTATTGACATTTGTAATGTTGCTGACATTTTTTGGATGTTCAAAAAACAAATCAAATGAAGTTGATAAAGTTCAAAAAGTCACTTTAAATGAAGTTGCACATTCGATATTTTATGCACCACAATATGTAGCTATTGAAAAAGGATACTTTTTGGAAGAAGGTATTGAGTTAAACCTTGTTACTGGATTTGGCGCAGATAAAGTTATGACTTCACTGGTAAGCGGTGATGCAGATATCGGTTTTATGGGTTCTGAAGCCTCAATATATGTATATACTGGCGGTTCAGCAGATTATGCTGTCAACTTTGCACAGCTCACACAACGAGCTGGAAATTTCTTGGTATCAAGGCAATCTTACGATAATTTTACTTGGAACGATGTTAAGGGAAAAACCATTTTGGGCGGCAGAGCTGGCGGTATGCCTCAAATGCTCTTGGAATATATCCTTAAAAAACAAGGCATTGACCCTAAAACGGATGTAGAGATTATCCAAAATATTGACTTTGGTTCTACAGCGGCTGCCTATTCATCAGGTTTAGGCGACTTTACTGCTGAATTTGAACCAACTGCAACAACAATTGAAAATGAAGGCAGAGGATACGTTGTTGCTTCTATGGGTGTTGACAGCGGATATGTCCCTTACACTGCCTACTGTGCGAAAAAAAGTTATTTAGAAAAAAATCCTGAAATTATCCAATCCTTTACCAATGCCATTCAAAAAGGTCTCGACTATGTTAATAGCCACACAAGCAGTGAAATAGCGGAAGCAATCGCTCCTCAATTTCAAGAGACCGATATTGAAACACTTACAAAAATAGTGGAACGATACAAATCGCAAGACACTTGGAAAGGTGATACAATATTTGAAAAAAATTCTTTTGACCTTTTAAAAGATATTCTGACACAAGCAGGCGAATTGGATGCAGAAGCTCCATATGACAAACTTGTCACAACAGATTTCTCTAAAAAAGCAGCAAAAAATTAAGTCATTCAAATAAAAAACATTGTTAAGATATCTGTTTATTTGATTGATAACCTTGTGATTTTACTATTAAATAACAAAATTTTCTATAAAATAAAAAATTTCACACATAGTTTGTACAAAACACAAACTATGTGTGAAATCAATCTTTTAATCCAATCAATTTTTTAACCGATTTTACTTTTACTTATTAACTTCTCAATCATTCTTCATATTGAACTTTTTTTCCTACAACATTAAATATATAATAAACCACAACCGCAAATATCATTAATTTAACTGCAAACAAAATAACTATACTTGTAATAGAATTTATATCATAAATTTGGAATATAATAACGGACACAACATTAATAACAAAACAAATACCATGAAACATTGACGGCAACTCTTTCTTTTCAATACCAAATGTCACTGTCATAAAAGCCATCTGTAAAATCATATCAATTACCGTACTTACACCCATAAATAGCCATAATACAACAGGTGCTACAAATAAATCGGATATTGACTGATAGGTTGCAACCAGTTCTTCGCCAGATATTTCTGAAAGTGCTGCTTCCAAGCCGCTGCCTTCTATACCTATACACCATACAAAATAGGAAACCACTGTAAATCCATATAATAATGCATCGCCAAATCCTAAACCAAGACCGCCTAAATAGATGTCTCCTTTTGTCTCAAAACGTTCTGCCAACACTTTACAAAGAACAATTCGACCTGCTATATACCCTACTGCACAAAGCAGACAGTCCACAATTGTAAGCGTTATTGGATTATATGAAAATGCAACATCAATGCTTGGAATCAAAGCTAATGCCGATTCTGTAAGCATAACAAATATTCGGACAAATGCAAAAACAGTCAAACCTAAAAAAAATGGTGTAACTCTTCCTTTCCATCGCTTTTTAACAACGATAAACATTACAAGAAATACAGAAACAGCCAAAAATCCTCCAGCTTGCAACATAAATGTTATACCTGAGGGCAATGTCTGATTAAAATCAATTGTATCCATAGCACTTCTCCTCTACTGCTTAATCTTTGTGATTTGTGTTTATAAAGCAACAGGACTGTCACAAAATGAAGTTCCATACAATATATTGATATCAGCTAAATAACGCCGCATCACATCTTGTAGAATTTCTCATTTTGCAACAGCCCACTCATAATCTGAATTGTAACAATATATCTTTTCAATAATAACCACTAACTTGTATATTTAAAAAGGCACACTGTAGTACATCCTGGATTATAATTTCGTTACATTTGTAGCCTGTGGACGACCATTAGCTCCATCAGTAACGTCAAACTCTACACTAGCGCCTTCGTCTAATGACTTAAAGCCGCTCATGTTAAGTCCTGAATAGTGTACGAAAACATCGTTGCCATTCTCATCATTAATGAATCCGTACCCTTTTTGATTGCTGAACCACTTTACTGTACCTTTCATTATAAGTACCTCCAAAAAAATATGCGGTATCTAAGCGATGCCAGATACATCTTATCATTCACGTTAAGTATTGTCAATAAATATTGCAAAAAGCCTCTCTAATTTTCACCTTTCTTTATATCTTTTAATTTATCAAGAAGGTCTCTTTGTTTATCCTTTAATTTCGATGATGCATTGATGGATTGAATAACATCATAGCCAAATCGCAGTGCATTGTCATACTCTTCATTTTTGTAAGACAACACAGACATCAAATAGTTAAATGTACATTCATCCATACCACATATTGGAGGATATTCTTTTAAAAGTGCTTCTACAAATCCTTCATAAGCTTCTTTTAAATAACTTTCTTCTTCACTTCTATATTTGTCATAATTTGCTTTTTCTTCTTCTGTTAATGCTTCCTCCTCTTTGTCCTTTATAATCTCTTCGTACATAGAACGATTAAGCCATGCAATTTTTAGTCGAAGATACGAGCATTCACTAATTTTAGAAGGCTTCTTAACTGCAATAAGCAACGCTCTTTTATATCTTGCAATTGCCATATCATAATTATAATAGCCAATATCTTTTGTTACATTATTTTTACCAAACTGGTGATTGCATACCTCTGCTTTTAACAACAATCGCTGCTTTGGTGTAACATTTTCAAACTCTCTTGACACCGATGCATATCCACAGTATGGACACATATACACATCATACTTAATCGTATCCAGATTAGAATATTTAGGTCTTAAATCTTCATCTGTTCCAAGAAATCTTGCTTTTCCAGTTTTAACTACCTTGTTTTTAAATTCCTTATCACATATTGCACAAGTCACTCTTTTATCAAAAAGATACTGTGCTTCGTTTGGTTGATTATTATCACTCATTATTTATTTGCCGTTACTGAAAACTTATAAAAAGTTAATTAATTTATTTATAACCTATAAAACGTTTGCGTTTCATTTCTACTTCAATATGTATGCTTTTGCCTTTGCTACTCACAAGTTCGATTGTTCACTAAACACCTTATCTCTATCTACTTTCATTCTACATTTTTCATCAATATAAGTCATTCGTTCTTATACTTGAGATTTTATGTTGAAGTTTTAACAATTTTTTCACTTTTTATAATATTGCTCGTTTTCTTATAACATTCCCCTTTCTTATTTCCTATATATTTTCTGGATATACTACGCCGCAACCTGCGTTTTTTCTTTTCCAACTTCTTTATTTTACTTGTTTTATTAACATTTTTATATGTTTTTCCAGCTGAACATATGGCTAAATCTTGAATATATACATCAATACCTATTCTATCGTTTACTGACTTTTGCTCAATATCAGCATACTCACACATATAAACCAATTTATTCCATCATATACAACATAAGGATTATAATTTTCTTTACTACTGTCTAACTGTTTTGACAAGAATTTTTTAGCTCTTGTCAAAACAGGCAAATTAAACTTATTTAAAAAATCAAACCTTATCTGATAAACGTTGATTACACTGGTAATTTAAAAGAACTTTTTAATGATACAATTCTATTAAATACAGGTTTTCCCTCAATACTATCCTTTATATCCGCACAAAAATAACCATTGCGCACAAATTGAAATTTATCTTGTGCATTTGCCTGCGCTAATGCTGGTTCTACATAACAATTTTTTACTACTTTCAATGAATTAGGATTAAGATTTATCTCTCCTGTTTCCTCATCATAAACGCCTTTTTCTTCATCAACTATATTTTCATATAATCTTGCCTCGACATTTACTCCTTCACTAACCGAAACCCAATGAATCGTTCCCTTTACTTTGCGCCCTGCAAAATTGCCGCCTTTTGTCTCAGGGTCATACGTACAATGAATTTCTGTAATATTGCCATCTGCATCTTTTTTATAGTCAACACATGTTACAAAGTAAGCATTCATCAATCGAACTTCATTGCCTGGAAACAACCTGAAATATTTTTTTGGCGGTTCCTCCATAAAATCCTCTCTCTCAATATACAATTCTTTTGTAAATGGCACTTTTCTTGTACCAAGCTCTGGATTTTCTTGATTATTAGGAACTTCCATATATTCAATCTGACCTTCTGGATAATTGTCAATAATCAGCTTTACAGGGTCTAAAACTGCCATCATTCGACTTGCTTTTTGTTTTAAATCTTCTCTTATACAGTACTCAAGCATAGGATATTCCACAGCGCCTTGACTTTTTGTCACGCCTACCAAGTCAACAAACATCTTAATTGATTCCGGCGTAAAACCTCTTCTTCGCAGTGCGGCAATTGATACCAGTCTTGGGTCGTCCCATCCATCTACTATGCCATCTTCTACCAATTTTTTAATATATCGTTTTCCTGTCACTACATTATTTAAATATAATTTGGCAAACTCAATCTGCTTTGGCGGATTTTCGTACTCTAATTCTTTTACAACCCAATCATAGAGCGGTCTGTGGTCTTCAAATTCCAATGTACATATAGAATGTGATACCCCTTCAATGGCATCTTCAATCGGATGCGCAAAATCATACATTGGATAAATGCACCATGTATCCCCTGTCCTATGGTGTGCAATATGGGCAACACGATAAATAACAGGGTCTCTCATATTAATGTTTGGTGATGCCATATCAATTTTTGCTCTCAACACTTTAGCGCCATCTTCATATACGCCATTTTTCATCTTTTCAAACAATTCAAGATTTTCTTCAACACTTCGGTCTCGGTATGGACTCTCTTTGCCAGGCTGTGTCAATGTTCCTCTGTACTCTCTTATCTGTTCAGGCGTCAAGTCACAAACATAGGCTTTTCCCTTTTTAATCAACTTCACTGCTGCCTCATACATTTGTGGAAAATAACTTGATGCAAACAATACTTCACCATGCCATTTTGCGCCAAGCCATTCCACATCACTTTTAATTGACTCTACAAATTCCTCTTTTTCTTTTGTTGGATTTGTATCATCAAACCTCAAATTAAACTGACCATGATATTTTTGAGATAACCCATAATTTAATAATATGGACTTGGCATGTCCTATATGAAGATAACCATTTGGTTCTGGCGGAAATCTTGTAATAACATTCTTACAATGTCCATCTTCAATATCACTATCAATAATCTGTTCAATAAAATTTCTTGATACAACTTCGTTTTCCATTACATACTCCATTCTATTCTTACAATTTCATCGTTTCTTCTATATTTGAAAAGGAATGTAAAAAATAAATTTTTCACATTATAATTTATATCTGCATACTATTTGACATAACATTTGTAAAGAACTATTCTATTTTAAGATTTCTGCGCTTAGTCGCTTGTTCAAGCATCTCTTGAAGTTGCGCTACATCAAATTGGTAATGACTGTTGCAAAAATGACAATTAACTTCTATTGGTTCATTATCCTCAATCATTGCCATAAGCTCTTGTCTTCCTATACTTATAACAGCTTTACTCACTTTTTCTTTTGAACAGTCACAATAAAATTTTGTTTCTATTTTTTCTAACAACTCAAAATTCATACCTTCTAGCACATGTTCAAGGATATCTTCTGGTGTCATTTGCTGCTCAAAAAAATCGGTTACAGATTGAATTTTTGCTATTCTTTGCTCAAGCTTATCCAGTATTTCCACATCAGCGCCCGGCATTAGCTGGATAATAAACCCTCCCGCCTGCCTTACTGTATTATCTTTATTCATAAGAACACCAAGTGCTACAGACGATGGAATTTGCTCACTTGTTGCAAAATAGTAAGTCAAATCATCTCCAATTTCACTTGTCACTAAAATGGTATCTCCAATATAAGGTTCTTTTAAACCAATATCTTTTATAACACTTAACACACCGATTCCTAAAGCACCTGCAATATCAAGCTTGCCATCAACCAATGGAAGCATAACCTCTGGATGTGCCACAAATCCCTTGACATTACCTTTAGGGTCTGCCGTCACAGTCATGGCGCCAATAGGTCCATTTGCCTTAATCTGTATTGTCATAAGGTCTGTATCATTTTTCATCATTGTTCCCATCATTGCCCCGCCTGTAAGCAGCCTTCCAAGTGCCACTGTAGCTATTGGGCTTGTATTATGTCTGTTTCTTGCCTCCTCGACAAGATTTTTGGTTGTTGCTGCAAATGCCCTAATCTGACCATTACAAGCAACGCCTCTTACAATATAATCCTTCATTTTTAGCCTCCATGCTGCGACTGATTTTTAGGAGCAGCTAATGGCTTAAGTTTTGGCAAAGATTCGCAGCAATCTTTTGCACAATAACTTACGGATTGAAAATTTTAATTTTCAATCTTAGCCTCCATGCTGCGACTGATTTTTAGGAGCAGCTATTCGTTCAAGTTTTAACATAATATCCATTTAGATATTATTTTTAATAATATAATACAATCGCTCACTATCTTTGTTTGGTTCGTTATGCGTAAATGCATCATAGATTGCCACTACTTCTAGTCCTGCTTCCTGTGCTGCATTTTTAACTTCATCAATCTCAAATCCATGCTGAAAATGCTGCTCCTCAAAGCGTTCAAAAAGACCATCTTCATTTTCAACAAATATTGTCAAATCATATATATTATTTTTTGTATCATTTTCATAATAATTATTCCATATAAAAGCCGATGTATCTCTATCTTGCGCATACGTATTATCACTTAAAATATCTCTAAAAAAATGTATGGTCTTTAAATCAAAAATAAATATGCCTCCTAGTGCTAGTCCTTCCTTTACAGACTTAAATACACTTTTTAAATCGCTGACAGACGTTATATAATTCATTGAATCGCCAATGCTAATCATGGCGGAAGCTTCATAAGGCAGGCTAAATTCTCTCATATCCTGTAAACTATAAACAATTTCTTGTCCATTATCAATTGTTTTCTCTGAGGCAATTGTCAACATATCCTGCGACATATCAATTCCTATACAATCATAACCTGCTTTGTCAAGAATCCTTGTGACTGTTCCTGTACCACAGCCTAAATCGACAATAAAGTCTTCACTATTTATATGATATTCACGCAATAATTGAATCAGATACGCACACCATTCATCATATGGTATATTATCCATATATTCATCATAGACATATGCAAAATCGGTATATTCCCTCATATAGTCCTCCAACACCATACTCTCTAACAAAATATAATGGAATTGTAACAAATAATAGGACTTAGGGCAAGCATAAAGCAATTTTAAATTTTTTGTAGCTATAAAACTTATTTTTCACACCTAACTTGTACATAATGACTTGTAAATTTCGCAATAATTTAATATACTAAATAGGCAGGCTTAATTTACTTTTAAAACAATTCATTCAGATAAAGAAAGGTTAAAAAACGAATTTTTCAAGCTGCTTAAACAACAGCATAAGAATGGGGATTACTATGAATACAACTCGGCATAATATTAAATTTTATAAATATATTCTATATCACTTTATTTTTTCCATTATTTTCACAATTTTTGCAATGGTGATATGTTTTGAAATTAATATTATATCACACCTTTTCCCTTCTTACTATTCCTGTGATAATAACATTGATGAACTCTATAAAAATGATGTGAGTTCCGTTTATGGTACTGCCACCAATCTTTATTATTCAGGCTATGATTATATTATCAACAATGTAGTAAAAGCCCATTATTACTATACGTTAAACAACAATACCTGCACTATATATCTTATATCTTCAAACAAACTTGAAAATCCTGATATTCCCCCTATCACCATTGAAACACTGAACTTTACAGCAAACCTAGAAAGCCATAATCAACAAATAAAATCTTTACTAAATTATATGGCAGCGGATTTAAAATGGAATTATGATGGATTGTCTAAATATACACAATCCATTTTTATTAACGAATACAACTACCATATTGAAATCTATGTTATCATTGCCATACTTACTATTTTAGGCTTTGTATTATCTATTGTATTTGGTTTTATTATTATTCTTCAAGCAAGCCATATCCCGCGCATTTACACTAAATCAAAATTATAATAAGAGTTTGTCTATCTGACAAATTTTTTCTACTAGGTAATTTTTTTTATTGTATAATTATCATTTAAATATTATTGCAAAAATAATACTTTTATCATACAAAAAAGTACCATCGACAATTATCAACGCCGATGGTACCTTATAATTATTGATTTCTTCCACAGCAAAGCTTATACTTTTTACCACTTCCACATGGACATGGCTCATTACGTCCGATTTTTTTACCTTTTACTACGGTTCCTGAAGCCTTCTGCTCCTTATATAATTGCTTTCTTTTCTCCTCTGAAAGTAGGTTGTCCCATGCAGGCAATTCATATAACCAGTCCGCCTTACAAGCAACCATATTGTAATACAACTTTTCAACATCATAATCAAGACTGACAATCGTATCCTCGTCCATACTTTCGATTGGATTTGGCTCCTTTAAACTGTCATTGATTCCATCAAGAAAACCTGTCATTATCAACATTTCAACTTCAAATTTTTCTGCAAGCTCCTTAACACTGCCTTTAACAGGGTCATTTGGAGCAGCTAAAATCTTTTCATAAATACCTTTTTCAAAATTAAAATAGGTTCCCCAAAATTCCCCTGCCTGCTTTTGGTTCATCTCTGTTTGATAAGCTAACTGTCTCCATGTATCAAGTAATGCCATATTTTTATCTACCTTTCATTGTTTAATAAACTACAAATAAATCATTCAGAAAGACGCTGTATCATCTCCCACATAGCCTCAGCCGAATTGAAATTCTCTGGTATAATATCAACAGGTGTAATCTCAATATCAAATGTGTCATTTAGCTCCCCTACTATTGACACAATATCAAAAGAGTCAAGAATCCCATCATCAACAAGCGTATCACAATTTTCAAAATCTACATCTGCATTTACCTCTGTTAAAATTTCCATTAACTGGTCCATAAAAAAACCTTGCCTTTCTATCATTTTTATTTTTTATATTGGTAAGCTCAATCCACAATTTACCAACTCTACCAAGTAAAATATAACATATTAGGTCGTTAGTCAAGAAGAATATTATTTATTCAACACAAACTTTCGGGAATTGATTATATCCGAATCGTAAAAATCACGTAATACCTCAACTATACCATTTTTATCATATGTAATAATTTTAGGAAGTGTTCTGCTAAGAAATAAGTATATTCCTTCTGTAACAGAGTATGCCCCTATATTATAAAAAAACAATAAATCTTCTTTATCTGGCTGTCCAATTGGTAAATTTTTAACAATAACATCTGCAACAGTACACAATGAACCGCATATTGTCCATTTTAATTTTTCGTTGTCTATAATACATTTTTTGTCATCTACATTTAATGTTTTACAGTCTATGCTTAAATTTTCATCATCTGTGTTTGATGTTTTACTATCTATACTTAAATTTTCATCATCTAAATTTGATATTTTGCAGTCTATGTTTAAATTTTTCTCATCTGTGTTTAATGTTTCAATATCATTACTTGATTTATTATTATTTATATGGAGTGTTTCAATATTCACACTATCTTTTTTTAATAATCCATACGCCTTTACTATAGTGCCGTCGTTCTTTACATAAGCATATGCTGGAATTTTCATTGCCATTGTCTGTCCATAATAATTAATATGATTAATTCCTCCATCAATAATACAATATTGCTGCTCAGAATGAACTTTTATATCAACAACTTTTGACACATATATACCACATGTCGCAACAAGGTAACGCCCCATCTCTAATGTAATATGATAGTTCTTTTTTACCTTTTCTAACGCTGTCAAAAATTCTTGTAACATCTTATAGTCATTTTTGTAAGCATCCTCTCCAAAATAGGACACCATCAAACCTGGACCATATTCTAATTCTTTTACTGTAAAATCATACTTATTTTTTAATTGTTTACAAAACGTATCTAATTGCTGCAATTCCTTTATATTGACTTCCACTTTCTTTTTCTGTGTTCCTGAATAATACTGTATTCCAAGAATATCTATATATGGATAATCTGCCCTGTTCTCAATAATTTGTTCAATTTCCAATTCATCTAATCCAAATTGATTTTTACTGGTAAGCCTTAAAAGAACCGCAATTGTAATCTCTCTAATTTTTGCACAGCAACAAAGTATATTAAATTGCTCCATCGACTCCACTGTATATACGCCAACACCGCCGCATTCATCCATCACATACTCAATATCACTTTGTTTTTTATACACACCAGATAATACAATAGATGACATATCTACATTTTCACGCCTGCATATAGCAAACTCTCCTGGTGAACAAACTTCAAATTTAGCTACCAGCGGCTTAAGGGCATCCACAAGAAATGGGTTTGCCTTCATTGCATAACAAAGTGTAATATCTTCACCAAGCATTTTTTGTATATCACCAATTCTTTTATAAAGTTCTTCTTTATCAAAAATATAAAGCGGTGTGCCATGCAATTTTGCCAATTCTCCTATTTTTTCCTCACCAATCATTAATCTTCCTCCATACGGGCATATCCATACTACTTTTCATTATATTTTTCCATCAACTGTTTTCTGTCTATCTTGCCATTTTTTGTAACTGGCATTGTATCGACTTTTACAAATTCTTGAGGAAGCATAAACTTTGGAAGCTTTGCTAAAAGTGCATGTGTTATTGCCTTTTTATCTGATTCCCCTTCATAAAAACCAATAATAAGCTGCTTTTTTTCATCATAGATGCAACAAGCTCTGGCAACGCCGTCAGCGGCATTGATTGCAGCATCAATTTCTCCTAATTCAATCCTATGTCCATTATGTTTAATTTGAAAATCCTTGCGAGATGAAAAACACAGTTCTTTTTTTTCATTATAATAACCTAAATCCCCTGTTCTATATATGATTTCTATATATTTGTCATTAAGAGGATTTTGCACAAATGCCTCACTTGTTTTTTCCTTATTGTTATAATATCCCAATGTAACCGATGTGCCAGAAACACATATTTCACCTATTTTATGACAATCTTGCTGTGTGATAAGCTCATCTTTTTCATCTAATAAAAATACACGCTCATTTGGAAAGGGTTTTCCTATAGGTAATGTTTCGTCCAACTCAAATGCTCTATCAACAATATAATATGTACAGTTGCATGTTATCTCTGTAGGACCATAAACATTAACAAACATAGCATTTGGATAAGCTGCTCTCCACAAATTCAAATGTTTAATTGGCATCACTTCACCTGAAAAAATAACCTTGTTAATATTGCTTGGTTTTTTGTAATCAAAGCCATTTAATCTCGTTACAATGCACAGAGCAGAAACAGCCCATATAAGCGTTGTAACATGATTATTATCCAGATAATCAAGTAATATTGCTGGAAATGAAAACAGGGACTTCGGTATAATTTGTATGGTAGCTCCACATTTTAAACTTGAATAAATGTCTTTAACCGACACATCAAAATCAAATGGTGCCTGATTTCCTATAACATCATCCGATGAAATTCCAAACTGGTTTGTAAAACAATCAATAAAATCAATAACACTGCGATGGTTTACAATAACACCTTTTGGGACTCCTGTTGAACCTGATGTAAAAATTGCATAAAGCGGGTCTATATCCAACGCTTGCTCTCGGATTTTTTCAAGATGTGTATATTCTTCTTTGGATGCTGTATATTGTATAAGTTCTTCTATTTTAAGAACATTTCCTTCAAACCCTAATTTTTCCTGTTTTTTTGCAGACTTTTCATCAACAATCATCATATTTGCATCCAATGTATGAATAATACTATTAATTCGGTCAATGGGGTAAGATGGGTCTAACAAAACATAAAAACAGCCAGCTGTCGCTATACTAAGAAAAGCTGCTAAAGCCATACAGCTTTTTTCCATATAGACTGGCACAGCTTGTCCTTGTTTTACATAAGGCAGCAAAGCTGCTGCTATATTTTTAGAATAACAAAGCAATTCCTTGTAAGTCATTGACGATTTATCATCTGCAACTGCTATCTTTTCTGGAAACATGACAGCAGAATTTTCAAGATATTCTATAACACTTTTTGACATAACTATCCTTTCATGTCAAATGATATTTTGACATTATATAATCTATAGTATAAATTTACGTTGTAATAACCACAGGAATCTGTGGCATAAAAGCTTGGTTTATAAACTATTGGCTTCTCACTATGTATATACGATAATATCCTCTATAGAGCTATACCTATAAAAATTTATTTTTCAAACTTTTGGCTTCTTACTTTGTATAAAACTATGATATAATAGCCTCTATAAAGCTATACTATAAAAGTTTATTTTTCAAACTTCTGGGTTCTTACTATGTATATACGATATAATAGCCTCTATAAAGCTATACTATAAAAATTTATTTTTCAAACTTTTGG